>CAJXVU010000029.1 GCA_913062555.1 uncultured Bacteroidota bacterium
TTTATTTAGTTATTTTTTGAATGCGCTAAAAATAACAAAATATGGTAGATAAAAAAAGCCACTTTCTATTTATTAAAAAGTGGCTTTGATTTGAAAATATATTTCAGCTTATATTGTGAATGTGCGATTCTTTTTATGATCGCTTTTATCATGTCTTTCAATACATTGGTTAACTATCTTTATAGCTTCTTCTCTATTTCCCCAACCACCAACATCAACTTTCTTCTCTTCTAAGTCCTTATATACTTCAAAAAAGTGTGTAATCTCTTTTACTCTGTGTGGGTTTAAATCGCTAATATCATTTTTCTGACTCCAGATTGGGTCTGAAACAGGTACACAAATAATTTTCTCATCTGGTCCTTTTTCATCAGCCATGTGAAATACACCTATTGGCTTTACTTCCATAACACACATTGGGAAAGTTGGCTCAGTCCCCATTATTAAAACATCTAAAGGATCTCCATCTAACGCTAAAGTTTCTGGAATAAATCCATAATCACCAGGGTACATCATTGATGAAAATAACATCCTGTCAAATCTAATTTTATTTAATACAAAATCGTATTCGTATTTATTTCGGCTTCCTTTTGGTATTTCAATTAATACATCAAAAGTGATTTCCTTTTTCTCACTCATATTTTACCTCTTTTTCGGGGCGCAAAGATACGTAACTGTTTAAGTATGGGCAACTAAAAAGCGCTTGACTTTGTGAGAAATATATACGATCTTAGTTATCTAATATAGTCTTCCAAAAATTCCGCCCTCATTTATCTTAAAAAAGTACAACTACTTAAGTATTGGCAGTTTAAATTTTATCATAAAAAATGAAATTATGGAAACACAAACTTCTTTAATTATAGCCCAATTAATAGGTAATTTGGCTATTACAGTGGGAATTATTATTGCGATTATTCAGGTTAAACAAAACAAAAAACAACGCAAAGAGATGGCTGTTTTTGAATTATTCAGTGCCTGGCGTACCCCTGAATTCACAAATGCTCTGAACGAAATACAATTTATGCCTGATCATGTTAAACCAAAAAAATTAAGAGCTTCAAAACCAGAAATGGACAATTATGCATACTTGGTACATTCTTTTTTTGAAAGTACAGGGCTCATGGTAAAGCGAAAATTAATTTCATTTGATGTTGTAGATGATCTTGTTGGTGGTGTTATTCAAGTGGTTTGGAAGAAGCTAGACATATGGATTCAAGAATGGCGTGATGACCGAAACCCCGCTGCTGGAGAATGGTTTGAATGGCTAAAAACTGAAATTGAAAACAATGCCGCTTAAAAACTTAAGCCTATTGAAAAGAGAATAAAAAGTAGGTCTTCATTTTAAATATACCACTCGATATTCTCGTCTTCGATGGTTTTAAAAATGAAAACCAAAGGTACCTGTCACACCAAATTTTCTAGCGCCTGGGTTATCGAGATAGTTTCCTCTAAAATTAAAATCTAAACGGAAAATTTTAAAAATATTACCTACCCCCAAACTGTATTCCCAATACACTTTATTATTGGGTGCAATCAAAGGAATATTATTTAGATTGTTAGTTGTGCTTAGCGCTATATTTTCTTGAGACAACTCCCCCCAAACTCCACGAATACTTATAATTTCACGTAAATTTAATTTTCGCAATAGTGGAATTCTAGAAAATATTCGTCCATTAAAATGATGCTCTAGATGCAATGAAGCATAGGTGTCAGTCACAAATTCATAATAATCAAGCTGTGAAAAGGTATTATAAATCGAAAAATAAGATTGGTTCCCAGGAACAACACTCAATAAGCCTAGAGGGACCTCTCCAAAAGTTTTACCTGCTTCAATTGTAGAATAAAGCCTTCCAAAACCACCAATTTGCCAAGGTTGAATATATGAGAATTGCACTTTAGTATAATCAAAATCACTATTAAACATGCTCTTATCACCAATACTAACTTGCGCAAATATTCGAGCAAAATCATCATTAGCTTCATACCTTTCAACACCAAACCCAGTCATTTTTCGTTTTGGGAAATAGGAAATTGAAAACGATGTTTCAAATTGTTTTATTTCAGAAGACACCCCTGTATCTGAATCTAGATCATTATAATCCAAGCTAAATGTTGGTGATGCCGAAGCTAAAGTTCTATAGCTACCACCAAGCCTCATCACCACATTACGCCAGGGTTCCAATTCAACAGCGGCACTGGTAAGACTTATCGAGGTTAGCTTATCATTTGTCCCAGTTCCTACCACGGACGAAGACGCTAGACTTCTTCCTAAAACATCGGTAGATGTAGTAAGGCTTGCTCCAATTTGTTCCACATCACGTCGATTACCTCCAGAAATTATAAGCCTATTCTTTTTGTCTAACAACCATTTACCAGAAATGCCATATTTAAATTTATCGTCTTTAAATCCATAAGCTAAAAATCCTTCCAAACGCCATAAATCATTTCGGCCAAAATAAGTTCTTACACCAGTTCGCAGTCGTGTTCCTTCAACTTCATTGAAACCAAAAGTTGAGAAAATTGGACCATAGTCCAACGGCAATCTATTAAACTCTATATAACCAGAAGACAAAATACTTCCTAAATTATATAATCGTTTAAATTTCTTTACGGTCTTTAGCGTGTCCAACATTTTATATACACCTCGTTCATCTTTACTAAGTTTTTCTAAGCGATTTGTATCCCAAAATTCATCTCCTCGATCATAAACATCTTTGTCGTAATAATACACTTCTTCATCATAGAACTTTTTATCTTTTTCTACATCGAATGCATAATTATTAAATAAAGTAGTACGCTTACCATAAACACCTCTAGACTTTTCCTTTTTACTAAAAGCAAAGTCAGACATCATATAGTCTCTCTTAACGAGAAACAAAGAATCGTTTAACACTTCAAACTCTTGTTCTATATAAATTTCTTTCACCCAATTTATATTGGCACTCTTAGTCGCTTGAAGGTTGATTTCTTTTAAGGCATAAGTTGAATCATTTACCCAAAAATCTCCCTTAAACGTGAGTTCGTTTTTACGCCTGGGATAATAAATAATGTTGTAACACCACTTATTGTCTATAAATGCACTATCCGATAAGACATAGTTATAGGTACTAATACCCGTTCTCGATAAAGGGCTCACAAAACTTTTATCAAAAAACTTCAGGTAATTATCATATATATTATAATCGGAATATAAATCACCAACAAAGTCAATGATTACTTGATTATCATTAAATCCTGAATTTTTATTTCCTTCGAGTACTTCCTTTTCTTTATTTAAATTATTATCACCATATACTTTAGACACGGCTTCATTAATAAACATTGGCAAATAGGTTTTCCCGGTAACTCTGGATGTATCAACCTGATTAAACACAAATTCCATCCCTCTAAATAATTTACTCTTTATTAGAGCACTGTCAATTGTATTAATATCAAACTCTACTTTTTCATATTTATCATATTCGTATTGCTTGAATTGCTTCAATCCATTTTTCCGCTTATGCGCCCATATTTTACGTAGAATATCTATGGCTGGATTATTTTTTTTGGATTGCTTCCCCGTTACAATCATAACAGCATCTAATTGATCTGCCGTATCATTAAGCGTAAACTCTAAATTGTATGTTACTTTTTTCTCCAGTGTAACTTCCAAGGTTTCGTAACCTATAAATGAAATCACTAAGGATTCCCAGTTTTCATCAGATTCCAGATAAAACCTTCCATTTTCGTTTGTTATGGTTCCTTCCGACGAGTTTTTGAAAATGACATTAGCAAAGGATACGGGTTCATTATTTGAATCCATAACATGTCCACTAACCTTAGTTTGCCCTATTACGGTACATATTCCTAAGAAAAAAACAACAAGTAATAATTTATGCTTCATGTTTAATAAAAAAAACTTCATCAACAATCGTGCTAATGAAGTTTATATAACGTAAAAGTTCTGTTTATCTTATTTATACATCACCTTTTTTACTGCTTTCACCACCTCACTACTGTTAGGTAACCATTCTGCCAGTAAAACTGGAGAATATGGTGTTGGCGTATCGGCTGTATTAATTTTTATAATTGGCGCATCTAAATAATCAAATAGTTGAGATTGTACCTGGTATGCAATATCTGTAGACACATTTCCAAAAGGCCATGCTTCTTCTAAAATCACCAATCTATTTGTTTTCTTAACAGATTCTAAAACCGTTTTATAATCTAAAGGACGAACAGTTCTCAAATCTATAATTTCACAAGAAATCCCTTCCTTTTCTAACTCATCTGCAGCTTTATATGCTTCTTTTATAATCTTACCAAAAGATACAATAGTAACATCCGTTCCTTCTCTTTTAATATCGGCAACACCAATTGGCACAATATATTCCCCTTCAGGAACCTCACCTTTATCACCGTACATTTGTTCACTCTCCATAAAAATTACTGGATCGTCATCACGAATAGCCGCTTTTAATAAGCCTTTAGCATCATACGGATTTGACGGTACAATAACTTTAAGTCCAGGCGTATTAGCAAACCAACTTTCAAAAGCCTGAGAATGTGTGGCCCCTAATTGACCAGCAGAACCTGTTGGCCCTCTAAAAACAATTGGACATTTAAATTGTCCACCAGACATTTGTCTGATTTTTGCTGCATTATTTATTATTTGATCAATACCAACCAAAGAGAAGTTAAATGTCATATACTCAACAATAGGCCTATTCCCAGTCATGGTAGATCCTACAGCAATGCCTCCAAAACCAAGTTCAGCAATAGGAGTATCTATCACACGTTTAGCTCCAAACTCATCAAGCATTCCTTTAGAAGCTTTATAGGCACCATTGTACTCGGCAACCTCTTCGCCCATTAAGTAAACACTTTCATCTCTGCGCATTTCTTCACTCATCGCCTCGCAAATGGCTTCTCTAAACTGAATTGTCTTCATTTCCTAAGTTTTATAAGAACAGCAAAAATAACAATATTTGAAAAAATATCAGCTAATCTTTGAAGTAAATATTTCCTATGCATGCATAGGAAATATTTAGAAATTTGATTACCTTCGTAAGCTCAAAAACATAAACTAAAATAAAATGAAAATATTAGTGTGCATTAGTCATGTTCCTGATACTACTTCTAAAATAAATTTTGCAGAAGGGGACACGAAATTTGACACAAATGGCGTACAATTTGTTATTAATCCGAATGACGAATTTGGACTAACAAGAGCCATGTGGTTTAAAGAAAAACAAGGCGCTTCTGTAGATGTTGTTAACGTAGGAGGCTCTGAAACTGAACCAACTTTACGTAAAGCACTTGCTATTGGAGCAGATGCTGCAATTCGTATAAACAATCCTGCCACAGATGGTTTCGCTGTCGCAAAACAACTTGCTAAAGTGGTTCAAGATGGCGCTTATGATTTAGTTATTGCTGGTCGCGAATCTATTGATTACAATGGCGGAATGGTGCCTGGTATGATCGCCGGATTAACTGGTGCTAATTTCGTGAATAATTGTATTAGTCTGGATATTGATGGAGACACAGTTACAGCTTCAAGAGAAATTGATGGTGGAAAAGAAACCCTTTCTACAACACTTCCTCTTGTAATAGGAGGACAAAAAGGACTGGTTGAAGAAAGTGATTTACGTATTCCAAACATGCGCGGCATAATGATGGCAAGAAAAAAGCCTTTAAATATTGTTGAGCCAGTTGACGCAATTACTGAAACTAATTCAGTTAAATTTGAAAAACCAGCTCCCAGAGGTGCTGTGAAATTGGTGTCGCCAGATAATTTAGATGAATTAATAAGCTTACTTCATAACGAAGCTAAAGTGATTTAGTCATTGACGAACTCGTTCCGAACTTGCTTCGGAATCTTTTGAAATTAAAGATAAAAAGTTCCTGAATCAAGTTCAGGGAAAAATTTTAAAACAAAATTTTTATGTCCATTTTAGTATATACAGAATCAGAACAAGGAAGATTTAAAAAAATAGCCCTCGAAGTTGCTTCTTACGCAAAAGCAGTTGCCAACCAAATGGGAACAACAGTAACGGCAGTAACTTTTAATGCTAATGATGCTTCCGAATTAGGAAACTATGGCGTTGACAAAGTGTTAAATGTAACGCATAATGAAGGATTTAATGCCAAGGTCTATGCAGACATTATAAAACAGGCAGCTGAAAAAGAAGCGGCGCAAATAATTGTGATTAGCTCCAGTGCCGATAGTAAATATTTGGCCCCATTATTAGCTGTAGGATTGAATGCTGGTTATGCATCAAATGTTGTTGAAGCGCCAACAAGTACATCACCATTTACAGTAAAACGTTCCGCTTTCACAAACAAAGCTTTTAACTTTACAGAAATCAATACCCCTATAAAGATAGTAGGTGTTTCCAATAATTCATTTGGTTTAGTAGAAAATTTAGGAAGTACTACTTCTGAAGAATTTTCGCCTAGTATTACAAGCTCAAATGTTACTGTTCAGTCAATAGATAAAGCTACAGACAAAGTATCTATTGCAGATGCCGACATTGTTGTTTCTGGAGGAAGAGGATTAAAAGGCCCTGAAAACTGGGGAATGCTCGAAGAATTAGCCGAGGTATTGGGTGCAGCAACAGCCTGTTCAAAACCAGTATCTGATTTAGGTTGGAGACCACATAGTGAGCACGTTGGACAAACAGGAAAACCTGTAGCATCGAATTTATACATAGCCATTGGTATCTCTGGAGCCATTCAACATTTAGCAGGGATAAATGCTTCTAAAGTAAAGGTTGTCATAAACACCGATGCAGAAGCCCCTTTCTTTAAGGCCGCAGATTACGGTGTTGTAGGAGATGCATTTGAAGTTGTACCTCAACTCATTGAAAAATTAAAAGAATTTAAAGCACAGAACGCATAATTTTTTTAACTTGTAAATATTAAAGAACTGTTTAAATCACGCTTTACAATAATACGGATTATCCATATTTTTTCGCTTTGAGCGAAAATTGTGGAGAATTCAACTTAAATCTGCGTACAGCAGTTGGTAAAGTCCTAATTTAAACAGTTCTTTGTGTTTTAAATACTATGAGTTTAGTTCGTCTTAACATAAAAGGAATTTCATACAGTCAAACGCAAAATGGTGCTTATGCACTGATATTAAGCGAAGTAGATGGTGACCGAAAATTACCAATTGTCATTGGTGCTTTTGAAGCTCAGTCTATTGCAATTGCTTTAGAAAAAGAAATCAAACCTCCAAGACCTCTAACTCACGACTTATTCAAGAATTTTTCAGATAGATTTGATATTATTGTTAAACAAGTCATTATTCATAAGCTTGTAGATGGAGTATTCTACTCCAGTTTAATTTGTGAACGTGATAAAATCGAGGAAATTATAGACGCTAGAACAAGTGATGCCATTGCATTAGCACTTCGTTTTCAAGCACCAATTTTCACCTATAAAAACATATTGGATAAAGCTGGGATCTACTTAAAAGTAAATCCTAAAAAAGAAGATGAAGTAGAAGACAATATTTTAATGGATGAGATATTAGCTGAAGAAATTGAAACAAAAGTTTCTAACAGTGATTTTAAAAGTAAAACCATAGAAGAACTTAATAAAATGTTGGAGGACGCAGTTAACAACGAAGACTACGAAACTGCTGCTCGAGTAAGAGACGAAATATCTAAACGATAATACCGCTTTATTATGAGAAAAATTTTACTGGCTATCACAGCTATTTTTTTTGGAATCAACTCAATATTTGCTCAAGACCTCGAAAAAAAATGGCAATTTGAAGCCATTCAAAATAATGCTGGAGAACAGCTCTTCTCCATTAACTCTAATATTGATCTTTTAGAATTTAATAAAGGAGAATTTACCTATTCACTAGAAGCAAAAAATAACCTAAAGGCTTCAGGAGATTATATCTATCAAAATAACCTTCTTGTATTTTACTATAATCAACCAACCGATACTATTCGGAAATATAAAATATCTGAACTCACTGATTCTACATTAGTATTTACCGAAAAAGACATTACCTATAGATTTAAACCAGTAAAATTACTAGACGAAACTGTGATTGGTCCCTCAGATTCTAGCAACGCCATTACTCCTAGTCAAGGATTCTCATTTAATGGTTTATGGCGAGGTATTTTGGGAATGATCTCTCTTCTTTTTATTTCCTTTCTCTTTAGTAGTAATAGAAAAGCGATCAATTGGAGAACTGTTGGAATAGGGGTTTCTATTCAATTACTCATTGCCATCTGTGTTTTGAAAGTACCATTTGTGCAATCGGTTTTTGAATTTATTGGTAAAATTTTCATCAATATATTAGACTTTACTAGAGCTGGTAGTCAATTTTTATTTGAAGGTCTTGTCGTTGATATGGATACCTTCGGGTTCATCTTTGCTTTTCAAGTATTACCAACCATTTTATTCTTTTCAGCATTAACTTCAGTTTTATTTTATTTAGGACTTATTCAGAAAGCCGTAAAAGGTTTGGCTTGGATGTTATCAAAATTATTAAAGATCTCAGGCGCCGAAAGTTTAAGTGTTGCCGGGAATATTTTCTTAGGACAAACAGAAGCTCCATTACTTATAAAAGCCTATTTGGAGAAAATGAATAAATCTGAAATGCTTTTGGTAATGATCGGTGGTATGGCTACCGTTGCAGGAGCTGTATTAGCTGCATACATTGGGTTTTTAGGTGGTGATGATGAAGTCTTAAAATTGTTTTATGCTAAGCATTTATTAGCTGCCTCAGTAATGGCTGCTCCTGGTGCTATTGTAGTTTCAAAAATATTATTTCCACAAACCGAATCTATAAAAACTGAGGTCGAAGTCTCTTCTGAAAAAATAGGAAATAACCTTTTAGATGCTATTGCCAATGGGACTACAGAAGGCCTAAAACTAGCGGTTAATGTCGGGGCTATGCTTTTAGTGTTTATGGCTTTTATTGCAATGGCGAATGGAATATTAGGTGGTATTGCCGGTTTTGACGGGATTACCATTGCAGCTTTAAACATTGATTGGCATTTTACTTCATTAAATGAGATCATTGCTGCAAATACTGTTTATGATGGCTTATCACTGGAATTTATTCTAGGATACCTTTTTGCGCCCCTAATGTGGCTTATAGGTGTTGCCAAAGAAGACATGGCATTGATGGGACAGCTTTTAGGAATTAAACTGGCAGCAAGTGAGTTTGTGGGTTACATTCAACTAGCTGGCTTAAAGGATGTAGCAAACAGTGTACATTTAACCTATAACAAATCTATTATCATGGCAACCTATATGCTATGTGGCTTTGCGAATTTCGCGTCTATTGGTATTCAAATTGGAGGGATAGGATCTTTAGCTCCAGGACAACGAAAAGTATTATCAGAATTTGGAATGAAAGCCCTGATTGGTGGAACAATTGCTTCTTTAATTTCAGCGACAATTGCGGGAATGATAATTGGCTAAATAGTTAATAACTTTTATATAAAACAAGGGCTGATTCGTTTAGATTCAGCCCTATTTTTTTATTTTTATTTTCTGAAATCGAACAGATCATGAAGCAATATTTAGACTTAGTTAAGCACGTATTAGTAAACGGAAACGATAAAGGGGACCGCACGGGAACCGGTACAAAAAGTGTTTTCGGACATCAAATGCGTTTCGATTTAAGTGATGGCTTTCCAATGGTTACCACTAAAAAATTGCATTTAAAATCTATTGTTTATGAATTGCTTTGGTTTTTAAAAGGCGATACCAATATTAATTATTTAACCGATAATGGCGTAAGAATCTGGAATGATTGGGCAGATGAGAATGGCGACTTAGGGCCGGTATATGGACACCAGTGGCGTAATTGGAACAGTGATGATATTGATCAAATTAAAGAAATCATTCAAACTTTAAAAACAAACCCAAATAGTAGACGCATGCTGGTCTCGGCTTGGAATCCTTCGGTGCTACCAGACACCTCTGTTTCGTTTAGTGAGAATGTAGCAAATGGTAAAGCTGCCCTACCACCTTGTCATGCCTTCTTTCAGTTTTATGTAGCCGATGGAAAGTTATCCTGCCAACTCTATCAACGTAGTGCAGACATATTTCTTGGGGTTCCCTTTAACATTGCTTCTTACGCCCTATTCACTATGATGATGGCCCAAGTTTGTGGGTACCAAGCCGGTGAATTTATTCACACCTTTGGAGACGCACATATTTACTCTAATCATTATGAACAATTAGAACTTCAATTATCCCGAGATTTAAAGCCATTGCCTAAAATGATTTTGAATCCAGAAATCAAAGATATTTTTGAATTTAACTTTGAAGATTTCACCCTTGTAGATTACAATCCACATCCACATATTAAAGGGAAAGTTGCGGTGTAATAAATTACGAATCATCTAGGTTACATTAACTTATGCGCTATTTTAATAGCATTTGTTAGTTCTCGTATTTAAGGATTTCCATAATTGTTATTTACTGTTTTTTGTTTAGACTTAAAATCTTTATCTTGGTAGTTAATTATCATCTTTTTAAGTTAACGACATAACTCTTAGCATAATGAAAAAACTTCTACGCATCAGTGCCGTTGCACTATTCGCTTTTATAATTTATAAAATAGCTATAAACGATTCTGAACAGCCCATAAAAAAAGCTGAAATCCAGGTGAGCAGCTTTGAGCAAAATGAGACCAAAAAAACGCCTGAAGAAAAGGCAAAATTTCACGAAGCCAGGGTGTTACACGAATACAACTTTCAGGTAAATCCACAAACCGGAGAAATTCCTTTAATAGAAAAACAATTAGAAAAACAGCAAGCGGTTAAAGCAAAGTTACGTGCTGATACAGGTTCTAATGCACGAGTATTAGGCACATCTTACGTTAATCGAGGCCCTAGTAATTTAGGCGGCAGAACTAGGAGTATAGTTGTAGACAGAAGCGACAATACTGGAAATACAATAATCTCTGGTGGCGTAAGTAGTGGTGTTTTTAGGACTACCGACGGCGGAGCGAGTTGGACTAAAGTATCATCTAGTGGTGAAATCCATAATGTAACTAGTATTGTGCAGGATCCAAGAACTGGATTTGCAAGCACTTGGTATTATGGGACAGGTGAAGCGAATGGAAATACAGCAAGTCTAGGGTCTTTTTATTTAGGTCGGGGGATTTGGAAATCTACAGATAGCGGTGTTACCTGGACTCAACTCACAGGGACTAATTCAACGCAAGAGTCTTATGATTCGTTTTTTGATATTATATTCAGGCTTGCAGTCCATCCAACTACTGGCGATCTCTTCGCTGCGGTAGCAGGACAGCTTAAAAGATTTGATCTTGGAACTTCCACATGGTCCACACAAATCACCAATGGTTCAATTAGCACAAATAAACATACCGATGTAGTGATAACATCTGGAGGACGTGTCTATGCTGGCTTTTCAGGCAACTGTGATGCTACAACAAAAGGGGTTTGGTCTTCTGCAAATGGCGAATCAGGTTGGGCACGAAATAATACAGCCTCATTTACACCTGCTGGAAGAGTTGTGATAGCCTTAGCGCCTTCTAATGAAAGTAAACTTTATGTATTATTTGATAATGGCACCACTTCAGATTGTAATTCATCACCTGCTCCAGAAGCTAACTTATGGATGTGGAATCAATCAAACACGACCTATACTAATTATTCAAGTAAACTTCCTGATGAAGTGGGTTGCTCTGATGGGAACGACCCATTTGCTATTCAAGGCGGTTATGATTTAGCCGTAAGTGTCAAACCAAATGATGAAAATTTTGTAGTTATTGGCGGAACAAATGCTTATAAAAAAGCAGACATCACAGCTGCTGGAAATTTTCTTCGAATAGGCGGCTATAACTCGCCTACAAGCTATGCGATTTATAATACAGCCGGAGGCGTAGAACACCATCCAGATATTCATACCCTAGTTTTTAGTCCATTCAATAGCAGTGTATTATTTACTGGAAGCGATGGAGGTGTGCACAGAACCTCAGATGTCACAGCAGGAACTGTTGATTGGGCTAGCTTAAACAACAATTACCAAACACAACAATATTATCATGTTGCCATTGATCCACTAACTGGATCGGACAGAGTGATTGGTGGCCTTCAAGACAACGGCTCAAATTCTGGAGGTACGGGATTTGGCGAACCAGACTTAACGACACAAACTCGCTTTTTTAGTGGTGATGGAGTTGCGGCTGCCGTTTCTAGAGACGATGTTTGTCTGCCTCTATTTGTTGGTTTCCAAAACGGCCCTATCTATAGAAGCTGTCCATCGACATGGACATTGATTACACCGGCCGGATCAGCTAGTCAATTTGTGACTTATTTTTATTTGGACCCAGATAATAATAAGGCACTTTACTATGCAGGGAAAGGGGTATTATATAGAACCAATGACGCCACCAGTGCAACTTCGGCAACCTGGACGAACTTAGGTTCACCAACTGGTTTTGGAACTGGTGATACTGACGAATGGTTCCAGACATTCTCTACAACAAGAGGCACATATAGTGCAGGTACCAGTTACCTTTTGATGGGTGGTAACGAAGGGCATATTTATAGATTAGATGACCCTCAAAACGCTACTGATTTGACTGGAGCCGTCAATATTACACCCGCTACTGCAAGTACAGCAGCACCCACCATAGTAACAGGGTTAGCCATTCACCCTACCAATAGAGACATTGTATTAGCCACCTATTCCAACTATGGCATTAACAACATCTATTTAACTACTAATGCCACAAATGCTTCACCAACTTGGACTTTAGTTGAACGTAATTTATCGGCGCACTCCATTAGATCAGCCGCAATTACATTAGTTTCGGGTGAAGTAATGTACTTCGTGGGTACAGCAAGAGGATTATACAGCACTTCAGATCCAACGAGTGTGGATTGGACACGAGAAGCTCCAACTCAAATTGGTTACGCAGTAGTGAGCGCAATGGCTTACCGCCCTGCGGATAACCAATTATTAATTGGAACACATGGTAATGGCATGTTTATGGCTACAATTACTTCTTCTTTAGGAGTGAATGACAACGAATTAACCGACGCCATGAAAGTTTTTCCAAACCCAACCTCTAAGCTTCTAAATATTGAATTAGCAGCTTCACTTGGTAAGGACATTTCTTTTAATATTTACAATGTCACGGGACAATTAATTTTAAACGGCAGGCTTAAAAACAATCAAATAAATGTCAGTCATTTACAATCGGGGCTGTACTTCATTGAAATCGCTTCGGATGGCAAAAAAGGGGTAAAACGATTTATTAAAAAATAAACAATTCTAAAAAAAACAAAAGGAGCTTTGACGGTCAAAGCTCCTTTTTCATGTTTTTTTAAGGATAAGTGTTTAATCTTTATATATAAATAAGTTTCTAAAAAAAATTGTTTATACATTTGACAAAAGAAAATTGAAACTGATTTATGTTCGGAAAAAAGAAAAACACTCCACAAATTGACCCAGAGCAACTAGAACTCATTGAAAGTGCTCAAAAGCGTATTAAACAAAAAAAACGTTTATATATCCATTTTGTAATCTTCCTAATAGGATCCCTGTTTTTTATTCTTGCAAATCTTACGTTAGGTATTGGCGAACAGGTGAAATTCTTTGATATTAACTGGTTTGTGTTCGCCATACTTGCCTGGTTATTTATATTAATTTATCACGTTTTTTATGTGTTTATTACCCATAAATTTATGGGAGCCAACTGGGAGAAACTACAATTAGATAAGTTAGTCGCTCAGCAACAACAACGCATCGATAAATTAAAAGAACAATTTGTTAAAGAGGAAACTTTAATTGCTCAAAGTGCTGCTTATAATGAAGTAAAAAAAACACATAAAAGGAACAGGGGATTAACCATTATAGTTGCTGCCGCAGAAAATGATGCTATTGGGAAAGACAATCAACTCATTTGGCATTTAAGTGATGACTTAAAACGTTTTAAAACCTTGACCAATGGTCACCACATAATAATGGGACGTAAAACTTTTGAAAGTTTCCCTAAACCACTCCCAAATAGAACACATATTGTGATTTCAAGACAAGAAAACTATACTGTTCCAGATGGAGTTATTGTCGTAAACTCTTTAACTGACGCCATAGAAGCATCAAAAAGTGATTCACAAGCTTATATTATTGGAGGTGGTGAAATATATAAACAAGCGCTACTAGTCGCTGACAAAATAGAACTCACCAGGGTACATCATAACTTTGAAGCAGATACCTTTTTCCCCAAAATAGACAATACCATGTGGAAAACGACGCATAATACCTTTCATGATAAAGATGAAAACCATGCATATCCATTTTCATTTATTACTTACAAAAGACTATAAATATTCCTATTTTTGCAGTTATAAAATATAAATACAATGAACGCATATATTTTTCCAGGTCAAGGGGCACAGTTTTCAGGAATGGGTTTAGACCTATATGAAAACTCTCCCTTAGCACAAGAGCTATTCGAAAACGCAAATGACATTCTAGATTTTCATATTACGGATGTGATGTTTGAAGGTACTGCTGAAGATTTAAAGCAAACCAAAATTACACAACCTGCTATTTTTTTACATTCTGTAATTTTGGCAAAAACATTGGGTGACAGCTTTAAACCAGATATGGTTGCAGGACATTCTCTTGGTGAATTTTCAGCCTTGGTTGCTAATGGCTCCTTAAGTTTTGAGGATGGTTTAAAATTGGTGTCTCAACGTGCTTTAGCGATGCAAAAGGCTTGTGAACTTCAACCAAGCACTATGGCTGCTGTTCTAGGATTAGAGGACGCTGTCGTTGAAAACGTATGTAGCACTACTCAAGGAATTGTGGTTGCTGCAAATTACAATTGTCCAGGGCAACTTGTAATTTCAGGGGAAATTGAAGCTATAAATACAGCTTGTGAAACCCTTAAAGCCGAAGGTGCTCGTCGTGCATTAGTACTCCCAGTTGGTGGTGCTTTTCATTCTCCTTTAATGGAACCTGCGCGTGAAGAGCTCGCTGCTGCTATAGAAAATACAAGGTTCAGCAAACCTAATTGCCCGATTTATCAAAACGTAACTGCCAATGCAGTCATTGATGAATCTGCAATAAAAGCAAACTTAATATCTCAACTTACTGCTCCCGTGCGTTGGACACAATCTGTACAACAAATGATAGCAGATGGGGCAACTCATTTTACCGAAGTTGGTCCAGGTAAGGTATTACAAGGATTAGTACGAAAAATTAATAGAGAAGCACAAACAATGTCTGCTGCTTATGAAACTCAAGTATAAATGAAACTATCTCGTTCTGCCCTAATTATTGTCCTAATTGTGGCCAATATTGCTATCGACCAAATCTCTAAAATCATTGTTAGAGCAAATGTTATTTTTGGTAGTAAATCGGAAATTATCGGAAATTACGTAACCTTGCACAATGTAGAAAATAAAGGTGCATTTCTTGGTATGGGAAGTGATTTGAACCCTACTTTGAAATTAGTTCTATTACTTATTTTACCTGTAATTGTATTGGGACTTGTAATAGTACACATGTTTAAGGACAAATCATTAGATAAACTCACACTTATAGGGTTTGCCTGTATTGTTGGCGGGGGATTTGCAAATGTATACGATAGAGTCAGGGTCGGTTCTGTCACTGATTTTTTGCATATTGATCTTGGTGGCGTTTTTAGAACTGGAATATTTAATATTGCCGACATGTCTGTAACCAGTGGAATGATCATGATCCTTTGGGCTAGCTTTTCTCAACGAAAGAAAAAAGAAAGTTCAAAATTATAAAATAAAAAAGCCCTTGACATTATAATCAAGGGCTTTTTCCTTTAAATAAATCCTTTTACTGTTTATATACTTTTCCTTCTTTCATAACAAAAGAAACATTAGACATCGTACTAATATTTTTAGTAGGGTCGTCATCCGTCGCAATTATATCTGCGATAAAACCTATTGACACTTGCCCTAATTCGTCTCCAACACCCAATACATTAGCATTGGTAATTGTTGCTGACTGAATCGCCTCTATAGCTGGCATTCCAACTTCAACCATATAGCCAAACTCGTCACCATTTTTTCCATGTGCAAAAACTCCAGCATCGGTTCCAAAAGCAATCTTTACTCCTTTTTTATAAGCTTTAGCAAATGTTTCCTGAATTTTAGGTCCAATCTCTAAGGCTTTAGGGACAATGATTTCCGGAAAATATCCTTTGATTTTCGCCATCTTAACGACTTCTTTTCCAGCAATAATAGTTGGTACATAGTAGGTGCCATGTTCAATCATTAACTCCATTGTTGCTTCACTCATTAATGTGCCATGTTCAATAGTAGTCACACCTCCAAGCACGGCTCGCCTCATCCCTTCATCACCATGAGCATGGGCTGCAACAATCATCCCATAGTCTTTTGCAGTCTCACAGATAGCTTTGATTTCTTCTAAAGTAAACTGAGGGTTTTGTCCGCTTTTAGCAACACTCAATACTCCGCCAGTCGCTGTGATTTTAATAACGTCGGCACCATCTTTATAGCGCTGTCTAACCGCTTTTTTTGCGTCATCCGCACTGTTTATTACGCCCTCACGAGGTCCAGGATCTCCCATGAGGTCCTTACGCATACCATTAGTTGGGTCAGCATGACCTCCGGTTGTTCCAATGGCTTTTCCTGCTGTAAATATTCGTGGCCCTATAACTTTACCTTGTGCAATAGCGTTTCGCAATGATATATTAACACCACTTCCTCCCATATCTCTTACGGTGGTAAAACCAGCCATCAAATTAGCTTTAGCCAATCGCAAAGTTCCAAAAGCCACATCGGCCTCATTAGAAGTAAATCGCTCTAGATATCTCTTGGGATTTGATTCGCCTTCAATATGAACGTGCATATCAATAAGGCCAGGCATCACCGTTTTATCTTTTAAGTTGATTACAGTATCGCCTGATGATTTAGGGTTTACAAACCCATTCAAAATAGATTGAATTTTTTTACCAGAAACAATAACAGTTTTATTGGTTAAAACTTTACCGTTTTTAGTATCAATTAATTTGCCACAATGCAAATATGTGTTTTGCGCAGTAATCCCCAAAGAGAATAATACAGCTAATAGAAAAAGTGTTTTTTTCATGGTGTCGTTAGTTAGTTATAATTAACGACTAATATAGCTATTTACTTCTAACTTCTTGTTCCCATTTCCACGCAGATGCCATTCCATCATCCAAAGTCAATTCAGCCTTCCACCCTAGCTCATTATTTGCTTTTGAGGTGTTGGCATATGCCGAAATAACGTCACCGGCTCTACGATCAGTTATTTTATAATTAAGTTTTTGGCCAGACATCTTCTCGAAGGACTTTATAACTTCCAATACGGTACTTCCAGTTCCAGTCCCAACATTAAACGTTTCATAGTTAGAGGTATTCTTTCCTTCAATTAAACGTTGTAAAGCAATGACATGAGCCTTTGCTAAATCCACAACATGAATATAGTCGCGAATACAGGTGCCATCAGAAGTTGGATAATCGTCTCCAAAAACCGATAATTGTTCTCTAATTCCTATCGCTGTTTGTGTAATAAAAGGCACCAAATTTTGTGGAACCCCAAGTGGAAGCTCTCCAATTTTTACACTTTCATGAGCACCAATCGGATTAAAATATCTCAGTGCAATGGCGTTTAAATTTTCAGTAATATAACAGGTGTCCTGAATTATTTCTTCACCAATTTGTTTGGTATTTCCATAAGGTGATTCGGCCTTTTTTATTGGAGCATTTTCTGTAATTGGCAACTCATCGGCTTGACCATAAACCGTACATGACGAGCTAAATATAAAATTAGCAGTTTTAAGTTGCTGCAATTCTTGTAATACATAAACCAGAGTGTTTATATTGTTTTCATAATACAACAATGGTTTTTCAACACTCTCTCCAACAGCTTTACTTGCTGCAAAATGAATCACACCCTGCAAATCCTGATGGGCTTTAAAAAATCCCTGAACTTTAGTTTTGTCTTTAAGATCTAACTTTTCAAAAATTGGCATGATGCCTGTTATGGCATCTATCCGATCTAAAATATCTTCTGAAGAGTTTGACAAATCGTCAATAATCACTACTTCAAATCCCTTATTTTGCAGCTCTACAACGGTGTGTGAACCTATAAATCCTAATCCTCCTGTTACTAATATTTTAGCCATTTACAAATGCTATAATTGTTTGTGTAATAAATTCTATTTGTTCATCATCGAGTTCGGTATGCATTGGTAAAGAAATAACTTCCTTAACCAATTGATTCGTCACCGGAAAATCTGCTTCATTATATCGTGCATCTTGATATGCTTTTTGATTGTGTAGTGGAATTGGATAATACACCCCACATGGAATCCCTTTTTCATTTAAATGCTCTGCGAGGGCATCTCTATCAGCATCTTTAATTTTTAAAGTGTATTGATGAAACACGTGGTTATCATTGCCACCTTCTCTAAATGGAGTAATTATGCGCTCCTGATCTTTAAATGCATCGTCATATTTATTAGCAGCTGCTATACGCTTATCGCAGTAATTATCTAAACGAGGTAATTTAGCATTTAAAACCGCAGCCTGAATAGAATCCAAACGAGAATTCACACCAACAACGTCATGATGATATCGTTTATACATACCGTGATTTACAATTCCTCTTATGGTATGCGCTAAATCATCATCATTTGTGAAAATAGCACCACCATCACCATAACAACCTAAATTTTTAGACGGGAAAAATGAAGTAGAGGCCACATGACTAATCGCTCCTGCTTTGGTTTTAGTTCCATCTTTGGAGGTATATGTTGCCCCAATAGCTTGGGCATTATCTTCAATAACATATAAATTATATGCTTCAGCAATTTCCATGATTGCATCCATATTGGCACACTGTCCAAATAAATGTACAGGCACAATTGCTTTTGTTTTTGGCGTAATTGCTTTTTTAACAGCATCTACATCTATATTAAATGTATCTGGTTCCACATCAACCAATACCGGTGTTAATTGTAATAATGCAATCACTTCTACGGTAGCTGCAAATGTAAAATCGGCAGTGATCACCTCATCTCCGGGTTTCAACCCTAAACCCATCATTGCTATTTGCAAAGCATCAGTCCCATTTGCACAAGGAATCACATGCTTAACCCCTAAATAATTTTCTAAACTTTTTTGAAAGTTATGCACCTCCGGTCCATTAATAAAAGCGGTAGATTCAATAACATTTATAACTGACGCATTTACTTCGTCTTTTATCTCTTCATACTGACCCTTAAGGTCAACCATTTGTATTTTCTTCACGCGATTAAATTTTAGTGAATAACCTATTTATTATAGGTCATTTCATTGGTGACGAAATTACAAAATTCATCCCCGTTAAGCAACGAATATATTTTAAAGAAGTGTATTTTAGCTTTAAATAAAAATCTTTGAAAAGTCTATATAACATACTCACGTACATTGCAGCCTTTCATCTTAAAATTATTGCGCGATTCAATGCCAAATTAATGCTAGGGGTTACAGGAAGAGCTGAGACTTTCAATCGTTTAAATGCCGTTATTTCTACTCAAGACAAGGTCATTTGGTTTCATTGTGCTTCCCTAGGAGAATATGAGCAAGGACTTCCTGTATTTGAAAAAATTAAAAGTGACAACCCTAATCATAAAATTGTATTGAGCTTTTTCTCACCTTCAGGTTATGAAATTAAGAAGCAAGTTTCAATTGCAGATGTAGTTGTATACCTCCCTCTAGATACCAAATTTAATGCGAATGCCTTTTTGAATACCATCCATCCAGAATTGGTGGTTTTTGTGAAATATGAGTTTTGGCCTAATTATTTAAATGAGCTTAACAAACGAAATATTAGAGCTGTTCTTATTTCTGCTTTGTTTAGAAAGGATCAAAGTTTTTTTAAATTTTATGGCGCTTGGATGCGTAAATCATTATATGCCTTTGAGCATATTTTTGTTCAAAATGAAACCTCCAAAAATCTACTCAACAAAATTGGATACACCAATGTAACTGTTTCTGGAGATACTCGGTTTGACAGAGTTGCGAACCAATTATCAATGGATAATGAATTGGATTTCATTAAAGAATTTAAACAAGACAAATTATGTGTTGTCGCTGGGAGTACTTGGCCAGAAGACGAACAATTATTTATTGAACATATCAATGCTTCGCCAGAAGACCTTAAGTTTATCATTGCACCACATAATATAAAATCACAGCAAATTGATAGTTTTAAAAAAGCAATTCAAAAGCAAACCATTTTATTTTCAGAAAAATCGGAGGCTAACTTAAAAGAGGCGCAGGTATTTATAATTGACACTATTGGGATTCTATCTAAAATATATAGTTATGCTGACATTGCTTATGTTGGTGGTGCTATGGGATCTACAGGCTTACACAACACTTTAGAACCTGCTGTATTTGGAATACCGATTATTATTGGTAAACACTACACCAACTTTCCTGAAGCCTTTGAAATGATAGCTCAAAATGGTTTGTTTAGTATATCTAATCAAGCTGAGTTCGACACGACTTTGAACGAACTCATTCTTAACACTCAAAAACGATTGGATTCAGGTCAATCAAATTCCAATTATATTTCTCATAATCAAGGTGCTGTAGTTCAAATAGCGGCCTATCTCTCTGAATAGTTAAATTTAGTTAAAACAACCCTAATTTTAGGTTTATTATCAAATAACAAATAGGTTTGTTTAGGGTATTACTCAACCTAATGTCCTAAATTGATTAACTAACTAAACTTTAATGCTATCATGTTTAAAAAGAATCCATTTATATCCAATTTACTTTGGGTATTAATCTGCGTAATTTCCTCTAGCACTTTCGCACAATCTGATTATAGAAATCACAGTGAGATTACAAAAAAACTCAAAGACATTCAGAGTAAAAACGCTTCAAATGTTAAACTTAAATCTATTACCAAAACTATTGGAGGATATGATATATGGGGCCTTACATTATTTAAAGGTGACCATAAAAATAAACCTGCAATTGCTATTGTTGGTGGTGTAGAAGGGAGTTTATTATTAAGCTCTGAAATGGCCGTTAATATTGCAGAAAACATTTTGAGAGACCATCAAGAGATCTTAGAACATACGACTTTCTATATTTTTCCTAATATGAGTCCGAATGCTTCTGAACAGTATTTTGCTGCCCTAAAATACCATAAAAAAGGCAATGCAAATCAAACCGATGATGATAGAGATGGAAACCTAAATGAGGATCCTTACGAAGATTTAAACCAGGATGGATTAATTACAATGCTTAGAGTTGAAGATATTACTGGAGACTATGTAAAGCTAAAAGAAGATGAACGCATTATGGTGAAAGCCGATAAGCAAGAAGGAGAAATGGGGGCTTATAAAATTTATACTGAAGGGATAGACAATGATAAAGATGGCGCTTATAATGAAGATGGAAAAGGGGGCGTTAATTTCAATAAAAATCTAACTTATAATTACCCATATTTCAAACCTGGAGCTGGAGAACATGCAGTCTCTGAGAAAGAACACCGCGCACTATTAGATTACTTATACGAACAATGGAATATCTATGCCATACTAACACTTGGGCCAACAAACAATCTTTCAACGCCTTTAAAATATAATGCTAGTGCCGCAAAAAAACGTGTAGTCACGAGTGTCTTAAAAGAGGATGAATCTTTAAACAAGTTTTTATCAAAAAAATACATTAAAATAACGGGTACAAAAGACGCCCCTACTGCCACCGGTAAAGGTGGTGGTTTCTTTGAGTGGTCTTATTTCCACTTCGGAAAACTCTCAATGAGTACACCAGGTTGGTGGGCTCCTAAATTTAAAGGTGATTCTATAAATAAAGCACCAAAAAATAGGCAGGCTAACTTTTTGAAATGGGCTGAACAAGAAAATATTCCGAATTACTTTGTAGACTGGACTGTTATTAATCATCCTGATTTTCCTAATAAAAAAGTTGAAGTTGGCGGTATCGCGCCTTATGTAATGAGCAACCCACCATATAAAATGGTAGATAGCATCAGTTTAAAACACACCGAATTTATTATTGATATTTCCAAAATGCAGGCAAGTATCACACTGCAAAATTTAAAAACTGAAGTGGTAAATAAAGAACTCACACGAATTACTGTCGATGTTCACAATCAAGGTTATCTCCCAACACATACCGAAATGGGTAAGCGCTCACGCTGGTTGAGACGTATTAAAGTAGCCCTGAAACTTAAAGACAATCAAGAAATAGTGTCTGGAAGAAAAATACAGCTTTTAAACAGTATCGATGGCGACAGTTCAGAGCAAATCACATGGCTTATTAAAGGTAAAGGATCTGTAGAAATAGAAGCAGGTGCAGCTCATACAGGAACTGATTCAGCAACAATCAATTTAAAATAAACGAAAATGAAATCACATAAATATATATTACAAATTGTATTGCTTTCACTTATTTTCCCATTGGCATTACACGCACAAAAAAGCAGTGAAATTTTCAGAGCAGCTGGTTCACCCCACAATCCTAAAGTTCAAATTTCATTTAATAAATATTATACATCGGAAGGATTAGCGACATTGAGCAAAAAAATTGCCGATGCCTACCCTGATTTAGTGAGAAGAGAATCTATTGGAAAATCAAGCGAAGGAAGAGATATCTGGATGATGGCAATTACCAATTATAAGGTTGGAAACGCCGATGATAAACCAGGGTTTTATGTAGATGGAAATATTCACTCTAATGAAATTCAAGGTGGAGAAATTTGCATGTATACCGCTTGGTATTTAACTGAAAATTTTGGTGATATGGCTTATATTACTGAAATGCTTAACGACCGTGTTTTTTACATTGTACCAACGATCAATCCAGATGCGAGAAACGACTATATGAAAGAGGCTAACACAGCCCATAGCCCGAGAGCAGGAATGATTGCTTTAGATGATGACAGAGATGGCTTGTTTGATGAAGATGGCTACGAAGACCTAGATGGCGATGGTTCCATTACTAGAATGCGTAGAAAGAACCCAAATGGCAATATGATTGTTGATCCGAAAGATCCAAGGGTAATGATTCAAATTGGCCCTGATGATATTGTAACAGCTCAACGTTATGAACTTTTAGGATCAGAAGGCATTGACAATGATGGCGATGGTAGAATAAATGAAGATACGCATGGCTATTATGACCCAAATAGAGATTGGGGTTGGAAATGGCAACCTGATTATATTCAACGTGGGGCATATAAATATCCATTTTCAGCACCAGAAACAAGAGCTGTAGCCGACTTTGCTTTAAAACATCCAAATATTGCTGGGGCACAGAGTTTTCATAACTCAGGAGGAATGATTCTTCGTGGTCCTGGTGCAGAAGAAGATATTTCAACTTATAACCGTCAAGACATTCAAATTTATGATGCCATTGGTAAAAAAGGCGAAAAAATTATACCTGGCTACCGTTATATGACTGTATATAAAGATTTATACTCTGTATTTGGTGGTGAATTAGATTGGTTTTATGCCAGTAGAGGGGCCTATACTTTTACCAATGAAATTTTTACGGCATTTGCTTATTACAAAGACAAGAATGGCGGAAGAGATCAACAATATTCCTTTGAAAAAGATCTGCTAATGGGCGATGCATTTACACCCTGGAAATCTTTTAATCATCCAACTTATGGCGAAATAGAAATTGGGGGCTTCAAAAAGAATTTTGGACGAGCAACTCCTGGATTTCTCTTAGAAGAAGAAGCACATAGAAACATGGCTTTTACATTTTATCATGCCTATCATATGCCTCACTTATCTGTAAGCTCTGTTAATGAAAAGAAACTTGGAAATGGATTAATTGAGGTTACCGCATATATTAAAAATGACCGATTAATGCCTACCCATGCAAGTCAAGATTTAAAATATAAAATTACACGACCAGATTACATTAGCATTAAAGGCGCGAAAGTAATTGCGGGAATGATCGTAATGGATGAAGATTTTGGTGTAACTCAAGAACAAAAAGTAAGCCCTGAAAAAATAGTGCTTAAAAATATCCCTGGAAATAGTGTCGTTAAAGTGCGATGGATTATAAAAGGAAGTTCTAATTATACCATTACTGTCGATAGTGAAAAAGGAGGCATAGCCACAAGTAAGTAAAGAAATTTATTGAAAGGAAGTTTCTTTATGGCGTCTTTGCCAAAAACCATCTTAAGGCACAACCTATAGGGGTTCTTAGCTATTAATAGACATCAATTTATAATAACCAAAAGCTCTAAATTCTTTATTTGGAGCTTTTTTCATATCTTTAAGTAAGATAAATGGTGTTTTCAATATCATAAACTTTTTAATATTGGGTTTAATTTCCCAAATTTGAGAAGTGCTCAATACCAGATTTATGGCCGATGGTTTAAAAATGTTAATAGCTATGGCGCTTTTTTTTGGAGCGATGTATTTGTATGCCATATCTCCAGAACTTATAGAAAAACTCAAGGATAAAAGAAGCAAATATCTGATCCTTAGAAAAGAGAAAAATAGAGCTAAAGAAAAAGTACAGCTTCAAAAAAATAGAGATCAAAGTACTAAAGTAATCCTAGCCAGACGCGATCAAATAAAACAACATTTTAAATGGCTGGAAGAAATGAATGACAAGATCAAACAAAACGCAGAAACTTCACAAAAAAAATTGGTCAAATAAGACTATTTACGCAAATTTCCGTACGATTTCTTCCTGTTTTAATTATGTTAAAAAATGATTAATCACGATTACACCTGTAACATTAATAGTGAATCATCGTCTTATAGATATAGGAGTCCTTAAAAAAACAAATATAACATTAATCAAAATTATTTATTTCATCAATCAAATAAATCGTAATCATCGAATGAAACATAAAGTAAACATTTGTCACTAAAAAGAAACATTCAATATTTACAATTAATAAAAAAGCTCATGAGAAATCATGAGCTTTTATCATTTAAAATTAGGTGTCATTAAAATAAATAATGGATCAAAAACTAATAAATTTCGTAAAAAAACACTTCCTGATACAATTTTTCATGTAATCGGACTAATTCGCTGCATTGAGTTGCTGTAAAAATGTGCGATATTGTGCATTACCAGGAGCGATTTCTAAAAGTCTAGTAGCAATATTTTTTGCTTTATTTAACTGCTCATGTTGAAAATAATGATAAGCCAATGCATATAATAAATTTTCGTTTTGAGGCGCTATTTTCAAGCCTTTCAAAATTGTTCGTTCCGCCTTCTCAGTAAGTCCTATTTTATTGTATAACAAGCCTAAATTATAATATATTCTAATATTATCTGGCATATAGGTCTGTGCAATATTCATTTGTTCAATCGCCTCTGCTGTTCGCTCTAATTCTGACAATAATAATCCCAGGGAATAATACGTTGGTCCATATGTAGGCTCTTGTTCTATAATAATTTTAAAAGCAGATTCTGCTTTTTCAAATTGACCATTGTTATAATATAAATTTGCCAAATTGGTTCTTATAATATTATTTAAATTATCAATTTCCAAAGCACTTTCATAACCTTCAATTCCTTTTACAAGGTCGCCTTTCTTCAAATAATAATCGGCCCTTTTAATTCTACCACCAGTAAAATCGGAAGTCACTTCAAGAGCGGTAAAAAATTCGACTTTCACCTTTTCATAAACGGCTTTATACGCCGCTGGTATTTGAGTCTCCCTAAGCTCCCCAAGTCCAAAAAACGCTTTTACACGAATCGCTCTTTTATCATCTTTTAATAGCGGAAGTAAATAATTAGCATATTCTATAGTATTTATTTCACTTAATACATCTAGGGTTGCACCTCTCACTAACGGCGACTCATCATTTAAAAAACGAAGCATTTCGTTCACCGTATTGGCATTCATATAATTCCGCATTGCTTTCACACCAGAAGCCCTTGCTATCTCCGGATATGTGGTGTCTTTAGCCAAGGTAAGCAAAGATTCCAAGCCATTTAAATGCCCTCTCAAACCAGGAGCTAACAACTCTGAAAAATGGGTGTTATCTAGTGGCCCATACTGTTTTAAAAAAGCATCATTTGCCCATGCATTGTCTTTATCTTTATGACAAGTAACGCAAGCATTTGGGGTATTATACGTGATACTTAAATCAGGTCTCGGAATTCTAAAACTATGATCCCGTCTAAAATCATTCCCCATATAAAATTTTCCCGGCATATGACAATTTATACAGGCCGCCCCTTCAGATCCATTTTCATGGAAATGATGAGCTGGAGTATCATAGGTCTCAGGAACATGACATTGGGAGCACAAACGATTATCTTCAAACTTTAATTTTAAAGAATGTGCATTATGGCAATCGGTACAGGTCACGTCGTTATGGTACATTTTACTTTGAACGAAAGAGCCATACACATAATCTTCATCTAAAATTTGACCATCAGGGTGATAAATGGGCTCTGTTATTAGCTGTGGGAAATAATGATCCAGCATGCTCCCTTCAAAATTAAATTGTTCTGAAATTTGCTCTCTTCGCATATGACAACGAGCACATTGATCAACTAACACTTTGGGTTTAGTTTCCAAAGTCATCTTTAGCTTTCCTGAATATTTGTATTGATCTCCTAGTCTATTAACATCTTCCACATGCGCTTTCCCAGGGCCATGACAAGCCTCACAACTTACATTTATCAAAGCAAACTTAGTATCGTAACTATGAGTGCTTTGGTCATAATTTTTACGCACATTTGTAGAGTGGCAATCCGCACACATGGTATTCCAATTTAAGCCGCCTCGTGACCAATGCAACCATTCGGAGTGTACGACTTTAAAATCCGGATACAAATCAAACCATTGCTTCTTTTCGGTATCCCAAGCTGTTCTTAAACATTGAAAATGTCCATCTGGAAATTTCACAATGTATTGCTGTAGAGGCGTCACACCAAAAGTGTATTCTATTTTATAATCGCTATATGTTCCGTCTGGACCTTCGGTATTCACATAAAAATCTAACCCCTTTTTAAAAAATCGAGATGTGACCCCTTGACTTGTGAATTTTGCATCATTAAAATTTGCTGATATTGCAGCTTCTGAAGCAATTTGCATTGCCTTATCATGATGTGAGCCTTCCCAGTCATTGAACTGATTGCTATGACAATTTTTACAGGTTTGATCTCCTAAAAAATGATTGTCTGGAATCGTCTTTGTTCCAGCAAATAAGATTTCGCTTTCAGATACCGGCGTGTATTCCGACTTATCCTCGTTGCAAGATTCACAGATCACCACTAATAATAGAAAAACTAAGATTTTATTTATACGCAACACAAAATTGATTTTGGGTATTCTATATTTTCAAGCAATGTATATTATTTTATCTGAAGATGCATCTATTTTAAGGCCCATATTTAATATATTAGTGCCTTATCCGTTGCTTTTGTAATATTCTAAAATATTATATGATTCTAGAATGAAATTCTTACTGAAGCCACAAGCCATTAAAATATTTTAATAAAAAGTTCCTGATGAAAATCTCGTTTCTAAAAAATGTATCCCCTTTATTAGTTGTATTGGTTCTTTTTGGTTGTAAAAAAACAATTAAAGAGATCAGTAATAATCCGCCCAATATTGTATTCATAATGAGTGATGATCACGCCTACCAAGCAATAAGTGCTTATGGACATGGGTTAAATCTCACGCCTAATATTGATCGCATTGCAACAGAAGGCGCCATTTTTAATAAAGGGTTTGTTACAAATTCCATATGCGCTCCAAGTCGAGCCGTAATGCTAACTGGTAAGCACAGTCATATCAATGGAAAGGTTGACAACATACAATCGTTTGACTGGGATCAGGATAATTTTGCAAAATCTTTACAGAAATCCGGGTATCAAACCGCGATGGTTGGTAAAATTCACATGGATGGTTTACCACAAGGATTTGATTATTCGAATGTACTCCCTGGACAAGGCCAATATTATAATCCCGATTTTATAGAAAATGGAGTTAAAAAAAGAATCCCTGGTTATGTCACCGAAATTACTACAGATATCGCTTTAAATTGGTTAAAAAACAAGAGAGTTGCCGATAAACCTTTTTTACTTTTATACCATCAAAAAGCACCGCATAGAACTTGGATGCCAGAAGAAAAATATTTCAATTTATTTGACGAAAAAACATTTACACCTCCGGCAAATTTCTTTGATGATTATAGCAACAGACCCGCTGCAGCTGCTCACGAAATGGGAATAGCTAAAGACATGGACTTGGTTTATGACTTGAAAATGTTGGATGCTGAAGGCGAGATAAAAACAAAATACCGGAAACACTTTCAGAATATGTATAACCGAATGGACGACCAACAGCGTGCTGCTTGGGATGCCTATTATAATCCAATTATTAAAAAGTTTAAAGCCGACTCGTTAAGTGGAAAAGCTTTGGCCTTATGGAAATTTGATCGATACATGAAAGATTATCTCCGCACCATACAATCTATTGATGATGGTGTTGGTGAGGTTTTGGAGTATTTGGAACAAAATGGTTTGTCTGAAAACACCATTGTAGTTTACACCTCCGATCAGGGCTTTTACTTAGGAGAACACGGTTGGTTTGACAAGCGTTTTATGTACGAAGAGTCATTCAGAACACCCATTTTAATACGCTATCCAAGAGAAATTAAAGCTGGTACTGTAATTGATAAAATGGTTCAAAACTTAGACTTTGCACCAACTTTTTTAGATTACGCCAATGTTAGTATTCCCGAAGCTATTCAAGGCGAATCGTTTCGGAAATTAGTGAGTGGTGAAGTTAGCGAATGGCGAGATGCTATTTATTACACCTATTATGAATTCCCGGGAGAGCATCATGTAAAACGTCATTATGGCGTTCGTACCGATCGTTATAAATTGATGCACTTTTATTATGATATTGACACCTGGGAATTGTATGATTTAGAACAGGACCCTTCAGAAATGAATAATATTTATGACCATCCTGAATATAAAGACATTCAGGAAAACATGCATCAACGACTTGTTGAAATGCGTGAAAAATATGAAGATAGTGATCATTTAAACAAGGAGAATTTAAACCGCTATTTAAAAGCCAAAGGCATAAATGATCATATTGTTAAGTAGCTCATTTTAAACTATCTTATACTCAACTTTTGAATAAATATATTTAAGGTGCCGGATTAGGGATGGCAGCATGAATAGCATTAATCTCGGCCAACACTTCAGGACTTAAGCTTACATTAATACTGTCTATATTCTCCTTAAGTTGAGTTACGTTAGTGGCTCCAATAATATTACTAACTACAAATGGTTGTTGATTTACAAAAGCCAACGCCATTTGTGTCAGACTTAAATTATTATCTTCAGCTAATTTCATATATCGGGTAGTTGCCTCAGTAGCTTGCACACTACTATATCTGGCAAATCTTGGGAATAATTTTAATCGTGAATTTTCGGCTGCTATGCCTTTAATATACTTCCCTGAAAGGACTCCAAATGCCAATGGTGAATAAGCCAACAACTTTATATTCTCTCGAATTGCCACTTCGGCCATATCCCCTTCAAACACCCTATTTAAGAGTGAATATGCATTTTGAATGGTCATCATTCTAGGCAAATTATGGGTATTAGATTCTTCCAAATAACGCATAGTCCCCCATGCTTTTTCATTAGACAATCCAATATTTCTAATCTTGCCTTCTTTAATAAATCCATCGAGTGTATGAAGTACTTCATTAAAGTTATCTTGCCAGGGATCATTTGGATTATGCGAATAATCTCGAACGCCAAAAGTATTGGTTTGTCGCTCTGGCCAATGCAATTGATACAAATCAATATAATTGGTTTGCAGTCTTTTGAGTTCTCTATGGATGGCATCTTTTAGTCCTTCTGGGCTAAATCCGGTAGTTCTAATATGTGCAGTATAATCGCCATTTCCAGCAATTTTACTTGCTAAAACAACCTTATCCCTCTTTCCGGATTTCTGTAGCCATGATCCAATAATTTCACTGGTTTTACCACTAGACTTTGCTTCAGCTGGCACTGGATACAATTCGGCAGTGTCTATAAAATTCACGCCATTATCAAAAGCATAATCTAATTGTGCATGTCCTTCGGCTTCCGTATTTTGATTTCCCCAGGTCATAGATCCTAAGCAAATTTTACTAATCTTTATATCTGTATTTGGAAGTGTGGTGTATTTCATATTTAATTAATTGTTAGACCTCTAATTTCGATATTTCTCAAAACAGGTCTTTTTAGGATTTACAAATATAAGAAGACCTTTCAGGTTTTGAAAATCTGAAAGGTCTAAATAGTATGCTTTGATAAATAGATTGTCATCAACCCTTTTTGAGGTACTTGCTAATGACAACCCAATAATTATATGTCATTCAACAATTTAGAAATCTCATCTAATTTTGGTGTTAAAATAACTTCAATTCTTCTATTTCTAGCCTTGCCTTCAGCCGTATCATTGGTTGCAATAGGTGCAAATTCTCCACGACCAGCTGCGGTTAAATTCTCAGCTTTTATCGAACTGTTCTCTCTTAAAATATTAACGATTGCAGTAGCTCGTTTGGTAGATAAATCCCAGTTACCACTTAATTGTGAATTCCCTTTATAAGGTACATTGTCGGTATGACCTTCAATTAACACTGCAATATCAGGATTATCACCAAGTACAGATCCTAATTGCTGTACTGCCTGACGGCCTTGAGTACCAACTGCCCAGCTACCTGAACCAAATAATAATTTATTTTCCATAGAGACATACACCTTTCCATCACGCTGTTCAATAGTAAGACCCTTGCCTTCAAAATCGGTTAAAGCTCTGGAAATAGCATCTTTTAATGCGGTCATTGCGGCATCTTTTGCTGCAATCAAACTTTCTAATTCTGCAACACGTTCCGATCTGTTTTTAAGATCGCTCTCTAAGGATTTTAATCGGGCATTTTCAGCAGCAAGTGCCTGTTCTTTTGCTTCTAATTCTGCTAATAATTCTCTATTCTTTTTAACATTTTCAGCAATTGAAGCCGAACTGTTTTTTTCTAAAGCATCATATGATGCCGTTAAATTATCATAGTTCGCTTTTAAGGCATTATAATCACCTTGTAATTTATTGCGTTGAGCGAGCGTTTCATCGTAAGTCTTTTGGAGTTGACCCAATTCACTTTCTGCCTTATTTTTAGCAGTCAAAAGGGTTTCATTTTCATCAGAAAGTGTTCTGTTTTCCTTTTTTAAATTATTATATTTTCCTTCCAGCTCCTTATATACTTTTGGAGAAACACAAGATATTGCCAGCGTAAGAGTTAACGCTATTAATGACATTTTTTTTATCATAATTTTTTAATTTCTAGGGGTTACTTTTTAGTTTATTACCAATGATATTATTTCCCGACATAGCCATCAAAATTCTTGCCAATTAAGATGCTATCTCAACTAAAATCGGACAATGGTCGCTATGCACTGCTTCAGATAGTATAACGGCTCTCTTAATTTTTTCTTGTAACGGCTTAGTTACCATGGCGTAATCTAATCGCCATCCTTTATTATTTGCTCTTGAATTAGCTCTATAACTCCACCAACTATATTGTTGTAATTCTGCATTTAAATACCGAAACGAATCTATAAATCCACTATTTACAAATCTTCCTAGCCATTCACGCTCTTCTGGTAAAAATCCAGAAACATTTTTCATTTTAGGATTATGAATATCTATTGCTTCATGGCAAATATTATAATCCCCACAAACGACGAGGTTCGGGATTTGTTTTTTAAGGTTAGTGAGGTATTCTTGAATCTCATCCATATAGTTGAATTTAAACTCAAGTCTTTCTGAATTTGTTCCAGATGGTAAATACATACTCATTACAGAAACCCCATTGAAATCGGCACGAAGGTTTCTCCCTTCAAAGTCCATTGTTGCAATCCCGGTGCCATACTCAACATGATCCGGCTCTGTTTTACTTAAAATAGCAACTCCGCTATATCCTTTTTTTTGAGCACTATACCAATAATTATAGATATAGCCAGCCTCTTCAAAGAGCGTAAGATCTAATTGTTCTTTCATGGCTTTTATTTCCTGTAAACAAATTACATCTGGGTCTGCACTTATTAACCAATCTATAAAACCTTTTTTCAATGCGGCACGAATACCATTAACATTATAAGAGATTATTTTCATCTATTTTTAAGATTTTAGCTAAAATAAATAATGCTTTACTTTTACACTATTAATTTAAAGCAGTTTTAACTAAAAACTATTAACAAAATATTTTAGACCATTGTCAGTTTAAGTATCAGATGAAATTAAGTCTCACGTTTTTTATGTTATGTTTTTGTTTTTGTGCACTTGCTCAGGACAACAGCTCTAATTATAAAACAAAAACATTTGCTGTAAAAAATTCTATTGTTATTGATAGCGTGAGTATCAATGCTAGTCGGTTTTTAGTTCGGAAAAAAGATGGAACATTATTAGACCCTTCATGGTATTCCATAGATTATTCTAAAGCACTTTTAACCTTTAATAGATCTATTCAATCCGATTCTATACAAATTGAATATTTGCGATATCCCGATTTTTTAACAAAGACATATAAACAACTGGATAAAAGTATCATTGTTAATAACACTAATAATCTCGACAAATTATACAAACTCTCCCAACCTAGTCTTTCCCAGAACTTTATACCCTTTGATGGTCTCACAACTTCAGGGAGTATTTCACGAGGGGTCACAATTGGTAATAACCAAAATTCTGTTTTAAATAGTGCCTTAGATTTACAAATTTCAGGGAAATTAAATGACAAAGTCACACTTAAAGCATCGATTCAAGATGCAAATATTCCATTACAAGAAAGTGGATATTCACAACAACTGGATGAATTTGATCAAGTTTTTATTGAATTATTTAGTGACAAATGGCATATTAGAGCTGGTGATATTGATCTTCAAAATTCAGATTCATATTTTGGCCGTTTTTCCAAGCGTGTACAGGGCTTAGCTATAGGTGCGAATTTAGACAATGAAAACTCAAAAACTAATCTGTTTGCTTCTGGTGCTTTGGTAAGAGGTCAATTTAGTCGAAGTCAATTTACCGCTCAAGAAGGCAATCAAGGGCCTTATAAATTACAAGGAGAACAGGGTGAATTGTTTGTGCTTATTGTCTCTGGAAGTGAAACTGTTTATGTCAATGGCCTGGCCTTAGAACGTGGCGAAAACAAGGATTATATTATTGATTATAATGCTGGAGAACTTATATTTAACGCGACTTTTCCTGTGACTTCCGAAATGAGAATCACTATTGATTATCAATTTAGCGATAGAAATTACTCAAGATTTGTTGGCTATGGCGGCGGTAAATACGAAAGTGAAAAATTAAAAATTGGCGCTTCAGTTTATACCGAGAATGATTCAAAAAATCAACCTCTACAGCAAAACCTTTCCAGTGAACAAGTTCAAATATTAGCAGATGCTGGTGATGATACTTCGCAAATGACAGGTCCTTCAGCCGTTTCAGAATCCTTTAATGAGAATCGAATACTTTATAAAAAAGAAGTCATTAATGGCGCGGAAGCTTTTGTGTTTTCTAATGATCCAGGTGATGAATTATTTAGTGTGAAATTCACCCGTGTCGATGAAAATCAAGGGAATTATATTTTAACTAGTACCAACGCTATTTCAAATATTTATGAATATGTAGAACCCATAGCCGGAATTCTTCAAGGAAATTACGCGCCTATCGTACAACTTATTGCTCCTACTAAGTTGCAGTTAGCGGTTATTAACGGGACTTATCAGCCCAGCATAAAAACCAAGCTCGCATTTGAGCTAGCAGGCAGTAAAAATGATCTCAACTTATTTTCACAACTAGACGATGCTAACAACGATGGCTTTGCGGGGAAATTAAATATTTCTCAAAATATTATTCAGCATGATAGTCTTTGGAATTTGGATGCTTTCGTGAATTCGGACTATATTCAAAAAGATTTCAAAACTATCGAACGCCTTTATAATGCAGAGTTTAACCGCGATTGGAATATTGAGATTCCTCGAGGCAATCAACAATTAATAATTGCGGGATTACAGCTTAATCATTCCAAAAAAGGACAACTAAACTATCAATTTGAGCATCTCAATTATTCAGAAAGTTTCAATGGAAATCGTCATGTTACTAATGTAAATCTGCGATTAAACAAATTCAACATTTTCTCAAATTCCAGTTTTTTAAATGCCGAATCAACACTAAACACCTCGACTTTTTTACGTTCTTTCAATCGGTTTACTTATAATTATAAACAGCATTGGATTGGGACAAAGCTAGCCATGGAAGACAACGAACAAAGAGACAAAATCACTAATACATTAAGCCCCTTAAGTCAGAAATTTACAACCTACGAGATATTTACGGGATTTGGAGATAGCACAAAAGTTTTTGTCGAAATTGGGTATAAAAACAGAGTTAACGATAGTATTAGAAATAATAAATTACAAAAAGTAAATACTTCAAACACCTATTATATAGATTCAAAATTATTTCAGAATGCCAATAGTAATCTTGGTATATATGTTAATTACAGAACATTAAAAAGCGAAGATAAAACTATTGAAGATGAACAATCATTAAATTCCCGATTACAATACAGTCAAAAATTATTCAATCAAATGTTGCTTTGGAATACCACTTTTGAGACTAATTCTGGAACCCTCGCCCAGCAAGAATTCACGTATATTGAAGTTGAGCCAGGACAAGGTGCTTATACTTGGATTGACTTTAATAACAATGGAATTCAGGAATTAGAAGAATTTGAATTGGCACAATTTCAAGATCAAGGCATTTACATAAGAGTGTTATTGCCCAATCAGGTATTCTTAAAAACACATCAAAATCGTTTAAGTCAAACCTTGACAATCAACCCACAGCAATGGGCAAATTCAGAAAATAAAGCAAAAATTTTTGGCTCTCATTTTTATAACCAAACATCGTATTTAATAGATCGAAAAGTAAAACGTGATGGCAATAATTTTAATTTGAACCCATTTGAAAGCGATGCAAAAAATCAATTAGGATTACAATTAAATTTCAGAAATGTGCTATTCTTTAATCGCGGGAAACAGCATTATACAACTTCCTACACCTATCTTACTAATAAAGCAAAAAATGTATTGTCCTTTGGGTTTATAGCGAATGAATTGAAAAGCCATCAATTGAATTTTAATCATAAAATTGCTAATCTCTGGCTCATTACATTACAATCAGTATTAGACAAAACAGAAAGCGTTAGTGAAAATTTTATCAGTAAAAATTTCAAAATAGACGAAAGCAGAATAAACCCAAAACTATCATACTTATTAAATGATAATACTCGTTTTGATGTGTTTTACCAATACACCAAGAAGGACAACACTATTGGTGGTTTTGAATCTCTACAACAGCAAAAATACGGGGTATCCTTTGCAGTTTCAAACAATCAAAAGGCAGCAATTAGTGGCGAATTCAACTTTTTTTCAAACCACTTTGAAGGGGCGACCAATTCACCGGTTGGCTACCAAATGATGGAAGGCTTACAACCTGGTAAAAATTTTACATGGAATTTATTGGCTCAAAAAAAACTGACTAAATTTCTCGATCTCAATCTTAACTATTTTGGTAGGAAAAGTGAATCAACTAGTGTTATACATTCAGGTACCGTACAATTGAAAGCCTATTTTTAATATTTTGTTATGTAATCTATTACTTGATATTATGTATATTTGGCCCGTGAGAATAATAGCATTCATATTATCTATATACATATTAGCACTAAACTTCACGCCTTGTGAAGATAGTGTGACTGTTGAAAATGAATTCAAAGTTGAACTGTCCCAAAATGGAGATATCGATGAAAGTCATACCGATATCGATTTATGCTCTCCTTTTTGTCAATGCAACTGTTGTCAAATTCACACGACTACTGCTAACTCATTAGATTTTGTAGTCGCTTCAAATTTAATATCTACTCATCTTATTTTACATTTTGATAGTCTAGGAAAAGATATCACCTTTTCCATCTTTCAACCCCCCAAGCAGGCATAATTCACTTTTTATTAAACATTAGATCCTTTCAATTAATTACTGAAAGGCATTAATACATTGTATAACAAAATGAATTATGTTAGAAAAAATCATACACTTTAGCTTAAAGAATAAGCTAACTATATTATTATGTACTGCCTTACTTGTTGGCTTTGGAATTTTTTCATTGACGAGAATATCAATTGGAGCTGTTCCTGATATCACCAATAACCAAGTACAAGTTTTAACCACATCCAGAAATTTATCGACTCAAGATGTGGAACAATTTATCACCTACCCTATTGAGCTAGAAATGACCAATTTACCAGGTGTAAAAGAAATACGATCCATTTCAAAATTCGGACTTTCGGTGGTTACCGTCGTTTTTGATGATGCTTTAGGAACTTATTTACCAAGACAGCTCATCGCTGAAAAAATCAAATCGGCTTCCGAGCAAATTCCTAAAGGATTTGGTTCTCCAGAAATGGGACCAATAACCACAGGTCTAGGAGAAATATACCAATATACCTTAGATGTAAAACCAGAATATAAAGACAAATATTCTACAACTGAATTACGAACTATTCAAGACTGGATTGTTAAACGACAGCTTTCTGGGATTCCAGGGGTTGTAGAAGTCAATACCTGGGGTGGTTATTTAAAACAATATGAGGTCGCCATTAATCCTCAAAAACTAAAGGCAATGAATATTGCTTTTAGTGATATTTATGTGGCCTTAGAAAAAAATAACAGTGTTGCTGGAGGTGGTTATATTGAAAAAACAAATCAAGCCTTTTTTATACGTGGTGAAGGGTTAATTACCTCATTAACAGATATCGAAAATATTGTGGTTACCAACAAAAATGGCATCCCAATTTTCATCAAGGATATCGCTAAGGTTGGATTTGGACATGCCACAAGGTTTGGAGCTATTACCGCAAATGGCGAAGGCGAAAAAGTTCTCGGACAAATTATGATGCTAAAAAACGGTAACTCCAATAAAATTATTGAAGCCGTAAAAGCTCGAATTGCTTCAATAGATAAATCATTGCCTGAAGGCGTTTATATCAATGGTTTTTTAGAACGTAGTGAGCTGATAAAAAAGACCACGACTACCGTCGCCGAAAATTTAATAATAGGATCTCTTATTGTGATTTTTGTTGTCGTATTATTACTAGGCAATTTACGCTCGGGGCTTGTTGTAGCTTCTGTTATTCCCTTAAGTTTACTTTTTGCACTTATTTTAATGAATCTTTTTGACATTGATGCTAACCTCATGAGTCTGGGTGCAATTGATTTCGGGATCATTATCGACGGCGCCGTAATTATTGTTGAGTTTATCGCTTTTCAAATAACGACACAAAGTGCTAATATTAAGTCCTTATCAAAAAAGGATCAACAAGCAGATATCGATACTATTACTCTTAAAAGTGCTTCAAAGATGATGAACTCGGCCATCTTTGGTCAACTTATTATATTGATCGTTTTTATTCCCATATTATCATTAAGTGGCATTGAAGGAAAAATGTTTAAACCCATGGCACTTACCTTTAGTTTTGCACTAATTGGCGCAATGTTCCTTTGTGTAACCTATGTTCCTGTAATCTCTTCATTATTTTTAAAACCCGTTGAGCAATCCAGTAAAAACATTTCAGTACGTATAATGCGACGAATGTCCAAATGGTACAACCCTGTTATTAATTGGGCCTTATCAAATAAGCGCATTGTGGTTGTTTTATCTATAATCCTTTTGGGCATAAGTTCGTTCATTTTTACTCGTATGGGAGGCGAATTTGTCCCCACTTTGGATGAAGGTGATTTTGTAATCCAACCTGTTTTAAAAACGGGAACCTCACTTGAGAAAACTATTGAAATCACTACTAAAATAGAACAAATTTTACTAGACAATTTTCCAGAAGTAGATCAGGTTGTAACCAGAATAGGGGCTGCTGAAGTTCCAACAGATCCAATGTCTATGGAGGAAAGTGATGTCATCATCAAACTTAAACCAAAAGACCAATGGGTTTCTGCTTCAAATAAAGATGAATTGGCTAACAAATTCAAAGAAGCACTTAGTATTATACCAAATATGGACGTCGAATTCACACAGCCTATTGAAATGCGTTTTAATGAACTCATTACCGGTGTTCGGACTGATGTAGCCGTGAAAATATTTGGTGAAAATTTAGATGTTCTAAGTGCTAAAGCCGAAGAAATTAAGGAAGCAATCGAAGACATTGAAGGTGCTTCAGATATTTCAGTAGAAAAAACCACTGGATTACCTCAAATGAGTGTTACGTTTAATAGAAACAAAATAGCACGTTATGGTTTAAATATTTCCGATTTAAATCAACTCATTTCAATGGGATTTGCCGGAGAAGCTGTGGGAAGTATTTTTGAAGGAGAAAAACGATTTGACCTTGTAATGCGATTAGATCAAGCACATCGCGAACGTATTGAAAATCTTGAAAATCTATATGTGGACACCCCAAATGGCGAAAAAATACCACTAAGTGAACTCGCGACTATTGCTTATACAAAAGGCCCTGCTAAAATTTCAAGAGATGATGCAAAACGCAGAGTTGTTGTTGGGATAAATGTGAGGGATAGAGATTTACAATCAGTAGTAAATGATATCCAGGATCGAATAGAAAACACGGTTTCTTTGCCGCCTGGATATAGCATTACCTATGGGGGCCAATTTGAAAACCTACAAAATGCCTCTGAACGTCTAAAGGTGGCAGTTCCTATAGCATTACTTTTAATTTTTGTGCTCTTATACTTTGCATTTCATTCCGTGAAAGAAGCAGCATTAGTGTATACTGCCATTCCACTCGCGGCAGTTGGAGGGGTCTTACTACTCTGGGTTCGAGACTTGCCTTTTAGCATTTCTGCAGGGGTAGGATTTATTGCCCTCTTCGGGATTGCCGTACTCAACGGAATTGTACTTATCGAACATTTTAAAGAACTTAAGGAACAAGGAATAATGGATATTAAAGAACGTGTAATTAGAGGAACAACAGAACGATTGCGTCCTGTATTATTAACAGCGTCTGCCGCCGCATTGGGGTTTTTACCGATGGCGGTATCAACAAGTGCAGGAGCTGAAGTACAACGCCCACTTGCTACAGTAGTTATTGGCGGATTAATTACCTCAACCATTTTAACCCTTATTGTACTTCCAGTTCTGTATGCTTGGTTTGAAAACAAAAAGCAAATAACACTCAATAAAAAGACGGTAGTTTCTGTAATGATTTTGATGATGTCCTTTACTATTAATGCTCAAGAAAAGACGCTTAATATTAATGAGGTTTTAGCTTTAGCCATTGAAAATAATGCCGATTTAAAAGCCTCTTCTTTAAAGGTGGATGAAAAAAATGCATTAATCAATTCGGCTTTTAGTTTTGACAAAACATCAGTTTATTATCGGTATGAAAACAACAATCTCGCCATAAATAATAAACCATTGAAAGTGTTTGGAGTTCAGCAAAATTTTAAATTTCCAACGGTTTATTTTGCCAATAAAAAAGCAAATGAAGCCGAATATAACGTTGAAATTGCAAACTATAATATAAAATTGCAAACCTTAAAACGCGATGTCTATTTGGCGTATTACGATTTAAGTTATGTACATCAAAAGGCTAAAACTATACAGTTTTTAGATAGTTTGTATCAAAATTTTGCAACTGCTGCCAAGCGTCGTTTTGAGTTAGGTGAAACCAATTATCTAGAAATGATAACCGCTCAGTCTAAACAAAAACAGCTAAGCACCTTATATCAACAGGAGCTTCAAAACGTGATTATAAAGAAGGGGCAACTCGAAAAAGTAGTTCAAGTGGATGCATTTAATATAAATACCATAGTGAGCGAAAAACTTGAACTGGAAACAATGTCAAAAGAAGACAATGTGGGCTTACAATATTTTGAAAATTCTATATCGTATTACGAAGCAATTTCAAAAAAAGAGAAGCAAAGCTTGATGCCCGATTTAAGTGTGGAATATTTTCAAGGAAGCAATAGTACAATTAGCAACAATATAAAAAGCTATCAATTTGGGATTAAAATTCCGCTATTGTTTGGTGGTGCCGCCGCTAAAATTAAAGCTTCCAAAATCGCTCAAGAGATTATTGTAGAACAGAAGGATAATTATAAAATAGCCTTCAGTGCAGCATATAATTCACTATTAGCACAGTTAGAACAATATACAGCCGCTATTAATTATTATGAAACTCAAGGAGAGATGTTGGCTTCGGAAATATTAAAAACTGCTGAACGTAGTTTTAAACATGGTGAGATTGATTTCTTCCAGTATATCCAAAGTATTGAAAATGCAAAAGAAATTGAACTCACTTACTTAGAAAATTTAAATAATTACAATCAAACTATAATCGCTATTAACTATTTAATTTTATAATCAAATAATATAAAGCATCCATGATAAAGACTCAATCACAGTTAACGATGATTACATGGATGATATCAATAGGACTGAGCCAATCGACGTCTTTTTATTAAAAAATAAAAATTACAAACAAATGAAACATATATATATATTACTATTCTCCCTGACCATACTGTCTTGCGGGAATAAAGAAGCCCAAACTGAAGCAGGATCTCAAGAGACACATGATGACGATATTAGTGTTACTATAGCTCAATTCAAATCAGAACAGATGGAATTTGGAATCCTTGCAAAAAGAGCATTTAATCAAACTGTAACAACTACAGGATATATTGATGTTCCACCACAAAATAAAGCGAGCGTAAGTTCTTTTGTGGGAGGCTTTATAAAAAACACCCCATTACTTATTGGAGACATCGTTAAAAAAGGGCAACTATTGGTTACTCTGGAAAACACTGAATTTATTGAAATACAACAGAACTATTTGGAAGTTGCAGAAAAACTCAGCTATTTAAAATCTGAATACAAAAGACAACAAACATTGTTTAATGAAAATATCAGCTCCCAAAAAAACTTTTTAAAAGCTGAAAGTACTTATAAAAGCGCCTTAGCACATTATAACGGCTTAAAGCAAAAGCTAAAAATGTTAAATCTTGACCCAACAGTTATTGAACAGGGAAATATTTCGGAAACAATAAACTTGTATGCCCCTATCAGTGGTTCTATTACTAAAGTGAATGTTAGCAATGGTACTTATGTATCAGCTGCAAATGAGATTTTAGAAATTGTGAATTTGGATCATGTACATTTAGAATTATCGGTTTTTGAAAAAGATATTTTAACCATAAAAAAAGACCAAATAATCAATTTCAAGGTTCCGGAAGCATCACAAGAAACATTTCAAGCCGAGGTTCATTTAGTAGGTACAACTGTAGATCAAATTAATAGAACCATAAAAATTCACGGGCATATTGAAGATGATGAACATACAAATTTTGTGACAGGAATGTTTATTGAAGCTGCCATTATAATTGATTCGAATGATCGATTAGCATTACCCAAAGCAGCTGTAACAGAGCTTAATGATGATTATTACGCGCTAGTTTTGGAATCTCAAAACGATACTGGTTATGTATTTGAAAGAATAAAATTAGAGATTGGTGATCAAACAGAAGACTATATTGAAATTTTAAACAGCGACCTTATAAAGGGGAAACAATTGTTAACCAAAGGCACTTATATGTTGATTAAAGGAGAAGGTGGAGGACACAGTCATTAGTCCTATTTTTCACGCATCCTTTTTATGAGTTTAGCATAAAATAATTACAATAAAAAAAGCTTCAAGAAATCTTGAAGCTTTTTTTTTATTTAATTTTCTAGTATCTGTATAAACTACATTTTCATTAACCAGGTTTTTACATCCGTTTCTTGCTTAATTATTTCCTTTAATGCTTCTATTTTAACACGTTTTTGTTCCATGGTGTCTCTATGACGTATGGTAACCGAATTGTCATTTAAGGTCTCGTGATCAACAGTAATACAAAATGGAGTCCCATTAGCATCCTGACGTCTATATCGTCTTCCTACGGCATCCTTTTCATCATAAATCACATTGAAATCCCATTTTAAATCATCGATAATTTGACGCGCAATCTCAGGTAGACCATCCTTTTTAACCAATGGTAAAACCGCCGCCTTTGTAGGTGCCAATACCGCTGGTAATTTTAAAACTGTTCTCGTTGTACCATTTTCCAATGCTTCTTCTTGTAAAGCATTAGAGAATATTGCCAAAAACATTCGATCTAGCCCAATAGAAGTTTCTACAACATAAGGCACATAGCTTTTATTTTCTTCGTGATCAAAATACTGTAGTTTCTTTCCTGAAAATTCTTCATGAGCTTTTAAATCAAAATCAGTACGAGAATGTATCCCTTCTAATTCTTTAAAACCAAACGGAAATTTAAATTCGATATCGGTGGCAGCATCGGCATAATGCGCTAACTTCTCATGATCGTGAAAACGATAATTATCCTCTCCCATTCCAAGCGACATGTGCCATTTTAAACGGGTTTCTTTCCATTTTTCATACCATTCTTTTTGAGTTCCTGGCTTTACAAAAAATTGCATTTCCATTTGCTCAAACTCGCGCATTCTAAATATAAACTGACGTGCTACAATTTCATTTCTAAACGCTTTTCCGGTTTGGGCAATTCCAAAAGGAATTTTCATCCGACTGGTTTTCTGAACATTTAAAAAATTCACAAAAATACCTTGTGCTGTTTCTGGTCGAAGATATAAATCCATCGCAGTTTCAGCAGAAGCGCCTAACTTTGTCCCAAACATTAAATTAAATTGCTTTACATCAGTCCAATTTCTACTTCCAGATAACGGACATGCAATTTCCAACTCTTCAATAAGCGCTTTTACATCTGCCAAATCTTCTTTTTCCAAAGATTGACCTAACCTTTTTAAAATAGCAGCTCCTTTTTCTTTGTATTGTAATACTCTAGGGTTCGTTTCTAAAAATTGAGCTTTATCAAAAGATTCTCCAAAGCGCTTTGCCGCCTTTTTTACTTCCTTTTCAATCTTAGTGTCTAGTTTACCTACATAATCTTCCACTAAAACATCTGCTCTATATCTCTTTTTAGAATCTTTATTGTCAATTAAAGGATCGCTAAAGGCATCGACATGACCTGACGCTTTCCACGTTGTAGGATGCATAAATATTGCAGCATCCAGGCCGACAATATTATCATGCATTTGTACCATGGCTCTCCACCAGTAGTCACGAATATTTTTTTTAAGCTCTACACCATTTTGTGCATAATCATATACTGCACTTAATCCGTCATATATTTCACTACTTTGAAATACATACCCATACTCTTTTGCGTGAGAGACTACTTTTTTAAACTGATCTTCTTGTTTTGCCATCCTGCAAAAATAAAAAACCGTTTCATACTAATGAAACGGTTTTTTAAATATTTA
>CAJXVU010000030.1 GCA_913062555.1 uncultured Bacteroidota bacterium
TTTTTTTGTTCTTAATTTTCAGGTCTAAATCTATATTGAGTTAGATCTATTCCATATTCAAAACAATTAGAGGTATATAGGAGCAAGTAAATAGTCATTTATAATGAGTTAATCCTATTGTAATGAGATTATAGTTTCTTAAGCGAATCCGTTTTAAGACCACACTAATCGCAGTATTACAGCTTTTTCAAAGCATACAGGCTTTTCTAGAGGGCTCTCTTTGTTAAGTCTCTGAAAATTAATTGAATAAAGTTGGAAATGTAATTGAAATTGTTTATTTTTGATAGCAACGCTTAATTATTTTAAGTTATTGTTCCTCATATTTATAATGTTACTTCACCTAAAAATTATCGTTACGGCGCCCAAAATTTATTGTTACTACACCTAAAGATTAATATTGCACTTTAAATGCATATTACTTCTTCTAATCTTATGTTACTACGCCTAAAATTAATTGTTTAATAGCACAACAATTATTGATTATTAGCACATTTTATTATTTGAGTGTTTGCCCTTGTGGTAAATATTGATGTTTACAATTTAATTTTGTTTTAAAGATTTTCTTTAGAATACTATTTTACTGTGAATCCCTATATGCTATGTCCTACAATGATTATTTAGTTATGTGAATAGCTGCAATGCTATTGCAATATGTTATTAATTCTAAAGATCACGTTTATGAACAATTTTACCAAAAGTTGTGCTAGGGCCTATCGGCATACTATCACAAATTTATCGTGTTGTAGTCCTAAGTTTAGGTACCTACAAGAAAGCAGCATGAAAGTCATGATGTTTATTATGCTATTTGCCTTGGGCTCTGGAGCAATGTTTGCTCAACTAGATTCTGAAGGCGGAGATGGCGAAGTTTATTTGGACATTGATGCCTGTACAAACGCTATTCCTGAAATGACTGCTACTAGTGATATGATGGTCGATGGATATAATGATGATGTTTTTAGCAAATGTTCAGAGAGTAGTGAAGATTTTGCAATTCATTTTGTAGAAGAAGATGGATATGGAGAATGGGGAGTTAGTACTGGATTTACAGAAGGTAGTGATAACTGCAACTGGACTTATTACTATGTGTACATCATTAAATGTGATGGTAACCAAACCATGTATACAATACAGTATACTGGAGGCGATAGAACTCCACCACAATTACAAAAGGATATTGTACTGGAACCTGAAGAAACAAAAAATATTAATGCCTGTTTTGATGACAGACCTTTAGCACCATACGGGGCTGAAACTTTAGCATCTTATTTTGAAGATTCTTGTGGTCATGATAAATCAGGAGATCTTGAAATTACAGACCCTGTTCATATTGGTTTAAGAACAAAAACGACACAAGGTGATTGTGATTGGACGGTAATTTATGTTTATACTATTTCTGATGAATGTGATGAAACTGAAGATGTTGAATTGACGTTCACATATTCAGGAGGTGATAAAACACCACCAGAATTTGAAACAACTCCAGGAGACGTTACAGTTGAATGTGGTTTTGTTCCTGAAGCTTTAGGATTAGATTGGACTGATAACTGTGGAGGTAGTGGAACTTCCGCTCTTCCTGTTGATACTGGCTTTGAAGGTCCTGATTGTGCAGGTGGCGTTATTACAAGAACTTGGACTATTACTGACGAATGTAATAATGAAACGGTTCATGTTCAAAAAATAACTGTTGATCCAGCTGAACCAATTGCTTTTCTTCCTATAGATGATATTGATGTACCATGTGCAGATAGAGATAATATTGCTGATTATATCCCTCAAGCACATTATACTAATAATCCTCAAGGTAGTAGAACTACATCTATTGGATGTGTAATTAGTGGAAATGTTGATGGTGAATACGAAGTTCCAGATACAAGTTGTGGTTCTTTTAAAGTAACTTATAAGTTCGAAGATGAATGTGGAAACACCATTGATTTATCTGTGACTGTAAATATTGTTGATAATATAAATCCATCTATTGATGTTGCTGCAAGTGATGTCACTGTTGAATGTGGTGTTGATACCAAAGAAGGATTAGACAATGATGAAGCTTACCAAGATTGGTTAGATAATAACGGGTACGCTGAAGCTAGAGATAACTGTGATGATGATCTAGATTGGTCTAATGATTCTGATAGTAAAACATGGTCTGATGACTGTGGTGATACAGGTTCTATAACAGTTGTGTTTATAGCTTATGATGATTGTGGTAATGAGTCTAAAACAGTTGCTACTTTTGCAATTGTAGATTCAACGCCTCCTACAATGACAGACGCTAAATCTATTGTAGCGGTTTGTGATGGTGCTGGAAACTATGCTCAATATGAAGCATGGCTAAATGATCATGCTACTGCAACAGCTTCTGATGAATGTGATGATGATTTAGATTGGACTCATGATGGACCAACTGATGAAGTAGAATTATTAGAAGCGCTTGGTGAAGATTATAATGGATGTAGTGAATTTACAGGATCTGTAGAAGTTACTTTTACAGTAACTGATGACTGTGATCATGATAATTCAAGATCAGCAACATTCTCAATTGTAGATAGTCTTCCACCAACATTTAATGTTGAAGCATCTAACGATACTGTTGAATGTGATGATAATACAAACAATCCAACAAATATGGATGATTACCAAGCATGGTTAGATAGTCATGGTGGAGCCGAAGCTAAAGACGTATGTTCTGATGTAAGCTGGTCTCATGATAATCCAAGACCAACTGGAAATGCTTGTGCATGGGTATATACTGTAACATTTACAGCTACTGATGAATGTGGGAATTACGCAACGACTACTGCTAGCTTCACTATTGAAGATACTTTAAGTCCTGCAATTTCAGATCACGCAGAAGATTTAACTGTTGAATGTGGTTATGATGATACTGATCAAGATTTTGCTGATTGGTTAGCAGATAATGGTGGCGCAAATGCTATTGATTTATGTGATGATGATCTTACTTGGACAAACGATTATAACAAACGTCCTTTCTCAGATGATTGTGGTGAAACAGGATCTATTACTGTATTATTTACAGTTACTGACGATTGTGGAAACAGCTCTTCAAGTAAAGGGATATTTACAATTGAAGATACTATGGACCCTTACTGGGATGGTTTCCCACGAGACAGACAATTATATAAAGATGAAGATTGTTTCGCTGATACCACTCCTTATAATACAGGAGGTCCAGGTGCCTATGATTATTGTTCAGATGTTACTATAGATTATAGTGATTCTCGTACAACTGGTGATTGTGGTGATTATGTGATTATAAGAACTTGGTCAGCAGAAGATGACTGTGGAAATATTATATATAGAGATCAAAATATATCTGTAATGGATGATATGGCTCCTGATCAAGTTGGAGATATTCCATTAGGAGAATCTGAAATGGATCTATGTGAGGCACCTGATGGTCCTACCGTAGAAGACATTAGAGTTTTATTTGAAGATAATTGTACTGCTCAAGCTGATTTAGTAATTACAAGAACTAGAACAGATGTTGAAGATAGTGTATGTGATTGGATGGTAGTTTATACTTATAATGTAGAAGATTTATGTGGTAACGCTATTGAAGAGTTCAAAATTATTTACTCTGGTGGCGATACTAGTGCTCCTACTTTAAAAGATGGACCAAGATCTGATTGGAATCGTGAAGATTACCATAGACTAGATGTATGTTTTGATGAAAGACCAACAGGTCCTTCTGAAGATGAAATCCGTGAGTATTTTATGGATAATTGTACTGATCGTGAAGATATCAATGTTAACAAATACGAAAGAGTACGTCGAGATGGATGTTACTGGAGTACAAAGTACTATTATGAAGTTTCTGATGATTGTGGAAATTACTACGATACGTTCTACATTGGTTACACCGGTGAAGATCATACACCACCAGAATTAGTAGGGACAGCACCTGGAGTTATAAGTGATCTAGAAGCATGTATGGATGGGGCTGAAGAAGCCGTAATGTACGGACCAGGCTTACCTAGTGGAGATGATATTATGTATTTATTCCGTGATTGTGGACCAGATGCTGGTGATGGAATCAGTTATGTGGATGTACCAGATTATGATGAAGCAGTTGTTACAGGTAACGATTGTTACTGGGTAGCTACATATACTTATGTAATTTGGGATAACTGTAGAAACTCTACAGAGCTTAAAGTACAATATACTGGTGGAGATAGAACTGCTCCTTATTTATATGATTATTCTCCAACAACTAAATACAGCGAATTTGATGTTTGTATTGATGATGCTAGAGATGCTATCGATAGTTATATTGCAGATGATTATTCTATCATGTATTATTATGCCGACAACTGTGATGAATACTTAGAGGTATCACATACTGTAGCTGATGCTACTGGTACAGATTGTAACTGGGAAATTATTGTGACTTATACTATTGAGGATGACTGTGGAAACAGTACGGATCTTGAAGTAGCTTACAATGGAGGAGATGATACAGCTCCTGTGAGAGAAGGAAACTATAATGAGTTCTTTAGTTCTGAAAATTATCCAGAATATGAAGTATGTGTAGATATCGCTATGGAAACAGTGCTTAGCTCTGGAAATATCTTAGCTGATAAAGAAATAGCTTTACTATACGAGGATTGTTCAGGTGTAACTGTAACGCATACAGTTGAATGGGAATACTATAACTCTGATGATAATTGTTATTGGGATATTCATGTGTATTACACTATTGTAGATGCTTGTGATAATTACTCATATTTAACAACACATCATTTTGGTGGAGACAAAACTGCACCAACAGCAGATCCTCTTGAGCCAATTGAAGTGAAATGTGATGATCCCATTCCAGATCCAGATACAGGTCTTGTAAATGCTTCTGATAATTGTGATACTGATGTTTATGTTGATTGGATCGAAGATGTTTCAAATAACCAAAATCCAGAAACAATCACACGTACTTATGGTCTTTGGGATGATTGTCAAAACTATTCTGAAGTGACTCAGTTAATTGAGGTTTCAACATGTTTCGATACACCAACCGATAGTGAAGTTAACGGTGAATTGAAAGAATTAGACTTTAAAGCTTACCCTGTACCATTTAATAAAGATGTAACACTTAATTACAACTTTGATTTTGATACAGATGTAAGAGTAGAAGTTTATGATACCAGAGGCTTATTAGTATTAACTAAAGAAGTTAAAGGATATACAAAAGGATCAGATGTTAATTTACCATTAAATATTTCTAGTGGTGCTGATCAAATGTATTATGTAAAACTAATCACGAATCAAGGAACAGTTATTAAGAAAATTGTGTCTTCAAATGTGAATAGAAAATAGTTGATTAATAGTATTTAAAAAATGAAAAAGCAGTCATGAAAATGGCTGCTTTTTTTTATTAGCCCCCTCAGTATTAATTATATTAGTAATTCAAAACCCCTTTAATTGGTGCTTTCAGATGTTTATCCCTATGAATTACGGTTTCAATATCTGTGAAAATCTCAAATGGCTAATCTAGAAACAAGTGCTCAATTTCTGCGTTGGCTTTTAAGGTTGGCACTTCTGTTACAGCAGTCATACCAGAAAGGATTTAATTTTAGAGGTTTCCAGATAGATGGAAGGATCTACAGAATAAGAATATTTACGATGTGTTATATATACAAACAATCTTTCCTTACTATAAACATTAGCAATGTCTACTAACACTTGATTTCCTTCGGGACTAGTATGTTCTCCTTTGTCCATTAAAACAATTAAATAGTTCTTGCTTACGACACAGGATGCAAGAACTATAGTTATGTGTTTTAGCTGCCATCTAATTAAAACTAAAAAAGCGCCGTTATTTTTAACGGCGCTTTTTTGTTATGCTTATATAATTTAAGATTCTGTCGGTTTTTCGCTGTGTTTAATTTTAACACTAAGTTCATTGGCATCTTTTTCTAAATCCATCGTAATTATATCGCCTGCGCTAACTTTTGATGTAATAATTTCTTCAGCTAAAGCATCTTCAACATACTTTTGAATCGCTCTTTTTAAAGGGCGTGCTCCATATTGCTGATCAAATCCTTTATCTACAATAAAGTTTCTTGCCTTTTTACTAAGTTTTAGAGTATAACCGAGATCTTTAATTCTCAACAGCAGTTTCTCTAGTTCAATATCAATAATTTTATTAATATCTTCTTTTTCAAGTGTATTAAAGACAACGACATCGTCAATTCTATTTAAGAATTCTGGAGCAAAAGCTTTCTTTAATGCACCTTCAATGATATTTTTAGCATTAGAATCTTCTTGTGATTTTCTTGCGGCCGTTCCAAAACCAACCCCTGTACCGAAATCTTTTAATTTTCGAGCACCAATATTGGAGGTCATAATAATTATAGTATTGCTAAAATCAATTTTTCTACCTAAGCTATCCGTTAAAAAACCGTCATCCAAAACCTGAAGCAACATATTGAAGACATCGGGATGCGCTTTTTCAATTTCATCCAGTAATACCACGGCATAAGGCTTGCGTCTTACTTTTTCGGTGAGTTGTCCACCCTCTTCATAACCTACATATCCTGGAGGTGCTCCTATTAAACGTGAAATGGCAAATTTCTCCATATACTCACTCATGTCCACACGTATTAAGGTGTCTTCACTATCAAATAATTCACGCGCTAAGACTTTTGCCAATTGCGTTTTACCAACTCCAGTTTGCCCTAAAAAGATAAATGACCCAATAGGCTTGTTTGGGTCTTTAAGGCCCGCACGATTTCTCTGAATAGCTTTTACGACTTTACCAACAGCCTCATCTTGGCCAATGACCTTTCCTTTTATTAATTCTGGGAGATTAGCTAACTTATTACTTTCGGTTTGTGCAATTCGGTTAACAGGAATACCGGTCATCATTGAAACAACGTCGGCAACATTCTCTTCAGTAACAAGTTCACGATGAAGTTTTGAATCTTCTTCCCATTTTGCTTGAGCTTCAGCCAGACTTTTTTCTATGCGCTTTTCGTCATCACGAAGCTTAGCAGCTTCCTCATATTTTTGCTTTTTTACGACCGAATTTTTGGTTTCTTTAACGTCTTCAAGCTGCTTTTCGAGATCTGTTATTTGTTCTGGAACATCAATATTTAAAATATGTACACGAGATCCTGCTTCATCTAAAGCATCAATTGCCTTGTCTGGTAAAAAGCGTTCAGTCATATAACGACTGGTTAACTTCACACAAGCTTCAATAGCTTCTGGCGAGTAATTAACATTGTGATGTTCTTCGTATTTATCTTTAATATTATTTAATATTTCGATAGTTTCGACTACTGTTGTTGGTTCTACGATAACCTTTTGAAAACGACGTTCTAAAGCGCCATCTTTCTCTATATATTGTCTATACTCATCAAGAGTAGTTGCTCCAACACATTGTATTTCTCCCCGTGCTAATGCAGGTTTAAACATATTTGAAGCATCTAAGCTTCCTGTGGCACCACCGGCTCCAACAATAGTATGAATTTCATCAATAAATAGAATAATATCAGCATTCTTCTCAAGTTCGTTCATTACAGCTTTCATGCGTTCTTCAAATTGCCCACGGTATTTTGTACCAGCAACTAAACTTGCAAGATCAAGTGTTACAACACGTTTGTTATAAAGAATACGTGATACTTTTCGTTTTATAATTCTATTGGCAAGTCCTTCTGCAATCGCCGATTTACCAACACCTGGTTCCCCAATCAATAAGGGATTATTTTTCTTTCGTCTGCTTAAAATTTGAGAGACGCGTTGTATTTCTTTTTCTCTACCTACAACGGGATCAAGTTTTCCTTCTTCTGCCATAGCAGTAAGGTCCCGTCCAAAATTATCAAGAACTGGTGTCTTCGATTTTTTAGCGCCTTTTGTTGTAGATTGGCTAAACGGGTTTTCTTTTGAACTCTCGTCAGAAGTTGCATCTTCATCTGAAAATGATTCTGCTCTTGGAGATTCTATATCGTCATCATTTGTAATCATATACTTAAACTGATCTTTAACATTATCATAATCAACTTTTAATTTATTTAAAAGCTTTGTAGTGGGGTCATTTTCATTCCTTAAAATACACAACAGCAAATGCGCCGTGTTTATTGAAGTACTCTGAAATAATTTGGCTTCTAAAAATGTTGTTTTTAGAGCGCGTTCAGCTTGCCGTGTTAAATGCAAGTTTTTTTTCTCGTTAGATGAAACTGTAATATTAGGATTAGCCGGACTTAAGATTTCAACCTTACGTCTCAAATGATTCAAATCAATATCTAGGGCACTCAATATGTCTATAGCTTTGCCGTTGCCATCACGCAATAATCCTAGCATAAGGTGCTCTGTCCCAATAAAATCATGACCTAACCGTAATGCTTCTTCTTTGCTAAATGCAATTACATCTTTAACTCTTGGTGAAAAATTATCGTCCATAAATTATTCCTTTCTGCATTAAAATTAATAAAAACAACTGTATAAAGACAAAAACTATACCTTTATTATCCTTAAATTGTTTTTAGAGAGGATAAATGACAAAAAAAAGGCTGTAATATCAAAATTAATCCCCCTTTAGTTATTAACGATTTTGTCCCGAAATATTGTTGATAAAAAGTATTAAAAAACCCATGTTTTAATAGCGGTTGGACTAACAATTTTGTTATATTAGCTCGATTTGAAAACCTACAAAAACTAATAAATTTATTTATGGCAGAAGGAGAAAAGCTTATTCCAATAAATATTGAAGATGAAATGAAATCTGCTTACATTGATTATTCAATGTCAGTCATTGTGTCACGTGCATTACCCGATGTTAGAGATGGCCTCAAACCAGTACACCGTCGTGTACTTTTTGGAATGCATGAACTTGGTGTTAGAGCAAATACCGCACATAAAAAATCAGCAAGAATTGTTGGGGAAGTTTTAGGTAAGTATCATCCACATGGTGATACTTCTGTATATGATGCCATGGTTCGTATGGCTCAAGAGTGGAGTTTACGTTATATGCTGGTTGATGGTCAAGGAAACTTTGGATCAATTGATGGAGATAGCCCCGCGGCAATGCGTTATACAGAAGCGCGTATGCGCAAGATTTCTGAAGACATGTTGGCAGATATTGATAAAGATACTGTTGATCATAAACTTAATTTTGATGATACCTTAAAGGAACCTACGGTTTTGCCAACGCGTATTCCTGGTCTTTTAGTAAATGGAGCCTCTGGAATTGCTGTGGGTATGGCCACAAATATGCCACCTCATAATTTATCGGAAGTTATTGGTGGTACAATTGCATATATTGATAATAATGATATTGAAATTGATGAGTTAATTACTCATATTAAAGCACCAGATTTCCCTACTGGAGGAATTATTTATGGTTATGATGGTGTTCGTGAAGCTTTTAAAACAGGTCGCGGACGTATCGTTATGCGTGGAAAGGCAATTATTGAAGAGGTACAAGGAAGAGAATGTATTATTGTAACTGAGATTCCCTACCAAGTCAATAAGGCAGACATGATTAAAAAGACTGCCGATATTGTAAATGATAAAAAACTCGAAGGAATTTCTACAATTCGTGATGAATCAGATAGAAATGGAATGCGTATTGTATATGTTTTAAAACGTGATGCAATTCCTAATATTGTCCTTAATAAGCTTTATAAATACACAGCTTTACAATCATCATTTAGTGTAAATAATATTGCTTTGGTTAAGGGGCGTCCGCAAATGTTGAATCTTAAAGAAATGATTCATTATTTTGTTGAGCACCGTCATGAAGTAGTTGTTCGAAGAACAAAATACGAATTACGTAAAGCTGAAGAGCGCGCACATATATTAGAAGGATTAATCATTGCTTCTGATAATATAGACGAGGTAATTGCACTTATTCGTTCATCAGCAAATGCAGATGAAGCCAAACAAAAATTAATTGACCGTTTTGAATTGAGTGAAATTCAAGCAAAGGCCATTGTAGAAATGCGATTGCGTCAACTTACAGGTCTTGAACAAGACAAACTTCGTGCTGAGTATGATGCTCTTATTCTAACTATTGAAGATTTAAAAGACATTCTTGATAAAAAAGAGCGTCGTATGGTAATCATTAAAGAAGAATTGGTTCATGTTAAAGAAAAATATGGAGACGAGCGTCGTTCGGTAATTGAATATGCTGGAGGAGATCTTTCTATTGAAGATATGATTCCTAATGAAAAAGTAGTAATTACCATTTCGCATGCGGGATATATTAAAAGAACTTCTTTATCTGAATATAAAACTCAAAATAGAGGAGGGGTAGGTCAAAAAGCTTCTACTACTAGAAATGAAGATTTCTTAGAGCATTTATTTGTGGGTACAAATCATCAATATATGTTATTCTTTACCCAAAAAGGAAAATGTTTCTGGATGCGTGTTTATGAAATTCCCGAAGGGAGTAAAACCTCAAAAGGTAGAGCCATTCAGAATTTGATAAATATTGAACAAGATGATAAAGTAAAAGCATTTATCTGTACACAAGATCTTAAAGACGAAGAGTATATAAATAGCCATTATGTAATTATGGCGACTAAAAAAGGGCAGGTAAAAAAGACGTCGCTTGAACAATACTCTAGACCAAGAACAAATGGTATTAATGCCATTACTATTAAAGAAGATGATGAATTACTAGAAGCAAAACTTACCACTGGTGAAAGTCAAGTAATGTTAGCACTTAAATCGGGTAAAGCGATTCGATTTGAGGAAGCAAAGACTAGACCAATGGGAAGAAATGCATCTGGAGTTAGAGGGATTAGACTAGCAAATGAGACCGATGAAGTCATTGGAATGATTTCTGTGAATGATATGGAAAGCAACATTTTGGTAGTCTCTGAAAATGGTTTCGGAAAACGATCTAACTTAGAGGATTATAGAATTACAAATCGAGGCGGAAAAGGTGTTAAAACCATTTCAATAACTGAGAAAACAGGAAGTTTAGTATCTATTAAAAACGTAACCGATAGTGATGATTTGATGATTATTAATAAATCTGGAATCGCTATTAGAATGGCTGTACAAGATTTACGAGTTATGGGAAGAGCGACTCAAGGGGTTAAGTTAATTAATCTCAAAAATAGTGATTCTATTGCCGCCGTTGCAAAAATCATGCATGATGAAGACGATGTAGATCATGCTGAAGGTGCTGATATAGAAGACGCTACAGATGATGGCACAACTCTTGATAATGACCCTACCGAAACTAACGATTAATTGATTAATATTTAAAATTACGAAGATGAGAAAACAAGTTGTATTTGGATTAGCTGTAATGATTAGCACGTTCTCTTTTGCACAAAAAAAAGAGCTAAAGCTGGCAGATAAAGCTATTAAAAGTAGCAATTATGCTGATGCTAAAGCGGCTATTAATTCTGCTGAAGCTTTACTATCTACCATGGATGAGAAAACTAAGGCGAAATTTTATTTTTTAAAAGGAAAGGCATTATATGCAAATGGTGCAGGAACTGATACTGAAATTGCTGATGCATTAAGTAGCTTTAAAGATCTTAGCGAGATTGAAGCAGCATCTGGAAGAACGACATATACCGCTCAGGTAAATGAAATGAAACTAGAGATGAGTAATTCATTTATTAAAAAAGCAAGTGATGCTTATGAGCAAAAAAATTATGGAGTTTCATCCACAAATTTTGAGAATGCCTATAGAATGTCAACATCTGACACACTTTATTTATTTAATTCAGCAACGGTAGCAGTTTTGGAAAAGGATTATGATACGGCTATAAAACTTTATGGTGAATTAAATACTCTAGGATATACTGGGATTAGCGAAGAGTATATGGCAACTGAGATTGAAACAGGAGAAGAGCAAAAATTTCCTAGTGAAATGATAAGAGATCTTTCTGTTAAAGGCGGATCACATGATAATTCGAAAAATGTCAAAACTATATCTAAAGTAGCCGAAATAGCGAAAAATATTGCGCTTATTTATGTAGAACTTGGAGAAAATGACAAGGCAATTTCAGCTATTGAATCTGCAAAACTAACGAGCCCAAATGATTTAAATTTAATCCTTTCAGAAGCAAATGTCTATTACAAAATGGGCAACACAGATAAATATCAGGAGCTCATTAAATCAGCGCTTGAAATTGATCCTAATAATGTCGATTTAATATTTAATCTAGGTGTTTTTGCAGCAGAAGAGAAGGATTTTGATACTGCTAAATCTTATTATGATAAGGCTATAGAAATTGATCCAGATTTTAGTAAAGCACAAATGAATATGGCAGCGTTAATATTGGACCAGGAACAAGGAATCATTGATGAAATGAACAACTTAGGAACTTCTTCAGCAGATAATGATAAATATGACTTGCTTAAAGAGAAAAGACAACAAATGTATAAAGATGCTGTTCCTTATTTGACTCAAGTTATGGATAAAGAGCCAGAAAATTTAAGTGCCGCTAGAACTTTAATGAATATTTATAGTGCCTTAGATGATGTGGACAATTTTAAAGCGATGAAAGCTAAAGTTGATTCATTGGAAGGTGGAAACTAAATTTGACTATTCAATATAAAAAAAGCCACTCATATGAGTGGCTTTTTTTATATAATCTTTTTAATCACTCTCAATTTATGGGTATGTGTATTGGTCTCGACATTATAAATTCCCGAATGATCTAATCGATCAATTCTAACTTTCCCATGTGCATGAATAATATAATTATCCTTCATGATAATACCAACATGTACAATATTACCCTCAGCGTTATCAAAAAATGCGAGATCACCAGGTTCACTTTCTTCGATAAAACTCAACGCCTCACCTTGAGTGGCTTGCTGTGAAGCATCTCTCAAAAGCTTATAACCGTTAAGTTTATATACCATTTGAGTAAATCCAGAACAATCAATACCAAATGGAGTTTTACCACCCCAAAGATAAGGGACATTCATATAAAGAAATGCAGTGATTAAAATATTGCATTTGTCTTGTTTTTTAGTTGTTGAATTTCCGTCGTAAACATGATTTAGAAGGGATAATCCCTGCAAGGAAGCTCCCAATGTAATGGGATGCAATGCGTCATTTGAATCTTGAAAAAATTCAACAAGATCTGTAACATAAATCGCGTCTGTTTTACACAACGTGTTAAAGTCTATTTCAGAAATTTCCTGGTATTGTTTATTATCTATCCAGCCTTCATATTGATCATAATCCAAACGAATTCTGCTCCACTTTTTACGTTGTTCCAAAACTTTAAAAAAGCCACCATATAACACTTGCGAAACGAGTTCACTAGCATCAGAAGGTTCCAATCTTAAAGGAACAATACTTAAATTGCAGATTCCATATTGCATTTAGCAGTAGGTTAGTTGCGTTCTAAAACAATTGCTGAGGCACCACCACCACCATTACAAATAGCAGCAGCTCCAATTTTTGCATCGTTTTGTTCTAGAACATTGATTAAAGTTACAATAATTCTGGCACCAGAACAGCCAAGAGGATGTCCCAAGGATACAGCACCACCATTTACATTTACATTTTCATCTGATAAGCCTAGAATTTTCATATTCGCCAAGCCAACAACAGCAAAAGCCTCATTAAATTCAAAATAGTCAACATCATCAATTGAGATGTTAGCTTTAGCAAGCGCCTTTGGAAGAGCTTTTGCAGGGGCCGTAGTAAACCATTTTGGTTCTTGCGCCGCATCTGCATAACTTTTTATAGTTGCCAATGGTTTAAGACCTAATGATTCAGCTTTTTCTTTACTCATTAATACTAAAGCAGCAGCACCATCATTTATTGTAGAAGCATTCGCTGCGGTAACCGTACCATTTTTAGAGAATGCAGCTCGCAAAGCTGGAATTTTCTCCATTTTTACATTGGTGTATTCTTCATCTTTATTAATTATTAAAGGTTCTCCACGACGTTGAGGAACTTCAACAGGTACAATTTCAGAATTGTATTTTCCGGCATCCCAAGCAGCAGCAGATCTCTTATATGACTGTATCGCATAGGCATCTTGATCTTCTCGAGAGAATTCATATTCAGAAGCACATAAATCGGCACAAACTCCCATCGCATTTTCATCATAAGCATCTACCAAACCATCTTTTTGCATCCCATCAATTAATGAGGTAGGTCCAAATTTGGTTCCAGTACGAGCGTGTAGATAGTGTGGAATTAAACTCATGTTCTCCATCCCACCAGCAACAACAATCTCAGCGTCTCCTAATGCAATAGATTGTGCAGCTTGCATTACAGCTTTCATACCCGAAGCACATACCTTGTTTATAGCGGTACATGGTACAGTATCAGGAATTCCAGCATAAATGGCAGCCTGTCTCGCTGGTGCCTGACCAGTTCCAGCCTGAACAACATTTCCCATTAAAACTTCGTCAACCATTTCAGGTTTCAATTGAATTTTATTCAATGCCCCTTGTATGGCTATTGCTCCTAATTTTGGAGCAGGAATAGTAGATAAAGCACCTAAAAAACTCCCAATAGGTGTTCTTGCAGCAGATACGATTACAACCTCTTTATTCATTGTGATATGATTTATATTTTGATTATGCGAAATTAATTAAAATTTGGAAGAAAATAGAATGATTGTATCATAATCATGACCCATTGCTGCTCCTTTATTTTTTATTACTTTTGAGTGAATATTAATATGATAAATGAAAGACTTCATTAATAAGCTATACAAGAACCATTCTTTAATATATAAGGCATTACTTTTTGTTTCTACCACCTTTTTAATTGTGTATTTATTTCCAAAAAGCGGAAAATTTAAATATAGTTTTGAAAAAGGAAAACCATGGCAATCAGAAAATTTATATGCCCCTTTTGATTTTGCAATAAAAAAAACAGATGCAGAGTTACAAATTGAACGCAAATCGATTAATGATAATGCCATTTCATATTTTGATTTGGATACCACTGTGGTTAGTGCGATTAGACTTGAATTTCAATCACAATTTAATGTGCTTACCTTTTCTGATTCATTATCAATCATTGATATCGATGGCATTTACAACAAAGGACTACAAATATTAAATAACTTGTATGCTACTGGAATTTTAGATAAAGAATATAATTATACGGCAGATAAACAAATAGTAATTTTAGTAAATAGAACACAGAGAACCACTACCAATTATTCAAATATTATTTCACAAAATGACATTAGAGTATTGTTAGAAGGACAAATAAATAATTTGGGTGTTTCCGATTTTAAATCGCAGTATTTATCACTATTTTTCGATGTCATTAAGCCAAATATCTCTTTAAATAAAAGTTTAACGGACAATTCATTACAAGAAGAATTAGATAAAATTTCCTTGGTGAGAGGTAGTATAGAACGTGAAACATTAATAATATCTAAAGGAGAAGTTGTAGAGGGTAATAAGTTTAAAATCCTAAAGTCTCTAGAGTCCGAATATCAATCTCAAGTATGGAGTGAAGCTAATTATAATTGGATTTTAGGAGCTTATACCTTGTTGGTTGCTCTAGCACTTTTAATGTTGTTGCTATTTTTAAGAAAGTATCGCTTAGATGTATTTATAAACAATACTAAAGTTACTTTTATTTTCTTTAATATTCTTTTGATGGTGTTTTTAACTACACTAGTGGTTAATTACAATTCGTCATATATCTATGTCGTACCACTTTGTATTTTACCATTAGTTTTGAAAGCCTTTTTTGATGCACGATTAGGATTGTTTACTCATGTGATAACAGTATTACTCTTGGGCTTTGTAGTCTCTAATAATTATGAGTATATGTTTTTGCAAATTATTGCAGGAATTGTAACCATTTTAACGGTATCTGAACTTTATAAAAGAGCGAATTTATTTATTTCAGTAGGACAGATTACATTGATATATATTGTTGCATACTTTGCGTTTTTTGTAATTCATGAAGGCAGTGTCGAAAATTTAAAGTGGGAAACTTTTGTACTATTTGTGCTTTGCGGATTGGCAACCTTGTTTGTGCAACCTTTAATTTATGCCTATGAGAAAATGTTTGGTTTGGTCTCAGACGTGTCCTTATTGGAACTTTCGGACACAAATTCTAAACTACTAAAAGAATTGTCAAATAAGGCTCCTGGAACTTTTCATCATTCGTTAAATGTAGCGAATCTTGCAGAAGCATCTGCTAATGAAATTGGTGCAAATGCAATGTTAGTAAGGGTAGGAGCTTTGTATCATGATATTGGTAAAATGAAGAACCCAACTTATTTTACAGAAAATCAATCTACAGGAATTAACCCTCACGATGAATTGTCTTCTAAAGAAAGTGCAAGTACAATAATTAATCATGTTATTGATGGAATAGAGATTGCGAAGAAAAACAATTTACCAGACCGTTTAATTGATTTTATTAGAACCCATCACGGTACGAGCTTGGTTTATTATTTTTATAGCAAAGAGAAAAATTTAGAGGCTGATATTAATATTACTGATTTTATGTATCCTGGCCCAAGACCGTTTAGTAAGGAAACAGCGATATTAATGATGTGTGATAGTGTAGAAGCGGCTTCAAAAAGTTTAAAAGAGCCTACATCTGCAAAAATTGATGTCTTTGTTGAAAGCATAATTAGTAAGCAAATTGAGAGTGATCAGTTTTTAAATGCCAATATAACCTTCAAAGAAATTCAATCAATCAAAAAAGTTTTAAAGCATAAGTTGGCTAATATCTACCACTTACGTATTGAATATCCTGAATAAAAAAAAACCTTTAAAAAAATCGAAAAAATAGTTTGCGTTCTTTAAGATGAAAACTTACATTTGCATCCGCTTTGAAATATTAAAAGCGTAGTTCATTAAATTATAATAGGAGAGGTGCCTGAGTGGCCGAAAGGACTTGTTTGCTAAACAAGCGTACCCTTACCGGGTACCCGGGGTTCGAATCCCCGTCTCTCCGCTTTTTTTTGATAACCATTTCGGGGTGTAGCGTAGCCCGGTTATCGCGCCGCGTTTGGGACGCGGAGGTCGCAGGTTCGAATCCTGCCACCCCGACAAATTTGAGTGATTATATTGTGTAGAAAGTTTACTTTCTTAAAGAATTAATAGCTCTAATAAATGGATTACCGAGTAGAATGAGGTAATCAGTTTTAAAAGCTTTCAGGATAGTTAATATCCTTGAATGGTGGCATAGCTCAGCTGGATAGAGCACCTGCCTTCTAAGCAGGCGGTCCTAGGTTCGAATCCTAGTGCCATCACTTTTTAAAGCCCTAACTAATTGTTTTTCAATAAGTTAGGGTTTTTTCTTGTCTTGTTTGCACAACATTTGCACAACCGCTGTCCGACGATTGCTTGAACCTAGCATTACCATTGCTATAACCTTGCACGACCATTGTCCGACATGTACTTCACAAATGCAAACAAAAGTAATCTAGTTTGAATATTTACCATTTTTTTTGGATCTTAAATAACCTTCCTTAAAATAATTGATTTGCTTAAAGCTAATAGTTATAACCAGCTAATTAATTGAATTAAAAGGACTTAGCCTCTTGAATTTTTTAATAGCCTATTTCGATGGTTTGTTTTTGCTTAAAAAATCGTCAAAACACGAAGATTGTATATGGCCAAACATCTAAATGAATATTGATTGGGTTTGAATCGTAGATCAATTACAAATGTAATTGGAAATATTATTGCAAATCAAAAGTTGATATCATCAGAATTAAAACATAAAAATATTTTGTATTAGAAGTAATTATAGTTTTCCATACTATAATTTACGCGACCATTGTACAACGGTTTAAATGTTAATACAAATCTATAAATGAATATAATTTTTTGTAAAGATAGATTGACGTGAAATTAAGCCGCATTAAATATTGTTAGCACACAGTCTTTTAATCAACTATTTCTTGTTTTTTAACGTCAGCAACTTTTCCGTTTTTAAAGGTTAATTGCAAACTATTAAATTGCCAACCAAATCCAGCACCAGACATTCCCAAATTGTAAGTCCAAATATCAGTTGAATCATCACCTTCCGATTTTCCGATGAGTTCAACAATTTCGCTTTTAGTTTTTCCGTTTAAAATTCTACTCTTGATTAAATTGTCACGCATTTCAAATCTTGAGTTTTTGTCAGATAACCATCTTTCTTTTTCAAAATCATATTGAGGTTCATAAAATAAATAACTGAAGAAAGCTATTATTAGGCAATAATATAAAATTGGCGTTATTATTATTGTTCCAATTAAAGAAGTCCAATTTCTCGTCTTTTTGTCTTTGAGAAACCTTTTTAAAATCCAACGTAGAAGGAAAAAAGTCGGAATTGAGATTATTAAAGATATGAAAGGAAGTTCAGCACTCATTTTTTTTCAAATTGGTTACAACGGTTAGCTATGAATAGTGCGGGGCAGAAAATCCACGGATTTTCGTGTCGACACAAGCCAAAACCCTTATTATTTATAGGTTTTGTTGGCAATTGTTTTTTGTTTTTTTACAATTGAATTGGATCTATTCTTCTTCCAACATATCCAAGTAGACGTCTTCAACATGCTCGCGAGCCCATTGTGTTTTTCTTAAAAAACCTAGGCTTGATTTCATTGTAGGGTTATACATGAAACAGCGAATATTGACACGATCTGCCAGATACTCCCAACCATAATGCTTTACCAGACGTTCTAAAATCTGAGCCAGTTTCACTCCATGAAGTGGATTGTTAAGTTCTTCTTCAGTAGCTTGTCTCCTGTTTCGTCTAGTAGGATTCTCTTCATTCAGCGCTTCATTCGTCTTTGGTTTGAAGTCTGTATCCGAAAACTCATCTGATTCTTCCCGTTTATCAGTCGGCTCGTTTTTATGATCGCTTTTTATATCCATTGTTGGTAACTGGTTTTATGTCCAATTTGTTTTAACGTTATCTGTATAATGATTTAGTATTTCAGAAAATTTTTCTTCATTGAATTTTTCAACTTTTTCAAATTTTTCAACTAACTTTTTGCATTGTCTCCAAATCGCAATTAAATCAGAGATTCGAGGCTTTAATGCAATAGCATTATCTGGTGTGTAGTGAACTGTTTTATTTCTCAAGCTAAATAGGTTTGTTATTTCATTTAACTGAATTTTATTGTCCGTTAAATCGTCTTTAAATATGAAAATAAGTCTTTCCATGATTTTAGCAATAGAAATTCTTGAATAACAGAAATTATCAATTTCACCACTTTGATTTAAGAATAGTAAATGTCTATTTGTTAATGTCTCAATAAAAAAACCTAAGTTGTTTAAATGACCTAATAATTCAATTGATTTTATTCTGTAATCTAAACCAAATTTATAAGTTTTTGTTTGGGAAATTGAAATAGCTCCTTCCCAAAGATTTGACATTTTTGAGATGGTATCATCGGTCAATGGATTGTCTTCTTTTGATTGCAGAGTTTCAATTGTACCATTTCCAACATTTAGGTTATTCGCTAATTCTAAATCTTGTTTTGTAGGTTCAACTTTATCTAGCAGTTTCCCATATATAATGGAGGCTAATTCAGACCTTAGGGCTTCGTCTATATATTTGAATGATTCATTTATAAAAAATGTACCACCTTGTGCTAGCTTGGAATAAGTGTCTAAATCGTGTTTGTTCTTCATCTTTTAAATTGTTGCCAACGTATGGCTTAAGACTATTGTCTTTATATCCTTTATATTTATATCAATAAAATTAAGTAAAATTCTTACAAATCCAATGGGCTTTTACAGAATTAAAACTAATTGTAGCCACATGTGTGTATATTTCTATGGTTTTAGTTAAAGTGTGTTCCAACACAGGCTTTTTATAGAGTTGTTCTAAGTGATACAATTATTACCTTCTATAGGCGGTTCTAGGTTAGAATCCTGGCCCTATCATTTTTTGAGCAAGGCTTAAGTAATGATATTATTATTATTAATCTTGTTTTCATTTTGGTTATTAGAAGTAGTTATAGTTTTCCAGACAATAGCTTGCACAACATTTGCACAACCATAATTGACACATGTGAATATATAGCACTGAAAATATATACGTTTTTGCATTAATAATATAACAAGCGTATAGAAAAGTGTAATTTATGTACATTATTGGTATAAATATCGCATCCTAGTGCCATCACAAATGAATTAGCCTAACAAGAAATTGTTAGGCTTTTCTGTTTTTTGGAGCCAAGCTTGCTTGAACTCCAATAAAAACAGAAAAGACACAGCGCAGCTGTTAGGGAAATTATCAAGATGGATTGCGCTAGGATCTGTAATCCTAGCATGATATAGTTGAAGTTCGCCAAGCTTGCTTGAGCTCTAATAAAAACAGAAATGGCACAGCGCAGGTCTTAGGCGAATGATCAAGATGGATCGCTCTAGGATCTGTAATCCTAGCATGATATATTTGAAGTTAGCCAAGCTTGCTTGAGCACCAATAAAAACAGAAAAGGCACGCTGCTGATGTCACTAATATTAACTCAATAAAAGTTTAATTTTTGATAATATATTACATCCAACTCGGCTAAACTATACAAGAGTAGTATCCCATTTATTATATCCCTGTCCAATGATCTATCCAGCCTCCAACCATTTAATACTCACCAAGACTTTTTGTTTTTTGTTGTTAACTCATGTAATTTCCAAAATATAACTTATATAATTTTTGTTTTATTAGTGATTCAATATAATTGGCGTAACGCCCAATTATATTACAAAAAGAAAGCCTTTCATGTATGATTTTTAAAGAATACACTTAACAAAACTATTTAATTATTCCATTTTTTGGAATGAATTATATATATTTATGTTTTAGAGGTTTTCTGATAATCAGTTAGAATAAGTTTTAAGTGATAATTATTAAAAGTAAATAATAGGAAAGTTACAGAACCATTTTTTTATTCAAATTTAATTTAAAGAACACAATGAACGCATTCAAAATATTTATAATTGAAGATGATCCTTGGTATGGAGAAATGCTTAAGTATCATTTATCGCTCAATGAAGATTATGAGGTACATTTATTTAAAAATGGTAATGCCTGTTTAAAAAATCTTCATTTAAAACCAAACGTAATTTCTATTGATTATAATTTACCAGACATTAATGGAAATGAATTGTTTAAAAAAATAAAATCTCAAGATTCTAGTATTTCTGTGATAGTAATTAGTGGGCAAAAAGAAATAGACATTGCATTATCATTACTTAAAAATGGAATTTACGATTACATTTTAAAAGATGATAATACAAAAGAAATTCTCTGGAACAGTATATTACGTATTAAGGAAAACACCAATTTAAAGAAGGAGGTAGAAATCTTAAAAAATCAATTAGGAACAAAATTTGATTTTGAAAAAACTATAATAGGGCAAAGTGATGCTTTAAAAAGATCATTTGTTTTAATTAAAAATGCCGTTAGAACAAATATAAATGTTTCGATTACAGGAGAAACAGGAACAGGTAAAGAGGTAGTAGCAAAGGCTATACATTATAATAGTGATAGACGAAAAAATGCTTTTGTAGCGATAAATATGGCAGCAATTCCAAAGGAATTAGTAGAAAGCGAATTGTTTGGTCATGAGAAAGGTGCATTTACTGGTGCTAGTAGTCGTAAAATAGGGAAATTTGAAGAAGCTGATGAAGGCACAATTTTCTTAGATGAAATAGCAGAATTGGATACTAATATGCAAGTAAAAATATTAAGAGCGATACAAGAAAGAGAAGTGACTCGAGTAGGAGGAAATAAAACAATAAAATTTAATGCGCGCTTAGTTACTGCAACACATAAAAATTTAGCAGAAGAAGTTAAAAAGAAAAATTTCAGAAAAGATCTATTTTACCGAATCATTGGCTTACCTATTGAGTTGCCACCATTAAGAGAACGTGGAAGTGATATATTAATTTTGGCAAAACATTTTCTTGAAAAATTTTCGCACGAAAATAAAATGGCTTCTCCAAATTTATCTTTATGTGCAAAAGAAAAACTAATGAAGTATAATTACCCTGGTAATGTAAGAGAGTTAAAATCTGTTGTTGATCTGGCATGTGTAATGTCTAATAATGAAGAGATTACGGCAAATGATATTACATTTAATACACTTTTGCAGGATGAACCTTATATGGTTACCGAAAAAACGATGAAGGAATATAATACCGAAATAATTAATTATTTTCTCAAAAAGCACAACAATAATGTAATGCTGGTGGCAGATAAACTTGATATAGGTAAATCTACCATTTATAATATGATGAAATCTGGAAAAGTCTTGAATAATTAATTAATGTGTTTATAAGAGGTTAATTATAAATTGAGTTTAAACAATTTCTATAATTTCATTGGGAATAACAAATGATTAATTTTAATGTTTTTGGTTGGCTTCTCTTTAATCCATGATAATTAAAGCATAGTAATGAAATAAGAAATAATTCATGAATCGAAAATCCATTATTTTCAATATAGAACAATTAAATAGGTTATTCCCTTTCTATCTTTTGATTGATAAGCAATTAAAGATACTGTCATTTGGAAGTGATATAGGTAGCATATTTAAACTAGTAGAACAATCAAAATTCAGTTCTAAGTTCCATATAATCACACTAGAAAATAATAACCCAACTTTTAAGGATTTAATGTCATTAACGGGGCAAAAGATAATTTTAAAACACAAAACAGAAAATTTAATTACACTTCAAGGACAATTTGAATATTTTGTAGATCAAAATCAAATTTTATTTATTGGAACCCCCAATTTTAATTCTTTGACAGATCTTAGTCTAAAAAAAATTATCTCATTCGATCTTGATACACAAGGTCAAAATCAAGAGTTGTTAAAAGTTATCGCAAATCAAGAATTAATTACCGAAGACACTAATAAAATTCTTTTAACTATTCATCAGCAAAAGGAGTCATTAATAGGAATTAATAATTTTGCTGCGAACATGTTAAACCAGGTTACTATTGATGAAATTGTATGGACAATTATAGAAGATGCAATTAGTAGGTTTGGTTTAGAAGACTGTGTAGTATATCTCATTGATGAAAACAAAAAAAACCTTATACAAAGATCGGCATATGGAGAGAAGCAAAAAGAAGCACATCAAATTTTAAATCCCATTAAAATTAAAATCGGAGATGGAATTGTTGGAAGAGTTGCACTCACTGGAAAACCAATAAATATAAGAGATACTACAAAGAGTCCAGAATATATAATTGATGATAAAGAGAGGTACTCGGAATTAGCTGTTCCTATTATTGCAAATGATGAAGTAATAGGAGTTATAGATTCAGAACATTCAGCAAAGAATTTTTTTACTGATCAACATCTTGTTGATTTTACCATTATTGCAAATTTGACAGCCATAAAGATAAGAAATGCAATAGCTCAAGAAAAACATGATTCTATTGAAGAATCTGTACTGCGAAATATTAAAATGTTAAAAGGTGTAGCGCAGGCTACTGAGGAATTAGTGTCAAATTCAAATTTTGTTACTGCTATAGAAAAGGGTTTGGAAATATTAGGCAAAGCTGTAGGTGTTGACAGAGCTTATATTTATGAAAACACTCTTAATTCAAAAAATAAAATTGTTACATCTCAGAGATACGAATGGGTTTCTTTAGGAATAACATCTCAAAAAAGTAATGACAGAATACAAAATGTTCCCTTAGAATATTTTGAGAGGTTTCTACCACTACTATATGAAAATAAGACGATAAGTATGGTTGTTTCGGAGTTAGAGAGTGAGTTTCCTGCATTAGAAATATTGAATTCACAAAGTATCAAATCACTTTTGATTGTTCCCATTTTTCATCGGAATATCTTTTGGGGCTTTATAGGTTATGATGATTGTACTACAGAAAGAAAGTGGGCACAAGATGAATTATTGTTATTGGAAAATTTTGCCAAAAGTTTCTCCGGTGCCTTAGAAACTGCAACAGCAGCTAAAGAGCTTAAGGATATGGCACTATTCCCATTAGAGAATCCTAATCCCGTGGTTAGAGTTAATCTTAAAGGTGAAGTCATATTAATAAATGAGCCAGGAAAAGAATTAAGACATGCTGAAGGTATTGGTAATACCGGGATTGAAGAAAAAATTTATAAAAGGTTAAGTAACAAGTTTAATTCTAAAAACCGTGTTGAAATTTTTGAAATTACGGCAGGAAAAAAGTTTTATTCTGCAGAGGCAATATTATCAGAAACTAACGAATATATAAACATATACTTTAATGATATCACAATACGGAAAGAGGGAGAAAAGGCTATTATACAATCAAATAAGCAACTTAAATTTCAAGAAGAGAAGTACAGAAATATAATTTCTAATATGAATTTAGGACTATTGGAAGTTGACAATCATGATACCATTCAATTCTGCAATCAAAGTTTTACAGAGATATCAGGATTCAGTTTGGATGAAATAAAAGGAAAAAAAACCTCGAATCTAAATTTCACAACACCAATAACTAGAGCTATTCAACGCGAAGGGATAAATAGTCTTAAAAACAATCCCGACAGTCACGAAATTTTAGCAAACAATAAAAATGGAGAAGCCCGCTGGTGGTTAGTGAGTTATGCTTACAATTATAATGATGAGAATAAAGTTGTTGGCTCAATAGGTATCTATTTAGATATTACGAAACAAAAAAAACTAGAAATTGATTTAGAGAATGCGCTACTAAAATCTCAAAAAGCATCGGAATCTAAAGAGTTGTTTTTGGCTAATATGAGTCATGAAATAAGGACGCCTCTAAATGGTATTATTGGGATGATTAGGGAATTAAATAAAGAGCAAGTGTCTCAAAAGCAAAAGGGATATTTGAAAAGTGCTATGAAAGCTTCCAGACATCTGTTATCTATAGTGAACAATATTTTGGAAATTACAAAAATTGAAACTGGAGAGTTAAACTTAAATCCAATCCACTTTAGTGTCCAAGAATTGCTTAATGATGTGGTCTCTATACTTGAGCCACAAATAAAATACAAAGACATTATTTTAAATATATGCATAGACAAAAATGTTCCAAAAGCATTTGAAGCTGATGAATTGCGTATTCGTCAAATTTTAATTAATTTGGCGGGAAACGCTGTTAAATTTACAGATAAAGGAGAGATTAATATTGACTGTTCTCTAGTCAATATGACTGATGAACATGGATGCAATGACTACCTTGCGTCATGTACTCGCAATTGTGATTTAGTAATTGGTGATGAGAACCATACGCATCTTAAATTTACTATTCGAGATACAGGCGTTGGAATGAATGAACAGTTTTTAAGCCATTTATTTGAAAAATTTCAACAAGAAGATTTCACCATATCACGAAAATTTGGAGGAACAGGTTTAGGTTTGTTTATAACAAAAAAACTAATTGATTTAATGTTTGGGAGCATAAAAGTGCGGAGTACAAAAGGAAAAGGCACAGAAATTGATGTTTGCCTACCACTACCCGTTGGCGATTTTTCTAAAGTAAAGCAAAAGGAAACTTTTGTAATAGACGCATCATTAAAAAATGCAAAAGTTTTATTGGTGGAAGACCACGAAATAAATCGAGCAGTGGCAACTAATACATTAAGTCTTCTAGAAGTGGATATAACAGAAGTGGAAAATGGACAAGAAGCCGTAGCATTATTAAAGGAATACTCATTTGATTTGATATTGATGGATATTCAAATGCCAATAATGGGGGGGCTTGAGGCAACAAACATTATAAGAAATGAATTAAAGATTGAAACACCAATAATTGCTTTATCTGCAAATGCATTTAAATCTGAAATTGATTTATGTATCAAAACAGGTATGAATGATTATGTGACAAAACCTTTTGAAGAACAAGAATTAATAAGGGTAATTGTAAAGCACTTTAATCTATCTCAAGTAGGAAAAATAAAAGAAATAGCCATTCCTAATTTAACAAATGAAGATAAGGACACTCTTTATGATTTAAAGATGCTTAAGGAATTGAGTCGTGGAAATACTGATTTTGTTCAGAAAATGCTTCATCTTTTTATCGATACAACACCTATTTATTTGGAGGAAATGAGGACTTTCTATGATACGAAAGACATAGCTAGTTTGAAAAATCTAGCTCATAAAATGAAAGCGAGTATTGATAACATGGGAATTAATTCAATAAAGCAAGATATTCTCGATGTAGAATATTATAATCAAGAAAATGGATCATTAAAAAAAATGAATTTATTGATAAAAAAAATAAATAAAGTATTATTAGAAGTTATAAATCAGCTTAAAGAGAAAGAGTTGATTTAATATTTGAGTATAAAAAAATAAGGGGATATTCATTTTAATGATTTCCAATTTTATCATTCTGCAACTTATACCATCACAAGAGAAATATCTCATAAATTTGAAAAAGAGTCTCCATTAATTGGAAACTCTTTTTGTTTTTTGGAATTATGAAGTTGGGCTAACAGTGTAACTCGTTGGTAATAAGCTATTTATAATAATGGGTTGGTTTTGGTATACCTCTATTTAAAATATAAAATAGATAATGAACAACTTAAAGGAATTAAAAGTATTTATAGTAGATGATGAAATATATTATCTCAACATTTTGGCTCAACATATTCAAAATTTGGGTTGCCATGAGGTAACATTGTTTACAAATGGAGCAGACTGTCTGGCAGAACTTCCAGAAAGACCAGATGTAATATTTTTAGATTACAGAATGGATACACTATCAGGATTTGATGTGCTAAAAAGTATCAAGCGCTATGATTCAGACATATTTATAGTCATTATTTCTGGACAAAGTGATATTAAAGTAGCTGTAGATTCTTTAAAGTACGGAGCATTTGAATATATCAAAAAAGGAGATATGGTTGGAGATAATATCGAAAATGTTTTAGAACGAATATTGGAAGTGAAAAGCTTATTAAATCAAGCCAAACCCAATTTGCTTAGAAAATTATTTCAATTTTTTTAAAAATGAAAAACCTACAATTTATATTATGCCTATTAATGTTTTAAGTAAAACGGTTAAAGAACAAAGAAATGCATTGAAACAAATAATAAGCAAAACTCAATTCGAGCTTATTGATCTTAACGGGAGAAACATTTACTATGGATCAATGGGTGCGACTCTAAATTTACCAGACGCTTACCTATTATTTAATTAAATTATTTGACTTTTAGGGAAAAATGGCACTAATAAGAATTATTGGTGCCACCTTGGAAGTGTCTAGAACATATGAAAATGATATAACATCTTGCAAGCATCATTTTTGTAATAGTTGAAGTTAGCCAAGTTTGTTTGAGCCCCGATTAAAACAGAAAAGGCACACCGGTGCTGTTAAGGATGCAATTACGATGCATTTAGAATTAAAACCTAGTGTATATCTCAATTCATTATTGATATCTGAGATATATTGTAAGGTTAAACCATACAGGATCAAAATAAACTATACAAAAACCATACAAAGACCATGGATACCCCATTATTAATAGAATTTTGGCTAAATTTATAACATAACATTTTTTTATAGAATTGGTTGTTTATGAAATTCTTGCGTTTTTTATTTGTTTTATTTTGTATTGGCATTTCAGATTTGTCTAAAGCACAAGAACTTCCACCTATAGAAAATTATTCACCAGACTTGTATCAAGCCGGAAATCAAAACTGGATGACTTCTCAAGGGCTAAACGATCATATATATATTGCAAATAATGACGGTCTTTTAGAATTTAATGGAGCTATATGGAAGTTGCATGATTCTCCAAATGGGACTATAATAAGATCCGTAAAAGTGATAAATGATTTAATTTACACTGGCTGTTATATGGAATTTGGATATTGGCAAAAGGATGAATATGGTGTGCTAATTTATAATTCTTTAATAAATGAATTACAAGTACCACTTATTAAGGATGAGCATTTTTGGAATATTTTAGAGTATGATGATTGGGTGTTATTTCAATCCTTGGATCGTATCTATTTGTATAATTCAACAAATCATTCATTTAATGTTATTTCTTCAAAAACCACGAAAGCTGAAATTTTTCAGGTAGGTGGTAGTATTTATTTTCAAAAATTTAATGAAGGTATTTTTAAAATTGAGAATGGAACTTCTGTATTAATATCTAATAATCCTATAGTTCAACAAAATGTGTTGGTTGGCGCGTTTTCAATCTATAAAAAAACACTTTTCTTAACAGAGAAAGGAGAGTTTTACTTTTTAGAGGACAATGAAATTAGAAGATGGAACATAAGTGCTGAAAAAGAATTGGCCTTTAAAAATGTGTATTGTAGTAAGCAATTAGAGGATGGAAGTTTTATTTTAGGTACCATCTCAAATGGAATTATTCATTTAGATATTAACGGAAATTTTTTAAGAAAAATTAATAAAGCTAATGGCCTTAATAATAATACTGTTTTATCAATTTTTGAGGATTTTGAGCATAATTTATGGCTGGGTTTAGATAATGGAATTAGCCTTATAAATTTAGATTCTCCATTTAGTGTTTATAATGATGTAAACGGATTATTAGGAGATGTATATGCGACTAAGGTATACAAGGACCATCTCTATGTTGGGACAAATCAAGGCTTGTTTTTTAGACCCATTAATTCAAATAATGATTTTAAATTAATTGAAAATACTCAAGGTCAAGTATGGCGTTTAAACGTTATTGATGATACCTTATTTTGTGGTCATAATAATGGAACCTATTTAATTGATCAAAATATAGCAAAACAAATCTCCACTTTTGCAGGTACTTGGGACATTAAAAAGATAGCAAATGAAAATAACCTTTTATTACAAGGAAATTATGGAGGCCTCAGTGTTCTTGAAAAAAAAGGTAATAAATGGCAATTTAGAAACAGGATAGAAGGAATTGATATTTCAAGTAGATTCTTTGAGTTTATTAGTGAGACTCAAGTTCTAATAAATCATGAACAAAATGGAACCATACTATTAAATATTGATGCTGAATTTAATAAAGTATTATCAAAAAAAACAGTAGGACCATATGGTTTTGGATCATCCTTGGTCAATTATAATAATGATATCCTATATACCGTAAATTCTATAAGAAGCGTCTTTAAATATAATAATGAAAGACAAGAGTTTTTATTGGATTCGTCTTTAACTAACATATTTTATAAAGAAGAAAATGACATTGTGGGAACGCTTGTTGTAGATCCAGTTTTAAATAAGATTTGGGGATTTTCTAATCGAAATATAATATGTATGTCTCAAGGAAAATTTAATAATAACCCTAGAGAATTAAAAATTCCAATTCCGAACTATTTTAGAAGAAGTCTAGGCGTAAAAGGATTTGAAAACTTAAGTTATTTGGATAACGATATATTTTTGATAGGAGCATCCAATGGCTACGTGGTTTTAGATTTAAATAAAATTAAGACCAAAGCATATGAGATTAATATTGATGCGGTTAATAAAGAATTTAGAAATACGAGGCTTGAATATGTGTCATTAATTGATACTCCAGAATTCAATTCATACGAAAATAATTTAAACTTCTATTTTAGTGTTCCAGAATTTAATAAATATACAGAGGTAGAATACCAGTATCAATTAAAGGGAATTTACAACCAGTGGAGTCCATGGATTAATGAATCCAAAATTTCATTTAAGAATTTGCCTTTCGGAGATTATACATTTAATCTAAAAGCAAGGGTAGGAAATGAAGAAACAAGCAATATAGAATCTTATAATTTCAGTATAAATAAACCTTGGTATTTTATGAACATACTAATTGCATTATACGTTTTAATATTTCTTTTTGGGTTGATTATAATTCATAAAATGTATAAAAGGTATTATACAAAGAAGCATTCAAGAGAAATTAAAAAGAATAGGCGAAAGTTAAAAATTCAAAGTCTTAAAAGCGAAAAAGAATTGATGAAAATCAGAAATGATAGTTTGCGTCAAGATATTGATAGTAAGACAAGAGAATTAGGATCTTCTACAATGAATCTAATTAAGAAGAATGAATTATTGAATAGTATTAAAAAAGAGCTTAAAAATATTGAAAGTGTTTCAAATTTAAAACGTGTTGTCAAAATCATTGATGAGAATTTAAATAGTACTGACGATTGGGATTTATTCCAAGAAGCATTTAATAGTGTAGATAAAGAGTTCTTAAAAAAGATAAAATTACAGCATCCTTCACTTAATTCGAACGACTTGAGATTATGTGCTTATTTAAGACTGAATCTATCTTCTAAAGAAATAGCACCACTGCTAAACATCTCATTTAAAAGCGTTGAAGTAAAACGCTATAGATTACGTAAAAAGTTGAATTTGTCACATGAATCTAATTTAACGAATTATATTCTCGAAATCTAAATTTGAATTTTAACAAATTCACCTATACAAGACCACAACATTCATTTATTTTCAGGATTATCTACAAATAATTTTTGGATTAGTCAACTTGCCAAATCGCTTTGTTTTTAACGTTTTATTAAGAGTTTTGATAAGAATACACTTTTTTTATAAACATGTATGTTTTATATAGTGGTAAAATATAATGATTCATAAATATTAATAAATAAGTTTACTAAAATCAAAAATTAATATATATGAGACACACTCTCTTTAAAATTCTGACAATATTTTTCGTCACATATGCTAGTGCTCAAAATTTTGAGATTAGCGGAACAATTGTAGATGAATTTAATGTACCAATACCCGGAGTAAATGTTACTGTTAAAAACACAACGAAAGGGGTCGCTTCAGATTTCAATGGTAACTACACTATTTCAGATGTACCAAGTGGGGCAACACTGGTTTTTAGTTATATAGGGTACATCGCTCAAGAGGTAATCGTAGCAAACAATTCAAGATTGAATATAACACTTGCTGAGGATGTAGCACAATTAAATGAAGTTGTGGTAATTGGATACGGTACGCAAACAAAAAAGGAAATTACTGGAGCAGTAAGTATTGTGTCGAGTGAAACTATAGAAAAACTTAAGCCAACACGTATTGAGCAAGCTATGCAAGGTCAGGTGGCTGGGGTAAATATTACCACTAACTCAGGGTCTCCAGGTGGTGGGTCTACTATAAGTATTAGAGGTGTATCCACTAATGGTGATAGTCGACCATTAATTTTAGTAGATGGGAATGTTGTAGAAGACCTTAGTGTTGTAAATCCTAATGATATTGAAAGCATGAATATTCTTAAAGATGCTACCGCAGGTATTTATGGTGTAAGGGCTGCAAATGGGGTAATTTTAATAACGACTAAAACAGGACGTAAAGAGATGCCTTTAACTGTTGAATATAGTGCCTATACAGGATTTCAACAAACAACTCGAAAAATGCCTGTATTAAATGCCACAGAGTATGCTATAATAATTAATGAAGCATATGCCAATGGAGGTAGTACACCACCATTTACAAATTTATCTGAATTGGGAGCAGGTACCGATTGGCAAGATGAGGTTTTTCAAACAGCTCCTATACAAAATCATAATATTTCATTTAAGGGCGGTAAAGAAAAATCATCTTATTCTTATAGTGGATCGTTTTTGACACAAGATGGTATTGTTGGAGGAAATAAATCCAATTTTACACGTTTCACAAATAGTGCTAGCTATAATTTAGATTTCTTAGAGAATTTTAAATTTAAATCAGGACTTACATTAACTAGAACAAATAGAAAAGGATTGCCAGAAAACGCATTAGGTTCAGTGCTTTTTAATGCTTTAAATATGGCTCCGAATATTCCTGTAAGAGATGAAAATGGGGAATATTCTTTGGCTGATGGTTTGGGTGGTGAAGTGATTAATCCACGAGCTCAAATGGCTAATACTTATAACAGAACTAAAGTCATGAAACTTAATGGCTTTGGTGGATTATCATATAATTTTTTAGATCATTTTACTGCAGAGGCTAATATTCAATTTAATTATGCAGAAGTGACTAGTTTTTCTTTTGACCCGATTGATTATTATGGCGTAGGAAAGGTTTTTAATACCGTGAGAAGTGGTGTTTTTGAAGGCTTAAATATTTTTAGAGATTATACGTTTGATGCTTTTCTTAAATATGAAAACACATTTAACGATACACATAAACTTAATGTGCTTTTAGGAACCTCAGTTTTTAAAACCACAGGAGTATTTTCGGGTGCTACAGCTTCCGATATTATTGATAATAACATCGCTAATGCCAGTGTAGAACAAGCTTTTGAACAAAAGGATATATATGCTGAACGAGGCAGTAATCCAACGTTTGACGGGAGATTATTGTCATATTTTACAAGAGTACAATATGCTTACAAAGGCAAGTATTTATTATCAGCAGTCGTGCGTAGAGATGGATCAACAAGATTTGGCCCGGGTAATAAATTTGGATATTTCCCTTCAGGATCCATTGGTTGGGTTGCATCAGATGAAAGTTTTTTAAGTGATAGTAATTTTTTCGATCTCTTAAAAGTGAGAGCTTCATACGGGATACTAGGTAATGATAGAATTCCTGATTATAGATTCGTATCTCTTCTATCAGGAGAAGGAACTTACATTTTTAATGATCAAGAAATATTTGGTGTGGCCAGTGGCCCAATTTCAAACCCTCTAATTAAATGGGAAAAACAAAAAACACTCGATATAGGGTTGGATATGCGAATTTTAAACAACAAAGTTGATATTACGACCGATTATTTTAAAAGAAGAACAGAAGACTTATTGGTGTCGCCTCTAGTGTCAGGGTTACTAGGTACTGGAGCAGCTCCTGTTGTAAATGCAGGAATAGTTGAAAACACTGGTATTGAGTTTGCGATTGGCTATTCAGATAGTTTCAGCGACGATTTTAAATTCAGTATCAGATATAATGTTACAGCTATAAAAAATGAAGTGGTTTCGGTAAGCGGAGATGGTGAATATCTTGAAGGTGGTTCATTCGGAATATCGCAACCAGCCATATCAAGAATGGAAGCAGGGTTTCCTATGGGTTACTTTGTTGGATACCGAACGGATGGAATTTTTCAAACACAAGATGAAATAAATAGCTCTGCGGTAACAGATGTAGCACCTCAACCAGGAGATTTAAAATTTGTAGATCAGAATGGTGATGGTGTTATCGATTTGGACGATAGAGTTAATCTTGGTAATCCTTTACCAGCAGCAACCATGGGTATTAATTTGTCGCTAGATTATAAGAACTGGGATTTTGCAGCTTATGCCTTTGCATCTGTTGGAAACGAAATAGTACGTAATTACGAACGTAATCAGGCATTGGTAAATAAACCTAATTCTTATTTAGATCGTTGGACTGGTCAGGGGACCAGTAATAGCTCACCAAGAGTCTCTATTGGGGCAACATCAAATACCGTTTTTTCTGACTTTTATGTAGAAGATGGTTCGTTTGTTCGCTTACAGAACGCTCAAATAGGGTATACTTTTTCTAATGATGAAGATTCTAAAATAGATAAGTTTCGAATATATATATCAGGAAGCAATTTATTCACATTAACCGAATATAGTGGTTACGATCCAACAGCAGGAACAGGAGCTCCTATTGGAGGCGGAATAGACCAAGGGTTTTACCCAAGTGCTCGTACATTTTTATTAGGTGTTAACGTAAAATTTTAATCAAGTATTATGAAAAATTTAAAAACAATATATAGTCTCTTTGCATTTTTTATCTTGCTTTCTTGTAGTGATGATTTTGTAAATGTAGACTCAGAGGATTTAAATTCTGAAGACTTCTTTAATTCAGAACAAGAATATCAGGATGCACTAGTTGCGGCCTATGATTACTTACAAACTACAGCAAAGTTTTATCAATTTGCTGAAATAGCTTCAGATAACACTTTATGTGGAGGTGAAAGTGCAACAGATTCACCATACATTCAGCAAATAGACGATATGATTCATTCTGCTGTAGGTCAGAGTGGTGGAGGATTAAGAACTATGTGGCAATGGATGTACGAAGCTGTAAACCGTTGTAACTATATTATGGAGTTTCAGGACAAAACAGATTTTGCGAATAAAACCAGTGTAATAGCACAAACTCGGTTTTTAAGAGCCTATTATAATTTTATATTAGTAAAATGGTGGGGCGATGTGCCAATGGTTGTAGACAAACGTATCCAATTTGGAGATCAATTTAATATTGATAGAACACCAAAAGCAGAGGTTTATGCTTTAATTGAACAAGACTTAATTTTTGCTGCTGCCAATTTACCTTATATACAGAATCAAACTGGTAGAGCCACTAAAGGAGCTGCAGAAGCGCTGTTAGGGAAGGCGTATTTATATCAAGATAAATTTTCTGAAGCTGCGATAGTATTAGAAAACTTAATCAATAATGGGCCACATCGATTATTAACATCGGCAGAGTATCCCGACATGTTTGAACGTGACAACGAAAATAATATAGAATCAGTTTTCGAGGTACAGTATTCAGATGTTGATGGCGGGTCTTTCGATTGTTTCCAATGTCTTGAAGGAAACTATTCGGTTTATTTTAATGGGCCAAGAGGATTTGTGGATGCCACCGGGAAATTTGATGCAGGATATAGTTTTAATGTACCAACCCAAGAAGTGGTTGATGCTTTTGAACCTGGAGACCTTCGTTTAGAAACGTCAATATTGGATATTGAACAATGGATAGCAGATCATCCAGGGTCAAGTTATCAGGAAGATGCTGGGTATGAACAAACAGGTTATTTTAACAGAAAATATATAGCTCGAAAGGGCGATTTAAACAATGGTGATGCTGCCCTTACAAACCCAGATAATTATCGAGCTATCAGATATGCAGATGTTTTATTGATGGCTGCCGAAGCTTTAAATAGAGGAAGTATTAGTGATGCAAGAGCACAGGGGTATTTAAATGAGGTTCGTAATAGAGCTTTGTTAGCTGACGTAACAACAACCGGATCTAATCTCACCAACGATATTTATAAAGAACGTCGCGTTGAGTTAGTGGGTGAAGGACATCGTTTTTTCGATTTAGTAAGAACAGGTAGAGCAGGTCAAGAAATCGATGGGTTTCAGGTAGGAAAACATGAGCTTTTTCCAATACCTATTGAAGAGATATTATTGACTGGAAACCGATGGAGTAATAATCCAGGATATTAAAATTAAAAAAATTAGACATGAAAATATTAAAATATATACTTAGTTTAACTTTAGTCTTCTGTTTTGGTTGTACTGAGGACGATAGCGATTTGAGCTTTATTGATAACGTTGCCGCACCTTCAAATGTGTCTGCACAATTTCTAATAACTCAAGATAATACAGGATTAGTGACTATTACACCTAATTCTGAAGGAGGAGTATCCTATAATATTACCTTAGGTGATGACACACCAGAAGCAGTAAGTATTAATCAAGGAGAAAACTTTCAACACACTTATGCTGAAGGCACTTATTCAATAGGGGTTGAAGCTATTGGGATTACTGGTTTAACCACCGTGGTTTCGCAAGATTTGGTAGTGTCTTTTAGAACACCAGAGAACTTAGAAATAACAGCGCAAATAGACCCTTCTAATCCATTTGTTATAAATGTATCTGCAACGGCAGATTTTGCTGCTTCGTTTTTAGTGTTCTTTGATACATCTAATCCAGATGAAGTAGGAACACCTTTAGCTTTAGATGGCACCGCTAGTTTTGAATATCCAAATGTTGGAGATTACACCATTAAAGTAGAAGCCTTAAGTGGAGGCTCGGAAACATCTGAATTAACCGTAGTTGTAACAGTATCTTCACCTGTAGAATTGCCAATTGATTTCGAGATTTTTGATTCAAGTGTTTTTCAAGGTTTCGGTGGCGCATCTAACGCGGTTATCGATAACCCAGATGCTAATGGAAATAACTCAGCAAAAGTTGGACAAATTATTAAGGGCGCCCCAGAAGTTTGGGCAGGAAATGTAATTACTTTATCAGCTCCAATAGATTTTTCAGAAAAGAAAGTTATTAAAATGAATGTTTGGTCACCTCGACCAGGCGGACAAGTTCTATTGAAAGTTGAAAACATTGATGATGGCAATATTAACTATGAATCTAGTGCAGTGACATTAGGAAATAGCGCATGGGAAGAAGTATCGTTTGATTTAAGTGCTATTGATACCGGAAACACATATCAAAAAATAGTTCTATTTTTTGATATTGGAACAACAGGAGACGGCAGTAGTGATTGGACATTTTATATAGATGATATCAAACAAGCTTTTCCTTCAACAGGATCATTTGAAAAAATGATAATCGAAAATTTTGAAGGAGCTGTTCCAACGTTATTGCCTTTTGGAAACGCAGCAGCGGAAGTCGTTACTTTAGATGATTTACCTTCAGGATTAGGACTTGTTACTGCCAATGTTGCTCAATTTTCAAAACCTGGAGGAGCAGAAGTTTGGGCAGGAGTTACTCAGGAACTAAGCGCACCTTTAGACCTAGACATTTATAGTAATATTAGTGTTAAAACATGGTCGCCAAAAACTGGCGCAATGGTTAAGCTTAAATTAGAAAATGGTGATGCCAGTATAGTGTGGGAAGTTGATATGAATACAACGGTTTCAGATGCTTGGGAAGAATTAATATATGATTTTAGTGGCGCACCAGCGGCAGATTATGTAAAAGTTGTATTGTTTTTCGATTTTGGTGTTGGAGGAGATGACTCCGTATATTATTATGATGATATTCAATTAATTAATAATGGAACTCCACCTTCAGTGTTTGAAGATTTTGAAACAGTACCAGCGTTATTGCCTTTTGGAAACGCAGCCGCAGAAGTTATTAATCTTGATGATTTACCATCAGGCTTAGGAAATGTAAATGCTAAAGTTGCTCAATTTTCTAAACCTGGAGGAGCAGAAGTCTGGGCAGGAGCTACTCGAGAACTAGCAGCACCTTTAGATTTAGATGCTTATAATAAAATAAGCGTAAAAACATGGTCTCCAAAAACAGGAGCAATGATTAAAGTTAAATTAGAGAATGCTGATGCTAGTATAGTTTGGGAAGTTGATATGAATACAACAGTTTCCGATGCATGGGAGGAATTAGTATATGACTTTAGTGGGGCGCCTGCCGCTGATTATGTAAAAATTGTAATATTCTTTGATTTTGGAGTAGGAGGAGACGATTCAGTCTATTACTTTGATGATTACACTCTTACCGATTAAGTAATTATAAAAATAGATTAAATATAAAATTATATAAAATGAAAAACATAAAATATATATTAGGCTTTTTCCTTTCTCTGACACTAATAACTAGTTGTCAGGACGACGATCTAACAGTAGGTGATATTGTTGCACCAAGTAACATTGAAATATCAATAACTTATATAGATGATGGTGCAGCATCAGCTGCTCCCGGACTAGGTAGTGGGGTTGTAGAGTTTACAGCTTCGGCAACTAATGCTATTTCTTATCATCTCGTAATACAGGATGTGACAGAACTTCAAACCGATGGTGTTTTATCGCATAGTTTTACATTGCTTGGAACTAACATTTATACAGTAACAGTAATTGCTTATGGTACAGGAGGCGTTTCGACTAGTAAAACTTTTGAGGTTGAAGTCTTGGCACTTTACGAACCACCAGCTGATTTACTTGAAATGCTACATGCAAATAGCTCAAGAACATGGAAAATTGCATCTGAAGTTGACAAACATTTTGGTTTAGGTCCTGCTGGTGGCGGAACTCCATTTGAATGGTACGGTGCTGGTCCTGGGGACAAAGCAGATACAGGCATGTATGATGACAGATATACTTTTAACGCCGATGGAACATTTACTCACGATGTAGGTACTGATGGCTTTGTCTTTGGCCGTAATGGTTTAATTGATGAACTAGGGGGCTCTGGCGGTACTGCTAATGGAGATGACATAGAACAGTATGTTTTTAGTTCTTATACGGCAAATTGGGCTCTAACGGCACCAAATGAGGCAGAAACAATAAATTTAACTGGAATTGGATTTGTTGGATATTATGTTGGTGGAGATCATAAATATATAATTCATAGCCGCTCAGCAAATGAAATGATTATCAAAACAATCGATGGTAATGGCCAATTTAATTGGTGGTTTAGACTAATCCCTGAATAGTAATATGAGGAATTAATATTAGGCCAATCTAAAATAAAAAATGAAAAATTGATTTTATCGCAGGTATCAAGGGCTTAAGTCTTTGATGTGTTTAAATTATTTCACTGGCTAATAATAGACAAGGTTCGTCGCTTGATTTTTTATATTCACACATAAGATTGGATCAAAATCAAATTTCATGAAATCTAAATTGTCGATTTACTGAAGATATTATAACAATTGACTAATATAAGAGTAAGCAATAATTATTAGTTAATTAAAAAAAAGGTCGAATTTTCCACTATTCGATCTTTTTTAACTGTATTCATGGGATATAATTTGATCTAAATTTGGAAAAATTTGGAAAAATTTCAACATTAAAAAAGATAAGAAATGCAAAAATCATATACTATATTTATCAGCTTTATAGTCGCAATGGGAGGCTTTCTACTGGGTTTTGATAGTGCTGTAATTTCAGGAGCTATAAATGGAATTACTGTTTTCTTTGAAATGACCGATGTACAACTTGGATTCGCTGTAGGTTGTGTCATATTTGGTGCCATGGGAGGAAATATCTTTGCAGGACCCTTAAGTGATAAATTTGGCAGAAAAAAAGTACTTCTCGTTACAGCTATTCTGTTTACACTCTCTGCCATCTGGTCTGCAACAGCAACTACATATATTACCTTTGTAATAGCCAGAATTATTGGAGGCATTGGAATAGGAGGTGCTATACTTATTGCACCAATTTATATTGCAGAGGTTGCACCCCCTAAATTGAGAGGAAGCCTTGTATCTTTAAATCAACTCAATATTGTTATTGGAATATCGGTAGCTTATTTTTCAAATTACTTTTTAAAAGATTTAGAAGGTGAAAGTTGGAGATGGATGTTAGGGGTAGAGGCAATTCCTGCTATTATTTATTTCGTCGCCTTATTTACTGTTCCTAGAAGTCCAAGATGGTTAATACAAAAATTAAATTTGGTTAAAATTGCCGAAAAGACATTAATAAAAATTGGAGGGCCTGATTATGCTTTGATGACAATTGATGAAATCCAAAGGAGTATCGCTAAAAAAGAAACCAAAGGAACATTGTCACAATTTTTTGGGAGCCGGATGCGTACCATTCTCATTATTGCTTTGGGGATCGCATTTTTTCAACAAATTACTGGAATAAATGCCATATTTTATTATGCTCCATCCATTTTTGAGCAGGCAGGGGGAAGTACGGATGCTTCATTTTTACAAGCCATTGTTGTTGGACTTACAAATTTAGTATTTACGCTTGTGGCTATTCGGTTAATAGATAGATTAGGACGAAAACCACTCCTCATTATTGGAACATCTGCGATGGCAATTGCATTATCAATGGCAACTTTAGCATTTAATAATGCGACTTATGAAATCAATGAGAGTACACTTGAAAATGTTTCAAACCACGAGATTAAGATAGCTATTATCACACTTAAAGGCACAACATATACTTCTCAAAAAGAATTATTTAGCAATGTAGCACCACTGCTTAGTGTAGATCAACTTCACGAATTTAAACGAAGTGAGGTAAAACGCTTTATTTCAATTAATGCAACACTAGTTCTAATAGCAATTTTACTTTATGTTGCGGCTTTCGCGATATCGTTAGGACCAGTGATGTGGACGCTATTATCAGAAATATTCCCGGGTAATATAAAAGGAATCGCTATTTCAATAGTTGGGTTTTTCAACTCTTTAGTAAGTTATACCGTAACCCAATTTTTTCCGTGGGAACTTACAAACTTGGGACCAACAATAACCTTTGCTATTTATGCCGTAATGGCGGTTTTGTCTTTGCTATTTGTAATGAAATATGTGATAGAAACCAAAGGAAAAAGTCTTGAAGAAGTAGAAGAATTATTAATCAATTAATAGTAAAAATAGTTTAATTAACAAGGTAAATCACTTTATATATTATTTTATATAGAGAACCTTATTGCGAGTAAAATGAGTAAGATGAGTAAGATGAGTAAAAATCAAATATATATAGGAAATAAAAAAGCAGCATTCGATGCAAAGGAGATTAAAGGAAATTTAATCGCGTTTGAAAACGAAAATTATTATAAAATTTCTAACTCTGATGCCATGAGACCCTTCTTTATGAGCATTGTGAGCCCATTTAATCATTGGATGTTTATTTCCAGTAACGGTGGGTTGTCCGCAGGAAGAAAAAATAGTGAGTCATCATTGTTTCCTTATTATACGGACGATAAGATAACTGAATCGGCTGACATTACAGGAAGTAAAACAGTCCTTCAAATTCATATTAAAGAAAAAACATTTATTTGGGAACCTTTTTCTGATCGTTATAATGGAATCTATAATATTCAAAGAAACCTATATAAAAACAGTTATGGTAATAAGGTTGTTTTTGAAGAAATAAATGAAGATTTCGGGCTAACATTTAGGTACCAATGGAACTTAAGCGATGACTTTGGTTTTGTAAAAAAAGCGACACTAATAAATATTGGCGATGTTGAAGTTGAATTGACAATTTTGGATGGGATTCAAAATATACTCCCTTATGGTATTTCAACAGATATGCAAAGTGCAACGAGTAATTTAGTCGATGCCTATAAAAAGAATGAATTAGAAGCTGAAAGTGGTATTGGTATATATGCATTAAGTGCAATTATTGTTGATAAGGCAGAGCCTAGTGAGGCTTTAAAAGCAACTGTTACTTGGTCTACAGGTCTTGCAAATGCGAACTATTTAGTTTCCTCATTACAAATAGACAATTTTAGAAGAGGAATTGCTATTGAGCAGGAAGAGAATATCAAAGCCGAGAAAGGGGCCTATTTTATCTATGCAGATTTAGCCCTACAACCAGAAACTGAAGAATCATGGATGATTATTGCTAATGTTAACCAATCCATAGTAGCGATAAACGAAATTTCAGAAATAATTAAAAATGATAAGAATCTTTTTGAGACAATCCAGGAGAGTATAGAACAGGGTACACAACAATTGTTGGAGCTGAACAGCGCCTCAGATGGAATGCAATTGACCGCAGATAAAATGCGAAATACGAGGCATTTTTCAAATACTCTTTTCAACATTATGCG
>CAJXVU010000031.1 GCA_913062555.1 uncultured Bacteroidota bacterium
GTATTCATAATATTTTTTTTAATGATTATAAGTTGTTAATTGTCCAAGACACATAATACATTGAACCAATAAACCCAGTACCCGTTGCTGAAGTATATTCGTTTCCTAAAAGATTGGTTGCACCTGCTTTAAAAGTTGATTTTAAACTTTGAACTCTTAAGTTAATTTGTGCATCAATATTATGGTTGGCATCGATTGGACCATCAGCAAAAGAATTTTGCCAGAAATAGTTATCATTCCAACGCCATGCGACATTAAAACCAAAGTCTTTAAATAAATTTGTGTTTCCAAAATTAGCTTTCACTTTGTGTTCTGGCGTATTGAAATTAGTTCTAAAATCTGGAAATGCATCTTTATCAAAATCTTCTTTTATATACGTGTAATTTGCGCTTAAATCAAAACCGCCAAAGACTTTCGTGCTCACTCCAATAGATCCTCCATACGAGTTAACATCTACATCAGAATTTGTATAAGCTTGATAGGTTTGTCTATCACCCTGCGCTATGGCCAATAAAGATAACGAGTTGTCACCTAATAACGAGTTGTCACCTACAGTGCCGTAGAATGGTACAATTACATTTTCGTTGGCTATGAAGTCTTGGTACTTGTTATAATACACACTTAAATCTACAATGACTTTGTCTAATTTTCCACGATACCCAACTTCATACGAAGTTACTTTTTCGGGTTTTACTAAATTAGGATTAGCAACTTCTAATAATGAAGCATCACCACCTGAGGCTGCAAATGCCGCAACAGAACTCGCTAAGTATGAATTATTATAAACACCTTCTGCATTCATTTCTATTGTTGCTGATCCAACGATGCCTTGTCCAACAGGGCTAACACCAAAAGTTCTAATATCTCTAGCTGGATTGTCTTGTGCACCACCAACTAAAATGATTGGGCCCGCGTTTAAGCCGATATATAAATCTTGCGTTGATGGATTTCTAAATCCAGTTTGAGCAGATGCTCTTATATTATGATTTTTGTTTATAGTAAAACCAGCTGCAAGTCTCGGAGAGAGAAAGCCATCGAATAAATCCACTGCTTTATCATATCGTAAAGATCCTGTTAATTTTAATTTTACATCTTCGTTTACTTCAAACTCTTTTTGAATTTGGGTGTAAATTCCAAACTCTGAATATTTAATTGGTCCATTATTATCTGTGTAAATTGTTCCAAAAGAATTTAATTTATAGGTTCTAAAGGATCCACCAACCTGGATATCAGCAAAGTCTGTTAAATGACTAAAATTATAGTTGGCATCTGCATGGTAAACTTGTGAGTTGTCTTGGAATTTTGAGCCTGTTAATATATCTGGATCAGTTATAACGCTATTAAAAGCCGCTTTAAATTCAGGAGTGCCAGGAATAAGACGTCCTGTGTCTGCCGCTGCTCGTGCAGCAATATGAGCATCTGAATCTGTAGCCCCTCCAAGCGTGGCTCCTGCATAAGTATTAATATAGTCACCAAACCAATCTGTATCACTTTTCCATTTTCTATTCAGATTAACTGCAGTAAAAACCATATCGTAAGAATCTCCGGCATCATCTTCAGTAATATAGCCTCGTACAAAGAAATTGTCATTCTTTATTTCAAGTTTATGTTGAGACATTGAGAAATTATCTATAGCATATCTGTTTGATCCTTGATAAATTGTTGAGCCTCCGCCAACTTTCCCAACATATTGAATTTCAAAATCATTGGCCCAAGGTCTATAATACAATCCCCAATCGGCTTTAATTGTTTCTGCTTTATAGTCGGTTAAATCGGCTTCGTCATATCCTGTTCTGGACACCATAACATCAGGAATAATACCGAGATCACCGGAAGCAGTTCTTATATTAGTGGCAACCAATTCACCATAAGAGTTAATACCATCATAATCAGGATTTGCTCTAGTTTGTCCTGGTTTAAATTTATCACGGAAATCATTAGCAACCCAATCGGTTCCTTTTAAGTAACTAAAGTTCACTTTTGCAGCAAACTTATCACTAAACTTATATGCCGCTCTAATACCAAAATCTGTGTATGTATTATCTCCTGCAGCAATTTGAGACGTGATACCTTGTTTATAATAACCACTTAATCCTTGATGGTCAAAAGGGTTTTTACTGGTCATAAAGAGAATACCATTAAAGGCATTTGCACCATAAAGTGCAGAAGCCGCACCAGGGAGTAATTCGACACTTTGTATGTCAGTTTCTATCATCCCTAATAAATTCCCTAATGGGAAGTTAAGTGCAGGAGCAGAATTGTCCATACCATCCACCAATTGCATAAAACGATTGTTTGCAAATGAAGCAAAACCTCTCGTGTTTATGGCTTTAAAGGTTAAACTGTTTGTGTTAATATCAACGCCTTTTAAACTCTCCAAACCATCATAGAAATCGGCAGAAGCTGTATTTTTTATTTCTTTAAGGCCAAATCGTTCTACTGTAACTGGCGATTCAAAGATACGCTCTGGTGTTCTCGAAGCCGAAATAACTATTTCATCTAGTTCGGTACCCTCTCTCAGTTCAAAATTAATGGTTTGACCATTTGAACTTACGGCTTTGGTCATGGATTCGAATCCGATGCTACTTGCCAGAATTGAAAAGGGCGGTGATTGCGCAACCGTAAGGGTGAAGTTTCCGTCAAAATCTGTAACTGTTCCAGTTGTTGTTCCCACAACAATAATATTGGCGCCTGGAAGAGGCTGGCCACTATCATCTGTCACATTACCTTTAACCGTTGTTTGTGCATAAGAAAACGCACAAAAAAACAATAAAAAAATCTTAAGAATAGTTCTCATATTGGGTATTAGTTTAATTTTTTAAAAGATTAATAGATGTATTCAATATAATGTATGCAATATAATTATAAAAAAAATTATGCATGCATAATATTGTTTACTGCAATATAAGACTTTTTCTTAAAAGGGAAAACTTGTATTTAATACAAATAAAAGGCCTATTCTACCGTTACCGATTTAGCTAAATTACGCGGCTGGTCTACATTTTTATCTAACATAACTGCGATGTGATAGGATAATAATTGTAATGGTATGGTTGTCAATAGTGGAGATAAGGATTCTAAAGTGTCAGGAACTTCAATTACATGATCTGCTAAGCCTTTTACCGTTTGATCACCTTCGGTAACAATTCCTATAATTTTTCCTTTTCTGGACTTAATTTCTTGAATGTTGCTTACAATTTTGTCGTAGTGCCCTTTTTTAGTAGCGATAACAATAATTGGCATATTTTCATCAATCAATGCAATAGGGCCGTGTTTCATTTCGGCAGCGGGATAGCCTTCCGCATGGATATATGAAATTTCTTTAAGTTTTAAAGCACCTTCTAAGGCTACTGGAAAATTGTATCCTCGACCTAAGTATAGGCAATTCTTTGAGTCTTTGTAGGTGTGGGCAATTGATTTAATATGAGCGTCTGATCCTAATGCTGTTTCAACTTTTTGAGGAATTAATTCTAATTCTCCAAGAGTTAAGTGATAATCAGAATTTGATATGGTCCCTTTAGCTTTAGCTAATTTTAATGCAATTAAGGTTAACACCGTTATTTGAGTAGTAAATGCTTTAGTAGAAGCGACACCAATTTCAGGTCCTGCGTGGGTATAAGCTCCAGCATCAGTTTCTCTAGCAATTGTAGAACCTACAACATTACAAACTCCAAAAACGAAAGCGCCTCGTGATTTAGCCAATTTTATAGCGGCTAAAGTATCGGCAGTTTCTCCAGATTGGGAAATAGCGATAACCACATCATTTTCGTTAATTATTGGATTTCGGTACCTGAACTCTGAAGCGTATTCAACTTCAACAGGAATTCTAGCAAAGTTTTCAAAAATATATTCTGAAACTAAACCAGCGTGCCAGGAAGTACCACATGCAACAACTATGATGCGTTTTGCATTGAGAAATTTTTCAATATTATCGTCGACACCAGCCATTTTAATGATCCCTTCATTTACACGAAGTCTTCCTCTATAAGTATCTTTTATGGCATGTGGTTGCTCATGAATTTCTTTAAGCATAAAGTGGTCATAACCCCCTTTTTCAATTTGTTCAAGATTCAATTGTAATTCTTGAACATATGGGTTAACTAAAGAGTCGTCTTTAATTTTTCTGATTTTAATTGGTTTGTCTCTTCTTACTATTGCCATTTCTTCATCCTCTAGATAAATGGCATTGTTGGTATATTCAATAAAAGGAGAGGCGTCACTTGCAATAAAAAACTCGTCATCACCGACACCTATGGCTAATGGACTTCCAAGTCTCGCAACAACAATTTCATTAGGTTTATTCTTGTCGAAAACAGCAATGGCGTAAGCGCCTACAACTTGAGTTAATGCAATTTGTACAGCCTTCCCTAATTTAATGTTTTCACTTTTTTTAATGTCTTCAATTAGGTTTATTAAAACCTCGGTATCTGTATCAGAGGTAAAGGAATAGCCTCTTTGAATTAATTCTTTTTTTAAAGACTCATAGTTTTCTATAATACCATTATGAATGATAACGAGATCACCAGATTTTGAATAGTGTGGGTGTGAATTAATATCGTTTGGCACTCCATGCGTAGCCCAACGAGTATGACCAATTCCTAAAGAACCTTTGGTAGAAATTTCACTTTTAATTTTTCTTTCTAAATCATCTACCTTGCCTTTAGTTTTGGAAAGTTTGATGTTTTCACCATCATATAATGCTATTCCAGCGCTATCGTAACCTCTATATTCTAATCGTTTAAGACCTTTTAAAATAATAGGGTAGGCTTCACGGAATCCAATATATCCTACAATTCCACACATCGGTATTAATTATTAGGTTCGGTATAATAAATTTTTAGTTTTACTCTTTTGTCTACATCAGAAGTATTGCTTCCTATCAAGACTGTTCCCCGCGGAGAAAGAACTGTTCCTTTTGGAAGAATTTTAAGGGATTCATCATCACCTAAAAGATTAACTGGATCAACCGAGCCAACATTAGAAGTTACCACAAGGCCTAGTTTGGCGTTTGTTGAATCTCTTACTATAATGTTATTAATATGTTCGGTAATTCTTATTTTATATTTGATGCCTTCCCCATCTGGGTCGTCATCAACCCTCATCAAAGGTTCTAAATGGCCTATTTTTGCATTAATCGTTTGGTCACTTACTGACTGGTCTAAGAAATAGTCGATCAATGGTACGTTGTTATTCAAATCGAATAAGTATATGCGATCAGGTTCTTGACCTTGCATAATAGTTTGATCTACATAAAACTCTAAATAGGCTTCATTTACAAGCCTTTTTTGAGTATCACCATCTTGAAAATCATCTTTAAATTGGGTAAACTCAGGAGAGTTCCCTTCACTATCTCCATTAAATAAATTAACAATAGCCATAGAGCCAGCACCTCCTTTTAAAAATAATTGCTCATCTCCATTTACAGGGTCTCCGTCAGGTATAGTGATAAAATTGTTGTCAATTATATTTACAAGATTCCCAGAAAAATTAAGAACATATGTTCCTTCTTGTTGTGCTGATTCAGAATCAGTTTCTGTATCTGCTACATCACTGGTGTAATATATTGTAATATTGGAATTAGCACTTGTAAAGTTCAACAACATTAATGAACCATCAATGTTGGTGGCCTCAGCTTTAAAATATAGGCCTCTAAAGTAATTTGTGAAATTATTAATATTGCTTAATTCTGGCCCACCCTCTTTGTTGAAAATTAGTTCTTGCCAATAGTCGTCGTTAGGATTATCGAGCTTTACTCTTAAACTAGGAGAAACTTTCCCTGATTCGAAAGGTAAATTTGCATCGTCAAGTTCAGTTAAGATTATTTCGTCTGAGCTTGGTAAAAATTCATCATCTTGATAGAGTAACTGGCCTTCTAAATCCAGTGGATTAATTAAGCTGTTTCCAGATGTTGTACCATTAGAATAATATTTTTGAGAATCATTAAATTCAGATTCTGGATTGAAGCTTCTTAAAAAATAATTATTTTGAAAAACTGAAAGTTTAATAGGAGTGTTTCCGTAAATAGAATCTAGTCTGTAAGTAACGTTGCCATCTTCATCTGTGTTTATACCTGTACTAAAATAAGGAACTTTTAGTATAATAGAATCTATTACCACATTAGTCCCAAAGCTAGGGTCAAAGGCACTGGGAACCATTTGTGCAACAAAATTTGCAGTAGATGTTCCGTAAACAGGGTCGTTATAATAACCTAAAAGATTTTCAGGTAATCCGTTAGATTGAAAGGCCGGCAATTTTTTATTATAAGTAATTACTGGATATATCGCAAGATCGTTGTCAAAATTTGATGTGTTATCTGAATTCACCACATCCGATTCCAGACTAGCAAAATCTTTATCGCATGCTAAAAATCCAGTTAAAATAAGTGCAGTTAAAGCAATATGCTTTAGAGTAATATTTGTCTTTTTCATGTCTTTTTTACTAACTTAAAACTTGGGTATTGTAAAATTCGGTATATGCTTCAGCAAATTCATCCGGACTTTTATACTCTAAAACTGGTTTGTCGCAATTTTTCAGGTAGTCTTGTAAATCTTCTGGGATGGTATCAGAGCCAACAATTAATGCATCAGAATGGTCTACAGCAACTTTCATAATGTTATTGTATGTTGGGTCTTCTAATACTTTTATTGCATCTTCATCAATGTTATCGAACTTTATTTTGTTAATCATTTCTTTATTTAACGTCGTATCGAAACTTTGATTGTATACAGAGGTTACAACTTTACTACTGGCAAATAATGGTTCGTCTTTATAGAACTCTTTGAGATAAAGAGGTAAAAGAGAAGCCAGCCATCCATGAACATGAATGATATCTGGAGCCCAGTTTAATTTTTTGACCGTTTCTATAACGCCTTTAGCAAAGAAAATTGCGCGCTCATCATTATCAGGGAATAAGGTTCCATTTTCATCTGTTAAGGTAGCTTTTCTTTTAAAGTACTCTTCATTGTCAATGAAATATACCTGGATTCTTTCCTTTGGGATAGAAGCTACCTTTATAATCAATGGCATATCTAAGTCATTAATTACTAAGTTTATTCCAGATAAACGAATGACTTCGTGAAGTTGATGTCTTCGTTCATTAATATTTCCATACCGCGGCATGAATATTCTTATTTGTCCTCCTTGTTTGTTTACCATACGGGGGGCTTCAAATGACATTGAAGAAATTTCAGTTTCCGGTAAATAAGGGACTACTTCAGATGATACATACAATATTCTCTTCTCTTTCATAAACCTTAAGGCTTTAATTTTAGAATAAAAATCACGCAAAATTACAAAAATTATGCAGATTAATCGTAATATATTAAGTTTGCACGCTGTTAATTTTTTACTAAAGTGAAAGTATTCAAAACAAAGACCGAAATAGATTACGCTATTAAGTTGTTAAAATCGGACAATATTACGATTGGATTAGTACCCACAATGGGTGCTTTACATGTTGGTCATTTGTCTCTCATTAAGAGGGGACTTAAAGAAAACGATATTGTTGTTGTTAGTATTTTTGTTAACCCAACTCAGTTTGACAATACCGATGACCTAGCAAAATACCCAAGGACTATAGCGCGTGATATTGAATTGCTTAAGATCGTTTCTACTGATAAAATTTTGGTATATACGCCTTCTGTAGAAGATATCTATGGAAATGATGTACTGGCATCAAAGTTTGATTTTGATGGTCTTGAATTTGAAATGGAAGGTCGATTTCGTAACGGACATTTTGACGGAGTAGGAACTATTGTAAAACGCTTTTTTGAAATTGTAAAACCAAATAAAGCCTATTTTGGAGAAAAGGATTTTCAACAATTACAGATTATTAAAAAATTAGTAGTGAAGCACCAACTACCAGTAATTGTTGTTGGTTGTGAGATTTATAGAGATTCAAATGGTTTAGCAATGAGTTCTCGTAATGAAAGGCTATCTCTCCAATATAGACAAGAAGCACCATTTATTTATAAAACATTACAAACTGCCAAAAGTAAATTTGGCACAAAAAGTGCGAACAAAGTTTCGGAATGGGTGACTAGAGAATTTGCAAAGAATAAGATATTAAATTTAGAATATTTTAGCATTGCAGAAACTGAAACCTTAAAGCCTGCTGGTAGAAAATCAAACAAAAAAAAGTACCGTGCATTTATCGCTGTTTACGCAGGAGAGATTAGATTAATAGATAATTTAGCACTAAATTAATTACCTTTGCCCTATGCAAATTCAAGTAGTAAAATCAAAAATACACCGTGTAAAAGTTACTGGTGCAGACTTAAATTATATTGGTAGTATTACTATTGATGAGGACTTAATGGAAGCCTCAAATATTATTCAAGGAGAAAAAGTTCAAATTGTTAATAATGATAATGGTGAGCGATTGGAAACTTACGTTATTCCTGGACCAAGAAATAGTGGTGAAATAACCTTAAACGGTGCTGCTGCAAGAAAAGTTTCTGTTGGAGATACACTTATATTAATTACTTATGCGTTTATGAATATTGAAGAAGCAAAAGTATTTAAACCTGCTTTGGTGTTTCCAGACGAGAAAACAAATTTGTTAAAGTAAATTATTGAACAAGCAAGTAAAATCAATCCTGAAGATAACACTTCCATTATTATTGGGGGTGGTTTTGGTTTGGTATTCTTTGTCTGAGATTTCGATTGAAGTTTTAGTGACTCATTTCAAAAACGCAGACTACGCATGGATTTCATTAGGTTTATTTTTTGGTCTCTTAAGCCATATGTCCAGAGCATACCGTTGGAGATTTATGATCAAACCATTAGGTTATAGGCTTGGGTTTTCAAATAGTTTGATGGCAGTATTTGCGGCATATTTGGTAAATTATACAATTCCAAGGGCTGGAGAAGTTACTCGAGCAACCATAATAACTAATTATGAGGGTGTGCCATTTGAGAAATGCTTTGGAACTATTGTTGCTGAACGCGTTGCTGATTTAATAATGATGTTTGTGATTGTAGTGGTTACACTTTTTTTGGAATTTGATTTTATTTATCAATTTCTTCTTGAAAAATTTAATTTAACAAAAATCATTTTTGGAGGCGCAATATTATTGGTTCTTGTTGTGGTGCTTTTTATATATATAAAAAAGAGTAGGTCTAAATTTACAATTAAACTTAGATCATTCCTTGGTGGGTTATTAGAAGGGATTTTGACCATTTTTAAAATGAAACAAAAATGGGCCTTCATTTTTCATACTGTTTTTATTTGGGTCATGTATGTGCTTATGTTCTATGTTACCTCATTTGCTATGAGTGAATTTATTGATATTCCTTTTTCTGCTATTTTAGTCGGATTTATATCTGCTAGTTTTAGTATTGCAGCAACTAATGGAGGTGTAGGATCATATCCTCTTGCCGTATATGCAGCATTTTCTATATTTGGTATCGCAAAGGATCCAAGTATAGCTTTTGGATGGATAATGTGGTCCTCACAAACTTTAATGATCATAATTTTAGGAGGGATATCCTTAATTTATTTACCAATTTATAATAGAAAGGCTATTGACAAGGGCACCAACCCATCTTAATCAATTACTTTAGTTTTTTGGTGTAATTGATTATCTTGCTCATATCAAATCTCAAATTAAAACAATACAATTAAAATATGTACCATATTAAATTTTGTTTGTAAATGGCTAAAGTAAAAACCACCTTTTTTTGCCAAAGCTGCGGCAGTCAATATGCCAAATGGCAAGGACAGTGCTCGGCTTGCAAAGCTTGGAATACGATTGTTGAAGAAGTTGTACAAAAAGAAGAAAAGAGTAATTGGAAATTGCCTTCATCGCATAATTCTAAAAGAATTTCAAAGCCTTTAAAAATCAAAGAAATTGATGCTTCAAAGGAAGCTCGGATGAATACGTTTGATAACGAATTTAATCGTGTACTTGGTGGTGGTATTGTCCCTGGATCATTAACACTTTTAGGTGGTGAACCTGGAATTGGTAAAAGTACTTTGCTACTTCAAATTTCTTTAAAGCTTCCTTATAAAACACTTTATGTTTCTGGGGAGGAAAGCCAAAAACAAATAAAAATGCGCGCAGAGCGAATTAGCCCTGATAATGATAATTGTTACATTTTAACTGAAACCAAAACACAAAATATATTTAAACAAATTGAAGCTCTAGAGCCAGAGATTGTTATAATTGATTCTATTCAAACCTTGCATAGTGATTATATTGAGTCCTCTTCTGGAAGTATTTCTCAAATTAAGGAATGTACAACAGAGCTCATTAAATTTGCAAAGGAAACGGCTACTCCAGTATTGCTTATTGGACATATTACTAAAGACGGGAATATTGCAGGGCCAAAAATTTTGGAGCATATGGTAGATACGGTTTTACAATTTGAAGGCGATCGAAATCACGTGTTTAGAATTTTAAGAGCTAGTAAAAATAGATTTGGATCGACAAATGAATTGGGAATATATGAAATGCAGGGGTCTGGGCTTCGAGAAGTGTCGAATCCTTCTGAAATTTTAATTTCTAAAAAAGACGAGGATCTTAGTGGGAATGCTATTGCATCTACCTTAGAAGGTATACGGCCACTTATGATAGAGGTTCAAGCATTGGTAAGTACAGCGGTTTATGGCACGCCTCAACGTAGCGCTACAGGATTTAATGCGAAGCGTTTAAATATGTTATTGGCCGTGTTAGAAAAGCGGGCAGGCTTTCGTCTAGGAGCCAAAGATGTGTTTTTAAATATTACAGGAGGGATCACAGTTGATGATCCAGCAATAGACTTAGCCGTTGTTGCAGCTATTTTATCCTCAAATGAAGATGTGGCTTTACAACGAGATTTTTGCTTCGCTGCCGAAGTTGGACTCTCTGGAGAAATTCGACCTGTACAGCGTGTAGAGCAACGTATCATGGAAGCGGAAAAATTGGGGTTCTCTACCATTTTTGTGTCTAAATACAATAAAATTTCATTAAAAAACACCACGATAAAGATACAATTGATCTCTAAAATTGAAGATTTGATTGGTTTTGTGGTTTAATAAGAGTTGAGGTTATAATCAAAATATATGTTATGCTAAATATTTTTAGCATAGGATTCTATTCAAATCATTACTTAAAGAATATTCGCATTTTTGATGAAGTTATAAGTTTTGAAGAAAATCATATAAATTTATTTCCTTGTCTAAATCTAGCTTTTTCTTAATTCGATACCTTGTGGTCTCAACACTTCTTGGTGAAACACTTATTAAATTGGCGACATCCTTTGTGTTTAATTTAGAAATTATATACGAACAATGCTTGAGATCATTTACGGATAGGCTAGGGTGTTTTTGTTTTAGATTTTTGAAAAAGGCAGGTTTAATTTTTTCAAATTGAATTTTAAAATCTTCCCATAATTCGTCGTCTGAAACAATAGAAAACAATGATTTCTCTATGTGGTGAAGTTGATTCTTTTTTATGTCTGAATCAGATTCAATTAATTTACTAATCTCATTTCTAACTTTTGTGATACTGTCGTTATAGGTAGATATTTTTAATGTTTTAGAAAACAATGTTCTTTCATTTAAATTAAGTAGCTGTTCTATTTTTTCATTTTTTTGTTCTAAACTTAAATTAGAGCTTTTTATATTGATTAGTGAATTTTGAACTTTATTATTCAATACTCGTATCTCACTTACCTTATTTCTTAATTTTCTGGATAGTTTAAAAAACTTAAGCACATACAGTAAACTAAAAACTAAAAAAGCCCCACTTAAAAACATAAGGAATTTTTGTTCTTTTTGTCTTTGTATTTTACTTGCAACAAGCTGTTCATTTAATTCATATTCGTGATTTACAGATTCTTTTATTCCGTCTATAGTGTAGTTTATGTATCTTTTATATAGGGAATCTGAAATTCTCATATACAAATAAGCGCTTTTAAAATCTCCTTTGCTTTTATATAGTTCAGCGGAAGCCATGTTTATCATTGAACGTGCATTATTGTATCCTTTAGGGGTTTGAAATGATGCCTTTTCTATATATAGTTCAGCTTCTTTATGATTTTTTAACTTAATGTGAGCTAAGGCCATTTTAGAATATATGTATTTTAATCTATTGAGTTTTATTTGGAACGCATCTATTGTTTTTACACATTTAAGCCCACTTTGTAAGGATGCCTCCCAATTTTTAATGGCAAAATAACTGAAGGATAAATCATAATTCGCGTCTATAGTATAACTTAAAGATGGTTTCTTTTTACTTTCTTCAAAAATGAAAATCGCTTTTTTAAAATTTTCAATTGAAAGTAAGAACCTATTGTCCAGTTTTTTGTCAAGTACTTGAGTTTCTCCTAGAAGAATGTGTGTCCAACCTTTTATAAATTGATTTTGGCAATTAGATGAGAGTATCAATGCTTCATTTGCATATTCTCTAGCACTTTCAAACTTAGAATAAAATCTTGCTTTTAGCGCTCTTAAAAAACCAACCTTGGCCTTAAGACAAAGATTCTTAAATTCCAGATTATTGTGGTCTATAAAAAACAGGGTCTCTATTGTTTTTATAACCTTATCAGTTTTTTCATATTCATCGAAGGCAGCTGTAATTTTTTCTTCAATGGTAGGTTCTCTATTTTGAGAATAAGAGATCACATTAAAAGTTGTAAAATAAAACAAGAAACTCAAAATGATTTTGTGCTTATTCATCTGTCCTAATTCTGTTTAAATGCAGATTATGGAGAGATATAAGATATGAAAAAAGCACTACATATATACTTCATTTTGCGTTTTTTCAATAAAAACAAACTACAAACCCCATACAGTCAAGGGGTAAGCTAATTTATTTTTGACATTTGATTAAATTAAAAAAAACTATTATGACTACTACAATTAAAAAATATCAAAGTAATTTTAGAACTCGAAAGGCAGCAATATTTAATGATGTTATTAGTTTAAAATATAACGAAGGGCTAGATAATGATCAAAATAAAAAACTATATCCATGGCATTTAAAAATTATTATTGAATCCAGGTTTTTATTTTCAAGTGCATATAACGTGATGCAAGAAAAATTACTACAAAGCGAGATTAAGTCTAATATTAAACAAACGCTAAGCAAGTATTGTAAAATAAAGCAAGTTGTAGAATTAGAAAAGCAAGGATTAAAAGAGCTGCATTGGTACATCAATTCCTGCGAGATTGATTATCTTAAAGTTAAAGAGGTCATAGATACTATAAAGCACAAAAGATTTATATGGTTTTATCTTGATTTTGATGAAAAATGGAGTAGAGTTCAAGCATATTCATAACCTCAATTTTAAGACATTTCTAAAAAACGTCATTAATTTACACTTTTTATCGATCCTCAATATTTATAGGCCACAAATCAAAATTACAATTATTTGTCCTAAATTTTACTGCCTTTAAAATAGGTTTTTCATTGCTGCCATTGAAGGTGAATTTTAAAGTACAATATTAATTCAAATAAAGAGGGTTTTATCATTCCTGGAATAATCATAGTTTTCTAAGTTCTTCAATTGGTTTTTTATGTATAAACCAAGCTGTTTAACAATAATTCCTTAATTTCGCAATCTTATTAGAAATAAGTCAAAACCTTAATAGTTTGATGGTTATCATAAATCGAGGTAGTACTTATGACATCTGACCTGATAAGACGAGAGTATTAACAGATGAAATGATAGAAAATGAGCACGACATTTCCTGAATATAAGGGACTTAACTTAGCAAAAGTGGCCGATGAAGTTGGCCGAGACTGGGACGCAAATAACATCTTTGAGAAAAGTGTAACTACAAGAGAAGGAAATACACCATTTGTGTTTTTTGAAGGCCCGCCATCAGCCAATGGTTTACCAGGAGTTCACCACGTTTTGGCTCGAGCTATAAAAGATATTTTTCCACGTTATAAAACCATGAAAGGATTCCAAGTAAAGCGAAAAGCAGGCTGGGATACTCATGGATTACCAATTGAACTTGGAGTAGAAAAAGAATTAGGTATTACCAAAGAAGATATTGGTAAATCAATATCTGTAGAAGATTATAATGCGGCCTGCAGAACGGCAGTAATGCGCTATACCGATGTTTGGAATGACCTTACTCAAAAAATGGGATATTGGGTAGATATGGACGACCCATATATTACTTACGAGCCTAAATATATGGAAAGTGTTTGGTGGTTATTAAAGCAAATCTACACCAAAAACTTGATGTATAAAGGCTATACTATTCAGCCGTATTCACCAAAAGCAGGAACTGGTTTAAGTTCACATGAGTTGAACCAACCTGGGACATATCAAGATGTAACAGATACAACTGCGGTAGCTCAGTTTAAAGCCATAGAAAACTCTCTTCCAGATTTTTTGCAAAATGAAGGGATTGTTCACTTTCTCGCTTGGACTACTACACCATGGACCTTGCCAAGTAACACGGCCTTAACTGTTGGACCTAAAATCGATTATGTATTAGTCGAGACATTTAATCAATATACATTCGAGCCTATAAAAGTGGTACTTGCTAAGAAATTGGTCAGTTATCAATTTTCTGGAAAATTTAATCAGGTAGAAGAGAAATCAGAGTTGTTGACCTACAAATCTGGAGATAAAAAGATCCCATTCCATATTATAAAGGAGTTTAAAGGGACTGATTTGGTTGGGATAAAATATGAGCAACTTTTACAATATGCTTTGCCAAACGATAACCCGGAGGATGCCTTTAGAGTTATTTCTGGAGACTTTGTAACTACTGAAGACGGTACAGGAATTGTACATACAGCACCAACCTTTGGTGCAGATGATGCTATGGTTGCAAAACAAGCTAAGCCTGAAATACCGCCAATGTTAGTGAAAGATGACAATGGGAATTTGGTGCCATTAGTTGACTTGCAAGGACGCTTTCGTCCAGAAATGGGAACGTTTGCTGGTAAGTATGTGAAAAACGAATATTATAATGATGGCGAAGCTCCAGAGCGATCTGTAGATGTTGAGCTTGCCATTATATTGAAAGAAGAAAATAAAGCCTTTAAGGTTGAAAAATATAAGCATAGTTATCCAAATTGTTGGCGTACAGATAAACCAATTTTATATTACCCATTAGACTCTTGGTTTATTAAGGTAACGGATGTTAAGGACAAAATGTTCACCTTGAATAATACGATAAACTGGAAGCCAAAATCAACTGGAGAAGGACGTTTTGGTAACTGGTTAGCTAATGCAAATGATTGGAATTTATCAAGGTCTAGATATTGGGGGATTCCCTTGCCAATTTGGAGAACTGAGGACGGTAAAGAAGAAGTTTGTATTGGCTCTGTTGAAGAATTAAAAGCAGAAATGGCAAAGGCCGTTTCAGCGGGAGTTCTAGAAGCAGATATATTTGCCGAATTTGAAGTTGGAAATAATTCAGAAGCAAACTATGCTACTATTGATTTACATAAAAACATTGTAGATAAAATTGTTCTTGTTTCGCCTTCAGGTCAGCCAATGCAGCGTGAAAGTGATTTGATTGATGTTTGGTTTGACTCTGGAAGTATGCCATATGCACAATGGCATTACCCATTTGAAAACAAAGAATTAATTGACGAGAAGAAATCATATCCAGCCGATTTTATAGCAGAAGGTGTAGATCAAACGCGAGGATGGTTTTATACTCTTCATGCAATAGCCACTATGGTTTTTGATTCGGTTGCTTATAAAAATGTAGTGTCTAATGGATTAGTTTTAGACAAGAACGGACAAAAAATGTCTAAGCGTCTTGGAAATGCAACAGATCCTTTTGAGACACTTAGTAAGTACGGTGCAGATGCCACACGATGGTATATGATTAGTAATGCTAATCCTTGGGACAATTTAAAATTTGATGTAGATGGCATTGAAGAGGTGAAACGTAAATTTTTTGGAACACTTTACAATACCTATTCGTTTTTTACACTATATGCAAATATTGATAAATTTAGTTATAGCGAAGCCGATATTCTTTTAAGTGAACGACCAGAAATTGACCGTTGGATTTTATCAGAGTTACATACTCTAATAAAAAAAGTCGATGCTTTTTATGCCGATTATGAGCCAACAAAGGCAGCTAGAGTGATTTCTGAATTTACTCAGGAATACCTAAGTAACTGGTTTGTACGATTAAGCAGAAGGAGATTTTGGAAAGGTGATTATCAATTGGATAAAATTTCGGCTTATCAAACCTTGTATACTTGTTTATTGACCATTTCAAAATTAGGAGCACCTATTGCGCCTTTTTATATGGATAGACTTTATAAAGATTTAACAAATGTTACACAAAAAGAAAATTTTGAAAGTGTACATTTAGCTAAATTTCCTGAATATGATAGTGCATATATAGATAAAGGGCTGGAACGAAAAATGGAGAATGCACAAACAATATCTTCGCTGGTATTGTCGTTAAGAGCTAGGGAAAAGATAAAAGTTAGACAACCTTTACAAAAAATCATGATTCCTGTTGATAGTGCATCTCAAAAAGAGGAGATATTAGCAGTTTCAAATCTTATTATGCACGAAGTAAATGTGAAGGAAGTAGAACTTCTGGAGGATGCTTCAGATATTTTAGTAAAGCAGATCAAGCCTAATTTTAAAACTTTAGGCCCACGTTTTGGAAAGGACATGAAAGTGATTGCCAGTGCAATAAATTCATTCAGTTCAGAGGACATAAAAAAAATAGAACAAAGTGGAACTTTAGCCCTAGATATTAATGGAAAAAGTATTACTTTAGGACTTGAAGATGTAGAAATTATTTCTCAAGATATCGAAGGGTGGTTAGTGGCAAATGACGGGGCTTTAACCGTCGCTCTAGATGTTACCATCACTGAAGATTTACGAAGAGAAGGAATTGCGAGAGAGCTCGTTAATCGCATTCAAAATTTACGTAAAGATTCTGGTTTTGATGTCACAGACAGAATTGATGTCTTCATTCAAAATGACAGCAATATTGTTAGTGCAGTTAATAACAATATGGAGTATATAAAAACTGAAACACTAACTGAAAAACTTGAAATTACAGATAAAGTAAATAATGGTATAGACATTACTTTTGATGAGATTAACACAAAATTGTCTATACAAAAACATTAAGATTATGGCAGTAGATAAAAACACTAGATACTCTGATGCAGACTTAGCCGAATTTAAAGTGCTGATACTTGAAAAAATAGAAAAGGCCCAACACGATTTAGAGCTTATTAAAAGCGCATATATGAATGATCATAATAATGGTACTGAAGATACGTCGCCTACATTTAAAGCTTTTGACGAAGGAAGTGCTGTAATGAGTAAGGAATCGAATTCACAATTGGCAATTCGTCAAGAAAAATTTATCCGTGATTTAAAAAATGCACTTATTCGTATAGAAAATAAAACTTATGGTGTCTGTCGTACTTTAGGGAAACTTATAAATAAGGATCGCCTAAAATTAGTACCTCACGCTACATTGAGTATTGAAGCTAAAAACATGCAAAAATAAATTGCACAGTGTAAAATTAAAACGCCTCATTAAATGAGGCGTTTTTTTTTGTCCTTTTCTATCAAGGCAGGAAAATATTTCTATTTTTACCAAAATTAATCGTTCGGCATGTCATTAAAAAAAGCCTCAATTATCATCATTCTTATTTTACTAGTAGATCAAATCTCAAAGATCTATGTAAAAACACATTTTATGCTTGGTGAAGATGTCGCCGTCTTTAACTGGTTTAAAATATTATTTGTTGAAAATAATGGCATGGCTTGGGGAGCAAAACTCAGTGATTTTTTGCCCTTTATGTCTGATAGAACGGGAAAGGTTATTTTAACCTCTTTTAGATTAGTCGCTATTGTTGGAATAGGGTACTGGTTGATAACTTCAATTAAGCAAAAAGGATCTCGATTACTAACATGGGCGGTGTCTTTAATTTTTGCAGGTGCATTGGGAAACATTATCGACTCTGTTTTATATGGGGTAATATTTAATGATAGTTATGGTCAAGTGGCTAGTTTTATGTCAGAAGACGCATATGGGACTTTGTTTCATGGAAAGGTGGTAGATATGTTACATTTTCCTTTATGGAATGGCGTATTCCCTGAATGGATGCCGTTTTGGGGAGGTGAGGCATTTGCTTTTTTTGAGCCTGTTTTTAATATTGCAGACATGGCAATAAGTACAGGTGTTGGTCTCCTTTTGGTTTTTAATAAAAAGGCATTTCCAAAATCTTCAAAGATAGAAACACAAAATTCTCCGATAGTTTAATTCTCGCGAATTTTTTATGAAGATACACGATGGCCGTGTAATCCAACTGATTTTAAAAAAAGCATTATATTGTAGGATATTTATGTCAAATCTATAATATTTTAATAAATGAAATCACCCCTCACCATCTTCTTGTTTTTATTGTTTTTTACATTTCAATCTGTTCACAGTCAAAATCATTTTGGAATTGTGTTCCCTAAAACAGATGCAGAACGTAATCAGCAATGTCAAAATTGTTTTCAAGTATTTAAACAAAAACCAAAAGAAGTAAAGTTTTCTATTAGTAGAGAAAGGAATAATCTCTATTTTGAAGTAAACGACAAATCATGGTTTAATAAGCTTTTTAAAAATAATGGTGATGGTATTGCCATTGATGTTGTCGCTAAGGACAGGTATGATTGTGAACTTGAAACTATTGATAATTCGCAAATTAGAGGGAAGTTACTAAAACCTATATATGCCCAAGGATTAAAAAAAGGATTACGCAAGACGGGAGAAAATAGTTATAGAGTGCATGTGGGGCGTATAACCGATACTTACTTGAATAAAGAACTGGAGTATAATATCTTATTTTTAAATAATAAAACCCTCTGTCGGTATTATGTAATTTATGATTTAGAATCTTATCCGTGGGATTTGCTTGATATGGGAATGTATTTAGATACTTTAACGTACAGCACCAAACAAATAAAGCCAGATCGAAAAGAAGGATTTGTTTTAAAGCATAAGGCGCTAAAGTTTATAATTCCATTTGAAAAAAACATATCTGAGTATTCTCCGGAAGATATAAAACCAATGTACGATTCATTACGTCTTACAGATTTTAATATTAAAAAAATTACCATTAGAGCATATTCATCAATTGAAGGAAGTTTGCAACGCAATATAGAATTACAAGAACAACGTGCAAATAGTATTGCAAAGGCATTACAAACCTTTCAAAAGCCAACAATTATTACTGAAATCTTTTCTTCGGAAAATTGGGTTGAATTTTTAAAGGATATTTCTGAAACAAAATATGAGAATTTAAAAAACTTAAGTAAAGCCGATCTTAAAAGTAAATTGGTTGGGTCATTTTCTAAAGAGATGGAACCGTTTTTAAAAAATCATAGGAAAGCAGTAATTACTTTGGAATTAGAAAAAAAAGATAAATACAAAAGTAAATCAGCAGATGATTTGTTGATGCTTTTTAATACGGCAATAAAACAGGAAAAGCTTAGCGAGGCTATAATTTTGCAAAACTCCATTTTTGAGAGAATGAATGCCCAAGAAATTTCTCCAGATTTTTTAAGGAAAATGACAATCCCCAATCAATCTAAATTTGTCAAAATATTCAATAAAAATTCTGCTTATAAGTTCATGAGGGATGTGAGGCAATCAATGATTGTTTACGAGGAGTTACAAGAGTTACTGAAATTAGACCCTACGAATGGAGAAGTAAAATATAATATAATTGCTGTAAAATTTAAGTTATGGCGTTATAAATTCATTGAAGTTGACGAAAACAAGTTTAATAATGAAATTAACGCATTATCGAACTATAGTATAGATCAAAAGCTTATTGCAAGAATGATGGTAAATTTTCATATTGTAAAAGCCGAAAATTTAATGAGAAAAAGAGATTATAAAAACAAAGATAGATCTGTGGTTTATATCAATAATAATTATAAAAACTTTCCACTGTCTGATTATGACTATTTGAGCCTTTCTCAATTTTTTAGTTTCTATGCCAACATAAAGATGTCTATTAAACTTTTGGAAAATAAAGTAAGTATGATTGATACTGATGAAGATCTATTATTTTATTATTTAAATCTTACTTTAATTGATAAAGAACTCACTCAAAAATCTAACTATAGAACGATAATGTTAAATGCGATTAACATGAATAAAGAGCGGTTTTGTAAGCTCTATAATTCGGTTGAAAATGGAGGCGTAACTTTTCAGTTGTTGGAAGATGAGTATTTAAGAGGGGTGTATTGTGAGAATTGCGATAAATAGGGTGTTAAAACTTATAAATAGTTTTTGGGGTAACGCAATAATCTAAAGGCACATCACTTTCAATAATCCCTTCAATACAGGTTTCAGCTTCAAAAAAGGAGAGTCCAATTTTGATAGTTTCTGGGTTACAAGCACTTAAAAAATTATCGTAAAAACCTTTGCCATAACCAACGCGGTGACCTTGTTTATCAAAGGCAAGTAAAGGCACAAAAACAACGTCTATTTTAGAGTTATTGACCTCAATACCATCTATTGGTTCAGGGATACCCCAGCTATTTTTTATTATTATAGTGTTATCAGTTAACAAGTAATTGGTTAATTCCTGAGTCTTAAAATTAGATTTAGATATTATGATATCCTTGTCTTTGGCATGAAGTATATGTAGTAAATATTCTGTTTGAATTTCTTTATGGTCAATAATACTCAGAAATAGATGATAATAAGATTTGTTCCAAATGTCTAAGTCTAACAATTTATTGGCGATGTCTAAGCTATGTGTTTCAATGGTATCAATTGATAAATCACTTCGTAAGGCTTTGTATTTGGTTCTAAGATTTGCTTTCATCATGTAATTAATTGTGTTGAAATGTGAAACAAAGCATCTCCTTTATAGACTATAGGAGCTTCGTTTACATTGAAGATATAACCCGAATTTTCTGCTTTCACAAAATGATGAAATTTCCCAAAAGGATCTGTAATATGTCCAATTATATCGCCCTTATTAACAGCTTTGTTAATTTGTGCCGAAGCTCTAAACATTCCAGAATATTTAGCTCTAATCCATTTACTTTCGGAAATGAAAATACATCCTTTTTTTGGTTTTGATATTTTAAACCTAGCATGTAACATGTCTAAATGATTTAGCACACGTTTAACGCCATTAACACCTGTATTGGTGATATTGGTGTCAAAATTAAATGATTTTCCACCTTCAAAAAGCAACATGGGTATTCCCAGTTTATAACAAGTGTTTCTAAATGATTTATTTAAATTTTTGGAATAGAGCACAAAAGGAGCTCCAAAAACTTCCGATAATTCTTCAAGCGCAGAATCATTTGGTACTATTCTAATTTGTGCAGCATTAAATCGATCCGAGCCACCAGTGTGAAAATCCATAATTAAATCTACCTGAGGGACTATTTCATGAATTAACTTATAGGCAACGCGGCTTGCTAATGATCCTGATTTTGTTCCTGGAAACATTCGGTTTAAATCACGACCATCAGGAAACTCTCGATCCATATGTAAAAAACCGAAAATATTAATCACAGGAATACAAATTATAGTACCTCGTTTAGGTTTGTTAATCTCTTTTGCAATTATTTGACGTACAATTTCTACACCGTTTACTTCATCTCCATGTATTCCAGCACAGATTAAAATAGTAGGGCCGTGTTTTTTTGAACGCTCAATGATTACAGGAACTTCAACACTTGTTGTGGTGTGTAATTTAGCGACATTAAAATTTATTTCCCGGCTTTCCCCAAGAGGAATTGACTCTCCAAGTATGTGTAGTATATCGCTTTTAGGGCTTGTCATAATTTCAATTTCATTGTTGATTCTACAGTGGGCAAAATTAATCTTTGGAAACTTAAAAAAACAATAATTAGGCTAGTTACTATGATTTCTTTCAATAAATGTAATTATAGCACGCCCAATATTTTTTTTAGTAGCAATTTCTATACCTTCCAAACCAGGGGTTGAGTTTACTTCTAGAATTAATGGACCTCTCTTGGAAGTCAACATATCTACCCCACAAACTGGTAATTTTAAGGCTTGTGCAGCTTTTATTGCTAACTTTAATTCATCTGAACTCAGTTTAATATAATTAGCAGTTCCGCCACGATGCAAATTTGAACGAAATTCACCTTCTTTCCCTTGGCGCTTCATGGCACCTACTACTTCTCCATCCACAATAAGGGCCCTTAAATCGGCGCCGTTTGCTTCCTCTATATATTCTTGTACAATAACTCTTGCTTCAAGTCCATTGAAGGCTTCAAGTACCGACTCCGCTGCGTTTTTAGTTTCGGCTAATACAACCCCAATACCTTGTGTACCTTCTAATAGTTTTATAATTACAGGTGTTCCACCAACATGTTCTAATACTTCAACAACATCTCTAGAATAATTGGTAAAAACCGTTTTAGGCATACCTACCCCTGATTTTGACAAATGCTGAAAGCATCTCAATTTATCTCTTGAGCGAATAATGGCATCAGATGAAACAGTGGTAAACACATTCATCATTTCAAATTGACGAACAACAGCACAACCAAAAAAAGTTACAGATGCACCAATTCTTGGTATAATGGCATCAACATAATCTAAGTATCGGTTTTCATAATAAATTGTTGGCTTTTCCTTTTCAATAATTAAATCACATTTTAAAGGATCAATAATCTCTACAAAATGATTGCGCTTTTCAGCTTCTTCAATAAGTCGTTTTGTAGAATATAGATTTTCATTTCGAGAAAGAATAACAATGTTCATTAGCTATGAGTGCTTAAAAGGCATTAAGTTAAAAGTGCCTAAAGTTTAGTTTTATATTGTATTTATAAATAAGTCAACTTTAAGAACTTATGGCCTTTTAGTTCGCTTCCAATTTCAATTGAAATGCAATATACTAAAAAAGGCAAACGAATTTTTACAATAATAGGAATTAATATACCTTTGAGTAATGAGCAAATCCACCTTAGAAATACAGTTGAAAACGCTTCCTAGTTCCCCTGGGGTCTATCAATACTTTGATGTTAACGACGTCATTATTTATGTTGGTAAGGCTAAAAATTTAAAAAAACGAGTCAGTTCTTATTTCACAAAGACTCATGAAGATGGTAAAACTAGGGTGCTCGTTAAAAAAATTGTGAGTATAAAGCATATTGTTGTGGCAACTGAAACAGATGCGCTGTTGCTTGAGAATAATTTGATTAAAAAGTATCAACCTAGATATAATGTACTGCTTAAAGATGATAAATCTTATCCCTGGATTTGTATAAAAAAAGAACGGTTTCCCAGAGTATTTCAAACCCGAAGATTAATAAAAGATGGATCAGAATATTTTGGGCCATATACCAGCGGTAGAACGGTACATACCTTATTGGATTTAATAAAGGGATTGTATCCATTGCGAACTTGTAAATATGATTTGTCTCCTGAAAAAATTGAGTCTGGAAAATATAAAGTATGTTTAGAATATCATTTAGGAAACTGTAAAGGCGCATGTGAAGGATTTGAAACTGAGGCCGAATACGATATTGGAATTAAAGCAATTCGGGAAATTTTAAAAGGCAATTTTAAAGATTCGCTATCGCAATTTAAAGATCAAATGAAAGCCCTTGCTGCTGAGATGCTTTTTGAAGATGCTCAAAAAGTGAAAGAAAAAGTTGCTGTTTTGGAGAACTATCAGGCAAGATCTACCATTGTCAATCCTAAGATAAGCAATGTGGATGTGTTTTCAATTATTAGCGATGAAAGCTATGCCTACATTAACTTTTTGCAAATATCTTATGGATCAATTATTAGATCACATACCTTAGAAATAAAGAAAAAATTACAAGAAACAGACCTTCAATTATTAGTTTTAGCAATGACCGAAATTAGACAGCGTTTCAATTCTATGTCTAAAGAAATTTATGTGCCTTTTAAAGTAGATTTAGGAGAAGGTATAAAAGTAACCGTTCCTAAATTGGGTGATAAAAAACACATTTTGGAATTGTCTGTTCGTAATGCCAAGTATTATAGATTAGAACAATTAAAGCAAGTTAAAATCACAGATCCAGATAGGCATGTGAATCGTATTATGACACAAATGAAAGCCGACTTACGGCTTTCTAAAGAGCCAAGACATATTGAATGTTTTGATAATTCTAATATTCAAGGGACGCATCCTGTTGCGGCTTGTGTTGTATTTAAAAATGGTAAACCCAGTAAAAAAGAATATCGTCATTTTAATATAAAAACAGTTGAAGGCCCAGACGATTATGCATCCATGACAGAAGTTGTATACAGGCGTTATAAACGGTTACAGGATGAAGGTCAACCCTTGCCGGAATTAATTATAATTGATGGGGGAAAAGGACAATTATCGGCGGCTTTAAAAAGTTTGGATGCACTTAATTTAAGAGGGACAATTGCTATTATAGGTATCGCAAAACGTTTGGAAGAATTATTCTATCCAAACGATCCAATTCCGTTATATTTGGATAAGAAAAGTGAAACCCTTAAAATAATTCAACAATTACGAAATGAAGCACATCGTTTTGGGATCGAGCACCATAGAAATAAACGTAGTAAATCTGCGTTAAATACAGAGTTAGAAACCATTCCGGGAATAGGAGATAAAACAATTGTTGATTTGTTAAAACATTTTAAATCTGCAAAGCGTGTATCTTATGCAAAATTGGATGAACTTGAAGTTGTTATTGGGGCGTCTAGAGCACAACGAATTTATAATTATTATAATAAAAATTAGGTGAAAGGAATTCTGTCGTTTTTAGTCTTTTTTCTTGTATTTACAAGTCAAGCTCAACAACAACCTACTGAGAAACTTAAAGTAGGATTAGTGTTAAGCGGTGGTGGTGCAAAAGGATTGGCTCATATTGGAGCTTTAAAAGTGTTGGATAGCTTAGGTGTGAAAATAGATTATATAGCCGGTACAAGTATGGGTGCTGTTATCGGGTCACTTTATGCCTCAGGTTACTCGGGAAAAGAGTTGGACTCCATTTTTAGTAATGTCAATTTTGATGATATTATTAGTGACAATTTGCCCAGAGCATCTAAAACCTTCTATGAGCGTGAGAATTCTGAGAAGTATGCTATTTTTATCCCGTTTAATGATTTTAAAATTCAATTACCATCGGCGCTTTCTAGAGGGCAAAACGTGTTTAATTTACTATCAAAATTAACGCTTCACGTTAGTGGTGTAACTAATTTTGAACAGTTACCAATACCATTCTTTTGTATTGCTACCGATGTAGAAACAGGCGCTCCGGTTGTTTTAGATAAAGGAAGTTTGCCACAAGCCGTTGCTGCAAGCGGTGCCTTTCCTACCTTATTTCAGCCTGTAATAATTGACAGCCAAACCTTAATTGATGGAGGTGTAGCCAATAATTACCCCATTGATGAGTTAAAAGCCAAAGGGATGGATGTTATCATTGGGGTTGATGTTCAAGATGATTTAGCAAAAAAGGAAGCGCTGAAATCGGCGCCAGAGATACTACTTCAAATCAATAATTATAGAACAATTAGGGATATGAAAGTAAAGTCTAAAAAAACAGACGTTTATATTAAACCAGATATAAAAGGATTTTCAGTAATTTCATTTAATGATGGGGAGCAAATTGTTGAGAGAGGACGAATAGCTGCTTTACAATTAGCAGATAAATTAAAAGAAATAGCACGAAATCAATCCAGCTCAAAACGAAACCTTCCTAAGGTTCCGGAAACAGATAGCATTAGTATTAAAAACATTAGAGTCATTGGTAATGACACCTATACTAGGGCATATGTATTGGGAAAACTCAAACTCAAAACACAAGAGAAAGTAAGCTATCATCAATTTAATAAAGGGGTAAATAATTTAGTGGCAACTAATAATTTTGATAGTTTTTTATATCAATTTAAACCCAGCGATGACGGCTATGATTTAGTAGCAAATGTCAAGGAAAGTGAAGTCACAACGCATCTTAAATTAGGGCTACATTATGACGATTTATATAAAAGTGCAGCCTTAATAAATGTCTCTCAAAAAAGAGTTTTATTTAATAACGATGTCGCATCCTTAGATCTTGTATTAGGAGATAATATACGTTACAATTTTGACTATTATATTGATAAAGGATTTTACTGGAGTATAGGGTTGAAATCTAGATATAATGCATTTCATAAAAGTATTAGTGCCTCGTTACTACTCGATGAAAGTGAATTAATAACTACAGGGTTAAATAAAATCGAGATTGAATTAAGCGACATAACCAATCAGTTTTATTTGCAGACGTTATTTAGAAAAGACCTGTCATTAATTCTAGGAGTAGAATATAAAAATCTTCAAATTACTTCCGAGACAGTTATTGATATTGTCGATCCCGATACTGATGAAACAACTTATGAGAATAGCGATTTTGTCAGTGTTTTTGGAAAGTTGAAATTTGATACTTATGATAATAAATATTTCCCAAATGAAGGGTTTTTATTCGATGGTGATATGCATCTGTTTTTATCGTCTTCCGATTTTAATAATAATTTCGCCCAGTTTTCATTTGCCAAGGCTAATATTGGATATGCCCTGAGTTTTTCTGATAAGTTTTCGATCCAAATTAGATCTGAAGGCGGCTTTAGAGTAGGAGACGATTCTAACAATTCTATGAGTTTTGCCCTTGGTGGGTATGGGAATAATTTTATAAATAATTTTATTTCATTTTATGGCTATGACTATGTCTCTATTATTGGCGATAGTTTTGTGAAAAGTTCTTTAAACCTTGATTATGAGTTGGTAAAAAATCATCATATTAATCTAAGTGCAAATTATGCAAATGTCGCCGATAAATTATTTGAATCGGGAAATTGGTTAACAGCCCCTACTTATAGCGGTTATGCACTTGGTTATGCTTTTGAGACAATTTTTGGGCCCGTAGAGGCAAAATATTCTTGGTCTCCAGAAACTGGAAAAAGCAAGTGGTTTTTTAATATGGGATTTTGGTTTTAAGTAATTGCTTAAATGACTTTACAAGAAAGAAGATTAAATTTATAAAATACTAAGCTTCAAATAGAGAATAACTTTCTAGGGTTGTTTCAAATTGTTTTCAGAATTTAAGAATTTTGCAATGGTAATTTTTTTTCACGATATTTGTGGCACTATGAAACCATTCTGGGCAGATTTATTATCATTTCTACATTATCTTATCAAGAGAAATCCTGAATAAGCGAGCATTATCGTATCTTTAAAGTAACTTTTTGAAACTTATTATTGAATTTTTGATTACTTAGAGTGGCTGTTTTTGGTTACAGAGTAACCTACACTGAGCACTGTCTAAGTAAATCGAACTAACCTTATAAAAGAACAATGCCACGATATCATAAATTGGGTGCTATTCCACCAAAAAGACATACAACATTTGAGAACCCTGAAGGTGGGTTATATCAGGAAGAATTATTTGGAACTGCTGGGTTTTCAGGAATGTCATCATTGCTGTACCATTTATATCCACCAACAGTAGTTACCGAAATTAAAAACATGGGGTCTGTAGCGCCTAAAATTGCGGTGGAGAAAAATATGAAAGCGTTAAGCTTTAAAGGCTTTTCACTGGCTCCTGAAAATGACTTTTTGGACAGTAGAAAGACCTTATTTGTAAACAACGATTTACACATTGGACTTGCCGCTCCAAAAACATTTTCTAAAGATTATTTTTATAAAAATGGAGATGCAGACGAAATGCTGTTTATTCATGTAGGCTCAGGAACATTACGAACAAACTACGGTAATATTCCGTTTAAATATGGAGATTATTTAATTATCCCTAAAGGCACTATTTATCAAATTGATTTTGATACTGAGGAAAATAGAATATTATATATAGAATCGTTTCAACCAATATTCACCCCAAAACGTTATCGCAATAATTTTGGACAACTTTTAGAACATTCGCCATTTTGCGAGCGTGATATGAGATTGCCACAGGATTTGGAAGCACATGACGAAAAAGGCGAATTTCTAGTAAAAATTAAAAAGCAAGGTAATCTTTGGGAATATAAATATGGAAACCATCCCTTTGATGTTGTTGGTTGGGACGGGTTTAATTATCCTTATGCATTTTCAATTCATGATTTTGAACCAATTACTGGGCGTATTCATATGCCACCACCAATACACCAAACTTGGGAATCTGCAGGATTTGTAGTTTGTAGTTTTGTACCACGAATGTATGATTATCACCCCAATTCAATTCCTGCCCCATACCACCATAGTAATGTAGATTCAGAGGAATTATTATACTATGTAGATGGCGATTTTATGAGTAGGAATAATATTGAAAAAGGACAAATAACTTTACATCCTGGAGGGGTGCCTCATGGGCCACACCCAGGAGCAATTGAGCGTAGTGTTGGTAAAAAGGAAACTGGTGAATTGGCGGTGATGATAGATCCTTTTAAACCAATGTCCATAACAGCTGAGGCACTAAAATTACAAGTAGAAGACTATCATAAGTCTTGGATTATTTAACCCCTAATGGGGCGTTAATTTATTAATCTTAAAAATCAAATAATGGCAGCAGAAATAAAAAACTTAAAAGATTTAAAGAATACAGAATATTCATTAAAAAAATTATTTAGCGAAGCAGAAGATTTTTTGCCTTTGTTAGGAACCGATTATGTCGAGTTATATGTTGGCAACGCTAAGCAATCGGCTCATTTTTACAAAACCGCTTTCGGGTTTCAATCGGAGGCCTATGCAGGTCTCGAAACAGGGATGACTGATCGCGTGTCTTATGTGCTTAAACAAGATAAAATACGATTAGTTCTAACCACATCTTTAGAGGAAGACGGAGTAATTAATGCCCACATTAACAAACATGGTGACGGCGTTAAAGTGGTCGCGCTTTGGGTTGACGATGCGACTAAATCCTGGAAAGAAACCACAAAAAGAGGGGCTAAGTCATTCATGGAGCCAACCCGAGAAGAAGATGAAAATGGACATGTTGTGCGTTCTGGAATTCATACCTACGGGGAGACCGTTCATATTTTTGTAGAACGTAAAAATTATAATGGTATTTTTTTACCAAATTATAGAAAATGGGAATCACATTATAATCCAGAACCTGTAGGTTTAAAGTATATAGACCATATGGTTGGAAATGTGGGTTGGAATGAAATGAATAAATGGTGTGAGTTTTACGCCAAAGTTATGGGATTTGCACAAATTGTATCCTTTGATGATAATGATATTTCTACCGAGTTTACTGCTTTAATGAGTAAGGTGATGTCTAATGGTAATGGGCGGATTAAATTTCCAATTAATGAGCCTGCCGATGGGAAGAAAAAATCACAAATTGAAGAGTATATCGATTTCTATAATGGCTCAGGGGTACAGCATATTGCTCTAGCTACCAACAATATTATTGAAACTGTTTCGGCAATGCGTGATAGAGGCGTTGAGTTTTTATACGTTCCCGAAAACTATTATGATGATTTATTAGAGCGCGTTGGCGAAATCGATGAAGATATAGAGGTACTTAAAAAGCATGGTGTTTTAATTGATCGAGATGATGAAGGGTATCTACTACAGTTATTTACAAAACCAGTAGTTGACAGGCCAACGATGTTTTTTGAAATCATTCAGCGTAAAGGAGCTCAATCATTTGGAAAAGGGAATTTTAAGGCGTTATTTGAAGCAATTGAAAGAGAACAAGAGAATAGAGGGACACTTTAACAAACTTTTAATATAAATAATAAGAAAAACTCTGTCTTAATTTTGACAGAGTTTTTTGGTTTTAATATTTTTGGAACAGTAATTGTAAATTTGGGTATAGTAGCAATAAATTAACCTAATAATAGTTACAATACAATTAGCTACAATATGAAATGAGTCATAATTATAAATTGATACCAACAAATATGATTTTTGACGAATTACATCTGACCCCTAAACAGTAAATATTAACAAATGAAAAAGAGTCTACTTATAATCGCATTAATTATCATTCAGGTTTCACATGCCCAAGATAAATCTGCCTTCGGATCAGGAGAATGGTTCAAATTTAAAATGAGCTATAGTGGTTGGATGAAAGCAGGAGAAGCTACCTTGACATTAAAAGAAGGAATGCTCGATAACAGAACGGTATATCATGTCGTGGGGAAAGGAAAAACAACAGGCCCTGTAGGATGGTTTTTTAAAGTAAGGGATAGATACGAAAGTTATTTTGATAAAAATTCTGGATTACCATATAAATTTATTAGAGATATTGATGAAGGAGGACACACCAAGAAGTTGGAAATAGATTTTGATCATGAAAATCAGAAAGCATATATTAATAACATAAAGAAAAAGAGAAAATCTGTTAAAAGTACTGAAATTGGGGTGCAAGATATGGTTTCGGCATTTTACTACCTAAGAAATAATTATGACACCGAAAATATTAAGGAAGGGGATGAGGTTAGTTTGAATATGTTTTTTGATGCTGAGAATTATAATTTTAAACTTAAATTTTTAGGTCGAGAAACAATAAGAACTAAGTTTGGCAAAGTAAAATGTTTAAAATTTAGACCTTATGTTATGGCTGGAAGAGTGTTTAAAGAGGAAGAAAGTTTAACTTTATGGGTCAGTGCCGATAAAAATAAGATACCTTTGCGAATTAAAGCCGATTTAGCGATAGGTTCGCTGAGAGCCGATTTGGAGGCGTATAAAGGATTGAAACACTCATTTGAAATACAGTTTAAATAATACTATGGCTCACCAACCAAATCACGATTTTATAATACAAGAACTTGAGAAGAAATACAAGGCTATAAATCAAGATACAGCAACCCATTTAGAAGGATTATTACATAGTAAACCCATAACTTATTGGGATTATATTCAAACAGATGCCTTATTAAGTCTTCAAATTCAACGGACTACGCTTCCAGACGAAATGGTGTTTATTGCCTATCACCAAATTAATGAGCTTATTTTTAAAATGATTCTTTGGGAAATTCAACAAGTAGCTGAAAAAGAAGCCTTAAATGTTGTGTTTTTCGAGGATAAATTAATGCGAATAAGTCGTTATTTTGATATGCTTACTACATCTTTTGATATTATGAGAGAGGGCATGGATGTTGAACAATATAATAAATTTAGACACACCCTTACTCCTGCCAGTGGTTTTCAAAGTGCTCAATATCGATTAATTGAATTTGCCTCAACAGAGCTCATCAATTTAATAGATTATAGATTTAGAAAAACCATCGATAGAAACACCCCTTTTGAGCACGCTTTTGAACATTTATATTGGCAAGCCGCAGGAAAGGATTATACCACTGGGAAAAAATCAACATTGCTCATCAACTTCGAAAAAAGATATAAGGAAGAGTTTATTACCTTTATGAAAGTCTATAATACCAAAAATTTATGGTCTAGATTTAAGGAGCTTCCTGAGGCCGACCAAAAAGATGCAAACTTGGTAAAAGCAATGCGTCATTTTGATTATACCGTGAATATAACTTGGGTAATGGCACATTATAAAGCTGCTGCACACTACATACTTGGTAAAGATGGTGATGGTGAAGCTACAGGAGGAAGTGATTGGCAGAAATATATGCATCCTAAATACCAACGACGCATATTTTTTCCAGAGCTTTGGAGTCAAGAAGAAATAGATAACTGGGGAGAAAACGTATAGTATGATTTTTAAAATTCAAAAAATATCCTTTAGTCTTGTTGGGCTCCTAATTTTAATAAACTTTGCATCTTGTAAAGAAGATACAAATACGCAACAGGATTCACCTCAGGTCGCAGCCGTAGAAAAAGTGGTTGACCAATTTGAGTTTGGGTTTAAACTTAACGATTTTATTGTGGTGCGAGACACCATTAAAAAAGGAGATAGTTTTGGTGAAATATTAGAACGCAATAAAATTGGATATCCTAAAATATACCAAATTGTAGAAAAGGCAAAAGACAGCTTTAATATACGAAACCTTCAATTAGGGAAGCCCTATACCTTATTACTATCGAAAGATTCACTACAAGAACCAAAATGTTTTATATATCAACCGAATAGGATTGATTATTCAGTTATCGATTTTCAGGATTCCATTCATGCCTATAATCGTCAAAAACCAATTACTTATGTGGAGAAAGAAGTATCTGGAGTTATTGCTTCTAATATTTCAGAAGCATTAGATAATATGGGAGTGAGTCCAGTTTTAGCCTACAAAATGTCTGATGATATTTATGCCTGGACCATCGACTTTAATCGTTTGCAGGTTGGAGACCGTTTTAAAGTAATCTATACTGACAAGTATATTGATGATAGTATTTATGCAGGCGTAGCTAATATTAAAGCCGCGTTATTTGAGCATAAAAAAGAACCATTTTACGCCTTCGAATTTAAAACAGATTCTGTCAAAGGGATCATAGATTATTTCAATGAAGAGGCCAAAAATTTACGACGTGCATTTTTAAAGGCTCCAGTTCAGTTTAGTCGCGTATCATCACGTTATAATTTACGACGACGAATAGCCTATTATGGAAATAAAATCAGACCCCATAAAGGCACCGATTTTGCCGCAAGGGTTGGTACTCCAATTTTGGCAACAGCAAATGGAACCGTGGTAAAAGCAAGCTACACTAGAGGCAATGGTAATTATATAAAAATTAGACATAACTCTACCTATGCCACACAGTATTTACATATGCAAAAACGCAAATCGAAAGTTGGTGATTTTGTAAAACAAGGAGATGTTATTGGTTGGGTAGGAATGACAGGTAATACGGCCGGACCTCATGTATGTTATCGTTTTTGGAAAAATGGAAGGCAAGTCGACCCCTTTAGGCAAAAACTGCCAGAGGCAGAACCTATTTCGGAGCAATTAAAAGTATCGTATTTAGAGTATATAAAGTCCCTTAAAATTCAATTGGACAGCATTCAATTTATGAGTGATGAATTTTTAGCTAATCAAGAGGACGAATTTCAAACAAAATTTAATTAATGGCATTACAAAATATAAATCCAACACAAACAGAAGCGTGGTCGAAATTAAAAAAACACTTTAACGAAGTTAAAGCTGTTGAAATGAAGCAGATGTTTAGTGATAATCCAGAACGGGCTAATCAATTTTCAATTAAGTGGGAAGATTTTTTTGTAGATTTTTCTAAAAACCGATTAACTAAAGAAACTTTAAACCTGTTCTCAAACTTAGCTGAGCAAGTAGATTTAAAAGGGGCTATTGATGCTTATTTTTCGGGAGAAGAAATTAATAGAACAGAAGGAAGAGCAGTTTTACATACCGCCCTAAGGGCCCCTGGTAATTCTGAAGTCCACTTTGAAGGCTCAGATATTATTCCTGAAATAAACAACGTAAAACAGCAAATTGAAACATTTACAAATGAAGTGTTAAGTGGGCAACGCAAAGGATTTACTGGGAAAGCTTTTACCGATGTCGTGAATATTGGAATTGGAGGCTCAGATCTTGGTCCGGCGATGGTTGTCGATTCACTACAATATTATAAGAATCACTTAAATACACATTTTGTAAGTAATGTTGATGGAGATCATGTCAATGAAATTATCAAAACACTTAACCCAGAAACAACGCTATTTGTAATTGTATCAAAAACATTTACAACCCAGGAAACCTTATCCAATGCAAATACCATTAGAGAATGGTTTTTAAAATCGGGAGATAGTAGTGCTGTAGCCAAACATTTTGTGGCAGTATCTACAAATATTGAAAAAGTAAAGGCATTTGGAATTGAAGCATCTAATATTTTCCCTATGTGGGATTGGGTTGGTGGCCGATTTTCTTTATGGAGCGCCGTAGGATTAAGTATTAGTCTGTCTGTAGGGTACCAAAATTTTGAAGGATTACTCTCGGGTGCTCATAAAATGGATATCCATTTTAAATCTGAAGCCTTTGAAACTAATATTCCTGTAACGCTGGCATTTATTGGCATTTGGTACAATAACTTTTTTGAAGTAGAAAGTGAAGCTATTATCCCATATACACAATATTTAAATCAATTTGCCACCTATTTACAACAAGCCATTATGGAAAGTAATGGAAAAAGTATCGATAGAAATGGTGACCCTGTAAACTATCAAACAGGGACTATTATTTGGGGGGAGCCAGGGACCAATTCTCAGCATGCATTCTTTCAATTAATCCATCAGGGAACCAAATTAATTCCAGCAGATTTTATTGGATTTGCAAAAAGTTTACACGGTAACAAGGACCATCAAGATAAACTCATGTCCAATTTCTTTGCACAAACAGAAGCTTTATTGAATGGTAAAACAAGAGCTGAGGTCATGCGGGAATTAGAAGCTTCTGGGGCAGATGAGGCAACCATAACTCAATTATTACCATTTAAAGTGTTTGAAGGCAATAAACCAACCAACACCATTTTTGTAAAGCAATTAACGCCTGAGAGTTTAGGAAAATTAATTGCCATGTACGAACATAAAATATTTGTACAAGGGGTAATCTGGAATATTTATAGCTATGATCAATTTGGGGTAGAGCTAGGAAAACAACTCGCAGGTCACATCTTAAAAGATCTTCAAAATAAGGCCTCTGATAATCACGATTCATCTACACAAAATCTCATAGATTATTATAAACAATTAACATAATTTTTGTTAAAAACTCTGTTTATACTTTGTAAGGTTATAAATATTAATTAATACATATTTAACCTATCTTGGGAGACGGTAAAATTCTTAACGATAAGTTAATATTATATAATTATTATTAGGTATTTTTACTGTGAACTAAAATCAAATCAAATTTTTCAGTATGAAAAAAACTATTCAAGTTTTATTATTTGCTGTGGCACTGGTGTTTACATCGAGTGCAATAGCACAAAGCACAGTGACAGGAACCATTACGGATTCTGAAACGAACACTCCATTAATAGGAGTTAATGTAATCGAGAAAGGAACAACTAATGGAGTTTCTACCGATTTCGACGGTAAATTCACTTTAAAAACTAAATCTGGGGAGGCTGTATTAGTCATTTCTTATGTTGGGTTTTTAACTATGGAAGTTTCTGTTTCTGGTGACACAGATTTAGGGAATATAACCTTAGACTCAAGTGAATTTGGACTACAAGAGATACAAATTATTGCTTCTGTAGCAGTAGACAGAAAAACGCCTGTGGCTGTATCTACAATTAAGGCAGATGACATTGAACTAAAATTGGGGACTCAGGAATTTCCTGAAATTTTAAAATCAACCCCAGGTGTTTATGCAACTAAATCTGGTGGTGGTTATGGTGATGGACGAATTAATCTTAGAGGATTTAAATCGGACAATGTCGCTGTAATGATAAACGGTGTTCCTGTTAACGACATGGAAAATGGTCGTGTATTCTGGTCTAACTGGGCAGGATTAGCAGATGTAACAAGATCTATGCAAGTTCAAAGAGGACTTGGAGCTTCTAAAGTGGCTGTGCCATCAATTGGAGGGACAATCAACATTATTACAAAAACTACCGACATAGAAGAAGGTGGGAATATTTATTCAAATGTTGCTAACGACGGCTATTTAAAGTATGGTGCTACCTATTCTACAGGAATGGATGAGAATGGATTTGCAGCTACAGTGTCTGGATCAAAAACAACAGGTGATGGATACGTAGATGGGACTGAGTTTACCGGAGTATCTTATTTCGTAAATCTTTCTAAAAGATTTAATGACAGTCATAAATTGTCTTTCACTGCTTTTGGTGCAAAACAACGTCATGGTCAACGTCAAAATAAACATACCATTGAAACATTTAGAAATAGTGAACGTGGTATTAGATTTAATTCTGACTGGGGATATAAAAATGGTCAAGTGACTCATATTGAGGATAATTTTTATCACAAACCTCAAATATCATTAAATCATTATTGGACAATTAATGATAAATCAAGTGTTTCAACAGCATTATATGCATCCTTCGGTTCTGGAGGAGGTGGTGGTACTGCTGGAGAAAATAAATTTTCAAATGCTTCTTATAAGGTTGGGAATTTAGGACCTGTAGATCTAGATCGCATTGTTGATGAAAATATTGCTAGTGCAGCTAATGGAGCTACATCTATTTTAAGAGCGTCACGTAATGACCATACTTGGTATGGTGTATTATCTACGTATAAAACAGATTTATCAGATAATTTGGTGCTTCTTGCAGGAATAGATTGGAGAGACTATACAGGAAGACACTTTAGAGAAATTACTGATTTACTTGGTGGACAGTTTTTCTTACTAGATGATGATGATATCAATAACCCTAATAGAGCAGGACAAGTTGGAGATAAATTCTCTTACAATAATGATGGTAAAGTAGGCTGGTTAGGAGCTTTTGGACAATTGGAATATTCTAAAGATGATTTGTCTGCATTTGTATCTGTATCTGCATCTAATACTTCATATAAAAGAATCGATTATTTTAATTATTTAGATTCTGATTCTCTTCAAGAGACAGATCGTTATAATTTCTTTGGCTTCGGTGCTAAAGGAGGATTGAATTACAATATCAATGACTTCCACAATGTATTTGCGAATATTGGATATTTTGAAAAAGCTCCTGGTTTTGATTCAGTATTTTTAAATTTTGATAATGAGCACATTAACGCTGACGCAGAAAATCAAAAAATTGAAAGTTACGAATTAGGATATGGTTATAGAAGCGAGAGCTTTTCTGCAAATGTCAATGTTTATCATACCATATGGAATGATAGAACTGAAACTGCATCTTACCAACAACCAGATGGATCGTTCTTAGCAGCGAATATTTTAGGAGTTAATGCTGTACACCAAGGACTAGAAGTTGATTTTGTTTATAGAGCTTCAGATGTCTTAAGTTTCACAGGGATGGCTTCTTTAGGAGACTGGAAATGGGATAATGATGTTATGGATGTTGATATTATTGATGAAGAACAAAATGTTGTTGATACTGTAAATCTTTTTATTAAAGACTTACATGTTGGTGATGCTGCTCAAACAACATTTGCTTTGGGGATGAATTACAAAATAGCACCAAAAACAAATATTTTAGTAGATTATAATTATTTTGATAATTTATATGCTGATTTTGACCCAAGTGATCGTGGATCTCGTGGAGCAGACACATGGGTAGCTCCTTCTTATGGTACCTTTGATATGGTCTTGAGACATGGATTTGAAGTTGGACCTTTTGATGCAACTTTAACGGGAAGAATTAATAATTTATTTGATACCGAATATATTGCAGATTCATTAGATGGTTCAGGATCAAATGAAAGTACTGCTTTAGTATATTTCGGATATGGAAGAACATTTAGTCTTGGTGTTAAATTTAATTTTTAAAAAATGTTGAAAATGAAAAGAATAATATATTTATTAGTGATGGTAGGGACAATCTTTGTGGGTTGTAGTCCTATGGATGATATTTATGATGACTTAGACGCTAAAGTAGATCCTATTGTTGGAGATGCTGCGTTTACACTTTCTGATGAGGATTATGATGATCTTGATTTAGGGTTTGGGAATTTTAACTCTGTAGATGATGCGAAGACAATGATTCCATCTTTATTATCAGACAAATATCCTGTTTGGGGAGAAGGCTCTTCTGCTACAGTGAGTTTTAATGTATATAATAGAGTAAATACGTATAGTCAAAACATTTATGAATTATCTGATGCCGATCATAATGCAATAACTGGTGGGTCTTTTGGTAATTTTGATAGAAGTTATCATGTATTTGACTATCTAGAAGCGACTTATGCATCACCTGAAGATGGTGATTTTGTATCCTTAAGATATCGTTATTGGGCTGGTGGTGAAAGTACATTAACAGACGGCTTTTATTTTGAAGACGGCGATTGGAATAAAATTGAAGGCTTCACAGAAGATCAATATAATGCAATGGGAGAAGGCTTTTCTAATTTCTCAAGTCATGATGAAGCAGAAGTTAAAATGCCTATTGCTTTGTTAGATGTATACAAATATGATCCAAAAGAACCTGGTGATATTGTAATGGCTATGTATGAGCTTTATAAAGGTGGTGGTGTTGTTAAAAGTTATACCAAAAACTATGTTTTCAACGGTTCATCTTGGTCAATTTATAATAATGAAATAGTTGAAACAGTACAGTTTGGTCATGATGGTTCAACGTGGGTTCCTGATAATACCATTAAATATACCTTAACAGGGGCTGATATCGCAATTATTTCAGATGCTTTGATTGGTACTTACCCTGGACCAGCAGATAATGTTGGTTTCTTTGGTAGTTTTGATAGAAGATCAGGGAGTTCAAACTTCTGGAGTGATGCAATGTTACTTGAGGGCTTTAATATCCTTTTAGATAGTATTCATGCTGGAGCTGAAGAAGGCCAAAAGTATGTGCTTACCTATGTGATATATAATGGATCTACTACCACTGAAAGTATGAGCGTTATAAAAACAGGAGGCGTTTGGGTGGTTCAATAAACACTTAAATAATTCAAATTAAAGAGAAAAAAACCTGCTTATTTAAGCAGGTTTTTTTCCTCATTACAACAATAAAATTTAATTATTACAATGAAAAAAATCGTTTTATTATTTGTGTTAAGTGCGTTACTTATCAATTGTAGTAGCTCAGGTAGTGATGATGGACCGTCACCAACCCCAGATTCAGGAGATGATGGGCAACCTATAGCCGTTAACGATAATTTTAATGCTGTTGAAGATACCCCGTTTATTGTTGAAGATTTGCTATTAAATGATACACTCGATGATAATGCTAGAATTTCTACTTTCGAATCTACAAGTGCAAATGGCGCCAGTATAGTTGACAATAGAAATGGGACTTATACCTATACACCAACCGCAGGTTTTGTTGGGCAAGACACCTTTGGCTATACATTATGTGATGATGACGGTACTCCAAATTGCTCGTCAGCAACAGTTACAATAACAGTAGTAGACCAAGGGACACCATTGGCTGTTGATGACGCTATTGATTCCTTAGAAGGAGCAACAATTATTTTAACTGATCTTTTAGTAAATGATACGGTTATAGATGATGCCGTTTTAAGCGCTGTAGATGATAGCTCAACATCTGGAACCGTTGTATTAAATACAGATGGAAGTATTACATATTCTCCAGAAACAGGGTTTTTAGGACAAGACACTTTTACATATACTCTATGTGATGATGATTCTCCAGAGATGACCTGTGCAACGGCAACAGTTACAATCACAATTGTAGAAAAAATTACCTTTAATATTCCTGCAGAATTAGTAGATTATTACACTACGGTTACTTTTTCTGATATTTCAAATTTGATGTTTGACCAATTAGAGAGTCATGCAGCAGCTATGCACAGTACTATTTTAGCATATGCACAAAGACACCAGTATTTATATAATGCAGATGAAGACGAAAATAATACGGACAATGTTGTATTAATGTATACCAGTGAAAGCAGATATTGGGAAGAATATACCTCTGGTACAAATGCCTATTCACCACAAACCTTTAATACCGAACATGTGTATCCGCAATCCCTATTGGAATCTGATGGAGCTGTTACAGATTTACACCATTTAAGATCTTGTGATGCTGCAATTAATTCTATGCGAAGTAACTATCCATTTATTACTGGAAATGGCACCTATGGATTGAATGGTAATAATTGGTATCCAGGAGACGAATGGAAAGGCGATGTCGCACGAATGATTATGTATTTAAATATTCGCTATGGTGAAACTTTTGAAAGCGTGGGGACTTTAGAATTATTTTTAGAATGGAATATAGAAGATCCAGTATCTAGTTTTGAAACACAACGAAATAATATCATTGAAGGCGCGCAAGGTAACAGAAACCCTTTTATAGATAATCCGTATTTAGCAACTTTAATATGGGGAGGAAATACCGCAGAAAATAGATGGCAATAATTCACTATTTTTGCTTTACTAACGATTTAAAAATATTTAAAAAATGATTTTAACCTTACATTCTTATTGGGCCTATCTCGTACTGTTTGTACTATTATTGGCGGTTATAAATGCCCTTACAGGGGTATTTGGAAAAAAGGAGTATACAGCCAAAGCTTTTAGAATTTCACTATTCACCTTAATTGTATCTCATATACAATTATTACTAGGGCTTATTTTATATTTTGTATCACCACGATTTGGAATTTGGAGTGAATTAGGAATGGGAGGCGTAATGAAAGACGCGGTTAACCGCTTGTACTTGGTTGAGCATCCCTTAATTAATATTATTGCTGTAGCCTTAATTACAATTGGCTATTCTAAACACAAAAAGAAATTAACCTCTGCACCAAAATATAACACCATTGCTATATTTTATACCATTGCATTGGTCTTGTTTTTGTCAAGAATTCCTTGGAATATTTGGCCAAACTAAAACAGT
>CAJXVU010000032.1 GCA_913062555.1 uncultured Bacteroidota bacterium
AATATAAAATCCATCTTTTAAATCTAGTGGCTTTGTTGCTGGTCTTCCCATAGTTATAATTCAATATAGTGTTTAAATTCTCACTTTAGTATAAAAAAATATCGGACAATATATCCAATATAAAAATCAATTGGACAAAGGTACAATAACTTTAGCTTATATAGAAAACAATATAATAGATTATCGTTATTGTTTCATAGTGTTTTTGATTTTAATAGTAGCTTTACAGTGGTATTTCACAATTAATCTTTCATTGTAAATCCTACTTTAATGGTAACTTGCCATCTACCAATATCACCATCAATAATTGATCCCCGTGTTTCTACAACTTCAAACCATCTTAAATTGTGAATGGATCCAGAGGCCTTGGCTAAGGCATTTAGTATGGCATCATCGCTTGATTCTTCAGATGTGCCAATGATTTCAATTTTCTTGTATACATGATCATCCATAAGGCGTAACTTTTAGATTAAAAAACGACTTTAAGTTACGAAATTTATAGGATAATCTTTGTCTATTCAGGATATATATTAGCCATTTGAACCGAGTAATTCAATGGCCGCTTCTGCACAGCGTTCGCCATCCATAGCAGCAGATACAATCCCCCCTGCGTAACCACCACCTTCTCCACAAGGAAATAGACCTTTCACTTCCGGATGCTCTAAATTAGCCTTTCTCGGAATGTTCACCGGTGATGATGTTCGGGATTCCACACCAACAACATTGGCCTCGGCAGTGAAATAACCATTCATTTTCTCTCCAAAGGCCGCAAACCCTTTTCGCAGTCGGCCACCAATTATTTTGGGCAATAAGGAATGTAATGGCGCCGATTTCAATCCGGGCTGATAGGAGGTCTCATTTAATGTGTTTGATAATTTTCCCTCTACAAAATCGGTTAATCGTTGGGCAGGAGCAACCTGACTTCTTCCACCCGAAGTAAATGCTAAGCGTTCCAAATCTTTTTGATATTCCAATCCTTTTAATACGCCAAAATGTTCGTATTTAGGAATGTCTTTATCCACATTTATTTCTACAACAATCCCAGAATTTGCATAGGGATTATTACGTTTGGAGGGCGACATGCCATTAACTACAACCTCCCCATTGGCTGTTGCAGCCGGAACAATGAATCCGCCAGGACACATACAAAAGGAATAGACACCTCTATCATTAACTTGGTGAACCAGGCTATAGGATGCAGCAGGTAATAATTCATCGCGTTCTGCTTTGCAATGATACTGAATAGAATCTATAATGTGTTGTGGGTGTTCAACACGAACCCCCATAGCAAATGACTTTGCTTCTAGAGCAATATTCTTTTTATTTAATAAATAGTAAATATCTCGAGCCGAATGTCCGGTTGCCAGAATAACGGCTTCAACCGTCATCTCAGTATCGTTTTTAAGCTGAATGGCTTTGATCTGATTATTTTTAATAACAAAATCCGTTACCCGACTTTCAAAATGTACTTCACCACCACAATTTAGAATGGTCTCGCGAATATTCTGAACAACTTTTGGAAGTTTATTGGTACCAATATGAGGATGAGCATCAATCAATATTTGCTCTGTAGCCCCATGAAATACAAGATTTTCAAAGATGCGTCTTACATCACCTCGTTTCAAACTACGGGTATAGAGTTTTCCGTCAGAATATGTTCCAGCACCACCTTCACCAAAACAGTAATTAGAATCTTCATTAACATCGTGAAATTGATTTATGGCACGTAAATCACGGCGTCTCTCTTTAACATTTTTACCCCGTTCTAGAACAATTGGTTTATAGCCTAATTCTATACAACGTAATGCGGCATACATTCCTGCAGGACCAAAACCAATGATATGTATTGCCTTTGCTGTTGAAACATCTTTATAGTCAAATAAATATTTTGAGGATTCAGGGGGGAACTCGTTGATATAAACAGCCACTTTATAATTGAAAACTATCACCGATTTTCTTGCATCTATAGATTTTCTCAATATTTTGACTGCTGAAATTTCTCCGGTTTTTATATTTAAATGCTGCGCAGCCTTTAGTTTTAGAATGCCCTCTTTCTTTTCCTGTTTGAGCGGAACTCTAATCTGAATTTCTTTAACCATAAATGCAAAATTACTTAAATAAAATTAGCTTATAAAAAGATTTAAAAAATCAATCTTTAATTTGGGTTATCATTGAATATATGTTTGTATTTTTGTGAACGATTTAATAAAATTCAACTACAAAAAAAATCATATGAATTCATACGATGTAGCCGTTATTGGTTCTGGACCTGGAGGTTATGTAGCAGCAATCCGTTGTGCACAACTGGGAATGAAAACTGCAATTATTGAAAAATATTCTACCCTTGGAGGCACCTGTTTAAATGTTGGCTGTATTCCGAGTAAAGCGCTTTTAGATTCTTCACACCATTATGAGGATGCCGTTAAGCATTTTGAAGAGCATGGTATTGAAATCCCTGGAGATATTAAAGTGAATCTTGAAAAAATGATTGCCCGTAAGCAGGCTGTCGTTGACCAAACTACTGGCGGGATCGAATTTTTAATGAAAAAGAATAAGATTGATGTATATGTAGGCATGGGAAGTTTTAAAGATGCAAGCCATATTACTATTACCAAAGCCGATGGTACTTCAGAAGAAATTGAAGCTAAAAATACAATTATAGCAACAGGAAGCAAGCCTTCTAATTTGCCATTTATTAATCTAGATAAGGACCGTGTAATTACCTCTACTGAAGCTTTAAAACTTAAAGAAATCCCTAAGCATTTAATTGTTATTGGTGGTGGTGTAATTGGATTGGAACTCGGACAAGTTTACAAGCGTCTTGGCGCTGAGGTGACCGTTGTAGAATATTTAGATAGAATCATTCCAACGATGGATGCTGGTTTATCTAAAGAGCTTAATAAAGTATTGAAAAAACAAAAATTCAAGATAAATGCCTCACATAAAGTGAAATCTGTGGAGCGTGTTGGCGATGAGGTTGTTGTTAAAGCCGATAATAAAAAAGGTGTTGAAGTAGAATTTAGAGGAGATTATTGTTTAGTTTCTGTTGGACGTCGTCCATATACTGATGGCTTAAATGCTGAAGCAGCAGGAGTAAAATTAAATGATAGAGGACAAGTAGAGGTTAATGATCATCTACAAACCAGTGCTTCTAATATTTATGCGATTGGTGATGTGATTAAAGGCGCAATGTTAGCACATAAAGCTGAAGAAGAAGGGGTTTTTGTTGCCGAATCTTTGGCGGGTCAAAAACCACATATCGATTATAATTTAATTCCTGGTGTGGTATACACATGGCCAGAAGTTGCAACTGTTGGTAAAACAGAAGAACAACTTAAAGAAGCCGGAATAGACTATAAAACTGGGCAATTCCCGATGCGTGCATTAGGAAGAAGTAGAGCGAGTATGGATTTAGACGGATTTGTAAAAATTCTAGCCGATGCTTCAACTGATGAGATTCTTGGTGTGCATATGGTAGGTGCTCGTGCAGCCGATATGATAGCAGAAGCAGTTGTAGCGATGGAATACAGAGCTTCAGCCGAAGATATTTCAAGAATGTCTCATGCACATCCAACATTTACTGAAGCGATTAAAGAAGCCGCATTAGCAGCAACAGATAATCGACCACTTCATATCTAACATAGTATACTATTGTATATATAAACCCCTTAATGCACCTGTATTAAGGGTTTTTTATGAATCGACTTGAAAGTTTACTGGCTTAATCTGAAAAAGTGATTTAACAGAATAATACACCACGTTTACAGATTAAAGTTTCATTAATGAGACTCCAGTTTCATATTTGCATTCTAAATAATAAATAGAAAGCACAAATGAAAAAATTAGTAGCACTTGTCATCTTCATAGCGATATCAAGTTCAAACGCTCAGGCTCAGAAAATACAATTAAAAGGGGTCGTTGTTGACGCTCTAACTCAAGAGGAAATTGCTTTTGCAACCATTGCAGTCTATGATAATTTGGAAATTGTCGATGGAAATTCTGCTGATGAAAATGGCCGATTTAATTTAGTAACACATAAAAAGTTAAGCCATATTGAAGTCAGTTTTATTGGCTATAAGCGCAAACAATTACGAATTTCAGATTTCGAAAACACGAATGAATTGCGCATTGAATTGGACATTGATGATCGCAATTTAGAGACCATAATAATTGAGGGGAAACCCAGTACTACCCAATTAAAAATCGATAGAAAGATTATAAACTTAGGAAGTGATATACAAAATTCAGGAGTCAATGCACTGGAAGCTTTTGGTCAAATTCCAGAAATTGATACAGATGTTGCTGCAGGTACTATATCGTTGAGGGGAAGCGATAATGTCAGGGTTTTAATAAATGGAAAACCCTCATCATTAAGCGCTGTAGAAGTACTTCGGCAATTACCTGCTTCAAATATTAGTAAAGTAGAGTTAATCACTTCTCCTTCAGCTAAATATCAGGCAGATGGTATTTCTGGGATTATAAATATTATATTGAAAAAGAATAGTAATTTAGGACTAAACCTGGCTATAAATAGTAGCGTTGGTACAAAAAGACATGGTTACGGCTTCTCAGGGAATTATAATTTAAAGTCTGTAAATTTCCGCCTAAATGCATCTAAGGCAAATAGTAAAATGATTGATAATCAATCGATCGCTAGAGTGTTTGCTAACGGGAATACCGAAGATATTATAACCCCTTATAAGTTTGATGGTACGGTTTATAATATTTCTTCTGGAATTGATATTTACATTAAAGACAAGCATGAACTGTCAATTGAAATAGATTATATAGAAGACACTCATGATTATTTTAATAAGTCTAGCTATACAAATGTTACAGATGCTGATGATTTTCAAGCATTGAGAGCCATGGATCATTTTCATTACAATACCATAATAAATACCAATTATAGATTAAAATTTAATGAAGATAACCATTTCCTAGAGTTCGATTATAATTTGAATATTAGTAATAATGACTATCCTTTATCTGATTTTAATGATGATGTTTTATTGAGCAAACAGTTTTTAACTGAAGACTTTGTACTTCAAGCTTTGGCAATAGATTATACTTTACCAGTTAGCGATAAACTCGTTCTTGAAACAGGACTTTCACGGAATTCGCAGGCTTTGGAGAGTCAGCGCTTATTTTCTGCTGCAAATGAGGTCGAAACCAAGGATGTATTTAATTATGACGAGCAATTGATAGGCGCATATGGGCTTGCAAAATTTTCATTAGGCGCATTAAATTTACAAGCGGGCTTGAGGTATGAATATTTTAAATCGACATCAAAAAGTGATACTGATGGTTTTGATACCAAGCAAAAGTTTTCGAATTTATTTCCATCAGTACATCTTTCCTATAGCATTAACGAAAATAACACATTAAATTTGGGCTATAGTAAACGTGTTTCCAGACCTAATTTTCATCATATTAATGCATTTCAAGTTGTAAATCCCCTCTTTATTTGGGAGTATAACCCCAATATAACTCCGGAGTTTAGTGATAATATAGAATTGAGTTATCAGAAAAATATGAATGGTTTAAATTTGGGGTTAAGCACTTTCTACAGATACCGAAAAGATGTTGTTTTATGGACAGAATCTGTTCTTGATGATAAGCAGTTATTTAGGTATGAAAACGCAGGAACCAATAACTCCTATGGTCTTGAAGCTACGGCAAAATATAAAGTAACATCGTTTTGGGATTCGAGACTTACTGCAAATTATTATTTCACTAAAATAGCACAGCACAATGTGGTTACTTGGGATGAAACTTATAATTCGACAATTCAAGTTAAAAATACATTTCAAATTAATAAAAAGATTACTGCGGATGTGAGTTATCTTTATTTACCAAAACGACAGAGTGCGTTTAATTTTGTAAAACCGAGAAAAAGACTGGATTTATCTGTTCGTGGAAAATTCATTTCTAATAAATTATTAGTTAATTTACGCCTTGTAGATGTTTTTAATTCATATAAGTTTAAAAGATTCAGTAAAACAGAACGTTTAAATCAAACGACCAATTGGGATTTTCAATCGCAAACGTCAAATGTTTTATTGAGTTTGAATTATAAAATATTTGAAAATAAGGGTAAAACTAGACAGCGAAAAGAACGAAATTATAGTGAGGCACCAATAGATTAATATCCTATTCATGACAAAAGAGGGCACAAAAGAAATGAACGTTTTAAGGTTTATGCAAAAGAGAGAAGGTGTGATGCATGCTATGTTTTGGATCATCTATTTGTTTTTTCCATTTTTAAAAGCAATAGGTAAAGGGGCATTTCCTTCTTTTTACAGCGAATTGAATGACCTGTTTTTTGGACTGATAATATTTTATGTTTCTTACCTCTTATTTTTTCCTTCAAGAAAAAAAATTCGTAATGGGATATTGCTTTTTGCCCTATTTTGTATTGTTGGCTATTTGAATTTAAAAATGCATAACTGGATGTTTCAAGGGTCGCATGCAGAGGCATTTTGGTATTATTCTTTGAGTTATATTTCTACCTATTCAATTTTGGCATTATTCGCATACGTACTTTATTCATTGAAAGAAGCCTATAAAAAGCAAGTCGCTTTAGATACTGCCAATTTAAAAAAGCAAGTCGCAGAATTGGAAGGCTTAAAGGCCCAAATAAATCCGCACTTTTTATTCAATACTTTAAATACAATTTATTCCAGCGCCTTAAAAACCGATGCTAAAACGGCAGAATTAATTTTAAAGTTATCTGATAATTTTAGATATATGTTACATGAAGGACAGCACAAATATGTACCATTACTAAAGGAAATTGCACATTTAAAAGGATATATTAATTTACAGGAGGAGCGTCTTAGAGATAAAGTGATTGTGAATTTTACTGTGGAAATTGATGATGAAGAACAGGAAATTGCGCCATTATTATTAATTTCCTTTGTTGAAAACGCATTTAAATATATAAGTTTGTTAAAAGGAAAGAATCACAGTCTGAACATTAAAATTAGTTTAATAGATCAATCCTTTAAATTTTATTGTGAAAATCCATTTGAGGAAAATAATAAGCAGCATACAGATGTACAATGGCAGGAAAGCGGCATAGGGATCACCAATACTAAAAAACGACTGGCCTATTTATATGCTGACAAACATGTATTGAACATTGAAAACGAAAATTCATTTTTTAAAGTAAACCTTCACATACAATTATGATCCATTGTTTGATTTTAGAGGATGAAAAGCCGGCACAGGAAGTTTTACAAGACTATATTGATAAGACCCCATTTATTGATTGTATTGGCATTTATGAAAGCGGGTTGGATATTCCACAAGAAAAATTACAACTAGCAGATATCCTATTTTTAGATATTCAATTACCAGAGTTAAACGGGCTGTCTTTTTTAAAAACTATTGATTCCCCTCCAATAGTGATTGTAACCACTGCTTATTCCAATTATGCCGTTGATGCATTTGATGAAAATGTATTGGATTACATGGTGAAACCATTCTCGTATGAGCGTTTTTTTAAGGCCATTACTCGTGCTAGAAACAGCATTCAATTTGAACATAAGGAGGCCGACAAACAACTGTTCTTATATGCCGATAAGACTATTTATAAAATTTCAGCGCAAGATATTTTGTTTTTGAAAGCTGAGGTAGATTATGTAAATGTTGTCACTAAGTCACAATCAATTTTAATATTGGATAGTCTGCGTCATTGGGAAGAAAAATTATCAACATTTAACTTTGTAAGGGTACACCGTTCTTATATTGTCAATATGGATAAAATTGAAAAATTATCAGGCAATCAAGTCTATATTTCAGAAATGACAATTCCGATAGGGAAAGTATACAAAACAGATTTGTACAACCGCATCGGTTATAAAAAATAGACTATCGAAAAAGGCATGATCAAAGAACGTAGAGCTTTACTTTTCTAACAAGCTATTTTTCTATTCTATTTCAAAATCTGCAGTCGCCCAACTCGTTTCAATAAGTTGTTCCATTATCAACACATTATCCGTGTCATTAAGCCCTTGATAAGCTTGTTTTAATCCATGATAAGCCCAACCGTTTTTAGGGAGGCGTTTCAGGTCTTCGTCATAGGTGGCAATGGCCTCGTTGAATAACTCAGCTTTAATTTGCATGGCTCCCAAATGATGGCGGATGGAAAAAAACCAATCCGGTGGTTCGTTATAATTTAAAGCGTCTTCAATGGCAACAGCTTCTTTAAGTAATTGAATACTGATTGCATAATCTGATTCTGAAGCCCATATTTCCGCTTCCAGAACTTTAGAAGCAATCAGGACAAGCTCGTATGTGGTGTTGATATCCCAAATGGTGATTTCTTTTAAACTTTCATCCTTCGCCAGTGTTAATAATTGAATCAATTCTTTTTTAGCACTTTCAACATCGCCCTTTCCTAAATGTGCCATCCCTTCAGCATAATTGCGAATAGCCTTGACATATTTTAAATCGTATGTCTCCATTTGCATGTTTAAGATTTCATCCCATTTATTAAACTTTACAGCTACATAATACGGAATGGTATAAAAATGCTGTAGCGTGCCCCATCCTGGTTGTTTCATGATTTCTGGATGCACATGTTCAGAGACCTTATTAGCACCAATCATAGCCCAATGACTATTCCCCTCTAAGGTTGCTGTGGCCGCCATGAAATGATAATTATGTGGATAGTAAGTTAGGGGATAGGCCCCTTGAGCATGGCATAAAGTGACATAGCTACTATCGGCTTCAACTGCTGCAATGTTTGCGAGAGTGCCTTTATGATATTCGCCGGAACGAATATAAATATGAGAAGGCATATGCAATAAATGCCCCGAACCAGATACCAGACCATCATCAAACTTTTTTGCAGATGCATTAGCACGTTCAGGAGTGCTCGACGCTTCAACCGCATGAATATAAAAATGATGTGCTCCAGGATGCTCAGGATTATTTTCTATAATTGATTCTAATAAACTCACAATTTCTGGTGTCCATGATTTTTCAGTACCATCCTTTGCATTCAAGTCCCACTTGTGGAGATTCATAATAGATTCGGCATATAAGGTACTTATCTCTGAATCGTCTGGGTACTTATCATATAATATTTTCATTCCCTTCGAGTATTCAATATCTAAGGCTAAGCGATCTTCTGGCGGATTTGCAGCATAGCGCCATGCCATAGTTTCTATAAGTGCTTTTTCTTTGTCTGTAGCATTAGTCGCTAATTTTTTCGCTGTTTGGATGGCTTCATAGGCCCGTTCATAATTATCGTCTTGCATCCCCGCATTATAATTAGGGCCAAGCACATAGGCATATCCCCAAAACGCCATAGCACAGTTAGGGTCTAACTTAGTCGCATAATAAAAGGAACGTGCTGCTTCGGCATGATTAAAACCATAAGCCAAAACCATCCCCTGGTTAAAATAACGTTGGACTAAAGTGTCTTTAGTACTGATCGGATAATTAATGGCATCCAACCCCTCTAATAACGGTGCGATATTATCTTTTTTATACCATTCGGTATCCGTGATTTGCGGAACACAAGCATATTTTGAAGCCGGTGGTGATTGTATGATTAACTCCTTTTGGTCATTGGTGTTCTTTTTACAGGAAACAGATAGGATGAGCACCCCTAGCAATAACAAAGTTCTATTCATTATGATAGTATTTTGATTTATAGTGGCTTAAATATACAAAAATGTATTTTTCAATCAGCAGGAAGTTTTACAGACAACCATGACTTCTAAAACGCCCATAGATTACACACGAAACCCAAGATTCAACGAAGTCAATCACGGTGTGTGGCTAATAAATAAAAAAACCACAGTATATCTCTATAATGTGGTTTATCTTTATACTAATGACCTTTTAAGTTAAATGAGATTAAAATAACTCATTCAATACTTTCGCTAATCTAATTCCAGCAATTTGTAATTGTTTACGTGCCGTATTAAAATGATCGTATGAATAACGATAGCGTAAATTTTCATCTGCCTTAACCGACTTGTAAACTTCATTAGAAAGGATGTGAGTTTCATTAACCCAGTCAATTACTGTTCCTTCCTGGATGGCTTTTACCTGTTTTTTGGATAGTACATCAGCATTTTCAGCCAATTCCAGATAACCCATATCAAAAGAATTGATCATTTCACTATCCCAAACACGATGTAAATTAGAATCTTTATAAAACCATTGTAATTTAACATCGTTGCCACCTTTATCTTCTTCCAGTCCAATATGCATTGGTTGATGCAAATCGCCAATAAAATGAACGAGTAGTTTTAAATAAAAGGCTTTATCGTCATCAGAGCTATTCTTGTCACTAATCACTTTCTTACAGTAATTAATACCGGTAACTAAATCGCCTTTAGGATGTTTTTTAGAGGCTTCATAGTTTGCATCTAATGGCATATTAATGAAATGCCAAGTATAAAACTCGCTATAACGTCTATCCGATTTTATCTCATCTCCAAATGTAGATACAAAGGCAAGTGATTTACTTTTGAGCAGCTTTTTAATTTTCCGTTTACTACTAGCTTTGAGATGGTTTTCGGCAATCTTACCAACAACACGATGTCCCGTAGCACCCCATCTTGGGGCTGAACTATTGAATGATGTGCATAGCATTAATAGTATTAACGAGTATATAAGTTTAGTCTTCATTATAAATTATTATTTTGGCTAAAGTATAAATAAAGCCAAACATTTTTAAATTAGTTTTATTTATTTCTATTTTTGAAATATGCAAAACATACCTGTTAATTTAAATTTTGTTGCGTTAATTATTATTCTAGGCATTTTTATAGGGTTTTTCATCTCATTTTTTATTATCAAAAAGTCAATAAAGAATAGTCCTTCAAATCTATTTATGGGCATTTTTATTTTGGTACTATCATTGGTGATGTTAGAAGGATGGTTGAATTACACTGGCTATATATTTAAAGTGTTGTGGGCGTCAAATTTCGCCGAACCATTTAATTTTATAATAGCACCGCTCATTTATTTATTTGTTATTTCTCAATTTAAGAACTATAAAAAAGGGAAGCAATGGCCACATTTTATTCCGTTTGTATTTTGGTTGGGTTATTGTATATTCTTTTATATACAATCTGATGTGTTTAAGTACAATTCCAATATTGATGTCATGCAATTGGATATTCCTTTTCTCATTGATGATCAACAAAGATCAGATGACCCATTACATATTAGAAATTATATAAATTTCATGACAGGAATTTCCTTTATAATCTATAATGTTTTTGTGGTACGCATACTCCTGTTTAAATCCAAGTCATTAGGACAAACTCTATGGAATACCAGTAATAAAACCTTAGTATCACTTCGTAATTCGCTGTATCATTTTTTAGTGATTATCATAATTTTTATAATTGTAAAACTCATGTTTAAAAATGATGTTGGTGATTATTTTATCTTTTTATACTTGTCATTTATGTTTTTTATGACGGCAGTTCAAATAATGAATAGATCGACTTATTATAATGAAGTTTCAACATTTTTGGAGGTCCCTGTTTTAAAATATAAAAAGTCGTCTTTATCAAATGAAGATAAAGCGATTATAATGGATGCTATTTTTAAACAAATGACTGTAGAAAATTATTATAAAAGTAGTACAGCGTCCTTATCTGGATTGGCAAAATCTATTAATGAAAGTTCACACCACGTATCTCAGGTTATTAATGAGAAGCTCAACCAGTCGTTCTTTGAGCTATTAGCAGGTTATAGAGTAGAAGCAGCAAAGGCTATTTTAAAAACAGAATTGGGTAAAAAGTTAACCATCGAAGATGTTGCTGAACAAGTTGGTTATAACTCAAAATCGGCATTTAATACTGCTTTTAAGAAAATTACATCACTGACACCTTCTGGATACAGAGATTCATAACTCATTGAAAATCAGATATAATTAGTGCTTCCTTATAAACTCGAACACCTTACTTATAGGCTGATTCGTTAAAACCATTGCCTTGGTTATAGATTTGTTTCATAATTAAATAGTAACTATTATGAATTCACAAATTAAATCAATTAACGAACGTAAACATTATATAGATTGGCTAAGGATTTTAGCTTTTGGCTTACTCTTTCTGTTTCATTCATGGCGACCATTTGATCATTTTCCTTGGCATATAAAAAATGAAGGACAAAATTTTATTTTTGACCTGCTCACTATGTTTACCCATGGATGGCGTATGTTTCTTATATTTTTAGTTTCTGGTGCTGGAACCTGGTTTGCGATGCGATCACGCAATAAAGCATTTGTAATGGATCGAGTCAAACGATTAATAATTCCTTTTCTATTTGGTATAATTTTAATTATTCCGCCTCAGCGATTTTACGAGTGGATCATGTTTCATGATTTTGCGGGGAGCTATTTTGATTTTCTACTTGCATATCCTTCACAACAGCTTGGCGCCAACATGGGGAGTAGTTTGTTGTTATGGTTTGGTCATTTAGGAACTCATATTTGGTACTTGCCGTTTTTATTTGTGATGACTGTAATTATACTGCCATTACTTCATAAAATACAAAAGGGTAAAATAAGCTTCACTTGGTTGAAACGTATGATGCAAAGCAATTATGGCGTATTCATTTTGGTACTACCAATGATTGTTGTGCGAATTATATTAAAACCGATTTATTCAGAATATACAGATTGGGCTGATTTTGTGATATATATCTTTCCTTTTCTTTATGGTTTTATTTTTATGAGCGACTCTGAATTCATTAAAATTATAAAGAAAAAAATGTATCTTTTTCTTATTGTGGGTGTTATATGCTCCATTTACTTTTTATATACAGGTTCACAAAACCCTCAAAATGTACAAGAATATTTGCACCCGAGCTTTTCTTTATATCATATTCAGATAAGTATTGTTTCAATGCTGATCGCTTATAGTTGGATTTTATTCTTTTTGGCCTTTTTTGCAAGAAAAATGAACTTTAGTCATTCAATTCTAATTCCGGCGAACATCAGTATTCTGCCGGTGTATATCCTGCATCAGACTCTTATTATAGTCATTGGGTTTTATGTTGTTGATACCAATTTGAATATGTTTTTAAAATTTCTAATAATTACGCTTACTGCGATTCCAGCAGCGATAATATTATACAAAGTAATACAGATCAATGGGGTCTTACGGTTTCTATTTGGTCTGAAAAAGAAGCCAAAAAAGGCTGTTATACAGGACAAACAAGTTGAAAGTGCAATGGCATTTGATAAATAACTTTTGCAATACATCAAAATCATATTATTATGGATTCACATAGTACATCAAAAAATGAACGTAAATATTTTATAGATTGGTTGAGAATAGGCCTTATTATAAGTGTATTCTTCTTTCATGTGGGGATGATCTTTAGACCAGAACAATGGCATGTAAATAGTACAGAATCATTCCCTTTTTTAGACCCAATTATGTGGTGGTTACACCTTTGGAGAATGCCACTTTTATTTTTGGTATCAGGAGTGGGAACATACTTCGCGATTGGTAAAAGAACAAGTTGGCAATATTTAAAAGAGCGATTTAAGAGATTATATATACCATTCACTTTTGGCTTCTTTACCTTAGTACCATTGATGGTGTATGTTGAACGCATTGATAATTATAGTTCTTTTTGGAATTATATTCCGCATATGTTTGATGGCGGTCCTTATCCTGTAGGAAACATATCATGGCATCACTTGTGGTTTATTCTTTACTTGTTTATCATATCCTTGTTGATTACTCCTTTTTTAAACTATACTAAGAGTGGGCATTATAATATGGTAAGAGGTAAACTAATTGTTTTAACAACAAAAAAAATGGGGTTGAATTGGATATTACCTATCATCATACTTTCACAAGTAATTTTAAGACAGTATTTCCCAAATAGCACACATGCTTTATATAATGATTGGGCATATTTCATGTATTATTTATTATTTTTTATAAGTGGTTTTATGCTGTTTACAAATGATAAAGTAATAACTAAACTTGCCAATGATAGAAGGCTATATTTATTTCAAACCATATTATTTACGGTAATTTTATTTTCCCTACCAACAATTTTTGGTCAAGCTTCAATCGTTCAAGATTATTCTCGTGGCATTACAGAAATGGTAATTTCGTTATCCTGTGGACTTACTGCCATAGGTTATTTTAAAGCCTATTTTAATAAGGATCATAAGTATAGAAAACACCTAAATCAAGCGATTTATCCTTTCTATTTATTACATCAACCAGCACTTATATTTATTGGCTATGTTGTATTGCAATGGGAAATATCTTATTTATCACAGGCAATTCTTATCACTTTATTTTCACTTGCATTTATAATTGTGAGTTATGTTATTATTTTGAAATTTAACTTTTTAAGAGTTGTGTTTGGTTTGAAAAAGAAAATCTCTAAAAAAGTTCTGTCACCAAAAAATACTTTAGTAAATTTAGAAAATGTTCAATTACAACCTGTTGTAATACAAAGTACTAACAAGATTAAACCAAATAAAAAATGAAACTATTTAAAGGAGTAAGGCAAAATGTTATTAAAGAAGGCAATATAAAAAGATACCTTATTTATGCAATTGGTGAAATCCTTTTAGTTATGATTGGTATTAGTTTGGCGTTTCAGGTAAGTAATTGGGATGATAATAGGATTAAAAAGGTTGCTGAAATTAGATATTATGAAAACATAAAAGAACAAATAATAGATGATAAGGAATTAATTGAAGGCCAAAGAGATTATAATAATCGCTATCTGCCTCAATTTGAATATGCCAATGAAATTATTGAAGCTAATGACCGAAGCAAAATGGATACACTCGGGGTGATAATTCGTAATCTCAGCTCATATTCAGATTTTGATAAGGAAGGCAATATATACGAAACCATGGTAAATGGCGGACAAGTAAAATTACTTCAAAATATTGAAATTATAAATGGGGCTAGAGAGCTGGAAGAAATATATAATTATATTAATAGAATGGAAAACATTCATTATGACGCCATAATGACGCATGCGGTAATTGCAATAAATCCTGTTATAGCATATACTAACAATCAGATCAAAAAGCCAGAGGATGTGTTTACTTATCAATTTCAAAATCTTATTATCATACTCTTGCAAATTATGGAGGAAAAGGACAGAACATATAATAAAGCCTTAAATGAAATTGAAAGGGTCACTATATTAATTAATGAGGAGCTATCAAAATATTAATCTAATAAATTAGCGGTCTATTAAAATAAAGGCTGCTTATAAATACGACCATGGGTGACAGAAATATAACCGATTAATGAAATATTTCATAAAATAGTAATGGAATTTACTTTGGCCTTGTAATCGCCAATAATCATGCTAGTGCACAGGAAAAGATTGAAACGGACCCTACTTTCATTGGCTTACGAATGTGGGCTTAATTCAAAAACATCTTTCAATCGTTATTTCAAAAAAACCTTAGGTCAAACACCTTCACAGTACTTTACTTCAATTAGCAAAAATTTGATTCAATTTAATCATTGAGATCTGTAGCCAAAGTTTGTCCTAGGATCTCAAAAGGATTAAATCAACGACTTTTATGGTATTTCAGCGGAGATTCTAAGGCTACTTAATTATAAGGACTAAGGAATTCTGGTATTCTTAATAGTTTTATACTAGAATATTAACCTATGTGAGTTTCTGAAATTAAATTTTGATTTTTCTGCGTTTCTATAAATTTAAATATTGATGTGACTTATAATTAAAACTAGTGTCAAAATTATGAGTGCCCTATCAACGAATTTAAAGTTGAACCTAAATGTTTCAGATTTATCAGATGAAAGTTTAGTAGAAGCGATTGTCTCATCAAAGGATACGCTGCTTTTTGAGATTTTGTATAATAGATATGCAAAAATAGTTTACAATGAATGCTATGGCTTTTCAAGAAATGGTGATGAAGCTGAAGATTTAACACAGGATGTGTTTTTGAAACTCTTTGTTAAGCTAGAATCGTTTAAATACAAATCGAAATTTTCGACTTGGCTATATGCGTTCACCTATAATTATTGTGTGAATTATGTCAATAGAAATAATTCGAAAAAGATTGAAAAAAAGTCAGTGGGGACTGCTAACATTGAAGATTCCTTTTATAATATTGAGGAGGAAGATAATAGTGTTTTTCAGTTAAAAGTGCTGAGGTTAAAAGCGGCTTTAGAGAAAATAGCTCCCGATGAAAAGAAGATTCTATTATTGAAATATCAAGATTTTCTGAGTATAAGAGAACTTGAATCTATTTTAGATATTGGTCATAGTGCTGTGAAAATGAGAATTAAAAGAGCGAAAGAAAAACTGATTAGAGTCTATGCCAATTAATATATTGAATAAAATAAACCCACTAAAAGACTTAGATAACCCTTTGAGGAATGTTCCCGATAAATTAAAGAATATGATAATGAAGGATGTAGCCACCACGAAAGTCATGATGGAAATTGCTAGTTTGTTTGGTATTAATGTAAATACAATAATTGACCGGACCGTTAAACAACGTAATCAATAATATGTATAATGTAGTAATTCAAGTAGGATTCATAGTTCGGGTTAGTAACTTTGGATAAGTTGTTTCTAGGGAATAACAAGTGATTCTTGAATTTACTATAGCCCTTTCCTAAACTTAGGGAAGGGTTCTTTAATGGTATTTTTCTAAAAGAAATAATACCTCCTTTTTATAACTTCTGCTTATTGGAAATGATTTGCCCGAAATTATGATATACTCATTTGTAAATGACGTCATACATTCTAAAGAGATTATATAGGATCTATGAATCCGGATGAATTGATCTTTAGGAAGTTTTGCTTCAATTGCACTTATTGTTTCGCGAGTTACAATGGTTTTTGTATTTAAATGGATTTTAATATAATCACTATAGCTTTCAATATATTTAATTTCTTTAAAGTTGATTTTAACCATTATACGATCCGATCGTACAAATATGAAATTGCTGTTTTCAATATGCTCGGTTATAATATTTTGTTGATTATTATAGAGGTCAAAATAAGCGTTTACTGCCTTTAATAGGCGTTCAAAGGAAATAGGCTTGAGTAAATAATCTACGGCTTGTAATTCAAAACCTTCAATTGCATAGTCGCGATAAGCTGTAGTAAATATTATTTTTATGTCTTTATTAATTGATTTGGCGAAAGATATCCCTGAAATATCAGGCATATTAATATCAAGAAATATGAGGTCTACTTTGTTGTTGTTTATACAATCAAAAGCTTCAATTGCATTTTTACAACTAGCAACAATATGTATACTGTTTATTTTTGAAACATGATCAGCGATGACTTCTCTGGCAATTGATTCATCATCTACAATAATGCACGATATGGCTTTTTTATTTTGCAAAACTCTCAGTGGTATTTAATTTTAAATTGACCTCATAGAAATTTTCAGAATTATCAATAGTCAATTCATAATTGTTGGCATATAAAAATTCCAATCTCTTTTTAATATTGTCCAAGCCAATGCCATTACCCTGTGATTCAGTTTTAGAAGCAGTGTTTTTGATATTAAATGTAATCATATCACCTTCACAACATATCGAAATTTCAATGTTTAATGCACCATCTATAATTTTGCCATGTTTAAAACTATTTTCTACAAAAGGTAATAATACCATAGGAGCAATTTTAGTATTATCAGCAAAGACATCGATTTCTAATTCTATGTTTAAAGTTTCATTAAAACGCATTTGTTCTAGCGCTATATAGTCTCTAATATGATCTATTTCTTCTGTAAAGGGGACAAATGGTTTATCAACTTGGTATAAAATATAATCCAGTAAATTGGACAATTTTATAATTAATTCGGGCGTTTTATCAGACTTCTTTAAGGCAAAACCATACATGGTGTTTAAAGTGTTAAATAAGAAATGGGGATGAATTTGCATTTTTAAATAACTCAATTCCTGTTCTTTCAATTTAAGCTGTGCTTCCAATATTTTAGTTTCCAACTTACTTGTTTTTTCTACTTGTTTTAAATTAAGTTTCAACAATTTAATGGCACTCACGAGAATGCAAACCAAGTAGACACCAATCATAACAAATAATAAACTTTTGCTTATTGGAGGCATTTCATCATACTTGAAATTAGACAAATATATTAAGCCGAAGAAAATAGAAACTACTATTAAATAGCCTGAAATTATTAAGGTGTAAATACTGTATAGCGCAAATAGAAAATAACGTTTAGTAATTAAATAATCTGGGATGAGTTTGTAAATTGATACATAGGTTGTCGCTATCGTTATAGGCATTAAAAAAAGCGAAAAAGAAAGGACATATCTTATGTCAGTACTGCCATAACCAAAGAAATAGGTGTAGAATAAAAGGACTCCGAACCAAAACAGAGTATGAAGGAAATATTGTCCTATTTTTTTTATTATAAATTCGTTGTTAAGCATTGACGACTGATAGTTTTACAATAATAGTATATTTTTACTTGTATTTTAGTTTTTGTAGACGAATGACAGTTTTAGTATTCTTTTTAACAATATGGTTAATTCCATTGCTAAATTGGTTGTTTATCGCATTTTGGTTTTCTTTGAAGAAATGAATCCTAAGTTTGTGACATGTTTAATTAAAATCATTAACTATGAACTTATTCTCAATTAATCTAATAATTTCTACTCAAATAATTGATAGATTTAATGAAGGCGGTACTTTATTTATGTCACTCATTTTATTATGTTTAGTACTTGCCATCTTTTTATTAATAAGGGGGTTTTTATCTAGCACAAAAAATCCTGAGTATTCAAAAAAAATGGTGGGCTTGGTTGGCGATGTTAGCCTTTTAGGTTTAGTTTTAGGTTTTTTCGGTTCAATATTAGGACTTATCTCAGCGTTTGATGCCTTTGAAGGTTTGGGAGAAGTGAATTCAGGAATTTTGGCAGGAGGACTTAAAGTCTCATTTTTAACTACGTTATTTGGAAGTTTTGTTTTTATTATTTCTCGAATAGGGATGATTGTGTTGAGAGCAATACTTAAGGTAAACAAATGATGATTATAAAATAAAAAAAGCAGCCAATTGGCTGCTTTTTTTATTTCTTTTTATTTCTTCTATTATAATTTTTATCCCCTCTTGTCTTCGGCTTTTTATATTTGGCCGCGATTATAAATTTGTACGAACCACCTAAATTTTCCTTTTTGTTTTTGTCTTTCTTTTCATGAAAAGCCGGTCCAGGAGCATCTTCATCCTTATTACGGTTTATTGGATTGTAATGTTCATTTAATTGTGGTCGTTCTTCTTCAATTAGTTCTGTAGATATTTCAACCATTTCTGGAATCTCCAGAATAGGAATTTGCATTTGCATTAAGTCTTCAATCGTTTCCAATGCATCAATCTCTTTTTCTGTAGAAAATAAAATTGATTGCCCTTCTTTTTCAGCACGTCCTGTTCTACCAATTCGATGCATATAATTTTCAGGATAATCTGGAGTATCAAAATTTATGACATGAGAAATACTGTCAATATCCAATCCGCGAGCCATTACATCTGTCGCGATTAAAATTCTATTCTCACCATTTTCAAATTGACTAATGCTTCTCAGTCTATAGTTTTGTGTTTTATTAGAATGAATGACACAGATTTCACTATTGAAAAGTTCTTCCAATTGTTCAAACAATCGGTCAGCCATTCGTTTATAAGCAACAAAAATTAGAACCTTGTTGTATTTGTCTTTATCCTGAAGTAAATGATGAACTAAATTTACTTTAGTATAAAAATTGGGTACATTATATCGTTTTTGAGCAATATTATCTAGCGGTGTTCCTGAAACTGCAATCGAAATACGTTCAGGGTTTATAAAATAGTCGGTAATTAAAGCATCAACGTCCTTCGTCATTGTCGCTGAGAACATAATATTTTGACGACGTTGGGGAATCAGATCAAAAATATTTAATAATTGATGTCTAAAACCAAGGTCTAACATAACATCAACTTCATCAATCACTAATTTTTGAATAGATTTAAGCTGTAAAACACGACTTAGTGCTAAATCGTATAGGCGTCCAGGAGTTGCTACTAAAATATCTATACCTTCAGCAATTTCTCTTTTCTGAGTATTTATATTGGTGCCTCCAAATACCCCCAAGATTCTATTGTTTGTATACTTCGCGAGTTTTTTTGTTTCTTCCACGACTTGAACCACAAGTTCTCTCGTAGGAACGAGTATAAGTACTCTAGGGTTTTCTTGAGTTGAATATGCTAAATTTTTTAGAATAGGAAGCACATATGCAAATGTTTTTCCAGTTCCGGTTTGTGCAATACCAACGAGATCTTTTCCAGAACTAACCACATTAAAGGATTGTTCTTGTATTGGCGTTGCCGTTACAAAACCTAAGTCCTCTATGGCATTACGTAACGGTGTTGATAAATTTAAGTCATTGAAATGAGCCATGATATATTTTTGCAGGATCCATTAGTATTATTGGTGGTTTAAATCGGATGGTATATAAAACAATATACAATTACCAGATAAAAAGACACCTTAAAATATTAAGGCACAAAGGTAGGCTAATAATTTTATTTGTAAGCCTTTAATTGAGGTAACTCTTGTTTTACAATAAATGTTTCTCACCAATTTTTATGGTATAACTACAGTTAAAAGATGACTTCGCTGATAAGGATAAAATACCTTCTTTACTTGTTAATTCCTGATTACTGTCTTCATGATCTGCAATTCCTAACCAAGGTTCAATACATACATAGTTTGCGTTTGGTTTTGCCCAAATACCCAAATAGGGAAAGTCATCAAAACTTACTGAAATGATATTACCATAAGTTTTACTCTTTAGGGTTACTCTTTTTGATACCAAATCTTTAAAAACCAAAGCATCATTATTAAAAAGATCATGCCTTAACTGAATATTGTTAGAATTATTAAACACGGCCTTTGTTTGTGGACTTATCAGTCCGTTTTCCATATTAATTAAATGGGTACAAGAATTTTCTATGTTTTCAAATTCTAAAGTATAATCGTTATAGTTCTCGCCTTTATAAATAGGGCATTTAAAAGCGGGATGTGCACCAACAGAAAAGTACATTGTTTTGGTATCACAATTTTTAACGGTATATCTAATTTCTATGCAATTTTCTTTGAGGGTGTAGGTGGTATAGAACTCAAAATTAAAAGGGTAAATGGAGTAAATCGAATTGTTTGATGTTAGTTTAAAGCTTATGCTATTGGCGGACTGTTCATGTAATGTGATTGACTTGTTTGCTCTAACAAACCCATGTTTATTCATTTTATAAGCAATATTGTTATACTGGTAGGTTCCGTTTTTAAGAGCACCAATTATGGGAAATAAGTTGGGGGAATAAGCATTCCAGATATCAGGATTGGCATCCCACATAAATTCATTGCCATTTTTTATAGATGTGATTTTGCACAATTCGGCCCCTTCTTTTTTTATGGCAATCTTTAGTTTATTATTCTCTAAAGTGAACATTTATAATTTGTGTTTAAAGTAATATACAAATCTGATAATATTTTAAGGATTCTAACTAACTTTGCCTCAATAAATTTTCAGGAATTGCGAATAAATAAAACGATAACTTTTAAAGAGATAGATGATTTTAAAAGCCAACTATTGCTGTGGAGTCAACAATTTGATGATGTGGTATGGTTGGATTCAAACCATCACAATCAGACCTATACAAACTATGATATTGTTTTGGCTGTAGATGCTTTTACGAGTATTCAAACCGATTTTTATCAAGCTTTTGAAAAGTTAAAGGAATATCAATCCAAAACTAAAGATTGGATTTTTGGGTATTTGAGCTACGATTTAAAAAATGATGTAGAACACTTACAGTCTAAAAATTTTGATGGCCTACAGTTTCCTGATCTCTATTTTTTTCAGCCCAAAAAACTATTCCTGATTAAAGGCAATACTGTTGAGATTCAATATTTAAAAAATGTTGATGACGAGCTGGATCAAGATTTAAATGACATTCGTGATTTCAAGGAAGTAAATTCCGAAGAATTCTCGAATGATATCAAAATTAAACTCAGGATTCATAAAGATGAATATTTTAATAGGCTCAATAGTATGTTAGAAAGTATTCATAGGGGTGATATTTATGAAGCAAATTTTTGTCAGGAATTTTATGCCGAAGCAACGCTTATTAATCCCTTGGAAACCTATAGGAAACTTAACGATATTTCCAACCCGCCATTTGCTACTTTTCTCAAAATTAGTGACAAATATTTATTATCTGCATCACCAGAGCGTTATCTAAAAAAGGAAGCCAACACCGTGATATCTCAACCTATTAAAGGTACAGCAAGGCGTTCAAAGGAGAAAGTAGAAGACGATTTGTTGAAACATACTTTGGCAAATGATAAAAAAGAACGTAGCGAAAATATAATGATTGTTGACTTGGTGAGAAATGATCTTTCAAAAACTGCTATTAAAGGCACGGTGAAGGTTGCAGAGTTATGTAAAGTACATAGCTTTGAGCAAGTGCATCAAATGATCTCCACTGTAGTTTCAAAGGTAGAACCGTCTGTACACCCTGTAGATATTGTCAAATCAACATTTCCAATGGGAAGCATGACAGGTGCGCCAAAAATATCGGCAATGCAAATTATTGAAAAACTAGAAGAGACCAAGCGGGGATTATATTCGGGAGCAGTAGGTTATTTTAGTCCTAAAGGAGACTTTGATTTTAATGTGGTTATAAGAAGTATTTTGTACAATAAAACCAATCAGTATGTCTCTTATTCAGTAGGGGGAGCAATTACCGCGAAAAGTAATCCATTAAGTGAATATGAAGAGTGCTTGGTAAAAGCCAAAGCCATGCGTACCGTACTTGAAAATGATTAAGTGGGATACAGTTAGAGTTCAACCTAAAACCCTATTTTTGAAAAATGCTTAAAGCATATCAAAATCATATTGACCAAAATCTCCCTTTCTTAAAAGAAAGCAAACTTCTCATTGCTATTTCTGGAGGCTTAGACAGTGTAATATTATCACAGCTATGCCATCAATTAAAATTAAATATTGCTTTTGCACATTGTAATTTTAATTTGAGAGGCGCAGAAAGTGATGGCGATGAAGCTTTTGTTTTGGAGCTTGCTAAAAATTTACATGTAGAATGTTTTGTTGAAAAATTTGACACCTTAGTTTATGCACAGACCAATAAACAGTCAACCCAAATGGCTGCACGAGAATTACGTTATAATTGGTTTCGTGAATTGAGCAATCTATTACACTTTGATTATATATTGACAGCGCATCATGCCGATGACAATCTCGAAACTTTTTTAATTAATTTATCCAGAGGCACAGGATTAGAGGGGTTTACTGGTATTCCAGAAATAAATGATAAAATAGTGAGGCCATTGTTGTCTTTTTCTAGAAATGATATTGAAGATTTTGCGAAGCAAAATAATTTAAAATGGAGGGATGATAGTAGCAATGCCTCGACGAAGTATTTACGTAATAAATTACGCCATGAGGTGATTCCTATTCTTAAAGGAATTAATCCGCAATTACTTCAAAATTTTGCCAAAACACAGGATTATTTAAAAGGCGCACACGATATTATTGATGATCGGATAGATGCAGTTTCAGAGCAAGTAATATCTACTATTAATGAAGAAGAAATTCATTTTGATATTACAAAACTGGAATCTTTGAATAATACTAAAGCCTATCTGTATGAATTCTTAAAAGGATATGGGTTTACAGCGTGGAATGATGTTTATAGTTTATTGACAGCACAATCCGGTAAACAAGTACACTCTGGTACTCATCGTTTGATAAAAAATAGAAAGTCCTTAATCTTAAGTTATTTAAAGGAGCCAAGTCAACAAGAAATAGTAATTCATGATGCTATCACACCCATTGAAACAGCATTCGGGGTTTTAAACTTTGAAGCAGTAGATGCAATTTTAAAAAGTGACAGCAATATAATTTTTGTTGATAAAAGCAAGCTGGTTTTCCCATTAACGTTGCGTAAATGGCAAGAGGGGGATTATTTTTATCCTATTGGAATGACTGGAAAAAAGAAACTCAGTAAATATTTTAAAGATGAAAAACTGTCTTTAATTGATAAAGAAAAGGTATGGCTATTATGTTCGGGTGAATCCATTGTATGGGTAATAGATAGGAGAGCCGATAACCGATTTAATTGTACTGACACCACTACACAAATTATTAAAATAACCTTGAATAATTAAATTAATGCCAATATTAGCTTCATCTTACAATCTCCCTTTTATATTAAAAAGCGGTTTTATTTCAACGGTTTATTCTGGTCTTTTTAGAAAAGTAACCGGCGTAATACAAAAAAGGGAACGACTTATATTGAGCGATACCGATTTTTTAGATTTAGATTGGAGTTATGCTGCACAACGCAGTAATAGACTAGTCATTATATTACATGGTTTAGAAGGCAATGCACAACGGCCATATATGTTAGGCGCGGCGAAATCATTTGTTGATCATGGTATTGATGCGGTTTGTATGAATTTTAGAGGCTGTAGCGGCGAGGCAAATCTAAAATTTAAATCTTATCATTCAGGAGAAACAAAAGACCTTTCCGAAGTTATTGATCATATAGTTGCAACAAGAGTCTATGATGAAATATATATTAATGGGTTTAGCTTAGGAGGGAATGTTGCATTAAAGTATTTAGGTGAAGGCAATCATATTCCAAAACAAATAAAAGGATCAGTCGTAGTTTCGGTGCCATGTTTTTTGAAAGGTTCGTCAAAAGAGCTCCATAGCATTATAAATAAACCTTATGCCATCCGATTTTTAAGGCATTTGATTCATCGATTGAAACAAAAGCAAAAAGTTTTTCCAGATTTGATTTCAAAAAAGGAGATTAAATCTATTAAAACCTTAAAAGATTTTGATGAAGTCTATACCGCAAAGGCACATGGCTTTGCCGATGCTTCAGATTATTATACAAAGTCAAGTAGTTTGCAAAATCTCAAACATATCAAGCTGCCCACTTTAATCATTAATGCGACCAACGATTCATTTTTATCTTCAGAATGTTACCCCATAAAGGCCGCCGAATCTAATAATTATCTACACTTAGAAATGCCAAAATTTGGCGGACACGTTGGATTTTATGATTCAACAAATCTATATTACAACGAAAAGCGTGCATTAGAATTTATTAATGCAAAAAAATAACAATTCTTTCTCGCAAAGTACTTAGCTAATCACATCCTGTATTTGAGGGCGCTTTCGCGCATATATTTTGGAAATATCAAGAAATGCATCTGGTAAAACATTATCGGAATTAACATAGGGTATTGTATTGTCTTGTAATTTAACAAAAAATTAACCAACCTTTAAATGAGATATATCATCACTGCAATTCTCGTGCTAACCTTTTTTCAATCGATTAGCCAGAATCAAGAATTAGAAATTTCACTTTCTTTTGAAAATACTGAAATAAAAGAGGTCTTATTTCAAATTGAAAGTAAAATAAATTTAAAGTTTTATTATGTTGATGCATGGATAAAAAACAAAAAGGTAACAGGCAGTTATATCAATGCTCATGTTAATAAAATTCTAGATGATATTTTTAAAGATTCAAATATTAACTATTATATTTTCAATGAAAGCAAAGTTGTTTTAACTCAAAATAACAGAATTTATAATGCACTTCCTGAAGGTTTCTTTGGATTGGAAGTGGATACCATTTCTGATTCCAATGAGGTCGTTAATAAAGTCGTTCCTCAAGAAATAAATCCGATATTTTATAATGAAGAACGAACAACTTCACCTGAGAAAGTAGAAGTCGTTAGAATTGGGAAAGAAGACCAAAACAACCTGAGTAAAGTATTTAAATTATCTGGTGTAGTAAAAGATGATGCTACTGGTGAACCAATTCCTAATGTTGCCATAATTGTTAAAGGAAAAAGGGTTGGTACTGTTACAACAAAAGAAGGCTATTATGAACTTAAGCTCTCTCCAGGTTTAAATATACTTGAAACAAGTTCTTTGGGCACAATTAGTTCACAAAAGAAGGTTATTATTTATAATAATGGATTCCTAGATTTTGATTTGAAAGAAGGCTATGAAACGCTAGATGTGGTACTATTAGAGGCTGATATAGACAAAAATGTTAAGGAGACCAATACTGGTGTCACTAAAATTGAAGTCAAGGAAATAAAAAATATTCCGTTAGTTCTTGGAGAAAGAGATATTTTGCAAGTAGCGACCACTTTACCTGGAATTTCAAAAACAGGTGAAGGCTCTTCTGGTTATAATGTGAGAGGTGGTAAGGAAGATCAGAACTTGATTCTTCTCGACAATGGAGTTATTTATAATCCAGCCCACTTTTTTGGCATTTTCTCGGCATTAAATCCGTATACCACTGGTGATGTAAATATCTATAAAGGAAATATTCCTGCAGAGCATGGTGGACGCTTATCTTCAGTTTTTGAAATCAGTACAAAAGATGCCAATACAGAGAATTTTGCAGCGGAGGTTTCATTAGGTCCCGTAACTAGTAATATTACTGTGGAGGTTCCTATTGTTAAAGATAAAGCGGGTTTAATTGTTGGTGGACGTGGTACGTATTCTGGTTGGATATTACGCTCATTAGATGAAGAATCATTAAGAAAGAGTGAGGCTAGTTTTTACGATGTCATCGCTAAGTACAATCATAAAATTAATGATAATAATGATATTAAGGCGACTGCTTATTATAGTCGAGATGCATTTAGTATTACATCAGACTCTTTGTATAGTTATAGCAATCGATTATTTTCTTTTCAATGGAAACATAAGCTAAATGATAAAAGTAATGCCAATTTAATTCTCGCTAATAGTGAGTATAAATTTGATATTGAATATGATGGTGATTTTAATAGAAATTTTGATCTTGGTTATAAAATCAGTGAAACACATTTGAAATTGCTATTTGATTATAAACTGGATAATGATGTTAAGTTTAACTACGGTATTTCAGGTAAATTATATGGTGTAAACCCAGGTAGTATACAGCCTAAAGGCAGTAATTCAATTATAGATCCTTTAGTATTACCTGAGGATAGAGGCCTTGAAACTGCAGCCTTTTTATCAGGTGATTTTAATTTAGGAGATAAGTTTACTATTAATGCAGGGTTGAGATATTCTTGGTATGCCTTTTTAGGAGAAGCTAGTCAAAATAATTATGCTGAAGGTGTTCCCAAAACAGAGGGCACATTACTTGGTACCGAGCATTTTGGTAAAAATGATGTGGTTAAATCTTATGGAGGCCCGGAAGTTAGAGTGTCTGCAAGATATTTCTTAACACCAGAAACCTCAATTAAGGCCAGTTATAATAGTACTTTTCAATTCATTCATACCTTATCTAATAATACGACGGTATCACCAACTGATACCTGGAAACTTTCCGATTTAAATATAAAACCTCAGGAAGCCAATCAATACGCTTTTGGAGTTTATCAAAATTTAGATGACAACACCTTTGAGTTAAGTGTTGAAGGCTACTATAAAACTTCAAAAAACATTCTAGATTATAAGGTTGGAGCTCAGTTGCTTTTAAGTGAGAACATTGAAACCGAGATTCTTCAAGGTGAAGGCAAAGCTTATGGTGTTGAATTTTTATTAAAAAAGACGAAAGGAAAGCTTAATGGATGGTTGGGGTATACTTATTCAAAATCGTTAATTAAATTGGATAGTGAGTTTAATGATGAACGTGTAAATAACGGGGAATATTTTGCATCTAATTTTGATAAGCCACATGATTTAAGCATCGTTGCAAATTATAAATTAACTCAGCGTTTTAGCCTCTCGACGAATTTCTCATATCAAACAGGGCGGCCTGTAACATATCCAGTAGGGAGATATTTCTTTAATAATGCGGAATATGTATTGTATAGCGACCGAAATAAATTTAGAATCCCCGACTACTACCGATTAGATATAGGCGTCAATATTGAAGGCAATCATAAAATTAAGAAGTTTACCCATAGTTTTTGGAATTTTTCAATCTACAATGTATTGGGTAGAAACAATCCGTATTCCGTGTTTTTTGTTACGGAGTCTGGGGAGCTGAAAGCTTATAAAAGCTCAATTTTTTCGGTACCAGTACCAACATTGACATTTAACTTTAAATTTTAAGCAATTGAAATGCTAAAAAAGTCAATTAACATATTGAGTGTATTGCTAAGCATTATTGCTGTAAATGGCTGTGTAGAAACTTTCGATTTTGAATCGGAAATAGAAGATTTCGATAGTGCTTTGGTCATAGAAGCTACAATTACCAATGAGTTAATATTCCAAGAGATATCATTGTCAAGAACGTTTCAATTAGATACGATACCTTCTTTCCCAGAAAGTAATGCGAGGGTTAAGATTATAGACGACCACCGAAACGAATTTAATTTTGAGGAAAATGAACTGGGAACCTACATTTCTACAAAACTTTTCGCTGCCGAACCAAATCGCGATTACCAATTGGAAATTGAAACCAGTAATGGAAGATTATACAGTTCAAAGATGATGCAATTAACACAAGCAACAAATATTGAAACATTAGCAGTAGAAAGAGGAATTAGGGATGATGGTATTGAAGGTGTTTCAATTTATGTTGATAGCCATGACACTACGGGGAATTCTAAGTATTATCGATATACTTATGAAGAAACCTATAAAATTATTGCGCCTAGTTATTCGGCTTACGAAATTGTATTTAATGAAGGCTCTTTTGTTGATTACCAAATACTTTTACGTTCAGAACCAGAACAGACATGCTATAATACGGTAAAATCTAATCGTATAATACTAAATAATACTACCAATTTAGCAGTGGACAATGTAGATCACTTTTTGGTGAGATTTATTGGGCGAGATAATTACATTATGTCCTATCGGTATTCTATTTTGGTAAAACAATATGTTCAATCTTTTGAAGCCTATTCTTATTATAGCACCTTAAAAGATTTGTCTGAATCGGAAAGTTTGTTGTCTCAAAATCAGCCAGGTATTGTTATAGGTAATGTGTTTTCAAAAGCGAATACTAATGAAAAAGTTTTAGGCTATTTTGAAGTGTCTTCAGTTCATAAAAAGCGTGTTTATTTTAATTATGATGACTTATTCTCAGGAGAAGATTTACCACCTTACGCAGTTGGGTGTGACACTTATTTCGCACCAGCAGTAGGTGGTGAAACGACAAGCCATCCTTTATACGATCATATAGCAGCTGGATTTCAATATTTTGAGACCTATGACAGTAATTTTACATTTCCCATTTTCCCTTTAGAGGGACCTGAAGTACTCATTACACGTGAGTGTGGAGATTGTACTGCATTGGGGAGCACTGATATACCAGAATTTTGGATAGAATAAAACTATGAAGCTAACATCAATACATATAAAATTAAAGGTAATGCAATCCATAATTGGGCTTTTGGGAGTCATCTGCTTTAGCTGTGTAGAGACCTTCGATTTTGAGTCAGAGTTAGGCACATTTGAAAGTATATTGGTTATTGAAGCAACCATAACTAATGAGCTAAAAAAGCAAGAAATTTTGTTATTGAGAACATTTAAGTTGGGAGAAGACGGGCCATCACCTGAAAGCGGAGCAAAAGTTAAAGTTGTTGATGATGCTAATAATGAATATGTATTTAGAGAATCAGATTCGGCAGGTATATATATATCCACTATAGCATTCGCTGCCAAACGGAGATTCGTCTATACACTACAAATAGCAACCAATAATGGTAAAGAATACAGCTCGACTTCAATGCAGTTGCCCAATGAAACTACTATTGATAATTTATATGCTATAAGAGATTTTAATGAAGACGGAGAGGAAGGCGTCTCAATTTATGTAGATAGTTATGACGCAACTGGAAATTCACAATATTATCGATATGAATATGAAGAAGCCTATAAAATTATTTCACCAAAATGGATTAGTGAGGACTTAAAATGTATTGAAACAGAATTTGGTGTAGAATTTGTTTTTCAACCGCGACCAGTTGGAGAATTACTTTGTTTTAACGTTGTAAAATCTAAAGACATATTAATAACAAATACTCTTGATTTAATGGAAGACAGATTAGACCAGCATAGAGTATTGTTTTTAAATAGAAATAATTATATCATATCACATCGCTATTCAATAGAAGTCAAACAATATATACAATCTAGAGAGGCTTATGTATATTACGAAACTCTAAAGGAGATGTCACAATCTGAAAGCTTGCTTTCAGAGAATCAGCCAGGATTTATAGTTGGAAATATAAGTTCTGTTGCTCAACAGAGTGAAAAAGTGGTCGGTTTTTTTGAGGTCACAGCAGTAGATACAAAGCGGATATATTTTAATTATAAAGATCTATTTCCGGGTGAGCTATTACCTCCTCATGCTACAGGTTGTGAACCATTTTCCCCAAGACCTGAAGGGCTATGTGATGCATTAAAACAAGGAAAAAAGTTTTGGGAATTATTTCCAAATCATCACCCAGTATTTGAAAGCTTTGTTTTCCTCGTTCCTGGTGAATGTGGGGATTGTACAACCTTGGGAGAAACTGAAAAACCAGAATTTTGGATAGATTAATAAAATAATTATATGAATATTAAAATACATCAAAGAAATTATAATAGCATTAGTCTAATTTGTTTGGCTTTAATTGTTGGATTGAGCAGTTTTGGCTGTGTTGAAACTTTCGATTTCGAATCTGAGGTCGAAAGTTTTGAAAGTACTTTGGTTGTTGAGGCAACAATTACAAATGAATTGAAGCAACAAAAAATCTTAATATCAAGATCATTTCCTTTAGATACAATACTTCATTCACCTGAAAGAAACGCTAATGTTAAAGTTGTAGACGATGCTCAAAACGAATATGTTTTTCATGAAACCGAATCTGGAACCTATATTTCTATCACAGAATTTAATGCCCAATCCAATCGTGAATATAAATTGCTAATCACAACGAGTGATGGGAGCAGTTATGCATCAAATCCAGAGAATTTAACACAAACAACAGGAATAGATAATTTATATGCTCTCAGAGATTTTAATGAAAATAATGATGAAGGGATGTCAATTTATGTTGATAGTTATGATTCCACAGGAAACTCACGGTTTTATAGATATACCTACGTAGAAACTTTTAAAATAATAGCTCCTAAGTGGAGTATTTTAGATCTTGTTCCAGTATCATTAAATCCTCCTGAAGTTAGATTTGAAACTAAATCTGAAGAACAACAAATTTGTTATGGTACCAGTCAATCAAATGCTATAATATTAGCTAATACTACTAATTTTATTGAAGACCGACTTGAAAAGCAACGGGTTCACTTTATCAATCGGAATAATTACGTTTTGTCACATCGATACTCCATATTGGTTAGGCAATATGTGCAATCAGGAGCAGCGCATGCGTTTTACAGAGCGCTAAAGGAAATATCAGAATCGGAGAGTTTATTGACTCAAACACAACCGGGATTTTTATTAGGAAATATGCACTCTGAACAAAGTGAAGACGAACGCGTATTGGGATATTTTGAGGTCTCGTCGGTAACGTCTAAACGTATGTTTTTCAACTATGCCGATTTATTTCCAGGTGAAGTATTGCCTCCATACGCCATTAGCTGTAGCGGTTTATTTGCTCCAGCTTTAGCAACACCGGCAATTCCACCTGCATCTCCATTAATAGAACATTTGAACCGGGGGTTTAAGTATTCTGAAGATAATCCTGAACCTGGAGGTGTGAACGGTCCTGGAAATTATTTATTGGTACAGCCTAAATGTGGGGATTGTAGGACTTTAGGAAGTAATATAGTGCCAGATTTCTGGATTGAATAAAATTGAACAACTATAAAATGAGTCATATATATCAATAAAATTATTCAAGATAATTGATGCTTATTAGATATGACAATATAAAATAATAGAACAGATGAAAAAACATGTATTTAAATTAGTAGTTATTTTTTGTATCGTACATCATTTTAGTTATGCTCAACATATCTTAAAAGATTCTAATGATGTGGCCTGGTATATGAGTATTCCTCAAGAAAATGTGTTTGTTCATCATAACACCTCGTTATTGTTAACAGGAGAGTATTTATACTATAGATTATACTGTTTTAACTCTAATTCCAATAAGTTAAGTGAGGTAAGTAAAATTGGTTATGTGGAATTAATAGCAGAAAATGGGGCTTCTATATTCAAACATAAGATCAAGTTGGAAAAGGGCCGTGGACAAGGCGATTATTTTGTGCCGACCTCAGTTCCATCAGGAAATTATAAACTTTTAGCCTATACACAATGGATGCGAAATGGTGAAGAAAATCTTTTTTTTAGTTCAGATATCAGTATTGTAAATCCATATAGAGGAGATCAAAGTGAAATCTTTATCGTTGATTCTGAGTCAAAAAACAATTTGAATAATGATTCCAAAAACATGAATTCTTCATCGTCAACGAATAAAGTGTCACAAAATCAAATTGATGATAGAATAATGATAAGCCCTAATTCTAAATCATATGCGAACAGATCTAAAGTATCAGTAGTTATTAAAGGACTTAGTGGTATAAATAGTTTGGGTAATTATTCGGTTTCTGTTAGGAAAATTGATACCATAATTAAACCAATCATGCCTATCGCAACAAATTATGCATCGCTTTATTCAAGTACTAAAAGTCAAAATAAAGAAGTAAATGACGAAATATTTATGCCAGAGTTTAAAGGCGAGATGATTACAGGGAAAATCATTGATAAAAGGACTATGAATATTGTTTCTAATAAAGATGTTACTTTGTCAATAATTAATAATGAAAGCATTTTAGATATTACAACTACTAATGAAAATGGTGTTTTTTATTTTCATATAAATGCTGATTATAATGGAGATGAGGCTATTTTACAGGTTTTAGATGAAAACCCTGAAAATTATAATATTGAGATAAACGAACATCAAGCTATTGAACATCAAGGCTTGAATTTTAATCAGTTTAAAATCACTTCAGATATGAAGGATTTAATTTTGGAACGCAGTATTAATAATCAAATCCAAAACGGTTATTTTAGTGTAAAACCTGATACTGTAAAGACAATGGTTTCTGATCCGCCATTTTATGGAAATCATCAGGATGAATATTTGCTGGATGATTATACCCGTTTTCCAACCGTAAGTGAAACAGTAATTGAAGTTATTGAACATGCATGGTCTAGAAAAAATAAGGCTGGTCACAAAGAACTTATTGTAAGAGGTAGGGAATTTGATCCTTATTTTGGATCTGAACTCCTGCCTGTAGTATTAGTAGATGGTATTTTTATTCAGAATCACGAAGATATTCTTGAGTACGAAACTAAAAAAGTTAAAAGTATTAATGTGCTTAGAGATGAATATTATTATGGATCTCAAATCTATAAGGGTATCATTTCAATGACGACCATTAAAGGAGAGTTTCACAATGAACTTAGTGAGAAATATTTAAGCAAGGTAAAGCTGTTTAAACCTCGATTAAGAAAACATTATTTTAATCAATCTTATATGGAAGCAACTAAATCTGAAACAGCGAGAATTCCAGATTATAGACAACAGTTGTTGTGGATGCCTGAATTTGTATTTAATACCAATGAGAAAAGAATTGAATTTTTCACTTCTGATACTAATGGTATTTTTGAAATTACATTGGAAGGTTTTACAAATAGTGGAGAACCAGTATCTGTTAAGGAAATAATTACAGTCAAATAGATTATTCTGTGAGCAAGCTAAAACACATATTAACATTATTATTATTATTAGCCTTTATTTTTGGTTGTGTAGAAGAAATTGAATTGTCTACAGAAGTAACTTCGGAAAGTCTTTTAGTTGTTGAGGCCACAATTACGGATGAACTAAAAGTGCAAAAAATACTGTTGTCAAGAACTACAAATTTAGAAGAAGAGTTTGTTCCTCTGCCTGAAAGTAGTGCGACGGTTATTGTAAAGAACGAAAATACGGTATACGCTTTTCGAGAGAATAATTTGGGGGAATATTTATCTGTTATACCTTTTAAAGCGTACGAGGGGTTAGAATATCAATTGGAGATTACAACAAGTGACGGTAAAAAATATAATTCTGCAAAAGAGGGGTTAACTCAAGGTACAACAATAGATGAAATTAATATAGAAAGAGAATTTAATATTAGTAATGAAGAGGAAGTAGTGATAAGCGTTGACGCTTATGACCCATCAGGAAATTCAAAATATTATCGATTTGAGTATGAAGAAACCTATAAGATTTTATCTCCTTTATATTCTCCGCTAGAATTAATTCCAAATGAGGTTAAATTTCCTATTGCAGCACATACGGTTAACCTCCTGAATACACCAGGACTTATAGATCGTTTAGTTGACATTCAATTTAGAGAATTACAAGAACGGATATGTTATAATACAGTAAAATCTAATACCATAATTTTGGCGAATACGATTGCTTTGCTAGAAGATCGACTAGACAATTTTAATATCAGATTCATTAGTAAAGATAATTACATTATTGCCCATCGATATAGTGTTTTAGTTAGACAATATGTGCAAAATAGGGCAGCTCATGTATTTTATGAAACCTTAAAAAGTTTTTCTGACTCTGAAAATGTATTTTCAGAAAATCAAACCGGATTTATTGAAGGTAATGTATTTTCAGTAAGTGCGAATAATGAAAAAGTTATCGGTTTTTTTGAAGTCTCATCGGTTGATGAAAAACGTGTGTTTTTTAATTATGAAGATCTTTTTCAAGAGGATTCATTAAATCCATATTCAACACGTTGTGATCAATTTTGGAAACCTGCTTTATTAGAGGAAAGTCCAGATCACGAAATTATGCGTTCACCGTTGTTAGATATGCTTAACCGAGGCTTTAAGATGTTCGATTTGGACTTTGTTCCTGGGGAAGAAGATTTCTATTTTAATCCGTATGCAGAAGGTCCTTTTACATTAGTTTTAGAGTCTTGTGGAGATTGTACGGTACTAGGGAATAATATCGCTCCAAACTTTTGGGAAGATTAATTGCTACTCGATAAAAATCCTTTCAATCTGTAATGTTTTTTTTGAAAAGGAACTTTATTTTAATTGAACTATTAGAATTGTTTGGAAAATCGGTTTTTATGTCTAATCACACATAATTAATGAAATAGTTTTCTTACATTTAAGAAAGTCTATTTCTTATGCTTAAAAAAGTTTTTGGAAGCGCCGTTTTTGGTGTTGAAGCCACAACAGTAACTGTTGAGGTAAATATTGATAAGGGGATTGGGTATCATTTAGTAGGATTGCCAGATAATGCCATTAAAGAGAGTAATTACCGTATAGCAGCAGCACTTCAGAACAATGGTTTTAAAATCCCAGGAAAAAAAATCACTATTAATATGGCACCAGCCGATTTGCGTAAAGAAGGCTCTGCTTATGATTTAACTTTAGCAATTGGAATTCTCACATCTTCAAACCAAATAGAAGCTAAAAATTTACAAGATTTTTTAATAATGGGTGAACTTTCCCTTGATGGGAGTTTGCAACCCATAAGAGGTGCTTTACCAATCGCTGTAAAAGCTCAAGCAGAAGGATTTAAAGGCTTTATTTTGCCAAGTCAGAATGCGAAAGAAGCGGCTATTGTAGATGATTTACAGGTTTTTGGTGTCGATAATATAAAACAGGTTATTGATTATTTTGATCATGGAACCCCCTTAATAGAAACAATAATTGATGCTCAAAAGGAATTTTATAAAAGCCTTGAATTTCCAGAGTTTGACTTTAGTGATGTTAAAGGGCAGGAAAGTATTAAACGCTGTATGGAAATTGCCGCGGCCGGTGGTCATAATATTATTTTAATAGGACCTCCAGGTGCAGGAAAAACAATGTTGGCGAAACGCTTGCCATCTATTTTACCACCGATGACTATGTTTGAAGCATTGGAAACCACAAAAATTCATTCTGTAGTAGGACGTGTAAAAGCTCATTCAGGGCTTATGGCACAACGACCGTTTCGTTCACCTCACCATACCATTTCTGATGTCGCCCTCGTTGGTGGCGGTGCCTACCCTCAACCCGGAGAAATCTCCTTATCTCATAATGGAGTGCTATTTCTAGATGAACTCCCCGAATTTAAACGTGGGGTGTTGGAAGTTTTACGACAACCTTTGGAAGATCGCGAAGTGACCATTTCTAGAGCAAAGTTTACAGTAACCTATCCCAGTAGTTTTATGTTGGTGGCGAGTATGAATCCTAGTCCTAGTGGATACTTTAATGATCCCGATGCGCCGTTAACGAGTTCCCCTGCAGAAATGCAACGCTATTTAAGTAAGGTTTCAGGGCCATTATTAGATAGGATTGATATTCATATAGAAGTGACGCCGGTGCCCTTTGAAAAATTAGCAGAAGATAGAAATGGTGAGTCTTCAGTTACTATTAGAAAACGCGTAACTGCGGCAAGGGAATTACAAACCAAACGATTTGAAGCATCAGACGTTGTGCATTATAATGCGCAAATGAACACCAAACACATCCGTGAATATTGCGTCTTAGATGACTCTTCAAAGAACTTACTTAAAACCGCTATGGAGCGTTTAAACTTATCTGCCAGGGCATATGATCGAATTTTGAATAATACTCTTATTCATATATAGTTCATTGTAACTCCTGTAAACATTGGATTTTTTCATCTTTATTTCTTTTTAAACTCTCATTTTGCTCAATAATATCATAAATTTTCAGCTATTTTATGGAAGTTTGCTGTGTATTTACAATGAAGTAATTACGTTAATTTTTTAAATATTTTAATATGAAAAACGCAGTAAAGGTTACACCAGAAATGAATTTAGAAATTAAGTTGGATGAAATTCTAAATCAAAATGAAAAACCAGAGGATTTTATCCCTAGTTACAAAAAACAAAACATTGAAAGAGTCATTGAACACATGTCAATATTCTTTCACTTCTTAAAAGAAAGTTTTACATCAAAAGAACCAAAGCGTTCCAGCCTTGAAATGATAGGTTTGATTGAACAAGCAGCTTTAAAACTAAGAAATTTGAACGAATTGTAATAGTTCTTAATGGATAGCAGTTGGCGACATTATTAGTGTTAGTACAAAACAATCTTATAACAGTATTAAGATTGTTTTGTAAAACACTGAAGATTAGTTGTTTATGTAAGATCTGCTGTGTAAATTTAAGGTATAGAAAGTTTAAAACGAGATAAAATGAATACTACAAAATCAATAATAGAGGCTCTAACATCTGTTAAAAAGGCAAAGTACATAAGAGTGTCATCTAAGGAACAAAACAGTGATAGACAGCGTGAAAATACTTCAGACGTTAAGCTGTATGAAGATAAAATCTCAGGATTAATTCCTTTTAATGAAAGACCTTCAGGAAGAAAATTAATAAAAGATATTGAAAATGGTAAAATCAATTATGTTATTATCCATTCTATCGATAGGTTAGGGCGTAACGTGATTGAAATGCAAAAGCAGTTAAATTGGTTTATTGAAAATGGTGTACAGATATTTGCTGAAAATATTAGAATGGAACTGTTGAATGAAGATGGCTCTATGAATAGTATCGCAAAAATGATAATTGACTTATTAGGATCGGTTGCTGGATTAGAAATTGAGGCAATAAAGCAAAGGCAAAATCAAGGTATTAAAATAGCAAAAGCCAAGGGGATTTATAAAGGA
>CAJXVU010000033.1 GCA_913062555.1 uncultured Bacteroidota bacterium
TTATAGATTTAGTAATAATTATTGGTGCTATTTTTTTATTTAAAATAAACATCTCTAATGTTTATCTCTTCGGTGCATATATTACAGGATTTTGGATAATTATTGCAATTAGAAATAATTTTTATGGAGTACAACGTTACACGAGAATGGTTCGGCTAGCGACTTTACTTTTACGACAAATTATTGTGTTTGCTATTGTGTTGTATGCTTTTATTGGGGTTTTTAAACAGCCTAATATAAGTCGACTCGCTTTAGGGAATTATCTCATGACTGTTTTTGTAATGATTTCGGCAGTTAAGTTTTTGACCTATATTTTAGTAAAAAAATATCGTGCTGATTTAGGGAGAAATATTAGAAGAGTAATTGTTATCGGAAAAAATGAGAAGTCCAGACAGCTTATCAATATTTTTAATACCAGACTTGATTTTGGCTATGTATTTAAAAAGCAATTTAGCATTAGTGACAATGAGTATACTTTAGACAATTGTTTTTCATACATTATCGGCAATGATATTGATGAAATATATTTTTCAGTATCAGAGTTGTCAAACGAACAAATTAATGAGCTGATTGACTTTGCCGACAATAATTTGAGAGAGTTAAAATTCATCCCGGATAATAAGGATATCTATTCGAAAAAACTCAAGTATGAATATTACGATTATATCCCCATTTTGTCTTTAAGAGAAATACCGCTTCAGGAGTCTTTTAATAAAGCAGCCAAACGCTTATTCGATATATTATTTTCATCAGCAATAATTGTTTTTCTGTTGTCATGGTTAACACCAATTCTAGCTATAATAATTAGATTGGAGTCCAAAGGACCGATCTTTTTTAAGCAATCTAGAAATGGGATTAATTATAAAGAGTTTGACTGTTATAAATTCCGTTCTATGACTCCAAATAAGGATGCGAATTTACATCAAGCGACCAAAGGAGATATGAGAATAACAAAGGTTGGGAAGTTTATTCGCAAAACAAGCATTGATGAACTGCCACAGTTCTACAACGTGCTATTTGGAAATATGTCTGTGGTAGGCCCAAGACCCCATATGGTGAGCCACACCGATTTGTATGCTCAGAAAGTCGATAAGTTTATGGTGCGTCATTTTGTTAAACCTGGGATTACTGGCTTAGCTCAAATTTCTGGTTTTAGAGGTGAAATAGAAACCGATAAGGACATTATTAACAGGGTTAAATTTGACATCTTTTATATTGAAAACTGGTCCTTACTTCTGGATTTAAAAATTATTATTAAAACCCTTTTTAATGCAATAAAAGGCGAGGAAAAGGCTTATTAGACAACTTCATTTATACTAGGCTTTTTGGAAATAAAAGCGTTTTAAATTTTCGTCAAAATTGTATTAACCCCATGATTTTATTTGGTGAATGTTTTTTGTGAATTAATTATTTTTTAAACAGAAAAGCAATTATTTTTGCATTGAATTAATTCATGAATAAGAAAAACACACAGCAATGAACATCTTAATTCTAGGGTCAGGCGGAAGAGAACACACATTCGCATGGAAAGTTTCACAAAGTAATTTATGTAAGCAGCTGTTTGTCGCTCCAGGGAACTCTGGAACTGCACAAATGGCTACGAATGTCAATATAGGTGTCAATGATTTTCAGGCAATTAAGACTTTGGTCCTTGATAAAGGAATAGATATGGTTGTTGTGGGACCAGAAGACCCCCTTGTTAACGGCGTACATGATTTTTTCTTGAATGATGAACGCTTAAAACATGTTTCGGTTATTGGACCACAAGCTAGTGCTGCACAGCTGGAAGGGAGTAAGGAGTTTGCCAAGGAGTTTTTAATTAGACATGATATTCCTACCGCTGCATACCAAAGTTTCACAAAGGATAATGTAGAAGATGGCTTTGCGTTTTTAGAGACATTAAAGGCGCCTTATGTACTTAAGGCTGATGGTTTAGCTGCAGGTAAAGGCGTGCTTATATTAAACGATTTGGATGAGGCTAAAACCGAATTAAAAGACATGCTGGTAGATGCCAAATTTGGAACGGCGAGTACTAAAGTTGTTATTGAAGAATTTCTGGACGGTATTGAACTCAGTTGTTTTGTACTTACTGATGGGAAAGATTATAAAATATTACCTACAGCCAAAGATTACAAACGTATAGGTGAAGGAGATACTGGATTGAATACAGGGGGAATGGGTGCAATCTCTCCAGTGCCTTTTGCAGACGAACTGCTCATGAATAAAATTGAAGAACGCATTGTAAAACCAACCGTTGCGGGACTTCAAAAAGACGATTTACCTTATAAAGGATTTATATTTATTGGTTTAATCATGGTTGGAAATGACCCTTTTGTAATTGAATACAATGTGAGAATGGGCGATCCAGAAACCGAGGTAGTTTTACCATTATTAAAAAATGATTTGGCTGAAATATTTCGAGCAATTGGAAATGGAACGTTGAAAGATATAGACATTGAAATTGACCAACGGTCAGCAGTAACTGTAATGTTAGTCTCTGGCGGATATCCAGAAGCTTATGATAAAGGGATAGAAATTACAGGCGTTGAAAACATTACTGATAGCCTCGTGTTTCATGCAGGAGCTAAGATGGATAATAATAAGCTGGTTACTTCAGGAGGCCGTGTAATGGCGATAACTTCTTATGGAGAAGATTATAATGAGGCCTTAAAAAAATCTTATCAAAATATAGAAAAACTACATTTCGATAAGATGTATTATCGTAAAGATTTAGGTTTCGATTTATAAATAAGAATGCGCACTTACGCTTTTGTCTTCTTCGTTATTATCGTTATATGTTTTTAGTTGTTTCATCCAATATCCAAAAGCAACCAAAGCAATTACAGCGAAAATCCAAGACATAAAGTTTGCTGCCCACCAGTTTTCTAATTCTAAAGTTCTTAAAGCATCTAAAGGAATAAATAAAAAGTCAACAAATAAATCCTTGATAGCATAAAAAAAATCTTTCATCTAAGTAAAGTTTATTGATCAAATACAAATTGATCTTTTAGTTAATTACCCAATATGGGCAATGATTGGTAATAATCTTATATTTACATTGCAAAATTACATATTTTTTTCATTTTAAAATCAAAAATAATAATAGAAATTACCTCTAAAATTAAATTTAATTGCTAGAGGCCATATAGGAAGTTCTTAAATGATAACACGATTTTTTAATACATCAAAACCCATTCATTTTGTTATAATCACATTATTTACATTAATTGTGTTTTTAATTTCGAACATAAATGCATTTAATGAGGGTCTGAGTATTGCTGTAATAGCAAACGAATCAGGTAAGTATATCCTTGTTTTATCTTCTATTTTCATATTAAATTTTTTGGTAAATAAAAATAAGTTAAGTCGGAAAAATGGATATGAAATTCTGATTTACAGCCTATTATTAGCGATGTTTCCAATGAGCATGCAGCTAATGTATATCGTATTTGCGAATTTTTTTATACTACTAGCTTTACGAAGAATAATAAGTTTAAGGTCTAATAAATTTGTAAAGAAAAAACTTTTTGACGCGGCGTTCTGGATTGGGATTGCCTCATTATTTTATTTTTGGGCCATACTATTTTTTGTATTAATTATAATTGCAATGTTTTTTCATGCAATAAATGGCATTAAAAATTGGATGATTCCCATGGTAGGCCTAATAACAGTTGGGATTATTACCATAAGCTATACGCTATTGATAGATAATAGTTTTGGTTTGTTATCTGATTATTTAGAAGTTATCAGTTTAGATTTTACAAATTATGACAATTTAAATTTTATATATACGGTATTTGTATTAGGGGCCCTAGGATTGTGGGCCTTATTTTTTTATGTGATAAACATTAATCAACGACTTAAATCCCATAGGTCATCACATATACTAATTACGATTAGCTTTATAATTGGCTTGGCCATAATTATAATTATACCAGATAAAAATGGCAGTGAGTTTCTATTTATATTTCCACCACTGGCAATTATCATGGCTAATTTCTTAGAAAGTGTCAAACGAAGATGGCTAGCTGAGGTGTATGTTTGGATTTTAATACTCACCCCTTTATTCCCTCTAGTGCTGTAATTTGGATCCAAAAGCAAGATCACCAGCATCACCAAGTCCAGGAACAATATAGCCTTTGTCATTGAGTTTTTCATCAATATCAGCAATCCATAAATGGGTGTTTTCCGGAAATTTATCATCAATAAAATCGACACCTTCTTGAGATCCTATAGCACATAATAAATGAACTTGTTTGGGAGTACCATATGCTTTTAATGCTTCATATGTTAATACTAAAGATTGACCGGTTGCTAACATGGGATCTACCAAAACAAGCGTTTTGTTTTCTAAACTTGGACAAGCAATATATTCTACTATAATTTCAAAAGCATCGGTGTTCTTATCATGATGTCTATATGCCGAAATAAAAGCATTTTCAGCCTTGTCAAAATAATTTAACACGCCGATGTGAAGTGGTACTCCTGCTCGTAAAATGGAACAAATTACGACCTCACTTTCATCTAAATTCATTTCAACATTCCCCAAAGGTGTTTCAATGGTGCTAGATTTATAAGCAAAAGTCTTACTCATTTCATAGCTTAACACCTCTCCGATTCGCTCTATATTTCTTCGAAATCGCATCGCATCTTTTTGAATGGAAACACTTCGTATTTCAGAGACAAATGTATTTAAAATTGAATTGGAACTCAAGAGTTTATGGATGTGCATAGTCGCCGTGTTTAAGAGGGGTAAAGTTAGTTAAATAGACCTATACTTAGCATTAAAAAGTTATTTTCGTTTAAATTTATGTAGGTTTGCATTTTAAACCCAAAAGATATGTTTTCAGATAAAGCAAATTCAATTTTTCAGGACGTAATAAAGACCTATAAAATCTTAAATTCAGTTGATCAATCATTCACTAATACTTATGATAAAGATGAAGATCTAATTGGACATTTGTTATATCGCAAATGCTGGATAGATACTGTACAATGGGCTTATGAAGATATTATTAGGGACCCTAATATTAATCCTGATGCGGCTTTAAAATTAAAACGCATGATTGATGCGTCTAATCAAGACAGAACCGATACGGTTGAGTTTATTGACAGTTATTTTTTGGAAAAGTATAAATCTGTTAGCATTAAAGCAGATGCGAAAATTAATTCTGAAAGTCCGGCTTGGGCAATAGATAGAATGTCAATTTTAGCTTTAAAAATTTATCATATGCACCTAGAAACAGTCCGTGAAGATGCCTCTGGAGATCATAAAGCAGCCTGTCAAAAGAAATTGGAAGTATTATTAGATCAGCGTGTAGATTTGTCTACAGCAATTGATGATTTGCTTGAGGCGATCTCTCAAGGAGAAAAGTATATGAAAGTATATAAGCAAATGAAAATGTATAATGATGATGAGCTTAATCCTGTTTTAAGAGGGCAGAAATAACGACTTAACTTTCTTTAAAGCACCATCTCTTTTAAGAAGGAATCCATTTCAATGGTTTACAGCGATGGTTGAAACTTATATGTCTAAAAAACCAAAACACATACTTGTTATTAGATTATCGGCAATGGGAGACGTCGCAATGACCGTCCCTATAATTCGGCAATTTGTCAAGCAAAACCAAGGTGTTTCTATAACCGTTTTAACACGTAAACTTTTCGAGCCTTTTTTTAGAGACATTGAAAATGTTAAGGTATATGCAGCTGATGTCAAAGGAAAACATAAAGGGATTAGCGGGTTATATAAACTATCAAAAGAATTAAAGGAACTTCATTTACAGGACCCCTTATCATCAAAAATTGATGCTGTTGCCGATTTACATAATGTATTGAGAAGTAAGATTCTTAAATGCTTTTTTAGAAAGGAAAACTTTATTCAAATTGATAAAGGGAGAGCAGCGAAAAAAGCACTGACCACAGGAAAAAGTTTTAGCCAGTTAAAAACCACCCATCAACGTTATGCAGATGTTTTTGAAGCATTGGGGTATAAATTAGACCTGTCTAATCCTTCTTTTCCTAAACCTGCTGCGATGAGTGATGCCACGCTTGACGTTGTCAAGCGCGATTCGATTCGATGGATTGGCATTGCCCCTTTTGCAGCCTTTAAAAGCAAAGCCTATCCTTTAGAAAGCATGGAAGCTGTTATTGAAGTCTTAACAAGATCTCATAAAGTTGTTCTTTTTGGCGGAGGACAGAAAGAGGAAACACTTTTAAATGCAATTGCCTCAAAATATGAAAATGCGGTAAATCTTGCTGGGAAGTTATCAATATCTGAAGAAATGGATGTTATTTCTAATCTCGATATCATGTTGTCTATGGATTCTGGGAATGCACATATCGCAAGCATGCTAGGGATTCCCGTAGTGAGCCTTTGGGGAGTTACTCATCCTTATGCTGGGTTTTCCCCCTTCAATCAACCTCAAGAATACGCATTACTAGCCGATAGAGTAAAATATCCTTTAATCCCAAGCTCAATTTACGGGAATAAATTTCCTGAAGGCTATGAAAATGCAATAGCATCAATTAAACCACAAGACATTGTGGATAAGGTAGAATCTATAATTTTAAGATAAAATTAAACATCGTCATAATCAATAGAGATAGTTGCTGTTGTAGGCTGTGCTTGGCAAGTTAAAATTAAGCCTTCTGCAACTTCATTATCTGATAATATATTGTTTTGACGCATGGTCGCTTCCCCTGCGGTAATACGGGCAATACAACTGCTACAAATACCACCTTGACAGGAGTAAGGAGCATCTATATCTTCATCTAAGGCCGCTTCTAGAATGGTTTGTTTTTGAGACATTTCAAAAGTTGATTCGTCATCATCAACCATAATGGTAATTTGTGTATGACCACTTGCTTCAGGAGTATCTTTTATTTCACTCGGCTTAGCAGCTTTAAAAAGCTCGAAGTGAATCGTGTTTTCATCAATATTATGATCCGTTAAAACGTCTTTCACCGTGTGAATCATTCCTTCTGGTCCACAGAGATAAAAAGCATCAATAGTTAGATGTTTATATTCATTTTTCACAATAAGATTAACAGTGCTTTTTTCAATTCGGCCAAAAATGGCGTCATTCTCTTTAGCCTGGCTAAATACAAATTTGATCGAAAAACGTTCACTATATTGATGTTGCAACTCCAAAAGCTGATTTAAAAACATGGTGTCTTTAGTCGTTTTATTTCCATAAACGAGTATCACCTTACTTTGAGGCTCTTCTTCTAACACACTTTTTACAATGCTCAAAATTGGAGTAATCCCACTACCAGCAGCAAAGGCAGCAATGGTTCTCGAACCAGTCGCTTGGGGCTCAAAAACAAAACGCCCTGTTGGTGAATGGACTTCTAAAACATCACCAGCTTTTAGTTTATTATTTGCATATGCTGAAAAAGTTCCATCTTTAATTTCTTTTATCGCAACTTTAAGTTCCCCACTTTTTGGAGAAGCACATAAGGAATAATCACGGCGTACTTCATTTCCATTAACCGTAGTTTTTAAAGTAATATACTGCCCTGCTTTAAAGGCAAATGGTTCTTTTAAATTTTCGGGAATAGTAAAGCTCAGTGTTACTGCTTTATCAGTTTCTTTTTGAATCTCTTTTATAGTAAGTTGATGGAATTGTGACATGCTTTATTTTTTAACAAAAATAGTAAACTCGAGAGTAAATCTTTAAATTTGAGGGAAACAAAATATGTCAATGTGTAACATATTTAAAATATAGAGTACTAATATCATCAGATAACACAATCAAATCATTATGGTGAAACAATTTATGAGTTTAGAGTGGAAGCAATTTAAGCGAGCCTCTTACTTTCAAAAAGGGCTTGCAATTAAAATTCTTTTAGTTCTTGGAGCAATTTATTTTGGCGGATTAGCCATTTTGTTAGGTGGTGGGATGTTTTTCATTCTAAGAAAGGTCTTGCCAGAAGTTGATCCTATTATTTCGATCAATAATTTTTTGGTGTATTGGATGTTGTTTGAGCTAATGATCAGGTATTTTATGCAACAGCTTCCAGTAATGAATATTAAGCCTTTAATGCTTATTCCAATTAAACGCAACACCGTTATTCATTACCTATTAGGAAAAACGACACTCTCGTTTTTTAATTTTATTTCACTCTTTTTATTTCTACCTTTTTCTATTGTACTATTGGCTCAAGGATACCCACCTACGAATGTAATTCTATGGTTTGTGTCTTTAATGAGTATTACAATGTCTTTGAATTTTATTAATTTTTTGATTAATAAGAGTAATACTGTTTTTTATGTAATAGCACCAACACTAATTGTGTTAATTGGATTAGAGTTTTATAATATTTTTAAAATTTCTGAACCTGTTGGCATTGTATTTAATGCTTTATATAACAACCCAGTTTTTGTAATAATCCCAATATTAATAATGATTGGAATGTATTATGTAAACTTTAAGTTTATTAGAAAAGGATTTTACTTGGATGACACAGTCTCTAAAAAAGTTAAAGAAGTAAATGCTACCGATTTATCCTGGATGAATCGATTTGGAAGTATCGCGCCTTTCCTAAAAAATGACGTTAAAATGATTTGGCGTAATGCACGACCAAAGCAGGTTATGATGATGTCGTTTTTCTTCCTGTTTTATGGCTTGATGTTTTATACTCAAGAAATATATATGGAAATGCCAGCCGTGTTGGCTTTTGCATCCATGTTTATTACCGGAGGATTTTTATTAAGTTTCGGTCAATTAGTGCCATCATGGGATAGTGAATACTATAAAATGTTGATGAGCCAAAATATCCCTTATCGAAAATACTTAGAGTCTAAATGGTATTTAATGGTAGTGGCTGTAACCGTTTCATTTATTTTAAGCACGCCTTATTTATATTTTGGGTGGAAAATATTTGCCATGATAGCTGCAGGAGCACTGTTTAATATTGGATTAAATACATTCATAACATTATTTGGTGGCGCCCTTAACAGGGTCCCAATTGAGCTCAATGTAAAGGCAAAGGCCTTTAGTAACACCAATGGTTTTAACCCTACGCAATTATTAATTGCATTACCAAAAATGGTCCTTCCAATGATTCTTTTTTATATTCCTTATAAGCTCATTAATTTTAATGCTGGACTCCTTGTTTTGGCTTTAAGTGGGGTTTTAGGAATAGTATTTAAAAGCTTTTTCTTGAATAAAATAGAAAAGATTTATCAAAAAGGAAAATATAAAACAATCGCAGCATTTTCAGAAAAAAAATAAGCAAACTAATAAAAGAATAATATCATGATAACAGTTAGTAATTTATCAAAAGCATATAATGGAGTAGAAGTTTTAAAATTAGAAAACTTGGATATTCCAAAAGGGCAAAGCTTTGGCTTAGTTGGAAATAATGGTGCGGGAAAAACAACGTTCTTTAGTTTGCTACTAGATTTAATTCAACCCAGTTCAGGGCATATTAAAAACAAGAATGTTTTGGTTCACGAGAGTGAAGATTGGAAACCGTTTACTTCGTCATATATTGATGAAAGCTTTCTAATAGGCTATTTAACGGCAGAAGAATATTTCTACTTTATAGGTGAACTTCGTAACCAAAACAAATCGGATGTTGATAATTTATTGGCACAATTCGTGGATTTTTTTCATGATGAAATTATTGGTAAAAAGAAGTATTTAAGAGATTTAAGTAAGGGAAATCAAAAGAAAGTAGGGATTGTAGCTGCGCTCATAGGAAACCCTGAGGTTATAATTTTAGATGAACCATTTGCAAACCTCGATCCAACAACTCAAATTCGTTTAAAACAGATACTTAAAGATCTTGCCTCAAAACAAGGAGTAACGGTCTTGGTGTCTAGTCATGATTTAATGCATGTTACAGATGTTTGCGAACGTATTGTAGTTTTAGAAAAAGGAGAAATGGTTAAGGACCTATCTACTAGTGAGGCGACATTAAAAGAGCTGGAAACACACTTCTCAAACTAGCATTTAAGGCTAATGAGGGGCATATTATAGTGGATTAATAGGAAAAGATGATTATTTTTACGTTTTTGCATAATATTATGCAGTGCTTTAAGTTATTCATATACTCAAACATACAACGTTGAAGACCTCTTTAAAAGTCATATTTACACTCTCAATTTCTGCTCTAATATTAGCAGGGTGTTCTCGCAAGAAAGATAATTTTGTGAGCCGAAATTTTCATGCAATTACAACCGAATACAATATTTTGTTTAATGGGTATAATGCATTAACTCAGGGTAGAGCAAAGCTCAACGATTCTTATATCGATAATTATTGGGATATTTTGCCAATAGAACGGATGCAGATTACCGATGAGATTGTATTGGAAGGGCAATCTAGAAATGAAGATTTTACTATTGCCGAAGGAAAAGCAATAAAAGCCATACAAAAACATGGCATGAATATTAAAGGGAAAGAAGAAAATCCTCAAATAGACGAAGCTTATTTGTTGTTAGGAAAAGCAAGATACTTTGATCAACGCTTTATTCCCGCCCAAGAAGCATTTAATTATATCCTATATAAATATCCAGCTAGTGATAAGATTAATCAGGCAAAAATTTGGAGAGAAAAAACAAATCTTCGTTTAGAAAACAATGAATTAGCCATCACCAATCTTAAGCGATTAATGTTTCACGATGAGCTAGTAGGTCAGGATTTGGCAGACGCTACATCTATGTTAGCACAGGCATATATAAACAATAAAGTTTTAGACAGCGCAATTATGCAATTGGAAATTGCCGCATTTGCGACTAAAAGTAACGAAGAACGTGGACGATACAAGTTTATTCAAGGACAATTATATAACACATTAGGGAAGAAAGATAGTGCAAACCTCGCTTTTAATACTGTCATTAAACTTAATAGAAAAACACCAAGAATATATTTAATTAGTGCTCATATTGAAAAAGCCAAAAATTTCGATTTTACTGTAGGCGATAAAGAGGAGTTCTTAGAATTCTTAACCGATTTAGAAGAAAATAGAGAAAACCGTCCTTTTTTAGATAAAATATATCACCAATTAGCCGAATACCATAAACAAGATCAATCAGACTCTTTAGCCGTAGTATATTACAATAAGTCATTAAGAGCAGGCTCCCAAGATCAATTTTTAAATGCCATGAATTATCAAACACTTGGCAATATGAGTTTTGAAGAAGTAGCCTATAAAAATGCCGGTGCTTATTTCGACAGCACAATGCAAAACCTAAAGAAAAACACGAAGTTATTCAGAGCCATTCGTCGAAAAAGAGAAAATCTTGATGATGTTATTTTTTATGAAGATGTCGCAAAGAGAAATGATAGTATTCTAAGCTTAGTCAATTTATCTGAAGACGAGCGATTGGCATATTTCACAAAATATACTGACGATTTAAAAGAAAGAGCGGCGGCGCTAAAAGAAAAGGAAGAAATAGCAAGTCGTTCAGGAGGATTGATTTCAGGAAAAAGCAGCACAGGCGGAGATTCTCGAGGGAATACGAAAGCAGCATCATTTTATTTTTATAACCCGGTAACTGTAGCCTATGGAAAAAATGAATTTTTAAAGAATTGGGGTGAACGCCAGCTTCAAGATAACTGGAGATGGGATTCTAATGGGGGCACAGCCGCGAGTACTACTGTTGTAGAAGAAGAATTTGTAAACGCAACTGAAAAGGAATTATTAGATCCTAAATTTTATATGGCATTAATTCCTGTTGCTGAAAAATCTATAGATAGTTTGGTAAAAGACAGAAACTTCGCATACTATCAATTAGGACTAATCTACAAGGATAAGTTTAAAGAATATACTTTAGCAAAAAACAAACTGGAAGCCTTACTAAAAAACAATCCAGAGGAACGCCTAATATTACCTTCAAAATATAATTTATATAAAGTTTATTTGGAACTAGGCCTTAATGGCGAAGCCCAAATAACGAAGAATGATATTATTTCAAGCCATCCTGATTCACGATATGCTTCTATTTTATTAAACCCAGACATTATTTTAGGAGAAGATGAAAATAGTGCTGAAAATATATATGAAAAACTCTATAAGCAATTTGAAAATCAAGAGTATCAAGAGGTAATTACTCAAAGCGAATCTTTTATAGTTAGATTTGATGGCGAAATCATTGTGCCGAAATTTGAATTTTTAAAGGCAGTTTCAAAAGCGCGCTTATACGGTTTTGAATCCTATAAAGAATCTATAAATTATATAGCCTTAAATTACCCGAACAGTCCTGAGGGGAAAAAGGCAGAAGCAATGCTACAAAATGTAATGCCTTTGTTGGCTAATAACGACTTCGTAGATGATACAATTGGAAAGAAATTTAAATCAATATATCAATTTGTAGACGCCCCAGATGAAGAGATAAACGCCTTTATTGAAACTTTAAATAAGGCTATATTGGAAGTGAAGCATTTTGAGTTAAGCACTTCAAAAGACATGTACAATGGCAATACAATTTTTGTTGTTGTTCATGGACTAACAAGCATACAAGGCGCCTTGGGTTTTGGCGAAATATTAAAAGAAAATAAACAGGTTATTGAACGAGAATATTTTGGAATATCTTCAAAGAACTATCAAATTATTCAAATTCATAAGAACCTAGAATTATATTTAAAATCTCTATAAAAACTAAAAATTAATAGCAAATAATTATGTTTTCAGATGGAAAAAAAGGGAGAGGAGACACCTTAGATGTTTCTTCCCAACAAAATAGAATAGCGCAAGGCACCACTATAGTAGGTGATATTGTAAGTGAAGGCGGCTTTAGAATTGATGGAACTATACAAGGAACTATAAAAACTCCTGGTAAAGTTGTAGTAGGTAAAACGGGTTCGATTAATGGCACCTTGGAAGGGAATAATGCCGATTTTGAAGGCCGATTTTCAGGGAAGTTAAAATTGTCCGGAACTCTATCATTAAAAACTTCAGCATATATTGAAGGCGAAGTTCAAGTTGGCAAACTTGCTGTAGAACCAGGAGCAACTTTTAACGCTGTATGCAGTATGAAAGGGGCTGTGAAAGAACTTAATAAAGGTGAACAAAGACAATCAGAATCAGAAACCAAAAAACCCGCTTAAAAATGTTGCGGTGCTCTCCGGAATAGCATTTCAAATGGGAGCTACAATTTATGGTTTTGTGTATTTGGGTAAGTGGCTGGATTCAAAATATAATAATGGTGATAAGCTATTTATTATAATTGCAACACTTCTAGGTGTTGGTATTTCCTTATATGTTGTCCTCAAACAAGTTAATAGAATTAAATATTAAAAAATAAATTAGCCATCTAAGAGTAGTATCTTTGATGGCTAATTCAATAATTATATCTGAATGAACAATCCTGTAGTTCGTTTTTCCTTACAAACAATTGTATTACTTAGTATTGCCTTTAGTGTTCATGTTTTAGTTTTAAAGCAACAAGACCTGGTTCTTTATGATAATAAAATTGTCCTATCTTATATTATCAATACTGTTTTAGCCATCGGAATATTTACACTTTTGTATGTTTTAAGAATGAAATATAAAAGCCAACTTGGGTTTTTATTTATGGCTGGTAGTGGTTTGAAATATGTCGTTTTTTTTATCGTCTTTTATCCAATTTATAAGTTAGACAGTGAAATTTCTCGAGGTGAATTTTTTGCGTTTTTTACACCTTATTTTTTGTGTTTGATTTTGGAAACTTTAAGTCTTTCAAAATTACTCAATAAGCTTGATTAACAGGCTCTTTAGCATGATCTTGTAAACCAATTGATAAAGCTATAAAATGAAAGGTAACCGTCTATTTTATGCTAGTTTAAATGATTAATTGACGAATTACATAGGGCGGAAATAATAAAATTAAAAGAAACCGATGAAATTGTTTTCGTATTTCATATAAAAACATACCTTTGCAGCGATTTTTAAGCCACTATTATTTAAAGTGATATGCGAAGAAAAATATCTTTAAAACCAATTACATTATTACTACTTTTAATAACCTTTGTTTCTTTCGGACAAGAAGGACACGGTAACGGTGAAGAAAAAACCGATATTAAAACAGAAGTAAAAGAATACATCCAACACCATTTACAGGATTCTTACGATTTTAGCTTAACCTCATATACTAATGAGGCAGGAGAGCATAAATATGTTGGATTCCCGTTACCAGTTATTTTATGGGATAATGGATTAAAAGTGTTTTCATCCTCAAAGTTTCATCATGGTGAAGCGGTAGCTGAGGTTGCCGGTAACTTTTATAAAATACACCATGCCAAAATTTATAAGGTTGCAGATGCACACGGTGAGATTATTGAAGACGCAGAGCATCATGCCACGAATGAAATGCCGTTGGATTTTTCTATAACGAAGAATGTAACAATGATTATGATGGTATTCTTAATCATGTTCTTCATGTTTAAAAGAATGGCGAGTTCATATAAAAAGAATGGTAATATGCCAAAGGGTACAGGGCGATTATTAGAGCCAATTGTATTGTATGTTAGAGACGAAATTGCCAAACCAAATATTGGAGAAAAACACTATAAAAGATACATGAGTTATTTATTAACGGTGTTCTTTTTTGTATGGATCGTTAACCTTTTTGGATTGACGCCAATAGGAATGAATGTAACAAATAATATTGCCGTAACATTTTGTTTAGCAATTATTACATATTTGATTACAACATTTTCAGGAAATAAAAATTATTGGAAGCACATCTTTTGGATGCCAGGTGTGCCATGGCCAATGAAAATAGTGTTAGCTCCAATAGAATTATTAGGAACATTTATCAAGCCATTTGCATTAATGATTCGTTTATATGCAAATATTACTGCAGGACATATTGTGATGATGAGTATTATTGGGATGATGTTTGTGTTTAACAACTGGATTGGTAGTTCTTTGTCATTTTTATTGGCATTTGTATTAGGTGTTTTAGAGTTGTTAGTAGCAGCTTTACAAGCCTATATTTTTACCGTGCTTTCGGCTTTATATTTCGGTATGGCCGTTGAGGAACATGATGAAGCACATTAATAAATTGAATGTTTAATTTTTAATATATATTTAATATGGAAATTCCAAGTATTGTAGGTGCAGGCTTAATTGTAATTGGCGCAGGTATAGGTATTGGTAGAATCGGTGGTTCTGCTATGGATGCTATTGCTCGTCAACCAGAAGCTACAGGAAAAATTCAAACAGCTATGCTTATTGCAGCAGCGTTGATTGAGGGTATTGGTTTTGCTGCATTATTTGCAGGATAACAAAAATAAGAAACAGCTATAACGGTTGGTTATAGCTGTTCTTTTAAATTAAACAGAAGTTTTTAGAAATAAATTTTAATTATGGAAAAATTACTTAACGAGTTTTCAATTGGATTGTTTTTTTGGCAAGCACTAATCTTTTTATGTTTAGTATTCTTATTAAAGAAATTTGCTTGGAAGCCTATTTTAGATTCTGTAAACAATAGAGAAGAAGGAATAAAAGACGCACTGGAATCTGCAGAGAATGCAAAAAGAGAGATGCAAAACCTTCAGGCTGATAATCAGAAGTTATTAAAAGAAGCAAGAGCAGAACGTGAAGCAATGTTGAAAGATGCGCGTGATATCAAAAATAAAATGGTTGAAGACGCTAAAGAGGATGCTAGAACAGAAGCTGGCAAGTTAATTGCTCAAGCTCAAGCGAGTATTCAATCTGAAAAGAAAGCAGCTATTGCTGAGTTGAAAAACCAAGTAGCTAATTTATCTATAGAGATAGCTGAAAAAGTAGTACGTGAAGAATTATCTAATAAAGACAAGCAGATTCAACTAGTGGAGTCTATGTTAGGTGAAGCCACTTTAAACTAGAATTATAATGGCAGCAGGTACAAGAGCAGCAATACGATATGCAAAAGCAGTGCTAAGTTTAGCAAATGATCAGAATTCAGCAGAAGCTGTAAACAATGATATGAAGCTAATGGCTAATACTATTGCAGAAAGCACAGATTTAAACGAGATGCTCAATAGTTCAATTGTAAAATCAGATACTAAAAAAGCGGCGTTATTAGCAGTTTTCCCAAACTTGAATACAATTAGTTCTGGATTGTTTGATTTATTAATTTCAAACAAAAGGGTGAATATTTTGAACGATATAGCACTAAAGTATAGCGTTTTATTTGATGAATCTCAAGGAAAAGAAGTTGCACAGGTAACGACTGCAATTCCTATGACTGAAGATTTAGAAATGAAAGTACTTGCAAAAGTAAAAGAACTTACAAGTAAAGCGGTAGAACTTGAAAATATAGTAGATGAAAGCATCTTAGGAGGTTTCATATTACGTGTTGGAGACAAGCAATATAATGCAAGTGTGTCTAACAAGCTTAACAAATTAAAAAGAGAATTTACATTAAATTAAAATAAGATGGCAGAAGTAAAACCAGCTGAAGTATCAGCAATCTTAAAACAACAGCTAGCAGGATTCGAAGCCTCAGCTTCATTGGATGAAGTTGGAACAGTATTAACTGTAGGTGATGGTATTGCACGTGTTTACGGATTATCTAATGTTCAATACGGAGAACTAGTAGAATTCGAAGATGGTCTTGAAGGCATTGTACTTAACCTTGAGGAAGACAATGTTGGTGTTGTATTATTAGGAGCTTCAAAGAGTATCAAAGAAGGCGCAACAGTAAAACGTACGGCTCGTATTGCTTCACTTAATGTTGGAGAAGAGATTGTTGGACGTGTTGTAGACACTCTTGGTAACCCAATTGATGGTAAAGGACCAATAGGAGGTGATTTATATGAAATGCCCCTAGAGCGTAAAGCTCCTGGTGTAATTTTCCGTGAGCCAGTTACAGAACCTCTTCAAACAGGAATTAAATCGATTGATGCGATGATTCCAGTTGGACGTGGACAACGTGAATTGGTTATTGGTGACCGTCAAACTGGTAAAACAGCAGTTTGTATTGATACCATCTTAAATCAAAAAGAATTTTACGATGCAGGTGAGCCTGTATATTGTATATATGTTGCTGTAGGTCAAAAAGCATCAACGGTGGCTTTAATTGCAAAAACATTAGAAGAAAAAGGTGCTTTAGCCTATACTACTATTGTTGCCGCAAACGCATCAGACCCTGCGCCAATGCAAGTTTATGCTCCCTTCGCAGGTGCTGCAATTGGTGAGTACTTTAGAGATACTGGTCGTCCAGCTTTAATTGTTTTTGATGATTTATCAAAACAAGCAGTTGCCTACCGTGAAGTATCGTTATTATTACGTCGCCCACCAGGACGTGAGGCTTACCCTGGAGATGTATTCTACCTTCACTCTCGTTTATTAGAACGTGCGGCAAAGGTGATTAATAATGATGAGATCGCAAAAGGAATGAATGACCTTCCAGATTCATTAAAATCAATAGTAAAAGGTGGTGGTTCTTTAACCGCGTTACCAATTATTGAAACACAAGCAGGAGATGTATCTGCATATATTCCAACAAACGTAATTTCGATTACTGATGGACAAATTTTCTTAGATGGAGATTTATTTAACTCTGGTGTTCGTCCAGCAATTAACGTAGGTATTTCTGTATCTCGTGTTGGAGGTAATGCTCAGATTAAATCTATGAAGAAAGTTGCAGGAACATTAAAATTAGATCAAGCACAATTCCGTGAATTGGAAGCTTTTGCTAAGTTTGGTTCAGACCTTGATGCAGTGACATTAAACGTAATTGAAAAAGGAAGACGTAACGTTGAGATCTTAAAACAAGCTCAAAACGACCCGTTTACTGTAGAAGATCAAGTTGCAATTATCTATGCAGGGTCAAAAAACTTATTAAAAGAAGTACCAGTTGAAAAAGTAAAAGAATTTGAAGTCGATTTCATCGAGTTCTTAAAAGCGAAACATGCAGATGTTTTAAGTACTTTAAAAGCAGGAAAATTAACTGATGAAGTTACAGACACATTAACCGCTGTAGCTAAAGATTTATCAGGAAAATATAATAACTAGTAATGAGTATTGAGATATGAGATGCTAGCATCTCATATCTTGTATTCAAAAAGTGAAACATTTAGAAAAGTATCGATTGCATTAGTCTTGTTTACTAATTACTCAATACTCAATACTGAAAACAAATGGCAAACTTAAAAGAAATACGTAACAGAATATCATCAGTATCTTCTACGATGCAAATTACCAGTGCCATGAAAATGGTATCTGCTGCAAAGTTAAAGAAGGCACAGGATGCAATTACAGCAATGCGTCCTTATGCAAATAAAATGACTGAGCTTTTACAAAGTTTAAGCGCAACTTTAGATGCTGATTCAGGAAGTAAATTTGCCGACCAACGTGAAGTTAATAAAGTACTTGTAGTAGCGATTAACTCTAATAGAGGTTTATGTGGTGCTTTTAACTCTAATATCATTAAACAGGGTGTAAGATTGACTAATGAGACTTATGCTAATCAAGAGGTCTCCTATGTTGCCATTGGTAAAAAAGCAAATGATGCATTATCGAAAGTCGGAACTGTTGTTTCTAATAATAGCAACGTGTATGATGATTTGACTTTTGATAACGTAGCGGAAATAGCAGAAAGCCTTATGCAACAATTTGTAGAAGGAGACTTTGATAAAATTGTTTTGGTTTATAATAAATTTAAAAATGCTGCTACGCAAATAGTAATGACTGAGCAGTTCTTACCAATTGTTCCAGCTTCAGATGAAACCAATGTTAATTTGGATTATATTTTTGAACCGTCAAAAGCAGGTATTGTTGAAGCATTAATCCCTAAGTCGCTTAAAACACAATTGTTTAAAGCCATTAGAGATTCTTTTGCAAGTGAGCATGGTGCTCGTATGACCGCAATGCATAAAGCAACAGATAATGCTACCGAATTGAGAGATCAATTAAAGTTAACATATAACAAAGCACGTCAGGCTGCAATTACAAACGAAATCCTTGAAATTGTTGGTGGTGCAGAAGCATTGAATAATTAAAAACAACTCTGATTTAGATCATAGTTTAATAATCTCGAGCCTTACTTTAATTAGTAAGGCTTTTTTTATGGCATAGCTATTGATTCAGTATCTTTATAATCCTTAAACTAACAACTATGAAAACGTTTAAATCTATAAATACAGTTTTATTATTAGCATTTATTTTGTTTGGATTTTCACAATGTTCAAGTACAAAAAAAATGCAAACTGAGGCACCAACGGCTATTGGTAAAGTTTATTTCCAAAAATGGGTGGCAGGAATAAAGGGAGGCGGATCAGGATTGAACATTTATATTCCTGTTGGCGATCCTTCTATAAAAATGGATAGTGTTTATTTTAGAGGGAAATCAACCAAATTAACTCCGAAATATGAGGAGGAAAATATTTTTGTTGGTAAATTTATTAGTACACATAATCAAGAAGTAGATCTTGTTATGAATAGTGATCCCAAGGCTGAATATGGAAATAAGAAGATTATAGAAGAAGTAAAATTACCATTCGAACTTAAAGACTCCGATTGTGTTATAAGCTATAAAGAAGGCAATAAAACCAAGTATTTTAAGATTGAAAATGTGGTAGAAAAAGCCTTAATAGCTTATCCTAGTGCACCACCAATGAAGCAATAACTTATCTTTGCATTCTACCTGCTAAAAACGTATTTTTAGACCTATAAACACTGAATAATTGGGCACACTAAAAACCTTTTTTAAAGATACTATTGTTTATGGTTTAGCAACAGTTTTACCAAGACTAATGAACTTTATCTTGGTGCCACTTCATACAGATACGCTGGCCACTGAAAATTATTCAGACAACGTTACCTTTTATATCTATGCTGCTTTTTTCAACGTTTTGCTTGCCTATGGTATGGAAACGGCATTTTTTAGGTTTTTCAGTAAAAGTAGTGACAAGGACAAGGTCTTTTCAACAACGCTTATTAGCATAACCGTTACTACACTCCTCTTTCTAGGGTGTGTAATTTTGTTTAACAAACAATTTGCTGCACTTGTAAACCTTAATCAAACCTATTTTAACTTACTTATTGGTGTATTAGTATTAGACGCATTAGTAATTGCACCGTTTGCGTATTTACGCGCAACAGGGCGCCCAATTAAGTTCACCCTTATTAAATTATCGAATGTATCTATTTACGTGATATTAAATTTCTTTTTTCTTTGGGCGATTCCTAAATTTAACATTGATTTACCCGGATATAATAAAACCGATTTAGTACAATATATATTTGTTGCAAATTTAGCTGCGAGCATCGTTACTTTATTATTATTAATTCCTTACTTCTTTAGAATTAAATTTCAGTTTAGTAAAACAATCTTTAAACAGTTGCTTAATTACGGTTGGCCAATAATGATTGCAGGGTTGGCATATGTGATTAACGAAAATTTTGATAAATGGTTATTACCTGAAATGTTAGGAAAGGAGATAAATGGAGCTTACGCAGCTTGTTATAAAATAGCCGTATTTATGACCATATTTATTCAGGCGTTTAGACTTGGAGCAGAACCTTTCTTTTTTAACCATTCAAAGGCCGAAAATGCAAAAGAGACTTATGCTGCCATAATGAATTACTTTGTGATTTTTGGTTGTTTAATGTTGGTATTCATTGTGGCATATCTTGACATATTTAAAAGTTTACTTGTAAGAGATGAGTCGTATTGGATCGCAATTCAAATCGTACCAATCGTTCTATTGGCAAATTTATGCTTAGGAATTTATTTCAACCTTGCCATTTGGTATAAGCTTACAGATAAAACACGTTTTGGCATGTATTTGTCATTAATTGGAGCTGCGATTACCATTGCGTTTAATTATATTATGATTCCTAAAATTGGTTTCATGGCTTCGGCATGGGCTACCTTAGCCGCTTATGGTCTGATGATGATATTGTCATACCTTCTAGGGCAAAAACATTATCCTGTTCCATATAATATTTCAAAAATTGGCAGCTATTTATTTTTAGCAATTGCAATATCATTGGGCCCTTATTATCTTTTTGAAGAAAGTAATTATATTATAAATACTGCGTTATTGTTTGTATTTATTATGTTTACCTTCTTCACGGAAAAAAACGAAATTAAAAAGCTCTTAAAAAAGTAAAATGACTATAAAAATTATTAATTCATCCAATCATGAATTACCCCATTATGAAACAGAAGCTTCTGCGGGTATGGACTTACGTGCGAATATAGAATCGGCGATAACATTGAAACCTTTACAGCGAACAATTGTGAAAACGGGATTATTTATTGAACTACCAATTGGTTTTGAAGCCCAAGTGAGACCCCGTAGTGGCTTAGCAGCAAAAAAGGGAATCACCGTTTTGAATGCCCCTGGGACTGTTGATGCAGATTATAGAGGAGAGATTGGCGTAATTCTTGTGAATTTATCTAATGATGACTTTACAATTGAAAATGGAGAGCGTGTTGCTCAATTAGTAATTGCCAAACACGAACGTGCCGAATGGATTGAAGTTGAAATGTTGTCAGACACATCTCGTGGTGCCGGAGGCTTTGGAAGCACAGGGACAAAATAGAGTTTTAAAATAAAAAAGAAACCGCTTCTTCTGTTAAAAAGAGCTTAATATTAGGACAAAATCAACGATAAAACGGTAATTTAGGGCATCATTTCCTCATGAGTATAAAATATTACATATCAATTTTTCTCTTCGGATTCTTATTATTTCCGCAACTAAGCATTGCTCAAGTTGATTTTAACAAGACACCAGACGACGACTTAGGGAATATTGAAGATAAGTATCAAGAATACTTTTTTGAAGCTTTAAAACAGAAGGGAATTGAAAATTATGGCCGTTCTATAGAAGCCCTACTCCAATGTTTGGAACTAGATGATTCAAAACCTGTTGTTTATTTTGAGCTGGGTAAAAATTATGTCCAACTCAAAAATTTTGGCGCCGCTGAAGATGCCCTAAAAAAAGCAATTTCTAAAGCACCAGAAAACGAATGGTTTCTAGATGAGCTTTATGGATTATATTATACACTTAATGATTATAATAAGGCTCTAAAAACGGTGAAGCAACTTGTTAAATTTCATCCTGATTATAAGGAAGATTTAGTAGCGCTATATGTTAAAAATAAAAAATTTAAAGCAGCACTAAAGGTTTTGGATGAATTGGATAGTGAATTTGGAATTTCCAAGCCTCGGGACGCCATGAGGAACAAAATTTATAATGCTACTGGCGACGACAAGGATCGAATAGAAAACCTTGAAGAACGCTTGGCATCTAATCCTAATAATGAGTCTAATTATCTCAATCTTATTTACAGATATAGTGATAAGGGAGATAAAGAAAAGGCCTTGAAAATGGCCGAAAAACTGTTAAATCAAAAACCAGAGTCTCAATTAGTACACCTTGCATTGTATAAATTTTATTTGGACGATAATCAACAGGCAAAAGCAATTACATCAATGAAAATTGTGCTAAAAAGCACAAAAATCACTCCTGAAGCAAAAGCAAAAGTGTTGAACGATTTTGTGGTTTTTGTTAGATCTAATCCCAAATATGAGGCTAGTTTACTCGAAATTACCACTTTAATTTCTGGAGAAGAAAATGGAAAATCACGAGCCGAGTTAGGACATTATTATTTACAGAAGGGAGAAAAAGCACAAGCGCTTAAACATTATCAAATTGCATTAAAGAGCGAATCGAATAATTTTGGCATAATTAAAAACGTTATTTTACTTTTAATTGATGGGAAGCAATATTCAGATGTTGTAATACTAGCAAAGGACGCATTGGAAACTTTTCCATCACAGCCTATCATATATTTGGCAAATGGTGTAGCATTAAACCATTTAAATCGTCCTAATGATGCCATAGAGACACTCGAAATGGGAGTGGACTATGTCATTGATAATAAACAAATGGAAGTCGATTTTTATAAACAGTTGAGCACAGCTTATAAAATGAATAATAATATTACCAAATCTAGAGCGTTTGCTAGAAAAGCAGAACAGTTATTAAACACACAATGAGAACCCTACTAAAAATAGTATCATTTACTCTTATTTTATTTTGTTTAGGATGTAAATCGACAAAAAAAATCACAACTTCGAGTGAACTAAATCATAAGTTGTCATCAAAAGAGCTTATAAAAAAACACCTTAAAAGTGAAACAGATTTTAAAACCCTTCAGGCCAGAGTAAAGGTTGAATATATTCAAGGGAAGATGTCTCAAGGACACAGTATAAATCTTAGAATGGAAAAGGATAAAACAATTTGGCTAAGTGCTACTTTGGGAATTGTTAGAGCGAAGATCACCCCAACAAAAGTAAGCTTTTATAATAAATTGGACAATACTTATTTTGATGGTGATTTTTCATTAATTAGTGATTTGTTAGGAACAGAACTGAACTTTGATAATCTACAGAGTTTACTTTTAGGGGAGTCTCTTTTTAATTTGGAAAAAGATAATTATATCGTTGATATCCATGAAAAATCATATGTTTTACAGCCTAAAAAGAAGAACGAGCTATTAAAAATACTTTTATTGCTGAATCCATCTCACTTTAAAATGGATTCTCAGCAATTGTTTCAAAACTTAAAAAATAGAATCCTCGAAATTGACTATAAAGATTACCAGAAAATAGGGAATCAAGTTTTTCCACAAAACATTGAAATTACAGCCATAGAGGATGCCTTTAAAACAATTATAAATATGGAATTTAAATCTATTACCTTAGATAATGATTTAAGATTCCCTTTTCGTATTCCTTCTGGATTTGAAGAAATTGTTATTAAATGATAAAAGCCAACCCATTGTCATACAAAATCTGTTTTTTAATTGTTGCATTCATATGTAGTTCTTTTGCACAAGCACAAAGTAAAAAACAGCAACAATTGGAGGCCGAACGCGAAAAATTATCAAGAGAGATAGAACAAATAAATATATTGCTTTCCCAAGGTAAACAAGAACAAAAATCTATTGTATCTACAGTAGAAGATATAAATTATAAAGTTTCCGTCCGACAAAATTTAATTAAAATCACAAATCAGCAAGCTAATTTGTTGACTCGTGAAATTAACAACAATCAGAAGAATATAACCAGCCTTAGAGACAAATTAAAAGTTTTAAAGGCTGAATATGCGGCCATGATTGTTAAGTCTTATAAAAATAAATCTGAAGAAAGTAAAGTGATGTTTTTACTGTCTTCTAACAACTTTCAACAAGCCTATAAACGATTACAGTATATTAAACAATATGCCGATTATCAAAAAAAACAAGGAGAAGAAATTAAATTGCAAACGGTAAAACTTCAAGCATTAAATAATAATTTGCTCGTTCAAAAAAAGGATAAGCAAAAACTTGTAGAAGCCAATAGAGTAGCAAAAAACGAACTCACTATAGAGCTTAAACAACACGAGTCGTTAATGACTTCTATTAAAAAGAATTTAAACAAATATTCGGCTCAAATACGGGCCAGAGAAAAGGCAACTGATAAAATAGATAAGGAAATAGAAAAAATTATTAGAGATGCCATTGCAAGTTCAAATAAAAAAGCGGGTAATTCGGGATCATCGAGTTCTTTTGCATTAACCCCTGAAGGGAGAATTTTGGATGCTAATTTTGCCTCTAATAAGGGGAATTTACCATGGCCAGTTGAGCACGGGGTTGTGAAAGTGAGATATGGTACACGACGGTCACCTATCGATAAAAACATACCTATTAAAAGTAATGGGGTACGGATAGGTACCAATAAGGGAGAAAAAGTACGTGCCGTTTTTGAAGGCACCATATTTCAAATTATGACGCCCAAAAATGGCAATAATGCCATTTTAATCCAACATGGAAATTATATCACAGTCTATAAAAATCTCTCAAAAATATATGTAAAATCAGGCGATAAAGTAAAATACAAACAAGACATTGGAGAAGTGTTAACCAATGACGCTTTTGGGGGTACAGTATTACAGTTTGGGATCTTCAAAGGCAGTAAATCACAAAACCCAGCGCTCTGGATTAATGACATGTAACTTAATGTTATGAATCAAACAAAGCTTTTAATTCTGTAGCATCATTAGGCTTCATTTTACCCGCAAGGACCAAGCTAAGTTGCTTGCGTCTTAAAGCACCTTCAAAACGTGCCTGCTCTTCTTTAGTTTCCGGAGTAATTGCTGGTATTTTAATAGGTTTACCTATTTCATCAACAGCAACAAAAGTATAAATAGCTTCATTAGCTTTTGATTTTTGTCCTGACTCACGATCGTCAATCCAAACATCAATATAAACTTCCATGGAGGTATTAAAAGCTCGAGACACTTTTGCTTCAACAGTAACGACACTCCCTAATGGAACTGAGCGGTTAAAAGCAACATGATTAACAGAAGCTGTAACAACAATTCTACGAGAATGACGTCGAGCAGCAATACTGGCCGCGCGATCCATACGGGCTAATAATTCGCCACCAAACAAGTTGTTTAAGGGATTTGTTTCACTAGGTAAAACTAAATCGGTCATCACGGTTTTTGAATCTTTTGGACATTTCGCCTCCATCAGTTCTGTTTTAAGAATGAGGGGCAAAGGTAAGATGCTTTTAAAAACTAAAGAAGTAAAATTTAATTAAGTTTTTGAGCAAGTAACCAGGCATCAGGATTGTGGCTTTTACGTATTTTGAAAAGGGCATTTTGGGCTTCAGCTCTAGTCTCATAACTTGAGTAAACAACTTGATGTAGCCCATATTTATTGGCGCCTATTTTACGAGCTCTATAACCTTTAGCCTGAAGCGATTTTAGTTTTTTGTTACAGTTTTCTTCAACACGAAAGGCACCAGCAACAATATGAAAATTGCCGCTTTGTTTAGCAACATTAAACGTTACCGCTGGCAGCGGATTATCAATAATAAATGTCGCTTCTTGAATTTTATTCTCTATCTGCTCTGTCGCTTCTTCTTGAGCCAATTGATTATGTGTTTCAATTTGATTAACATAATAATTCGATGCGACTAATCCTCCTAAACCTAATGCAATAATAGCTACGGCAGCATACCTTAAATAGGGTCTAGAATGACGTTTTTCTGGAGTTATAGTTAAAGGAATAATTTTTTCAATAGCTTCAATCTCCTCTTTGTAAACTTCTCTGGTTACACTTGGAGATACAAACTGTGTCAATCCAAAAGCATCCGTTAAGTAGTTTAAATGATAGGAAGGTTCGAAGGTGATTTTACGCTCACTATTTAATGAGATATCCCCAATGTTTTTAAAAGATAAAATTTCTCCCTGAGCCAAATGAGATTTTAAAAACTTTGTGGTTTTAGCAATTTTTTTAACGGCTGTATTATAAGGAGTTTTTTCAATTTCAGCAATATAATTGGCTAGTAAACCATCGTTTTGTTGTAATTGTTCATTAAAAGAGATGATCTTTTTTGGCGGATAAAACGCATTAGTTTCCAAATCAACCCTTGCAGAAACCGATTGCGTTAAAAAGGCTCCAAAACCAGGAACAATAACGCATTCATATCTGTAAAGTAAATCGCTGATGTAAGTTTCTAATTGCATAGAAACAAAGTTAGAGATTTTATTAAAAGAAAAAAAAATTGGTTAAATAGTTATTAACACTTCGTTTTTTAGTTTCTTGTATACTGTAAACCAAATCAATAAATGACCGACATGAACCTACTTTATGCGCTGGCTTTGCAAAATGTATCCAAAATTGGTGACATTACGGCTAAAAAATTGATTCGACACTGCGGTTCTCCTGAGGCAGTACTAAAAGAAAAGAAACATAATTTACTAAAGATTGATGGGATTGGAAGTATTGTAATAAGTGATTTATACAATAAGAAGCATTTGTCGGTAGCAGAGCAAGAAATAAAGTTTATAAATGACAATGATATAGTCTGTCACTATTTCATGGATACATCTTACCCTGAAAAGTTGAAACATTGTGTTGATGGCCCTATTGTTTTATTTCAGTCGGGAAATGTAAATCTAAAATCACGGCGGATAATAAGTATCGTTGGTGCACGAAAAATCACAACTCACGGAATCGTTCAATGTGAAAAACTAATAGAATATTTGGCCCCGTTTAATCCAATTATTATATCTGGATTCGCATATGGTACAGATATTACTGCCCACAAAGCGGCGCTTAAAAATAAGCTACAAACTATTGGTTGTCTTGCGCATGGCTTAAATCAGGTTTATCCTAAAGTTCACAAAAAATATGTGGCAGATGTAGAACATCATGGTGGATTTCTGACTGATTTTTGGAGTACGGACACTTTTGATAGAACTAATTTTTTAAAACGAAATAGAATCATTGCTGGGTTAAGTGAAGCGACTATCATTATAGAATCTGCCGAAAAAGGAGGAAGCTTGGTAACGGCCGATATTGCGAGTTCATATAACCGTGAAGTTTTTGCGATACCTGGACGTATTACAGATTCACAAAGTGTGGGTTGTAATAACCTAATAAAAGTACAGCAAGCTCATTTGTTATCTACTCCGGCCGATGTACCCTATATTTTAAATTGGGAACTGGAAAACAATATAAAGCCCATTCAAAAACAATTATTTGTAGAATTAGATTCTGAGGAAAAAGTGATTTATAGTTTTCTTAAAACACATGGAAAGGAACTTCTAGATGGAATTGCCTTAAAATGTAATATGCCAACTTTTAGGGCGGCATCATTACTTTTAAACATGGAATTAAAGGGTGTTGTGAGACCGCTTCCAGGTAAATATTTTGAGGTTATTTAAATTTCCTGAAAACATAAATAAGTTGGCCAATTAAACTAAATAGGAGTATTAAAGCTATTGTGGAGAGCCATGCAAATCCATCATTGGATAAAAGGCTAGAAGCAAGGGTCAGTACTGCTACTAGAATGTTTAACAAAGAGTATAACTATTGTTTTTTTAAATTAATACCCAACTTTTGTTCTTACACGTTTTAAAACAGCGTTAGCCACCTTTTTTGCTTTGGCACAACCAATTTCTAGAGCTTCATCAATTTCGTTGAGGTTTTCCATGTAATGGTTGTAACGCGCCCTTTCCTTAGAAAACTTTTCAATAAGCAATTCGTATAACGCCTGTTTAGCATGACCATAACCATAGTTCCCGTTTTCATAGTTGGCTTTCATCTCGGCTAATTGAGTACCATTGGCAACCAATTGGTAAATCGCAAAACAATTACAAGTACTCCAGTCTTTAGGCTCCTCTAACGGGGTGCTATCGGTTTGAATGCCCATAATTTGTTTTCGCAATTTTTTATCAGGTAAAAACAAATTAATAATATTGTTTTTACTCTTGCTCATTTTGCTTCCATCAGTTCCAGGCACATACATGGTGTCTTTTTGGACATCGGCTTCTGGGATTACAAAAGTATCCCCCATTTGTGCATGAAATCGTGTTGCGGCATTACGGGTCATTTCAATATGTTGTAATTGATCTTTTCCAACAGGAATGATATCAGCATCATATAATAAGATATCTGCCGCCATGAGCATAGGATATGTAAATAAACCGGCGTTTACATCCTCAAGCCTATCGGCTTTATCCTTAAAACTATGCGCAAGCGTTAATCGCTGATATGGAAAGAAACAACTTAAATACCACGATAATTCAGTGACTTGCGGCACATCACTCTGGCGATAAAAAACGGTTTTATCAATATTCAAACCAAAAGCAAGCCAAGCAGCAGCGGTTGAATAGGTGTTTTCTTTTAATAAAGAGGGATCTTTAATTTGTGTTAATGAGTGCATATCTGCAATAAATAAAAACGATTCATTATTAGGGTCGTTACTCATTTTTATTGCCGGAATAATAGCTCCTAATAGATTCCCTAAGTGCGGTGTTCCTGTACTTTGTACTCCAGTTAATACTCTTGCCATAGTTGTTTCTGGTCGTTCAATCCCGCTATCAATTTATTAAGTGAGATTCTCGTTTTTAATTTATCTTAAGTGGCAAAGGTAATTTTTTTGATAGAATAGCTCAATTAATTTAGTAGTTTTGATAGATATGAAAGTAATAAAATATCCTTTGTGGATTTTATATCGTATTTGGTTTTATATACTCGTTGTTTTACCAATAATTATTTTGTTCCCATTTTTGATAATTTCAATACTCAAGGAAACATGGTACCCCTACTTTTTTAGACTCGCTAGAATATGGTCCATGGTTATTTTATTGGGGATGGGTTTTGGATGGAAAATCACTAAAGAACAACATTTAGAAAAAGGAAAAAGCTACATGTTTATTGCCAACCATACCTCCATGATAGATATTATGCTCATGTTGGTTGTGTTAAAGAACACCCCTTTTGTCTTTGTGGGTAAAAAAGAACTGGCAAAAATTCCATTATTTGGATTTTTTTATAAACGGACATGCATATTAGTTGATCGAAATAGCCCTAGAAGTAGACAGGCTGTATTTTTGAGAGCACAGAAACGCCTTCAGTCTGGGTTGAGTATTTGTATTTTTCCCGAAGGAGGAGTTCCCGATGAACGCGTCATTTTAGATGAATTTAAAGGGGGAGCGTTTAGATTAGCAATCAACCATCAAATTCCAGTAGTGCCTCTAAGTTTTTTAGACAATAAAAAGCGGTTCTCATATATTTTCTTTAGTGGTGGGCCAGGAATATTACGAGTGATAAAGCACAAGTTTATCAATACGATAGGATTAAAAGTTGAAGACACGAAAGGCATTAGTAATAAAGCACACGAAATAATATTGAATGCTTTAGAAATGAATTCATAAGAGACTTACTTTAAAAAGGAAATGAAATTATACTTAAATAATTAAAAAAAGCTGTTCTAGGCACAGAACAGCTTTTGTTATTATTGTGCCTTCTAAGTAGAAGAACAATAACCTATCTAACCAACTAAAATTTTAAAATTTAAAGCTAAACCCAGAATATATTCCAATAAAATAAGGTTTAAAATTACCCGAAGTATTATTGAAAGTGTTTAATTGATACTTAAACATGGGTTCTAAATTTAAATTAATTTTTTCAGATACTTTATAATCTAAACCTAAACCAAGGTTAGCACTATAACTCATATTATTAATATTTGTTGCCTTACCTAGTAGCGTACTTTTTCCGCCTTGAACAGAGTAAATGTTATTGTTGTTTAAAAATAGGGCACTAAACCCTCCAACGATATTAATACCAAATTTGGAATCACTTAATTTATACTGTATTTCTATAGGAATTTCTAAAAAGCTTAAGTCTTGATCGATCGCAGCATCGATATGATTTGATATCACACCCGGAACTTGAGCATAGTTAAATTCTTCGGCACTAATGAAAGAAAGCAGCTGTCCTTCTTTGCTTAGTTTTACATTTCTCATTAAATCATTATTGGGAGCAGATTGTAGGTTGTTATAAACGACAATATCGTTTGTGCTATACCCCAAATTAACGTTATGTATTCCTGTTCTTACACTTAATTTATTATTGATGGCATAGCTGGCAGAAACCCCATAACTCATATTAACAGCTCCAGATTTACTATTGCTATTAAATTGTTCATGTAATGAAGAACCTGTGCCTAAAGAGTTAAAGTATACAGGAGCAATTTTAGGAGTAACACTCCATTTTTTTACATTTGGCACTTCATCTTTATCGGTCTCAACATCATCACTTTGCGCAATTGCTTCAGACATGGATAGTCCACTATCTTCGGCCACCTCATCCTTTTGAGTTGTATTAGCCACTTCTGAAGTTGTTTTCACATGCCCTTTATTATTAAGGTCTTTACCTGTCTTATCAACTACCTCTGCTATAGCTTCACGATTATTAGCAATGGCATTAGTGTTATTTTTTTTCTCTAAAACTTTGTCACTAGCGGTTTTAATATCATTTTTCTGAATATTGACCTTAGGAACTGGTTTTACTGAGGCGAGCTTACTTTGTTGACGACTAATATTGGAAATTGTGTTTTTAGACTTATTATTTATGATATTATTTGAGTTCGGGATTTGTTCTTTTGTAGCATCTTCATCTACAACCTCTTGGGTTTCTAGACTATCTATCTTAGTTGTCTTTTTTTGATTTGTGTTATCTTGAATTGGCGTTTCAGAATCTGTATTTACAATAGTTGGTTCTGGTGTATTCTCATCGTTATTAAGAACAATGCTACCAATAGAAAACAATAACAGTAATCCTGCGGCCACAGCAGCAATTTTTCGCCATAAAAAAACTGACTTTCTATGCTTATTATGGGCAGATATTTCTTTAGTAATATTTCCCCATACAGAAGGACCAGGAGTAACTTCAAAATCTTTGAATTTCTCCTGAAATAATCGGTCTATATTTTTTTTATCACTCATTATAATGATTGCGAACTTAATTTCGCTTGGTAATTATTAACTTTTTCTCTTAAAATCATTCTTGCTCTAGAAAGATTTGATTTTGTTGTACCGGTACTAATATTTAATAGTTCGCCAATTTCTTTATGCGTATAACCATCTAGAGCGTAAAGGTTAAAAACCAACCGATATCGGTCAGGCAATTCTTGAATAGAAACCAACAAAAAATTGAGATCTATCGTATCGTTTTCTACTTCAATTGAAACATCCTCAATTTGTTCTTCATTAACTATTTCAAAAACACCTTTATTTCTATAGCACTGTAAAGCAGTATTAACAGCGATCCGTTTTAACCACCCTTCAAAAGACCCTCTGCTTTTATATTGTGATATTTTGTTAAAAATGGTCACAAAGGCATCTTGCAGATTGTCTTCAGCTTCTGCTTTATTTCGTGAATACTTTAAACATAGCGCAAATAATTTACCCGAAAAGAGCTTATATATGTCGCTTTGTGCTTTAGTATCATGCTTTTTACATTTTTCTATAAGTTGATCTAAACTCAATTATCTAATAACATTAATTAAAGGTCATCTTCCAATAGGAACTTCATATACCAAATAGGTGTCTTCTCCATTTTCATCTTCACCTTGCCAAAATTTAAATATATAAGATCCAGATGTACTTTCGCAATAAAAGGTAAATGTGCGCTCTACCAATTCATCGGGTAATGGCTCACAAATAACGTTATCAACATTGGTTAATACGGTATTTATTACTGCTATAGTACGGTAATTACTTTCTGATATATAATATAAGTCGTTAAAAATGTGACATGTTGACGGTTTTAAATAGGTATAATTAATAGTATATACCTCATCATGATACATAATTTCTGGCATGGTTGCACTTTCAATAGGAAGTATTTCAAAATGAAACTCATCTTCTGTCGGATCATCGGAACTACAAGACCAAAGGGATACCAGTATAAATCCTATAAAAAGCAACTTTTTCATTTCAATTAATGATTAGATATATTCTTTGTTACTTTATAGATGCTAAACCTCTAAAAAGGTTGCGTATAGAATAAAAAAAATCCCGAATATTTCGGGATTTTAATTTATTCATTTTCAGAAATTATCGTTTTAATTTTTTCTTCTAACTCATCCATAAGCTCTGGATTGTCCTTTATGATGTTTTTTACGGCATCTCTACCCTGTCCTAATTTTGTGTCCTGATAACTAAACCACGACCCGCTTTTCTTGACAATTTCATGCTCAACAGCAATGTCTAAAATTTCACCTACTTTTGATATGCCCTGCCCATACATAATATCAAACTCTGCAAGCCTAAAAGGAGGGGCTACTTTATTTTTTACAACTTTAACACGCGTTTTATTTCCAAGTACATCGCCATTACTGTTTTTTATTTGTGTAGATCGACGAATGTCTAATCGAACAGAAGCATAAAATTTCAGAGCATTACCTCCAGTGGTTGTTTCTGGATTTCCAAACATCACTCCAATTTTTTCACGTAACTGATTAATAAAAATCATCGTACAGTTGGTTTTGCTTATTGCAGCAGTAAGTTTACGTAATGCTTGAGACATTAAACGTGCATGTAAGCCCATTTTAGAATCTCCCATTTCACCCTCTATTTCACTTTTAGGCGTTAGTGCAGCAACAGAATCAATTACAACAATATCAATGGCTCCCGAGCGTATTAAATTTTCAGCAATTTCTAAAGCTTGCTCACCGTAATCTGGTTGTGAAATAATTAAGTTATCAATATCAATTCCTAGCTTTTCAGCATAAAAACGATCGAAGGCATGTTCAGCATCAATAAATGCGGCAATTCCTCCTGCTTTTTGAGCTTCTGCTATAGCGTGTAAAGTTAAGGTTGTTTTTCCTGAAGATTCAGGCCCATAAATTTCAATCACACGTCCTCTTGGATATCCTCCAACACCTAATGCCAAATCCAATCCAAGTGAACCCGAAGATATTGCTTCGATGTCCTCTATTGCAGCGTCACTCATTTTCATGACAGTGCCTTTACCATAGGTTTTATCTAATTTATCTAGGGTAAGTTTTAATGCTTTTAATTTTGCTTCTTTTTCGCTACTCATTACTTCAATATTTCATTTCTAAGTGCTGCTAAAATAAGACTTCTTTTACACAATACAGTTTTATCACGCAACCTTTTTTTACTTTTTGCATCTAGCTAATATAACGGGGAAGTTTTGCTATGAAATTTTTTAAACGAACCTTATTAACAAGTCAATTGGGTTTTAAAATTACATTAAGTATTAATGGAAGTTTTAAATCTGATGGGGGTTAACTCGGGCTTCCTTACTTTAATTTATTGAATAAAAAATAAAATATTGTATAACGAGTTAGTCTATGAAAAACGCTTTGACCACATCAAAGCGTTTTTTATTGCCCTTATTTAGCATTATAGGGTAAAAGGAGTACATTTGCAAAAATGTATTTTTAACCTTAAAATTAGTATAGCATGCAACTGTACAATAAATTAAGTGCTAAAGAAAGAGCAGAATTAATCGATCAAGCAGGAAATAATCGATTAACACTTTCTTTTTATCAATATGCCAAGATTGGCAATCCACAAGTTTTTAGAGACCATTTATTCATTACTTGGAACACCTTGGATGTTCTAGGTAGAATTTACGTTGCCAATGAAGGCATAAATGGTCAGTTATCTCTACCAGCAGATCGTTTCCCTGAATTTAAGGAACATCTCGATAGTATTTCATTTCTAAAGGATATTCGTTTAAATATTGCCATTGAGCAGGACAATAAATCATTTTTAAAACTTAAGGTAAAAGTTCGCGAAAAGATTGTCGCAGATGGTTTAGACGACGACACTTTTGATGTTAGAAATAAAGGGGTTCATCTCGGTGCTCAAAAATTCAATGAGATTATTGAGGACAAAAAAACAGTATTGGTGGATATGAGAAACCATTACGAAAGTGAAATTGGACATTTTAAAAATGCCGTAACGCCGGACGTAGATACGTTTAGAGATTCTTTAGACATTATTGAAGAAGACTTAAAAGAACATAAAAAGGACAAAAACTTAGTTTTGTATTGTACAGGAGGAATCCGTTGTGAAAAAGCAAGTGCTTATTTTAAACATAAAGGATTTAAAAATGTATATCAACTTGAAGGCGGTATTATTGAGTATACAAGACAAGTTAATGATCAAAATATTGAAAATAAATATTTAGGTCAAAACTTTGTATTTGATGATCGTCGTGCTGAGAGAATCAGCGATGATGTTATCTCTAATTGCCATCAATGTGGCAATCCTTTTGATAGTCATACAAACTGTGCTAATGAAGCTTGCCATTTGCTTTTCATTCAATGCGATGAATGTAAGGGAACCTTGGAAAGCTGTTGTTCAACTGAATGCATGGAGGTAAATAGATTGCCTTTTGAAGAGCAGAAAGCACTAAGAAAAGGGAAGGGTAATAGTAACAAAATCTTTAAAAAAGGGCGGTCAGAAAAATTAAAATTTAAACAATAATTATGCAGCAGATTGAATTAATGGCACCAGCAGGGAATTTTGAGTCCTTGCAGGCGGCTTTAGATAATGGGGCAGATTCAGTGTATTTTGGAGTTGAACAATTAAACATGAGGGCTCGAGCTTCTATCAATTTTACTTTGGATGATTTAGAAGAAATTTCAAATCGTTGTAAGGCAAAAAATGTTCGCACCTACCTTACTTTAAATACAATTATTTACGATCACGATCTTTCTCTTGTAAAAACATTGATTAAAAAAGCAAAAGAGGCTGATATTACCGCCATAATTGCTATGGATCAAGCCGTAATTGCTACCGCTAGAGAAGTGGGTATGGAAATTCATATCTCTACGCAAATCAATATTACAAATATTGAAACAGTTAAATTTTATGCCATGTTTGCTGACACGATGGTGCTCAGTAGAGAGTTGAGTTTGCGGCAAGTAAAAAAGATTACAGAACAAATTGAAAAAGATCAAATAAAAGGGCCTTCTGGAAAATTAGTGGAGATTGAAATTTTTGGTCATGGGGCTTTGTGTATGGCAGTTTCTGGTAAATGTTATATGAGTTTGCATTCGCATAATTCATCGGCAAATCGAGGAGCATGTAAACAGAACTGTAGAAAAAAGTATACAGTTATAGATCAAGAAACGGGTTTTGAAATGGAATTAGACAATGAGTATATCATGTCTCCTAAAGATTTGTGTACCATCGACTTTTTAGATCAGGTCGCTGATGCAGGAATAAAAGTTTTAAAAATTGAAGGTCGAGGGCGTGCACCCGAATATGTTGCCAATGTCATTAAATGTTATAGAGAAGCAATAGATAGTGTTACCAACGGAACCTACAATAAAGAAGAAGTTGTGGCTTGGATGTTGGAGTTAGAGAAAGTCTATAATCGGGGGTTTTGGAATGGATATTATTTAGGTCAAAAACTTGGTGAATGGAGCAACGGTTCAGGTTCTCATGCAACTCAAAAGAAAGTGTATTTAGGAAAAGGGGTTCATTTTTTTCCAAAAGCACAAGTAGGAGAGTTCAAAATTGAAGCATATAATATTTCCATAGGAGACAAGATATTAGTTACCGGTCCTACAACTGGAGCGAAAGAACTTGAGGTAAAAGAAATGTTGGTTAATGATGAAAAACAAGACATAGGGTCAAAAGGAGATTCGGTAACAATGCCTTTAAAGTTTAGAATTAGACCGTCAGATAAATTATATAAAATTGTTGAAAACAAAGTTGAGGTTTAATGGTAATAATTACATTACAACGCAATAAATGCATTGGCTGTAATTACTGTGTGGAATTAGCGCCAGAGCAGTTTCAAATGTCCAAAAAAGACGGCAAAAGCGTCTTGTTACATGCCAAGGAGAAAAAGGGGTTTTATACTATTAAATCTACTGTTGAGAGCATTTATGACAACTGTGAAAAGGCCGCTAAAGCCTGTCCGGTAAATATAATAGATATTAAAAACATCTAATTAATTTCAACCGTTTAAAAAGTCCATAATATAATCCTTATCTTTACATCGAGAATCTATCCTTGAAATTACATTTCAAGGATTACTTTTTATTTTGTCATTCTCACGAAAGTGGGAATCTTAAACTATTTTATGAATCCCTATTCGTAATAATCTAATTATTAACGAATTCAATATAAAAAAATATATGGCTTGTAACAGTTGTTCAACTGGTAAAGACGGTCAGCCAAAAGGATGCAAGAGTAATGGCACTTGCGGAACAGATAGTTGTAA
>CAJXVU010000034.1 GCA_913062555.1 uncultured Bacteroidota bacterium
ATGAGAATGTTGAGCTCAATGGGTCTTTTACTGGGGAAATGAAAATTGCCATTAATAAAAAGGATATGGACTGTTCTATGGTGCTGTATGAGCAAACAGCAGAAGGTAAGTTTTTTAAATTATCTTTGGTTTTATGGATGGATATTCAGGAACAACTTTGACGAAGAAACTCGGTATAAAGGAAGGACAGGTTGTTTTATTGGTAAATCAACCAAAGTATTATATGAAATTGTTTACTGATTTTCCTGAACAGGTTCAGATGGTTAAACATCCCAAACCGGAAACTGTAGATTTTATTCATGCTTTTTATTTCACCCAAAATGTCATGCAAAGTGAATTATCAGAATTGAAGCCACTTTTAAAAAAAAGTGGGATGATATGGGTGAGCTGGCCTAAGGGTAGTTCAAAACTTGAAACAGATTTAAATAGAGAAATAATTCGGGATTATATGCTTGCTGAAATTCGTTTAGTTGATGTAAAGGTTGCTGCTATAGATAATGATTGGAGTGGTTTGAAATTTGTGTATAGATTAAAAGATAGGATTTAAAAAACCCTTGCAATATTCTCATTCAAGTTGAGAAAATTGCAAGGGTTCTAATTATCTATAAACACAGCGCTCTAATAGCGATAGCACTCAGTGTTAATATCTATAATGCTCTGGCTTATAAGGGCCATCAACCGTTACACCAATGTAACTCGCTTGATCTTCGCGTAACTCAGTTAACTCAACACCAATTTTTGCCAAGTGCAATTTTGCTACTTTTTCGTCTAAAGATTTTGGTAACATATACACTTCGTTTTGGTAAGCAGCTTTGTTAGTCCAAAGTTCTATTTGTGCTAATGTTTGGTTTGTAAATGAGTTACTCATTACAAAACTTGGGTGTCCTGTTGCACAACCTAAATTTACCAAACGACCTTCAGCAAGAATAATAATGTCTTTGCCATCAATAGTATATTTATCGACTTGTGGTTTAATTGTATCTTTAGTATTTCCATGATTGCCATTTAACCATGCCATATCAATTTCGTTATCAAAGTGTCCAATATTACAAACAATAATCTTGTCTTTCATGGCTTCAAAATGACGCCCTTGAATGATGTCTTTATTTCCAGTTGTTGTAATTACGATATCTGCATTACCAACAACAGTTTCTAATTTTTTTACTTCAAAACCGTCCATTGCAGCTTGTAAAGCACAAATAGGATCAATTTCTGTAACAGTTACAATACTACCTGCGCCACTAAAAGAAGCAGCAGTTCCTTTACCAACATCACCATAACCACAAACAACAACTCGTTTACCAGCTAACATCACATCTGTAGCACGACGAATGGCATCTACAGCACTTTCGCGGCATCCGTATTTATTGTCGAATTTAGATTTAGTAACTGAATCGTTTACATTAATTGCAGGCATTGGCAAAGTCCCGTTTTTTACACGTTCGTATAGTCTATGAACACCTGTAGTTGTTTCTTCACTTAATCCATTTATTCCTCCAGCTAGTTCTGGAAAACGGTCTAAAACCATATTGGTTAAATCACCACCATCATCAAGAATCATGTTAAGGGGTTGTCTGTCTTCACCAAAGAACAAAGTTTGCTCTATACACCAGTCAAACTCTTCTTCGGTCATGTCTTTCCATGCGTAAACAGCAGTTCCTGCAGCGGCAATTGCGGCAGCAGCTTGATCTTGAGTAGAGAAAATATTACAAGAACTCCAAGTTACTTCAGCACCAAGGGCTTGTAAAGTTTCAATTAATACGGCAGTTTGAATGGTCATATGTAAACATCCTGCAATACGTGCTCCTTTTAAAGGTTGTGAGTCTTTGTACTCATCTCTCAAACTCATTAAGCCTGGCATTTCTGCTTCAGCTAAATTTATTTCTTTTCTACCCCAAGCCGCTAGCGACATATCCTTTACTTTATTAGCTACGAAAGGAACTGTTTTTGTATTCATATTAATTTTTTCTTTATGTTTTTAAAATGTATCTACTTTGGCTTTCGAACTTAAAATAGTTAAATTCGCTTATTAATATTATTAATCTGCCAAATGCGGTGCAAAGATAATCAATAACTTTCAGAATATTAAATGCCTCTTTATAAAACGTTTCATCCTAATTCACAAACTACCGTTAAAATCTGGGAGATTACAGAATCGTATACTGACTTAATTGAATCATTAAGCTTAAATACCAATAGTTTGGCGCGTGTTTCTAATATGAAAAGCGAAATTCATCAATGTGGATTCTTGAGTGTTCGAAGCTTATTAGCTGAATTTGGGTATTCTGATGATGACCTGTATTATGATGCTAATGGGAAGCCTCATTTATTAAATGGTAAGTATATTTCAATTACGCACTCATTTATATTTTCGGCTGTTATTATTAGTGATGTCCCTGTTGGAATTGATATTGAAAAGCAACGAGATAAAATTAGTGTCATCGCAGATAAGTTCATTGATTATGAATTTCAATATTTAAAGAATAAAAGCGATCGTTATATTAATGACCTCACTGTAATTTGGTGTACCAAAGAAGCATTGTATAAACTATTTGAAACGCCAGGGCTTAGTTTTAAACAACATACCTTAGTCATTCCCTTCAATTTAAAAGATGAAACTACTATTGCCTGGATTGACTATAATGATTTTAAACATCGTTATCATATTCATTTTTATGAGTTTGAAGGTTTTACTTGTGCGTATGCCATACCTTAATTTAAAAAAATGAAAATATCAATAGAACTTACTTTAATGCCGCTTCAAAATGACTATGAAGACCATATAAAAGCATTTATAAAAGAGCTTAGAACTTCAGAGTTTACTGTTTTGGAGAATCCTCTAAGCACTCAAATTTATGGTGATTTAGAGACATTAATGCCGTTTTTGACTAAAACGATGAGAACTTCTTTTGAAAAACAAAAAGGGGTAATTTTAAATATGAAAATTGTAAAAAGCGATAGAAGCGATTATGAGCCAGATTTTTGATTTTCTTTTCGAACAGTATTCTAGTTATCAAACCATTGATATTGTTCTAGAAGCAATAGCTATTGTATTTGGGTTTCTATCAGTTTGGTATTCAAAACAAAATAAAGTTTGGGTATTTCCAACAGGAATGATTAGCACCTGCATATTTGTCTATTTATTATTAAAATGGGAGTTGTTAGGAGATATGATGATTAACGGCTATTATTTTATTATGAGTGTTTATGGCTGGTATATCTGGACTCGAAAAATTGATGCTACCCATGTGACACAAATTTCCAGAACAACGCCCAAAGAAAAGAACATGAGTGTTCTCATATTTTTAGCGACCATTTTATTTGTGTTTTTTGTTTATAAGGCAAATGATAAATGGACAGGTTGGGTTGCCTATATAGATACTATAACCACTGCTGTATTCTTTGTTGGAATGTGGCTTATGGCACGACGTAAAATTGAAAACTGGATTTATTGGATAATAGGGGATCTTATCTCTATTCCTTTGTATTTTTATAAAGGATTTACTTTGACGAGTTTTCAATATTTAGGATTTACTTTAATTGCAATTTTTGGATATTTAGCATGGAAAAAAGCCTTAAACAAGAACCTTCAGACTGTATAAAAGTTGTTTTGTTTGGACCTGAATCTACAGGTAAAACAACATTGTCAAGACAGTTAGCCAGATATTATAACTCTATCTGGATACCTGAGTACGCAAGAGAATATTTGCAAAACAAATGGAATTACGAGCGTAAAACCTGTGAACCAAAAGACTTATTACCTATAGCATTTGGGCAAATGGCACTTGAAAACGAATTGGCAAAAAAAACGGACACAGTATTGATTTGTGATACAGATTTGCTAGAAACCAAAGTTTATTCTGAAGCGTATTACTCTGGAACATGTGATGAAATTTTAGACAAATATGCCTTAGAAAACTCTTACGATTTGTATTTTTTAACTTATATTGACACCCCTTGGGAGGCGGATGATTTAAGAGATAGGCCAAATCACAGATTACAAATGTTTAAAGTTTTTGAAGATGCTTTAATAAAGTATAATCGGCCTTATGTTTTATTAAGAGGGAATAAAATAGAACGACTGAATATTGCTGTTAAATATATTGATGAATTAATAAAAAATAAGCTGTGAATTTTTCGAAAAGCGATATTGCACAAATTACACAAAAAGGCTTGACCGTTGATAAAGTTAAAGCGCAAATAGCCGTTTTTAAAAAGGGAATCCCTTTTGTAAACCTCAAAGAAGCGGCAACTATAAATAACGGTGTACTTAATTTAAGTGAAAATGAAAAGGTTCATTATTCTAATTATTTTGAAAGTCAATGTAATGCCATTTCAATTATAAAATTTGTACCAGCTTCAGGAGCAGCAACAAGAATGTTTAAGGCCCTATTTGCTTTTTTGAAAGATTATAACCCTGAAGAAGAAAGTATAAACTCCTATATAAATAGAACTAAAAACAATGAGCTTTCAGTTTTTTTAATCGGGTTGGAAAAGCTGCCCTTTTTTGAAGAGGTTGTTTCAAAAATTCACAAATTGATACCTGATTTTAATGAATTATCACAAGATCAAAGACGATTGGCGTTTGTTGAAACCATGTTAGATGATGATAAATTAAATTTCGCTCAATATCCTAAAGGATTGATCCCTTTTCATAGATATAAGGATTATGTCTCTACTGCATTTGAAGAACATTTATTTGAAGCTGCTTTGTATGCAGCATCAAATAATGAGGCGAATTTGCACTTTACAATTTCAGAAAGACATAATCATAAATTTGATGAAGAGTTTAAATATATTGAAGAAGATGTAGAAGAAAGAACAAAGACAAAGTTTAATATATCATTTTCTTACCAAAAACATTTAACAGATACCATCTCTGTAACTCCTAAAAATGAACCTTTTAGAGATGATGATGGTAGTTTGGTTTTTAGACCATCTGGACATGGAGCTTTATTGGAGAATTTAAATGAGCTCAAAGCGGATATTATATTTATAAAAAACATTGATAATGTTGTCGTTAATAAATATAAAGTTGATGTTTCTCAATACAAAAAGATACTGGCAGGCGTTTTGTTAGAAGTGCAAAATCAAGTTTTCGAATATTTAAAGCTGCTTGAAACAAATACATATGATGACAATACACGGTATGAAATTGCCCAATACATATCACAGCAACTAAATGTTTCTATTAATAGTGAATTTAAAAAATACTCAGAAAAACATCAAATTGAATATTTAAGAGATAAGCTTAATAGGCCTATTAGAGTTTGTGGGATGGTTAAAAATGAAGGCGAACCTGGGGGCGGACCTTTCTGGGTAGAAGGTGAAGGGGGTAGAATCTCTTTACAAATTGTAGAATCTGCGCAAATTGACAAAAAGAATAAGCAGCAAAAAGATATTCTAAAACAGGCAACCCATTTTAATCCTGTTGATTTGGTATGTGGGGTAAAAAATTATAAGGGAGAACAATTTGATCTCACGCAATTTGTAGACAGGAATACCGCTTTTATTACTATGAAGACTAAAACCGGTAAGAACCTTAAAGCACTGGAGCTTCCAGGCTTATGGAATGGAAGTATGGCAAACTGGAATAGTATTTTTGTTGAGGTACCACTAATTACATTTAACCCGGTGAAGACTGTAAACGATTTATTAAAAGCACCACACCAACTATTTTAGTTTTGAAATATTCTAAATTAATACCAGAATTAACATTTAGAGCTGTTAGAAGCTCAGGAAGTGGAGGACAACATGTTAATAAGGTGTCTTCAAAAGTTGTGCTAACTTTCAACGTTTCAAACTCAGCAATTTTAACTGATACTCAAAAGGAATTATTGAAAACCACCTTGATTAACAGACTTAATAGTAATAATGAACTTGTTTTACACTGTGATGAAAGTAGAAGTCAGCATAAAAACAAAAGCTTAATTATTTCACGTTTTCTTCAAATAATTGAGCAGGGCTTAATTATTCCTAAAAAAAGAATCCCTACTAAAACGCCTAAAAAAGTAATTAGAAAGCGTTTGGAGAATAAGAAAAAGCAATCAGACCGAAAATCAAACCGGAAAAAGCCTGATATAGATTAGGAATTATAACTTTTTTAAAGCAAGGTCAAATTAAAGCCTAAAAAATATTTCTATAAATCTTTATTATTTCTAAAATCTAAACTACATTTGTAGCGTTCTCAAAAAAGGGGTGCCTATATCGGCTGAGATCATACCCATTGAACCTAGAACAGATAATGCTGTTTAGGAAATGAGCTATTAGAAAATGTCAAGTGGACATTTTTAGCAAATGCCAAAGAATCATCAATTATGAGGCTTTTGCGATTTAGCTCTTGGAAAAAAGAAGCAATATGCTTCAAAAAAAAATTATTAATAATAAAGAATAATTACCTCTTTTTATTCGATTATTTACATAATCGTAATGAAAAATTTATTTCTTTTTTTAACACTATTGGTGTTATCGGTCAGTGCAAAAGCACAACAAAATCAAACACAAAAAGATTCTACTAAAACCGAAAAACTTGACGAAGTTTTGGTTCATGCCATTCGGGCTAAAAAGTCAGATCCCATTACACATTCAAACCTTACCAAAGCCGAACTTGAAAAGCGAAATTTGGGGCAGGACATACCTGTATTATTAAATTATTTACCTTCTGTTGTGTCTTCTTCTGATGCTGGGGCGGGCATCGGATATACTTATATGCGTGTTCGTGGATCGGACGGATCTAGAATTAATGTAACTATTAACGGAATCCCATATAATGATGCTGAAAGTCAAGGCACATTCTGGGTGAATTTGGGAGATTTAGCTTCTTCTACAGAAAGCCTGCAGTTGCAACGTGGTGTTGGGACATCGACCAATGGATCTGGTGCTTTTGGCGCAAGTTTAAATATTCTAACAGATGCTGTTGCTAATCAAACATCAGCAGAAATATCAAACTCTTTTGGGTCTTATGGAACAAGAAAACATACCGTTGAGTTTAACTCAGGAACGTTGAATGATCATTTTTCAATAGCTGCACGTTTATCTAATATTAAATCAGATGGCTATGTTGACAGAGCGTTTTCAAACTTCAAAACTTATTTTTTACAAGGGGCTTATGTAGATGATAACACCTTAATCAAAGCCTTAGCTTTTGGAGGAAAGGAAAGAACCTATCAAGCATGGTTTGGCTTGACTGCCGATGAGCTCAAAGAAGATCGTCGTCAAAACCCGTATACTTACGATAATGAAACCGATAACTACTGGCAAGATCATTATCAGTTACATTGGAATGAACGATATGATAATAACTGGTCGACTAACTTAGGTTTGAATTATACCAAAGGGAAAGGTTATTTTGAGCAATTCAAAGGAGAAGAAGCTGCTGAAGACTTTAATAACTTGATTGTAGATGATTCTGAGCTTATAGTTCGTCGTTGGTTAGATAATGATTTTTATGTTGTCAATGCCAATGTGGAATATAAAAATAATGGATTGAATATTATAACTGGTTTCTCTTACAGCAATTATACAGGGGACCATTTTGGAGAAGTGATTTGGGGGAGTAACCTCGCGACAAATACTAATATTAATGATCAATATTATTTTAGTGATGCTTTGAAAAACGAAACATCTCTATTTTCGAAAGCTAATTTTGAAATTAGTGAAGAATTGTCAGGTTATGTTGATATTCAGGGGCGTTTTGTGAAATATAAAACCAAAGGATTGACATCAAAGCGAAAAGGAATTGATGTCAATGAATCATTTGAATTCTTCAATCCTAAGTTTGGTTTGACCTATAATTTAAACTATAATAATAGTCTGTATGCTTCTTTTGCAAGAGCGAATAGAGAGCCTAACCGAGATGATTTTGAGAACGGAATAGATACTCATGAAAGATTGGATGATTATGAATTTGGATGGCGAATGAATAATGAAAAAATTCAGTTAAGTGCGAATCTGTATTACATGAATTATAGAAATCAATTGGTATTAACTGGAGCCATAGATGATGTAGGAGCACCAGTAAGAGCTACAAGCGGAAAGAGCTACCGGCTTGGACTTGAAGTAGAAGCTAATATTAAAGTTTCTGAGCAATTAAGTTTGCGTCCAAATTTTGCATTGAGTAAAAATAGAAATGTAGACTTTTATGCTCCTGTTGATGGAATGTTGACAGATCTTGGAGATACACCAATTTCATTTTCGCCATCTATAATTGGAGCTAATGCTTTTATATTTCACCCAACTGAAAATTTCCAGATCTCATTTTTGAGTAAATATGTAGGAGAACAATTTATGAGTAACTTAAACAGCAAAGTGTCAGGTCTTGATAAATTGGAGGCTTACTTTACTAGCGATCTCAGCATTAGCTACGAAATCAAATCTAAAGCAATTTTTAAATCCATTGTGTTATCTGGATTGGTAAATAATATTTTTAATGCTGAATATGTAGATAGAGGGTATTATTATACTTATGATGATACTTGGTCAGCCCCAGGGCTTACGACTACTGTTGATGGATCAGGTTATTACCCACAAGCAACAACCAACTTTTTAGCTGGAGTAACTCTAAAATTTTAAACAAATAATTAAGGCTTAATAAAAACCTCTGCAGTTAGCTGTGGAGGTTTTTTAATTGGTAATTAATAAGTTGCTTCCACTTTGTTCAACGCGATAAGCCTTTAAGCCACAACGTAAATTACTATTACCTAAAGGTTGTCCTGTAATAAGACTATAAAGATTTTCATCATTACACCCACATTTGCCCTCTAAGCCAGTAATATTAAGTCTTGAACAAGAACTAGGCGTATGATTTGGATCACTAGCATCCCATGCTAAATATCCTGTCCCAGAGTTTGTCACGATGACGCCTCCATTACCAACATTTGCTACATAAATAGAGTTACTAGTAAATTGTAATTGGCTGTATTGTGGAAGGTTTAAATTGACACTTGTGTTTACACCAATATTTAATAAGTATTTGCAATTATTGTCAACGTCATTTTTACTACAGCTAAATAATATTGAAGTCATGATAAGCGCTAAAAGTGTCTGTTTCATATATTTTGATCTGCCATAATTGGCGTTTTAATATTCGTATTTCTTGCTCGCAATTTACAACAAAAAGCATGGGGCATTAAATATTTTGTATATTTGCTTTATATCTCGTGTAAACGAGATTTTTTGCATTAATTCCGAAGGTATTTCGGAATATTTATAATTAAAAAAAATGCAATATTTAATATTAACGATCAAATTATGAGTAACGTATCTTATTATACGGCAGAAGGATTAAAAAAGCTAAGAGGCGAACTAAAACAATTGAAAGATGTTGAGCGAGTCAAAGCATCAAGGGCTATTGCTGAAGCAAGAGATAAAGGAGATTTAAGTGAAAATGCCGAGTATGATGCTGCCAAGGAAGCTCAAGGAATGCTGGAAATGCGAATTTCTAAATTAGAAGACTCCCTTGCAGGGGCACGTATAATTGATGAATCTCAAATGGATAGCTCTAAAATATTGGTGTTATCTATTGTGAAAATTAAAAATCAAACCAATGGCATGGAAGTGACCTATACTTTGGTTGCTGATGGTGAAGCCGATTTGGCAGCAGGAAAAATTTCTGTTAATTCTCCAATTGGTAAAGGGTTACTAGGAAAGACGGTTGGTGATATAGCCGAGATTCAAGTGCCAAATGGTGTAATGAAATTCGATATTATCGAAATCTCAAGATAGATCCCAAAACATATATTATTAAAAAGATTCCTGTTAACGCAGGAATCTTTTATCTTTACAATACTAATTAGTCGAACTATGTCTTCAATATTCACAAAAATAATCAACGGAGAAATTCCATGTTATAAAGTTGCTGAGACTGATAATTTTTTGGCCTTTTTAGATGTTAACCCAAATGCAAAAGGACATACACTATGTATCCCTAAAGTAGAAGTTGATAAGCTATTCGAATTGGATGAAGATTTGTATAATGGACTTATGAGTTTTTCTCGTAAAGTGGCCATGGCCATTGAAAAAACCATAGACTGTAAGCGTGTTGGTGTTTCGGTTATTGGTCTTGAAGTACCACATGTACATGTGCATTTAATTCCTCTAAACTCTATGGAAGATGTCCGATTTATTAATAAAGTATCATTAACTATTGAGGAGTTTCAGACCATAGCCAAAAATATTCAGGACAATCTATAATTGTAACAATGATATTTGAATTGTTGTGCCTTTATCAATTTCAGAAGAGACCACTTTTATTTTACCGTTATGATACGTTTCTATAATACGATTGGCAAGAGAAAGACCAAGTCCCCAGCCTCTTTTTTTACTTGTAAAGCCTGGTTCAAAAATTTGCTTATATAAATGTTTTGGGATGCCTTTGCCTGTATCTGAAACACGGATATGTACAAATTTTTCGTTTGATAGAATCTCAATTTTTATTTGCCCCTTTCCTTTCATGGCATCAATGGCATTTTTTACTAAATTTTCAATGGTCCAGTTGTATAATTGGGCATTGAGATTTACTAATATGTTTTCCTCAGGAGCAATGAATTCAAAGTCGATGAGCTTGGAAGAACGTGATTTTAAATAATGGTAAGCATCCTGTGTTTCGGTAATAATATCGGTTATGGCCAATGTAGGAATAGATCCAATTTTACTAAATCGATCTGTAATGGTTTGCAGACGGTCAATATCTTTCTCGATCTCGATAATATGATCCGGATTGACATTTTCCATTTTTAATATTTCAGTCCACCCAATAAGTGAAGATAGCGGTGTCCCAATTTGATGGGCTGTTTCTTTTGCCATTCCCGTCCATAATTTATTTTGAGTGGCCACTTTTGAACTTCGGTAGAAAAAATATACAACGGCCCCAAACAAGATAATTATGAGTAAAAGGGCGAGAGGATAATACTTTAATTTATTGAGTAGTGGCGAATTGCCATAGTAAATTTCACCATAAATTGTATTTCCATATTTTACTTCAATTGGATTGTTTTCTTTTTTAAATTTAATTTTAAGGTTGCTTAAATAGATGTTGATATCTTTAACATTGGTGGTATCTATATTTTTTAAGTTGCTAAAAGCCCCATCTGAAGATACCATCATTCTTGGAGTGCTTGTGCTTAATGAGTCTGTTAGAATGTGAGTAGTCACTGGATTGACATTGGCACTCAAATCATTAAGATTCCCTAAAAAGTCACTTGTCGCGTATGACCAAACTTTCATTTTACTCCGTTCTTCGGCTTTGAAATTTTGAAAAAACACATAAGTATTCCAAAGAATAAGAGAGATAATAGCAAAAGAGGCTATAATAATAATCCAACGTAAAATGTTTCTATTGCTCAAAAAGGGTGATATTAATTTGTAATTCTAAATATACTTAAAGTATTCAGCAAATTGAAAATCTTTAAGATTAAAATCTCAATTACAAGATGGTTTGACTATTAAATGTAATAATGTTAATATTATTGTCTGACTTGTTAGTAAAATGGTTTTTAGTTAATATATAGATTGTTAACTTTGCTCAAATTTATAGAAAATGACTTCGTTTGAACCCAAAGATCTTTCAGTTGGAAAATTACATGGCTATTTACTTAGTGCTGTAGCACCTCGGCCTATAGCCTTTGCCAGTACTATTGATGCTGATGGTAAGCCTAACCTATCCCCATTTAGCTTTTTTAATGTGTTTAGTGCTAATCCTCCTATTATGATTTTTTCACCAGCGAGGCGTGTACGTGATAATACAACTAAACACACTTTAGAAAATGCCGAGTATGCAAAAGAAGTGGTTATAAATGTTGTAAATTACGATTTGGTTCAACAAGCATCGTTAAGTAGTACAGAATATCCAAAAGGAGTTAATGAGTTTGACAAAGCAGGATTAACAATGCTCAAATCGGATATTGTAAAACCATTCCGTGTTGCAGAATCTCCAGTGCAGTTTGAATGTAAGGTTAATGAAATTATTAAATTAGGGACTGAGGGTGGTGCAGGAAATTTAATAGTATGTGAAGTTGTAAAACTACATATAGCCAACGAGGTTTTAAATGAAGATGGTTCTATAAATCAAGAACTATTAGATTTAGTATCAAGAGCAGGAGGAAGTTATTATAGTAGAGCAAATAAAGGGTTTTTTGAAATTCCAAAACCAATTTCTACTTTAGGGATAGGTGTTGACGCGATGCCTGATCATGTTAAAAATAGTATGATCTTAACGGGAAATGATCTAGGAGTATTGGCAAATGTTGAAGCTTTACCCCCAACGGAGGTCATTAAAGCCTTTGTGAATGATGTTAGTAAAAGATATCCAAATATTAAGGAGGCAAGCCACCGGGAAAAGCATAAATTAGCCCAGAACTATTTGAGTTATGGCGATGTAGATAGTGCATGGAAATTATTGCTTAGTTAGAGCAATACATATATAATAGACAAATTAAAAACGCAGAAATAAATTATAATTGATGGAAGTACAAGGAAAAGTAAAAGTGATTGGAGAAACTCAAACGTTTGGTGCAAATGGGTTTAGAAAAAGAGAAATAGTATTAACTACTGAGGAGCAATATCCGCAACACATCATGATTGAATTTGTTCAGGATAAAACAGATTTATTAAACAATTTTCAACCTGGACAACAGGTGAAAATTAGCATCAACTTAAGAGGGAGAGAATGGGTTAATCCACAAGGGGAAACTAAGTATTTCAACTCTATTCAAGGATGGCGTATTGAAGGGGTACAGCAAGATGGCGGTAACGGAGGTTCTCCAGTACCACCAGCTGAAGCTTTTGAGCCTGTTGAAAAATTAAACGAAGGAGATCACGACGATTTACCATTCTAAAAGTCGAGTAGTTGCTTTACTTTGATCACTAATAATGATTTAAGGATTTTGGTTTTTCAAAATCATAAATAAGCAGATTTATAAATTAAAACCTCAATGTTAATTAGCATTGAGGTTTTTTTCTTGTTGTAAATAGTATTAATTTCAAACTATGAATTTTACAAGAACTATTGAGACTGCTTTTAAAAAATATATGCCGTCTCCTTTTACCATTGCAATACTATTAACGATACTTACTATAATCCTGGCTTTAATTTTTACTGAGCCTGTTGGAGAAAATAATAAATTACTTAGCGTTTTATCATTTTGGGAACAGGGAATTTGGAATGATGCCTTACTCGTTTTTGCCTATCAAATGATGCTAATTCTTGTGTTAGGGCATGTTTTAGTGCTTAGCAAACCGGCGAATAATCTCATTGTTAGCTTGTCTAAAAATGTGACAAGCACGGCAAGTGCTGTTGTTTTAGTAAGCGTAACAACCATGTTAGCAGCGTTTTTAAACTGGGGACTTGGGCTTATTTTTGGTGCTATTTTGGCACGTAAAGTTGGAGAGCATGCATTGCGTAATAATATTCCAATTAATTATCCATTAGTAGGGGCAGCGGGATATGTTGGGCTCATGGTTTGGCATGGAGGGATCAGTGGTTCGGCACCTATTAAGGTCGCAGAAAACAATCATATAAAAGATTTTATGAAAGGCGTTTCGTCTTCTGGAAATATGGACCAAATACCAGAAAGTATAGGCTTTGATTTAACGATATTTAGCTGGTGGAATATCGTGCTATTTGGAATTTTACTCATTATTGTGCCACTAGTTTTAAGGCGTATTGCGAAATTAACTAAACCTACTAATTTTAAACTTGACCATTATAAGTTTCAAAAAGATTCTTCAGAAGATGTTGTTGGCGCTGAAAAACTAGACTACTCAAAAGTTGTTGGAATAGGCTTCGGACTTATAATACTAGTTGCTTTCTTTTATCAATATTGGAGTGATCTGTTGATCATGAAAATCACCCCGAATATGCTAAATTTTTTCATGTTAGGATTGGCAATCATATTGCATAAAAATTTCAAAAACTTTTTAAAAGCAGTTGAAGAAGCCATAAAAGGTACTTCAGGAATATTAATTCAATTTCCATTATACTTTGGGATTATGGGAATTATGAAAAGCACAGGGATGGTTGTTATGATATCTGACTTTTTCGTTTCTGTGGCAACCGATACAACACTTCCAATATTTACATTTTTTAGCGCTGGATTGGTGAATATTTTTGTGCCAAGTGGTGGTGGTCAGTGGGCAATTCAAGGACCAATTGTAATTGAATCTGCATTGAAATTGGGAGTGCCACTTCCAAAGGCAATAATGGCCTTGGCCTATGGCGACCAGATTACAAATATGTTACAGCCATTTTGGGCATTGCCATTATTGGGAATTACAAAGTTAAAAGCCAAAGAAATTTTACCATATACCCTTATTTTGATGTGTGTTGGAACACTTATCTTTATACTTGGATTATTGATTTTATAAATGTACTATTTAACTGAAGAAATAGAGTTTCCAGATGTGACCCTCGCGACTGAAGATGGTCTGTTGGCAGTAGGAGGGGACTTGTCAACAGTACGATTAATTCATGCTTATGAAAATGGTATTTTCCCTTGGTATGAGGAGAGTGAACCCATTTTGTGGTGGTCTCCAGATCCTAGATTTGTATTGTTTCCTGAACAATTAAAGATCTCAAAAAGCATGAAACAGGTGCTTAAAAATTGTGGCTTTACCGTAACAGTAAATAAAGCTTTTGCCGAAGTCATTCAGCAATGTTCTAAAATAAATCGTGACGGACAAGCAAGCACCTGGATTACCAACCCGATGATCGAAGGTTATATGGCACTGCATAATTTAGGTTATGCTAAATCTGTTGAGGTATGGGAAGGGGAATCATTAGTAGCAGGATTATATGGCATTGATTTAGGGAATGATGTGTTTTGTGGCGAGAGCATGTTTACCAAAGTTAGTAACGCGAGTAAAGTTGGATTTATAACCTTTGTTCAAAATTCTAATTACAAATTAATAGATTGTCAAATATTTACAAATCATTTGGAAAGTTTGGGCGCTCAGGATATCTCCAGAGCTGAGTTTATGAAGTACATGAAATAAAATATTTCAACAGGTCTAGCCCTGCTCATATTTAAAACAGCCCACTACATGGTCGTTTACCATACCTGTGGCCTGCATAAAGGCGTAGACTACCGTTGTTCCTACAAACTTAAAACCACGTTTTTTAAGGTCCTTGCTCAAGGTATCGCTTAACGCCGTGTTCGCTGGTACTTCATTATGGTTTTTTATATGGTTTACTAGGGGCTTTCCATCAACAAAACCCCAAACATAAGCACTAAAACTACCAAACTCTTTTTGAATTTGCATATAGGCCTGTGCATTAGTTATCGTTGCATTGACTTTTAATTTGTTTCTAATGATCCCAGCATCCTGTAATAAAGAGTCGACCTTATCCTGTTGATACTTTGCTATTGTTTTATAATTGAAATTATCTAAAGCTTTTCTGAAATTTTCACGTTTGCGCAATACCGTTATCCAACTTAAACCTGCCTGAAAAGTTTCCAATATTAAAAACTCAAAAAGGGTGGCATCATCATAAACAGGGGTTCCCCATTCTTCATCATGATAGGCTTCATACAAAGAGTCGCCAACACACCAAATACATTTTTCTTTTGTCATATAAATCGTTTTCTCAGACATGCCATGTCTCTGTAAGTTTTTGTTTTAAAGATAGACAAAGCATGATAAATATCATCTTATTTAATAGAAATAGATGCTAATTTTGACCACTTAAGTCAATAGTATGAAGACGATAATAGAACAAAGTTTAGAAAGAAGCAAATCCTATCCAGAGTATAGAAATTTGGTAACCCAATTAGTTAAAGATGAATCGGCTACAGGTGATGAAAAGACTACCGATAGAATTGAGTTTACAAAATTGAATGATAGACGTATGAAGCGTTGGGATAAAACCTTGAAAGTTTCAGACGATTTTAAAGAAAAGATCAATTCTTTTAATGAAAAAGTGACTTGGCTGGTAATTACTGAAAGTTGGTGTGGCGATGCGGCTCATATCATGCCTGTAATTAATCGAGTTGCAGAGCTTAATGATAATATCACGTTTAAAACAGTTCTTAGAGACGACAATGAAGACTTAATGAATTTGTTTCTTACTAATGGGAGTAAATCCATACCTAAACTAATTATGCTCGACGATGAAACTGGCGAAGTCGTTAATACTTACGGGTCTAGGCCAACTACTGCTACTAAATTAGTAAATGACTATAAGGCTGAATTTGGGAAACTCACACCCGATTTTAAGCAGGGCTTACAAGTTTGGTACAATAATGATAAAGGTCAAAATGTAATGGAAGATCTAACACATATGTTGTGTGAACTGGAACCTGAGGTTTGTTATTAACTTATCCTTATTATTTACTCTTAAAATAGAATGTTATTGACCCTATTTGAGATGCTTTTGAAGGGGCACTATTAAATTTGGCAGCTTTTGCATATTCTAGTGCATGATCAATGAGGCAACCATTATTTGATGGGGAGGTATTGTTGTATTTGACCTTGATTACCTTACCTAGATGATTCACAGTAATATTAATTATTATTTTACCACCTAGGTCGCATAAATAGACGGGTGTTGGTAAAAAGCTGTGAGTTCTATCGACTAAAGAGTAGCTAATAGAACTGTTTGTATTCACAGAATTAGAAGGTGTTTTATTTTGATTTTCTGATCGCTTGTTTACAATGTTATTGATGTCATTAAAAGTTGTTGATGCCTCATTTGATTCGCTTTCTGAAATTGTTGAAACCTTATTTGATTCACTCGAGGCCTTAATATCTTCAATGGTCGTTCTGTTTTTTATAGCTTCCATTTGAGCCTCAAACTCGGGATCATTTAAATCTTGGTTTTCATAGTCCTTGGTTGCGTTATAAGCTTGGTTTGTGGAAGGCGTCAATAATTGATCAAGGCTTTTTAAAATCTCTTTGAGTTCTTCTATTTCTATTTCTTCTTCTTCTTCAATAGGTTCAGCATCTAATTCGTAAAAAGTTTCAGCCACTAGGCTCGCTTTTTTTTTTATGTGAATAGTGAAACCCAAAAAGACCACCATTGAAGACAATAGTGTTGTAAAAATTAAAGCTTTATAAGTATTCAGATTGATCTGCATTTAAATAATTTAACCTATGTATATATACGTTAGTTTGTCGAAAATAGATTAAAACACCATGAATTCAAAAAATAATGAAATACTAGAGAGTTTTTCGGATTGTTTATATCCAAAACGTTTTCGGCTGAAATCTAATCCAAATAGAAATGCATTTTTATAATCTTCGTCAAATAATTCTATTCCAGCACCCACTTTATACATCGTACCTTTTTCAAAAGTATTACCAAGATTTATGAGTCGGCCATATCCTGTTCTGATAAAAACATTATCATCGTTGGTTATAATATTATATCTCATACTAAGGTAAACTGGGAAAAAATGAAATCCCGTTTCCGAGTGCCAATTGTATTCAAGATTCAATCCTAGGGAAGTGCGGTCATCAAATTTATATCCTAAAGTATTGTTTATGAAGTATGCGCTTGGCTCAATTAAGGTCCCGCTTTCACCTTCATCAAAAAGCTCGTATTCTTCATTAACACCTAGTGTTGCAGAAATTGATATTTTATAAAATATGCCATTTGTTTTAATGTCGTCTTGTGAGAAAGTAAGCAAAGGAATTGCTAAAAAAATAAGAGTGATGTGATACTTCATAAGTTGATCTAGTTTTGAAGCTAGTACAACAGCAATAATTATTCCGAAGGTAAGCGGTCAATAAAATTATTCACTGAAAGCGCATTGCTAACCTTAAAATCACCAATTTTTGTGCGTCGTAAACCGGATAGATGTCCACCCGACTGTAATGCTTTTCCAAAATCGTAAGCTAAAGATCGAATATAAGTTCCCTTACTACATACCACTCGAAACTGAACTTCAAGGCCTTCAATATTTGTGATTTCAAATTCTGCAATATGTATAGATCGAGGTTTAATTTCTACAGTTTCTCCAGCTCTAGCAAACTCATATAGACGTTTTCCTTCTTTTTTAATAGCAGAGAATATTGGTGGATATTGTTCAATATCTCCAATGAATTGTTTGGTTGTTTCTTTAATTTGTGCTTCAGTAATATGTGCTGTTGAAAATGTTTTGTCGATCTCAGTTTCTAAATCGTATGAAGGTGTTGTGCTCCCTAAAACAATGGTGCCTGTATATTCTTTTATTTGTGCTTGAAAAGTGTTGATTTGCTTGGTCATTTTACCTGTGCAAATCACCAAAAGCCCTGTTGCTAAGGGATCTAATGTCCCTGCATGACCAACCTTTATTTTTTTGATATTAAAGGCATTTCTAATAGACCAACGTAATTTGTTAACCACCTGAAAAGAGGTCCAGTTAAGGGGTTTGTCAATTAGTAATACTTGGCCAGCTTTAAAATCGTCTCCAGTTGTCATTATTTAATAGTATTTAGTTCATAGAAGAAAAGCCAATTGCTATTAAACCAACAACAATACAGTAAATAGCAAAATATGAAAGTTTACTCTTTTTTACTAAAGAGATCATCCAGGTACAAGCAAAAAGTCCAGAAATAAATGCAGCAAGAAAGCCTATAGATAAAGCTGGAAAGGTGCTACTATCATAAGTTAATTCGCCCGTTAAAATATCTTTAATAATTTTTCCAAAAATCAATGGGACAACCATTAAAAAAGAAAATCGTGCGGCTTTAGTTTTGTCATTACCTAACAATACTGATGTAGAAATTGTCGCACCAGATCTGGAAATACCAGGAAGCATCGCAATTGCTTGTGCAAAGCCAATGATCAGAGCGTTTTTAAATGATACTTTTTTAGTTGTATTTTTTGCTTTGTCAGCAAGGTAAAGCAAAAAAGCAGTTAAAAGGAGCATGAACCCTACCAACTGAATATTGCCTCCAAACAGATCGGCTAATTGAGATTCATAATTATATCCTATAATGACTGCGGGAGTCATTGATATTATAATTTTAGTTATAAACTTTGTGTCTTCATTCCATTTAAATGTAAATAAAGCTTTAAATAGAATTAGAATGTCTTTTCTAAAAACGACCATCGTACTTAGAGCTGTTGCAAAGTGTAATACTACAGTAAATAGCAAACTTTCTTCTGGCATTGAGTTGTCCCCAAGTATTGCTTTTCCAATCTCTAAATGTCCGCTAGAAGAAACCGGTAAAAATTCGGTAAGCCCTTGAATTACACCAAGAATTATAGCATCAATTATTTCCATGTGGCAAAAATATCAAATTAGCTTTATTAAGCTTAAAAAAAGAATCGTAATTTGAAATTTATTTCTTTGATTTTGAATCATTGGGATTCAATAAAATGGCATATATCTGAATACCAAACCCTATAAGCACTAAAGTTGGTGCTAAACGAATTCGTCTAAAATTAAAGATTTCAGGGTTAAAAACATTTGGGTCTTCACTACCGCCTCCAGACATTAAAATGAAACCTAAAGTAATAAAACCTATGCCTATAAACATCCATTTATAATTCTTTTTTCCAAAGATAAAGCTGTCTTTAATGTTTTTCTTCTGTTTCTGTGCTCCCATACTTAATCAAATTCTGTAAAAATAATCTCATCACCAATAGCTATTTGCGCAATATGTGATGTTGTGCCAAAAAGTAATTTTGGTAGGTGCAAAGTAACGGTTTTATTTAAAACTGCAGTGTTAAGGTGAGCTAAATTTAGACCTTGTTCCAATCCTCTGTTTATATAATAGGAATCGCCATAGGCGTCATATAATACAATATCATAGGAAGATCCTTCTGCGATTTTTAAAATTGTTGTTCTAATCGTTTCACAATTTTGTGGCTTTGGATTTTTAATTGAACAAGATTTGACCAAAAGAAAAATGGTAAAACCCGAGAACAATACTAATAAGAGTACAACTTTTTTCATACTGGAAATGACTTTATTAAAATCTAAATCATGGTATTCCTAATTGAACTTTTTAATAGTATAGCTGGTCAGTATTCAAATTTAAGAAACGCTGAGTCGCAAAATAAGTGCTAACCCATGTGATGAGGATGCCAATTATAAAAATGCCCACAAATAATCCAATAAGGAGTATTTGATTACTAAGTAGTTCTAGTTCTGGAAAGGTTTTGTTCAAATAATATAACACAACAGCCATCCCAATTAAGGCGAGGATAGCACCAATTACTCCTAATCGTACACTTCTCCAAATAAAAGGGCGGCGAATAAACTGTTTAGTAGCACCAACCATTTGCATTGTTTTAATTATGAAACGTTTCGAGTAAACTGCCAAGCGAATAGAGCTGTTTATCAATAATACGGCGATAAGCGTAAATAATACGCTAATTATAATCACCCAAAGGCTAATGCGTTTTACATTACTATTCATGATAGAAACTAAGTCTTTGTTGTAGCTCACATCATCTACAAATTTTTTTGTTAGCGTTGCTTGTGAAATACTATCGAGACGTTGCTCAGTAACAAAGTTTGCTTTTAAATTGACATCAATTGAGTTCTGTAATGGATTGAAACCAACATCATCAAGAAAATCTTCTCCATATTCACCTTTCATGAAATCCGCAGCATCTTCCTTAGATACATATTTGGTCTCTTTTACATAATTAGCCATAGCTAGACTTTTTTCTAACTGGTTAATTTCAACCTCTTTAGCAGTTTCGTTTAAGTAGATGGTCATCACAACGCGTTCCTTGAAATTATTAGAAATCGTTTTAGCATTGAGCACTAACATCCCTAAAAGACCAAGAAGAAATAAAACCAAAGCAATACTCATTACAACCGAAAAATAGGATGAAATTAGACGCCTTTTTTGATGTTTTTCAAAAGATGAACTCATAAATGGATTGTAATTGATGATGTAAAAATAAAAAAGTATATTAATAATTTACTTTAAAAGACAAAGTCTTTTAATTTCAGTGTTTGTCATTCATATTCAAATAGGAATATTTTGAATCGAAATTTTTAATATTCTGAAATTCAATTAATTTTATTAAATCTAATATAATAAACTAAAATATATGAACATTGTTGTAATTGGTGTTGGTGGTGTAGGGGGCTATTTTGGTGGTAAATTGTCTCAAGCTGGCTGTGATGTAACTTTTGTTGCAAGGGGAAAGACCTTTGAAGCTATTAAAACAAATGGTTTGCAAGTGAAAAGTATACTTGGTAATTTTCATGTATTTCCTAAGGTGATAAATAATATTAGTAAGATTAAAAACCCAGATCTCATTATTCTTGGTGTAAAATCGTGGCAGATACAAGAAGTAGCAAAATCGATGAAATCAATAATTACCAGTAACACTATGGTATTGCCTTTACAAAATGGCGCCGATAATGCAGATCGTCTTTTGTCTATTCTACCAAAAGAAAATGTACTGGCCGGACTTTGTAAAATTGTGAGTAAAATTGAAGGACCAGGTATTATAAATCATTTTGCTTTTGAACCGGAAATTGTTTTCGGAGAATATAACAATGATAAAACAGAACGGGTATTGGCATTACAATCTATTTTTAATAATGCTGGATTTAAGACTAGTATTTCTGAGGATATCCATTTAGATATTTGGAAAAAGTTTTTATTCATCACTACAATAAGCGGTGTCGGAGCTATCACAAGGTCTGTTTTTGGTGTCATGCGCGCCGATGAAAATATACGACAAATAATGTATCAAACAGCAAGTGAGATCGTTGCAGTAGCCAATGCAAAAGGTGTTAAATTGTCTAATCACCATATAGAAATGGTGCTGAAGGTAGTCGATAATCTAGCCTATGATACGACGGCATCAATGCAACGGGATATTATGGAAGGTCGCCCTAGTGAACTTGAAAATTTTAATGGGTACATCGTGAAACAAGGGAGAACACATCATATTGCTACTCCCGTAAATACCTTTACCTATCATTGTTTATTAGCACAAGAAAAAGTAGCTCGAAATTAATTAATCTCAAAAACACTTAAAACGCCTGCATGATCTGATGGAAACATTTGATCTTGGTCTGGGTGTTGGTCAATAACTCTTGAATCTATAGGCATAACTTTAGGACCTTTATAATAAATAAAATCAATTCTAAAATCATCACAATAGTTGTAAAGTGGAGACCATGTTTTACCAATGTATTTCACAGGATCTGGATAGAGTTCTCTAAAACTATCTTTATAGCCTTGTTGCATCATTATTTTACTCACAGGAAAGTCAACTTCTTTATTGTAGTGTAAGCCGGCTTCTGCAGTGCCTTTAGTCCAGTCCAAATGTGAGCAAGAGTTGAAATCTCCCCCAAATATTACTGGTGTATTCTTATCTGTTGCATAAACAGAAAGATCTTTTTCTAATATTGCATTTAGGTCGCTTACAGCATAATTCATATCACCATCAATCATTTCTTTTACCGTGTAATTAGGATCGTTAATTTCCATAGTATAATCAGGTAAAGCATAGCGTAACCAAACATCCCAAACAATGACTTCTTTGTTATTTGGCATTTTTATTTTGGCCCCAATACTATAGAAACCCTTAAAATTTGAAGGGTATTGTGCTACTATGGGATAGCGGCTAAAGATTGCTAAGTTATCTTTATCTCCAAGCGTATAATGATAAAAGCCTAGTTGCTCTGCTATTAGGTTTGCGGCACCATAGGTTTCAATCATTAAAATTACATCGGCAGTTGATGCCTTTATAATATCAATAATGCGTTGTCGTCCTAATTCTTCTCCATTTTCAACACCTCCATGCCAAATATTCCATGATAAAACCTTTAAAATATTATCATCTTGTGAATTGTTCAAGCCTTCAAAAACACTTTTGTCTTTTGGCAAACTTATATAATCTGACGCCATATATTGTCCTTTGAAAGCGCTATTAAAATTTCGAATATAAACAGGAGTGTTGCTCGTTGCTGTACTCGAGTACTGTTTTTTAATATCGCCATGAAAACGCCCTGAAATATCAGTGGCATCCAAGGCTTCATCATCAAAACCAAAACAGGCCAATAAATTGGAATAATTTTTATGATTCTTTTTCAAAGGACTATACATCCATTTTTTTATCGTGTTTTGATCAACTGCAATATTCCAGATTCTCAGTTCATCTATACTTCCATTAAAAAAAGAGTCACTATCATTAGCACCTATAAAAGAGGGGCAAATACCTTTCCCTCCCCGGCCTTTGGCCGCTATTTCTCCATCAATATAAAGTGTGTTTTCTATGCCATTATTAACGACTGCCAAATGATGCCATTCAGCATCTAACTTATAAGTTGCTTTTAAGCTATCACCAACTGTTGGATAACCATTTTTTATACTAAGAGGAGTTTGCTCCCAGGCTTTAATTGTTGCCCAACCATTGGAAATAATAGCTTCATTTGGATTCCATAAACTATCATTGCCTTTTACCCAAACCGAGAGAGTCCAAGTGTCTGTAATTGGTTTTAAAAAAAGATCAACCTTATCATCTATGCCATCAAATTGTAAGGCATTGTTCGAATACAATTTGGAGTTGTTAATTGAATTGATTGTATTAGAATCTTTACAAGAAATACTTAGTAAGAGTATCAATATAAATGATGAATTATACAGTCGGGAGAGGCTTGTTTTCTTGCAAATACGGATTATGATCTTAACTGATTTCAAGGCTTGGTTTTATTAGTTTAATTATAAGAAATTAATGTTGTTTTTTTGATTTCATACTTATCAGATATACGCCTGAAGCTACTAATAAACAACTTAATATTTTTATTAGGTTTATATCTTGAGCATATTCATTATGTCCCAATACATAAGCATAAATACTAACCATAATAAAGCTCACCGCTGGTTGCAAATACACATAACTTCCGGTTACCGATGGTGAGACATAATTAAGGGCATAAATATTAAATAAATATGCTAAGAAGGTAGTGCAAACAATCACAAAAGTAACCACCAAATAAGTATTTAAGGTAAATGCACTATAATCTGTGGTTAAAGCATCATTCACACCTATAGGGAATACAAACATAAACCCGAATAGAAAAACCCAACTAATCACGGTGATGGCGCTATACTTTTTCATCATTGGTTTTACAAGGACCAGATACAATGCATATGAACAGGCATTTATAAAAATAAAGAGGTTTCCTAAAATAGAACTGTTTCCCCCTGTTGTATTGCCATATCCAATTAATAATACAGCCCCAATTGCTCCAATGGTAATTCCTAGGAGTTTGTTTCTAGTAATCTTTTCTTTTAAAATAATTGCACTAAAAATTAATACCATTACTGGGATAGCAGTAATTATAATAGAAGCGTCAATGGGAGAGGTTAAACTTAATCCGTGAAAAAACAACAATTGATTTGTTGCAACGCCTAGTAAGCCACAGAGAATTAATAACAAAAAATCTTTTTTCTCAATTTTTTCTTTAATGAAATATTTTATAATCCAAAACAGTATTCCAGCACCTATAATTCTCAAAAAAACAAAAGCTGAAGGGCCTATTTTATTGGGCATAATGCCTTTAGCAACCAAATAATTTATTCCATAAATAACATTTGCTCCCAATAAGGCAAGATGTGCTTTTAAAGTATTGTTCTGCAATTTTTATGAGTTTAATTAGAATTCAATTAGAATTCAAAAGTAAAGGTTTTTTCATTCATACAATAAACCGTAAATTTGCCACTTCAAAAAGCGACAGTAAGGGATTTTACAAACCGCTTTTTAAGAATATTTAGCTAGATCGAAACAATGACAATGAAACTTCCATAACGAGGATTTCAATACTCAAGGGAGCAACGATATAGATGTCATATGCATCAGACTTATATTTGTAGAAGTCCAGCGGTTAAAGAAGAATAAAAGGAACACATGAAATACGATTTTAACGCGATTGAAACCAAATGGCAAAATTATTGGGCAGAAAACAAAACGTTTAGAGCTGTAAATAATTCTGAAAAGCCAAAATACTATGTATTAGATATGTTTCCTTATCCTAGTGGAGCAGGACTACATGTTGGGCATCCACTTGGGTATATTGCATCAGATATTTATGCGCGTTACAAACGTCATAAAGGTTTCAATGTTTTGCACCCTCAAGGATATGATAGCTTTGGACTACCGGCAGAACAGTATGCCATTCAAACTGGACAGCATCCTGCTTTAACTACTGCAGCCAATATTAAAACATACAGACGTCAGTTAGATCAAATTGGTTTTTCTTTCGATTGGTCTCGGGAAGTACGAACTTCTAGTCCCGACTATTATAAATGGACACAGTGGATTTTTATACAACTGTTTGAGTCTTGGTATAATAGTGATACAGATAAAGCAGATTCCATTACTAACTTAGTCAATGCTTTTGCTTCCGAAGGGAATGCAACAGTAAATGCAGTTTGTGATGATGGAATCGAAGCCTTTTCTGCCGAAGAATGGAATGGGTATTCTTCTGAAAAACAACAAGAAATATTATTACAATATAGGTTAACCTATTTAGCAGAGACCGAAGTCAATTGGTGTCCTGCATTAGGAACCGTTTTAGCAAACGATGAAATAGTTAATGGTGTTTCTGAGCGTGGTGGACATCCTGTGGTTCGGAAAAAAATGACCCAATGGAGTATGCGTATTTCTGCTTATGCCGAACGATTATTACAAGGTTTAAATACTATTGATTGGACAGACTCATTAAAAGAAAGTCAGCGTAACTGGATTGGTAAATCTGTTGGAGCATCAGTTTCATTTAGTGTAAATGAACATGATGAGATTATTGATGTTTTTACAACCCGTCCTGATACGATATTTGGAGTGAGTTTTATGACTTTAGCACCAGAGCATGATTTGGTTTCCAAATTAACTACAACAGCACAAAAAGAGGCAGTAGAAGCTTATGTTTTGGCAACGGCGAAGCGTAGTGAACGTGATAGAATGGCTGATGTGAAAACAATTTCTGGTGTGTTTACTGGGGCCTATGCCGAGCATCCATTTACAAAAACACCTATTCCAATATGGATTGGAGATTATGTTCTTGCCGGATATGGAACAGGAGCAGTGATGTCAGTTCCTTGTGGTGATCAACGAGATTACGATTTTGCAAAACATTTTGAAATCGCGATTCCTAATATTTTTGAAGGTGTAGATATTAGTCAAGAAGCTTATGCCGATAAAAATAATACCTCAATTGCAAATAGTGACTTCCTAAATGGGATGAACTATAAAAAGGCGACCAAGCGTGCTATTTATGAGTTGGAACAACTGGGTCAAGGAGAAGGGAAAACAAATTACCGATTACGTGATGCTGTATTTTCTCGTCAACGTTATTGGGGAGAGCCATTCCCAGTGTATTACGTAAATGGAATGCCACAAATGATTGATAAAGCACATTTGCCGATTCAATTGCCAGAAGTAGAAAAATATTTACCTACTGAAACAGGAGAGCCACCATTAGGGAATGCTACCGTTTGGGCATGGTGTACGGAAACAAATACCGTAGTAGAGAATGAAAAAATAAATAATACCAGCGTGTTCTCATTAGAGCTCAACACTATGCCAGGATGGGCAGGCAGTTCTTGGTATTTTAATCGCTACATGGATGCCGATAATACTGAAGAATTTGCAAGCCAAGAAGCCCTTAGCTATTGGAAAGATGTCGATTTATACATTGGAGGGAGTGAACATGCCACAGGACATTTATTATATTCACGTTTCTGGCAAAAATTTTTATTTGATAAAGGTGTTGTGCCTGTGGATGAGTTTGCTAAAAAATTGATTAACCAAGGAATGATCCTTGGAACCAGTGCAATTGTTTATAGAGTAGCAGGTACAAACAAGTATGTTTCTAAAGGCTTAAAGCATGATTATGAAGTTGAAGAATTACGTGTTGATGTCAATATGGTAAACGCTTCTGATGAAATAAACATTGATGATTTAAAAAATTGGCAGCCACAATTTAACACTGCTGAATTTATACTTGAAGATGGTAATTATATCGTTGGGCGAAGCGTAGAGAAAATGTCTAAACGGTGGTACAACGTGGTAAATCCTGAAGAAATTTGTGAGCAATATGGTGCCGATAGTTTACGTCTGTATGAAATGTTTTTAGGGCCTTTAGAGCAATATAAACCATGGAATACTGCAGGGATAACAGGTGTGCATAGCTTCTTGAAGAAATTATGGAAATTATACTTTGATGATAATGGATTAAAACTCACCAATGCTTCTGCAACAAAAGATAATTTAAAGACTTTACATAAAACCATAAAGAAAGTAGAAGAAGATATAGAGAATTTCTCCTTCAATACTTCGGTGTCTACATTTATGATCGCCGTGAATGAGTTAACCGCTCAAAAATGTACAAGCAAAAAAATTTTAGAACCCTTATTGATCGTAGTTTCACCTTATGCACCGCATATTGCTGAAGAATTATGGAATGCATTAGGGAATACTGACTCGATTTCAACAACAGGATTTCCAGTTTTTGAGGCGAATCATTTAGTAGAAAGTAGTAAAAATTATCCAATTTCTTTTAATGGTAAAATGCGCTTCACCATGGAGCTGCCATTAGATATGTCTAAGGATGACATTGAGGCAGCTGTTTTAGCACATGAAAAAACAAATGAGCAACTGCAAGGTCGTACGCCTAAAAAAGTAATTGTTGTACCCGGTAAAATTGTAAACATTGTTGGATAATATAGAAATAATAGGACTTATTGCAGCTGTTTTAACGACATCTGCATTTTTACCTCAAGTGTATAAAACTTATAAAAGTAAGGACGTGTCATCACTATCTATGCCGATGTTATTACTCTTTTTTGTGGGGATTATCCTTTGGTTTATTTATGGGATCATTATTGAAAGTTTTTCATTGATGATGGCCAATGGGATCACCATTGGTTCTTATGCCTTACTTATCTTTTTTAAGTTAAAATACGCTAAGAATAATTAATGTATAAATTGCGAAAACACCTAACCTTAAAAGCATCTAATTTTGATTATAAAAATGGCGGAGGGAAACCTCAAAACAAAATATGGAGAATATCATGAAATTCTCTATTATGATGGACAGAAAGAATCCTATGCCCTTATCATGGGAGATGTGAAGGGTGAAGAAGATGTGCTATGTCGTGTACACTCTTCATGTATTTTTGGGCATCACTTTAATAGTATTGAATGTGACTGTAGAGAGCAAATGGAGATTTCTCAGCAGCTTATCCAAAAGGAAGGCAAAGGGATTGTAATATGGCTAGATCAGGAAGGTAAAGGAAATGGCCACTATGCATTACTAAAAAGTGCGGCGTTCAAAAAACAAGGAATGTCACAAGCTGAAGCTTATGAAGCCGTTGGTTTTAAAAAAGATGCCAGAGATTTTAGAAGTGCTGCTAAAATTTTAAAAGAGATCGGTGTGAAATCAATAAGGATGTTGACTAACAACCCTAAAAAAGTTGAAACGCTTACTCAATATGGGATTACTGTAGCTGGTATGGCCGAAACAAAATTATAAGTCTGCTTTATTAAAACTGACAAAATTTCTTAACTTTTGTTTGGCGTATTTTTTGCTATAACTAATGTACATTTATAGTTCAAAAAGAAAAAGACATGTATACATATTATATATTATTAGGAGGAATTGCTTTGGTAAGTTGGTTGGTGAGTAACCAATTGAAACGAAAGTTTAAAAAATACTCGAAAGTAAAATTACGAAATGGAATGAGTGGTGCTGAGATTGCAGAGAAAATGTTAGCCGATCATGGGATTTCAGATGTAAAAGTAGTTTCTGTAGCTGGTCGTTTAACCGATCATTACAATCCAAAAGACAAAACGGTAAACTTGAGTGAAGCTGTATATTCAGAACGGAATGCTGCCGCAGCGGCAGTTGCAGCTCATGAGTGTGGTCATGCTGTCCAACATGCCCAGGCATATGCTTGGTTACAAATGCGATCTACATTAGTCCCTGTGGTGAGTGTGACTTCTAGCATGTCAATGTGGGTTATAATTGGAGGGATCATGCTTATGTCAGCAAATATACTTGGAGGAATGGGCTATTTTGTAGCCATTGGAGGTTTAGTGATGATGGGCTTTGCTACCCTATTTAGTTTTATAACCTTACCAGTGGAATACGACGCAAGTAATAGAGCTCTGGCATGGTTAAAAAATAAACATATGCTGTCTCAGGAGGAGTATAAAGGATCTGAAGATGCCTTAAAATGGGCGGCAAGAACCTATTTGGTTGCTGCGATTGGTGCCTTAGCTTCTTTAGTGTATTGGGCTTTCCAAATAATGGGTAGAGATTAAACATTTTTATAAGATAAATTTTAAAAGCTCTGAAATATTTTCAGAGTTTTTTTGTGAAGAGATAAGACTTGTCTATCAAATTTTAAGGCATATTTGCGTCATTGTTACTGTTGTTTTGGTGTATCCTTAGTGTTTTTAAGGGACTAGCTCTAAAAAATAGTGTCATTCAAAATATAGAGTGGTAGATTTATCTAACCTGTGAAGTTAATTTGCAGGTTTTTTTATTGACATTATTTTATGGGAACCCTAGCGTTAAAAACAAAAAAACCGCATATGATGCAGTTTTAAGATAAATGATGAGGGAAGAGATTAAGAATCGATTAACACTTCACATTAGTTTTTCCTTTTAAACGAAGGCTTCTAATATAAGTTTTTACGTTAATGATATCATTACTCTTTTTATAGTTAAGGTCTAAGTATTGTGTTTTAGGATCAATACTAATTTTTTCTACTTTTTTAAGTGCAATTTCGGTATTAATAGTTGTGTTGATTTCAACTTTAACTTTTTCAGAATCGTTTTGAGCAGTCGCTAAAAAAGGGACGATTAAGAAGGCGATAACTATTAATACTTTGTTCATGATTTGAGTAGGTTTCTGAAACAAAGAAAGGGTACAGTAGTAGTTATATCTCAAAATAATTGATAAGATGCAAAAAAATCTAGTTTAGTGGGGCGATTGTGTTTATAGCATCGATGAAATACACAAACCCACTGGGGCTGTGTAATTGCAGGGAGTGTCTTTTGTCTAAGAAACAGGTGTTTAGTCTAATTTTGATGTTTTGTTTTGCATATAAATTGTACAAATCAAAAATCCATCAAACAAATTATTTATGTTTAATGGATTTTATTATGTGATTAAAATAGTGATCTTAACTCTTTTCTTCTTTATTGTAATAACCAGAAGCAATATTCTCATTAGCTTCATTTTGATATTTCATATAGGTAAACCCTTTATGAATACAATAGGAGCCAACTTCTCCAGCTTTATTCATAGCAATATATGCGATTTGGAAATTTTTATAGCGATCACTTTTTGTTACAATTCTACTAATAGCTTCTTCACAAGCTGCTTGAGGGCTCATGCCATTTCTCATTAATTCTACAATTAAAAAGCTTCCTACTGTTTTTACAACCTCTTCACCCATTCCTGTCGCTACAGCACCACCAATTTTATTATCGATAAATAAACCAGACCCTATAATAGGAGAATCTCCAACACGTCCTCTCATTTTATAACCTAAACCTGACGTTGTGCATGCACCAGCAATGTCGCCCTTTTTATCAATAGCTAACATACCAATGGTATCATGATTTTCTATATTGATAATAGGCTTATATTTTGATTCTTTTTTCCATTCTTCCCAGGCCTTTTTAGAACTTTCAGTAAGTAGATTTTCTTTTTTGAACCCTTGACTATATGCAAAATCTTCAGCGCCTTGCCCAGCAAGCATTACATGTGGAGTTTCTTCCATTACTTTTTTAGCCAATGCAGCTACATTAGTAATGTTCTCAACGCATAGCACAGCCCCGCAATCACCTTCTGGATTCATGACGCAAGCATCTAATGTTACATTGCCTTCACGATCTGGTGTGCCTCCTTTTCCGACGGTTGTGTTTTTTAAGTTTTCTTCTTCAATAGCAACGCCTGAAATTACCGAATCAAGAGCCGATTTGTCTTTAGATAATTCTTCTCCAGCTTTCGCATTAGCTTTAACAAAACCCCAAGTACAAATGGCTATTGGATATTTAGCCATGTCGATTGATGTGCTTTTTTCGCCTTTCGTTTCTTTTGTTGTTCCCATTTCTTCAGTATTGTTTTTATCCTTGCAGCCCATAATTGCAGTGCCAACGGTAATCCCAACTCCTGTTAAGGAAGCATTTTTTATAAAATTTCTGCGTTTCATTGTTTTAGTCGTATTTGTTGAGTCATAAATATCAGCTATTAAATAATTACAACTTCTATTTTATTTGTTTATTTTAGGAGTATTACTCATTTCAAAAATGAGAGTACCGCCTTTCTCAATATCATGATGCGATAGCATATTATTCTCGAGAGCTTTTCCATTAAAGGTTACACTGGAGACATATACATTAGCTTTACTCTGGTTATTTGCCTGAATAGTTAATGTGTTTCCATTGTCTAGACTAATTATAGCTTTTTCAATTAGTGGGCTTCCTAAGGCATAATCGGGGGACCCTGGTGTGACGGGGTAAAATCCAAGACTACTAAAAATATACCAGGCACTCATTTGACCTGCATCGTCATTACCACAAAGGCCATCTTCTTTATTGCCGTACATGGTTTCCATAATCATACGCACGCGTTCTTGCGTTTTATACGCTTTCCCTGTCCAATTGTATAAATATGGGATATGATGCCCGGGTTCATTTCCGTGTACATAATTCCCAATAATTCCATCTCGAGTAATATCTTCATTTTTAGCTATATATTTATCGTCTAATTCCATAGTAAATAAAGAATCTAAATGCTGGCTAAACCGCTCTTTGCCTCCCATCATATCTATCATTTTATCAAGTTGATGAGGAACATACAAGCCATAGTTCCAGGCATTACCTTCTATGAATCCTTGCCCATGTGTGTCTAAAGGGTCATAAGCCGCTCTAAAGGTTCCATTTGATAACTTAGGACGCATATATCCTATAGAAGGATCGTAAACATTATTAAAGTATTCGGCTCTTTCTAAAAATTTGGACTCAGTGGTTGAATTACCAACTTCCTTCGCCATTTGGGCAATACACCAATCGTTATAAGCTAATTCTAATGTTTTTGAAACCGAAGAATGGCTTTTGTCATCAGGCACATACTTATAATCTATATAATCACCTAAACCATCAAAATAACGAACACTGGCAGTGTTAACAGAAGCCTGTAAGGCACGCTCCTTATCAAAATCACCAATATTTTTTGCCATAGCATCTGCAATTACTGAGGTGGCATGATAGCCTATCATACACCAGTTTTCGTTGGCGTAATGACTCCAAATAGGCAGCATACTATGTACGCTTTCATCATGATGGGCTAACATGGATTTTATCATGTCGTTATTTCGCTGAGGTTGAGTAATGTTAAATAAAGGGTGCAGCGCACGATAAGTGTCCCACAATGAAAAAACAGTATAATTTGTAAAATCATTAGATGTGTGAATATTTTGATCAAGACCGCGATATTGACCATCTACATCTTCATATACAATCGGGCCTAACATGGTGTGGTATAAGGCAGAATAAAATGTTTTCTTGTCGTTTAATGTTGAGGTTTCAACCTCAATTTTAGAGAGCTCATTATTCCACTTCTCTTTGGTTTCTATCTTAGTTTTATTAAAATCCCAATGAGGTATTTCGGCAGCCAAGTTTTTTAAAGCACCATTAGTACTTACCGGAGACAATGCAAATTTTATATTTATTTTTTCATTGGCTTCAGTATCAAAATTAAAGTATGCTCGAATGTCCTTCCCTGCCATTTCTGGAAAGTTTTCACTTTGATTAAATCGTCGATAAAAGCCATCATAGGTTTCTTTATTGTATTTTTTATGACCATAACTTTTAAATGGTTTTGAGAATTGCATTGCAAAAAATACCTTTTTTGTTCTTGCCCAGCCTTTGGTTTGTCTATATCCGGTTATTAGGGAATCATTTTCTACACGAATAAAAGTCCATACATTTTTATTGTCGTGATGATAGACATTATAAACAAGGTCCAAAATAATATGGGCGTTGTTTGATTTTGGAAATGTATATTGATGAAAACCAACACGCTCACTTGCGGTTAATTCTGCGGTAATATTATAATCATCCAATTTTACTTTGTAGTACCCTGCTGAAGCAGATTCGTTCTCATGAGAAAATGTAGAATAAAAACCCTTTTCTCCCGAATCCGTTTCTATGGGATCAAGTATTAAATCTCCTGTTGTTGGCATCACCAGAAAATCACCTAAATCTGAATGACCTGTACCACTAAAGTTAGTATGTGCAAATCCCACTATGGTAGAATCTGAATATTGATATCCAGAACAGTACTCGTAAGTTTTGGAGTTATAACTTCCATTGTCTTGAAACATAACCTCAAAATTAGTTTGAGGAGATAATTGGACCATTCCAAAAGGAGCTGTTGCACCAGGAAATGTATGCCCCATTTTACTGGTTCCAATAAACGGATTTACAAATTGGGTAAAGTCTTTGATGGAATTTTTAATTGGATCCTCAATCGATTTGCTTGAATTGTCACAACTTAATAAACTTGCGATAATGCAAATAAAAGTAACTTTATGATATAGCTGAGATCGTAAAATTTGAGTTTTTAAAAACATAGTAAGAAGAGAATTGGTTTTTAGTTTAGTTGATTTTAGTTTCTTGACCAAATTGGAGTCGGTAACCATTGATATCATAAATACAAAATTCGCGCATCCCATATTCAAAGTTTTCAATAGGATAACAAACGGAAACTTTGTCTTTTAATATTTGCCAGATGACATCAATATTATCCGTTCTAATATATAAGCTACCAGTCATATAGGTATTTGGATATGTGTCTTGAAATAGCCTAGGTGAAAACATTAATTGCACATCATCTTTTTCGACAATAGCCCAATCATTCCCTTCCCTTCCAATACATTTAAAATCCAATATTGACTCGTAGAATGTAATGGTTTTGTCCATGTTTTCTACTTCAAGAATCGGTGTTAAGTTATTGAATGGCATAATATTAATTAGTTATAATTTCAATATTCATCAATAGTTGTTTTAGGTTAATTATGGTTTATATTTAATGAACCTAAATGATGGTGAAAGATAGTAAATCTTAACTTATAGTTAAATAAATTTAAACAATCAATATCGAGAATTAAATTGAATTATATTTGATAAAATTGTACTATGATTCGTTGGATTATTTTTATTGTAATATTTGCTATAATTGATTTTTATGCCTTTCAGGCAGTTAAAACATCTTTTAGAAGTAAGGGCTTAAATATTACATATATTATAATTTCTTTAGTTGTGATGGGTAATTTCATTTATCAAATTACAAGCACAGATAGACAAACTGGAATTACAGTAAATATGGGCCTTGCAATTGGTCTATTTTTGACCCTTTTTATACCGAAAATAGTAATAATGCTAATCATGTTTGGGGAGGATATTATTAGAGTCCCGCAAGCAATGTATCGCTATTTTACAGAAGGAAGAATTGCTGAAAACACAGGGTACTTGCCTTCAAGACGTCAATTTGTTAGTAAAATTGCTCTAGGCGTTGCCGCAATACCATTTGCATCCTTTTTGTATGGAATGGTGGTTGGGAAATACAATTTTAAAGTCTTAAAATACACCCTTCACTTTGAAGATTTGCCAGAAGCATTTGACGGCTATAGAATTACACAAATTAGTGATATCCATAGTGGGAGCTTTGATAATCAGGAAAAGATTGAATATGCTGTAGACTTGGTGAACGAGCAAGCTTCTGATGTGATATTGTTTACGGGAGATATGGTTAATAATAAAGCAACGGAAATGTTGCCATGGAAAGGGGTGTTTTCAAAATTAGATGCCAAAGATGGTCTATATTCAATATTAGGGAATCATGATTATGGCGATTATGTAAGTTGGGAAACTGAACAAGCGAAACGAGAAAATTTAGAACATTTGGCCCAAATTCAAAAAGAACTCGGATTTGATTTGATGCGGAATGAAAGTCGGTTTATTGAAAAAAGCGGACAACGCATTGCTTTAGTGGGTGTTGAAAACTGGGGAAAAGGATTCAAACAAAAAGGAGATTTGAAAAAGGCATCTGAAGCTATAGAATCAAATGATTTTAAAATATTAATGAGTCATGATCCTTCACATTGGCAACATGAAGTTATTGAAGATGATTATCATTATCACCTTACTTTAAGTGGGCACACTCATGGAATGCAATTTGGAATAGAAATTCCGGGGTGGATTAAATGGAGTCCTGTAAAATGGCGTTATAAATATTGGGCAGGAATTTATAAAGAACAAGGGCAATATATCAACGTAAATAGAGGATTTGGCTTTTTGGCTTATCCAGGACGCGTCGGTATTTGGCCAGAAATTACAGTTATAGAGCTTAAAAAAGGGAAAGCCACAGTATAATTGAAATGGAATTTTATATTTACTTTAAAATTCGTATTTTTATATAAGACCATGTAATCTATTTAACCTGTTGGTTTTCAAACTAAATAAAAAATTGTAGGTTTGTAATAGAGCATTAAAAATAAAACGTTTAAGTATGTCAAAGTTTGGCGAATTAATTGATGTTAATATCCCCGTTTTGTTAGATTTTTTTACAGAATGGAATGAACAGTCTGCAGGGATGCATGCTGTATTGAGAGATGTTGCAGCTGCTCTTGGTGATAAAGCCAAGGTGATTAAAATTGATGTAGATAAAAATCAAGATTTGGCCGAAGCACTTAGAATAAAAGGGCTTCCTACATTAATTATCTATAAAAATGGAGAAATGAAATGGCGTCAAAGTGGAGAACAAGATGCTAATACCTTAATTGGGCTTATTCAGGAATACGTTTAAATTCA
>CAJXVU010000035.1 GCA_913062555.1 uncultured Bacteroidota bacterium
ATATCTTCACTCCAGGACATTAAATCATGGATTGCACTTTTATTTCCTTTGGCTTTAAAAGCACTTCTAATCCAAAATATAAACCATTCTTCAAATTGAATATCCTCGCTATCTTGGTAAACCAGATCACATGCTTTATTAAAATTACCATTGGCCTGATGCGCAATTTTTGATGCTATAGCATCTTCTAAACTATATTTATTTATTAGAGCCTCTTTAATTTTTTGCTCTGCTAATGGTGGAAAGTGTAAAATTTGACAACGAGACTTTATGGTAGAAATAATCTGTTCTTCATCTTCAGTAATTAGGATAAATACAGTTTTGTTTGGTGGTTCTTCTATAAGTTTAAGGAGTTTGTTGGCCGCTGCAATATTCATTTTTTCGGCCATCCAAATTAGCATCACTTTATAACCCCCTTCATATGATTTTAAGGTTAGAGCCTTAACAATGTCGTGAGCTTCATCAACACCAATTTGACCCTGCTTGTTATCAACACCAAGTTGTTTATACCAGTCAAAGAGGTTGCAGTAGGGCTGTGATTTAAGAAGCGCTCTCCAGTCTTCCAGAAATAATTTAGAAACGGGGTGCTTTTTAACTTTATCGTTGGTGGCAACTGGAAAAGCAAAATGCAAATCGGGATGCGATAACTTATTAAATTTCAAATTACAAGCCTCATTGCCATTTAGGTTTTCTCCTTGATTATTAGAACATAAAACATATTGAGCATAGGCAATAGCCATAGGGAGCGTTCCGCTTCCTTCATTACCAACAAAAAGTTGGGCATGTGGAATACGGCCATTATCAACACTTTGTGTTAAATGGTTTTTCAGGTGTTCTTGCCCTATAATTTCAGAAAATAGCATGAGACAAATATAATATAATTGACCATATTAGAAATAATAGCTAAGCCTTTAAAACAGAAAGAAAATAAAATGCTAAAAAAGGAGAGCCATGATTTTCAATTGTTAATAAGTCTGGATTAAAGATCGTCTTATTTTTGTAATCTAAAACGCAAAAAACTCTATAAAGTCCTGTGATATAGGAAAAAAATGCTTGTCTTGGGGATGAAAACCCAAAACGAAAACAGGTAGCAAATGGCTGTTAACAACATACAAAAATTACAACAATGGCAAATAACACCTGTACTTATGAAATGATTAACTTAGTATATTAATCCAGATAGATACTAATCAAGCTTTTTCCCTCAACAATATATGAAAGCACAGTTTTGTTTATTTTTCTTGTTATTATTTAGTTCGTCCTTATTTTCGCAAGAGGTGGACTTTAAATTGCATCAACAATTTTATGTTAAAGGAGATGCGGTTATTGTAGGAAATAATATCCTTAGTAAGCACAGTACGAAGCCCTTTAATGATTTAAATGTGCTCAATGATCAAATCAAAATGAAGTATGTAGATGTTGATAAAGATTCTAATACTTTTAGTTCTAGTCAAGCGTCTTTGATTATTCCAGATAATCAAGCTAAGATTGTTAGCGCAACCCTATATTGGGCAGGAATATACCCATATGAATACGGTACCAAACGCCAAGCAGAGAACCCACAAAAAAAATATAAAAATACCACACGGCCCACAAACTTCAATACAGTTAAACTTAAAACGCCACTTGGGAACTACCATGATATCACTGGTGAAGTTCTTTATGATGGCTTTCAAAACGAAAAACTTTCATCGACATCACCCTATGTTTGTTATGCAGATGTCACAGAGACTTTAAAAAATGCATCAAACATTAATGGTGAATATACTGTAGCAAATGTTAAGGCGGCTGAAGGATATGTTGCTGGCGGAGGTGCTGGTGGCTGGTTTTTATTTATTGTTTATGAAACTGATTTTAGTAACCCAGTATATATAACTACATATAATGGTTTTTCTAGCCTAAGGAATAAATTAATCGATATTGATTTTTCGGATTTTAAAACTAATGAAGAAGGTGATATTAAAGCATCGATGATGGTTGCGGCTTTAGAAGGAGATAATAAATTAGGAAAGGATAAATGTGCCATTTTAAATGGTAACACTAATAAATTTACCATATTAGAGAGCTCGTTTAGACGAAAACAGAATTTCTTTAATAGCTCAATCACCTTAAACGATAATTTGGTTACTAATCGAAATCCAAATAGCAAAAACACCTTAGGATTTGATCTGGCAGAAATGGAAATTCCTAAGCAAGTACTCGCTAATAACCAGACACATACAACGCTTAGGTATTCAACACAATCTGATATGTTTCATTTGTTTTTTACAGCGTTTAAAACAGAAGTAAGCAATTCATTTTATGATGAGGTTAGGCTAAGTGAATTAGAAACAAATCCGATTACAAATATTGAGTTAACACCTGATGAAATAGTAACAGATCCCCTTGTTAATAGACAAGCTGAAGAACAAAAAGCAGAAGAAGTGGTTGAGCTCGTTGAAGTAGTAGACATAGCAAAACCATTAGTTGAAGAAAAGAAGAATCCCATAACAAAATTGAATACGGACGACTTAATTACCGAAGGAGAGATCATTAAGAATAACGTTTATAAGTCCACAGAAGAAATAAGGGCAGAAGTATTGGCCTCTACAAGACGTGGTGTACCAGGCCTAGACGATGGGTATTATATCATTACTAATATTTTTGCCAATTCAAATTATGCAAAAAAATGGGAGCTGTTTTTAACCAGAATGGGGCACACCACTCAAGGTTTTACAGATCCTAATAATCAACTTTATTACGTGTATGTGTTTTATGATAAAGACATTGACGTGAGTTTTAGAGAATATGAACGCTTGCGAAAAATTAATTATCTCAGTGACGTTTGGGTACTTAAGGCGGGAGAAAATGGGGTAATAGGATCCGAAGAAGACACCAATAGTTTAGTCTCAAATGAACTGGATACAAGCTCTAAAATGTATTCATTAAGCACACCATCATTAAGTTCGCTTTCTTCATTTAAAAAAGGCTATTATATTGTCACTAGAGTTACAGACAACAGTAAGGATGCCGAATCATGGAAACAATTTCTGACCACTAAAGAATATACCCCCAAAGTCTTTATTAACCCTGATAATAGTCGTTATTACATTTGTGTTTTTTATAAAAATGAAAGTGCGAAGCAAGCGAATATTAGCGAGTTTTATGAATCCTATAAGAAACTCGTTTTGCAGGATGATTTTAAATGGAGTTGGATTTCTAAAGTGAATATGGATAAATCAGAATTGGTTTATAATTAAACCTCACAAACTGTTTTAGACTCTTTTCTCTTGTTCTGTTAAGCTTTTTTATAAAATAAATTGACGAATCTCGCCATTGTCGACTCATCCAAAATCTAAGATTTCTTAAAAAAAAGACCGCTTTTTTTGCGAATTTTTTATAGATTAAGAAAATAAATCACCTTACTTTTATTCATTAATTTAAATTGATATTATCGCATTAAAAATGCAAAAAGCACTTCTATTTATACCCGATATTTCTGGATTCACTGAGTTTGTTCATCATACTGATATCAAGCATAGTGGACATATAATTTCTGAACTTTTAGAAATTCTAATTGATCAAAATATTTCAGGACTAGAGCTTGCCGAGATTGAAGGGGATGCATTGTTTTTTTATAAAATTGAAGACAAGCTTAATCTTTCTAAAATAAAAGCACAAATACAATGCATGTATGTGGCGTTTCACGCGCATTTAAAACGCTATGAATATGAGCGTATTTGTCAATGTGGTGCTTGTTCATCAGCCTATAACCTCGAAATAAAATTTATTGTGCATTATGGTGAGATAGATTTCATAACGGTGAAGGAATCACGTAAACCATATGGAAGTAACGTGATTCAAGTGCATCGCTTGCTAAAAAATGATGTTCCTGTATCAGAATACGCCTTATTTACTAAAAGCATATTAGATTTTAGCTTAGATATGAATGAAGTATCCAAAATGGTGACTAAATATGACTTTGGAGAAGTAGCATATAATTATGAGGGATTATCTCATTTTAAAAAGGACCTTCCTTATGTTGCTCCAATCCCTCTGGGAGTACCAAAACACAAACTGTTTGTTTCAACCGAAATTATTAATTTGCCAATACTTGAACTTTATGAAGTGATTAGTAATTTTGACTATCGCTTGCTGTGGGTAAAAGGGATAGACACTCTGGAGTACGATAAAAACAAAGTAAATAGAGCAGGGCAAAAGCATCAATGCTTAATCGCTAAAAATCAAGCTGTAAATCAAACGACCATTACAAAAAAAGCAGAAGATGGTCAGTTAGTTTACGGTGAGTCTACAACCGATATCCCATTCACAAAACAGGTAAATGCATACTATGTTTTAGAAAAAAGCAACGAGGGCTTCACTAAATTAAGCATTGAAGTCTATGCCGATTTTAAGCCTTTTGGAATATTATTAAAAAAATTACTATCAAAAAAGTTAGAAAAAAACTTATTAGAAAACATAAAAGATCTTATTTTACTGATTGATTCAGGATTTACAACTAAACACTATGCAACAGATGAAAACTTTAAATGACTTTAACTTCGAGAACAAAAAAGCTTTAATTCGTGTGGATTTTAATGTGCCTTTAAATGCTGAATTTGAGGTAACCGATGCAACTAGAATTATATCTGCTAAACCAACGATAATTAAAATTCTTGAAGATGGGGGTAGCTGCATCTTAATGTCCCATCTTGGGAGACCAAAAGGAGTTCAAGACGAATTTTCATTAGGACATATTGCTAATGTTGTTGCTGAAATTATTGGAGTAGAAGTGAATTTTGTATCTAATTGTGTTGGAGTAGATGCAGAGGAAGCAGCTAGTAAACTGGAGCCGGGGCAGATTTTACTTTTGGAGAATTTACGTTTTCATGATGAAGAAAAGAAAGGAGACAGAGATTTTGCAGAACAATTATCGAAACTAGGAGATATTTATGTAAATGATGCTTTTGGCACAGCTCATAGAGCCCATGCATCAACGACGATTGTTGCCCAATTTTTCAATGACAACAAATGTTTTGGATCACTTTTAGCTAAGGAAATTGAAAGTATCACTAAGGTAATGGAGACTGGAGAAAAACCAGTGCTAGCCGTTTTGGGGGGAGCTAAAGTATCTTCTAAAATCACAATTATTGAAAACATATTAGATAAAGTTGATCATTTAATTGTTGGAGGAGGCATGACATTTACCTTTGTGAAAGCTCAAGGCGGTCAAATAGGAGATTCTATTTGTGAAGATGACAAAATGGAACTGGCTTTAGAAATTATGAAACAGGCTAAAGCTAAAAATGTACAAATTCATTTGCCTGTAGATGTACTTGCAGCAGATGCGTTTAGTAAGGATGCACAAACTCAAATAGTAGATGTAAATCACATCCCTGAAGGCTGGCAAGGCCTAGACTGTGGGCCAAAATCTAAAGTTATTTTTGATAAGGTTGTAAATGAATGTAAAACTATTTTATGGAATGGCCCATTAGGTGTTTTTGAAATGGAACGATTTGCGGGCGGAACCATTGCCTTAGGAGATTCTATTGCAGAAGCAACGAAAAACGGCGCTTTTTCACTTGTGGGAGGAGGAGACTCGGTTGCAGCAGTAAAACAATTTGGGTTCCAGGATAAAGTGAGCTATGTGAGTACTGGCGGAGGCGCAATGTTAGAAAGTCTTGAGGGCAAGACACTTCCAGGAGTTGCTGCAATTTTAGAATAGCTTAACTAAAGAAATTTTCAATTCTGCTTAAAAAGCACGATTTTAGCCTAAACCACGTTTTATTAGCAAATAACACATCAATTTTGATGTATAAAGGACGGATATCATAACCCTAGCAAATGATTTTGAGAGTATTAATACTAATGTTTTTTATTCAGTTTGGATATTCACAAGCTCAGGACACTATTGTGCCTCAAAAACAAAAGAAAGCCATCACAAGTGTGATTGTTTCAGACACAATTATTGATGGAAATTCTCACATACTTGAAGGTATAAAGCCAGTACAAGATTCATTGTCTAATAGAAGTCTTAAAGACCTTAAATCGGCATCAGATTTTGACCAAAAGTGGCTCAATGAATTGTATAGTTCATCATTATATGACACCATTTATAAATCGGTTTCTGACTTAAAATATGATCCAGTGGATTATCCAGAACTACCAACGGACACACTTAAAAAGCGCTTGGCAGAACTCAACGCTAAAACCCCTTTTAACATAGAATACAATCCTTCTTTAGAAAGCGTTATAAAGGGATACTTAAAACATAGAAGAAAATCATTAACGCGCTTAATGACATTGAGTAATTATTATTTTCCAATGTTTGAAAGGGAGCTAGACAACTATAATATCCCTTTAGAGATTAAGTATTTGTCAATAGTAGAGTCGGCATTGAAGCCAAGAGCCAAATCTAGAGTTGGAGCCACGGGGATTTGGCAATTTATGTATGCTACGGGCAAACAATTTGGATTGGATGTTAGTAGTTATGTCGATGAACGTTCCGATCCTATTATGTCTACCGAAGCAGCAAGTAAATATTTAGCGAGTCTTTATCGTATTTTTGGTGATTGGGATTTAGCTTTGGCAGCTTATAATTCGGGACCAGGAAATGTATCCAAAGCAATCAGACGTTCAGGAGGGTATTCAAATTACTGGAATATTAGACCGCATTTACCAAGAGAAACAGCAGGATATTTGCCAGCGTTTTTAGCCACGATGTATATTTTTGAATATGCCGAAGAACATGGTTTTCAAGTTCAAAAACCTGAATTTAACTATATAGAAACAGATACGGTTAGGGTAAAGCAAATGATAACACTTGATCAAGTTGCGGAGCTAACGAGTATTCCAATGGAGCAATTGCAGTTTTTAAACCCATCATATAAGTTAGATATAATCCCTTTTATAAAAGACGAAAATTACACTTTGAGATTGCCCAGAGAGCATATAGGCGCTTTTGTAAATAATGAAGAAAAAATTTATGCTTTTGCTAAAGCAGAATTTGATAAACGCGAAAAACCATTACCACAGTTTTTTGAAACAAGTTCACGCATTAGATACCGTGTACGCTCAGGTGATTATCTTGGGAAAATTGCGCGAAAGTATGGCGTGAGGGTAAGTCAAATAAAACGATGGAATGGCTTGAGAAGTAATAACCTTAGAATAGGACAGCGTTTAACTATTTACCCTCGAAAACCGGCATTTACCGCATCTAATGATGCAACTTCAAAAAAAGCTTCCCCCATTGTAAATAAAAACGCTAAAACCTATAAGGTTAAAAGTGGAGATTCTCTGTGGAGCATAGCACAAAAACACCCAGGAGTTTCAATTCAAAATTTAAAGGACTGGAACGCTATTAGTAGTACTAAATTAAAACTCGGAATGATTCTTGTAGTGTCCAAGAAATAAGGTTGCATCGTATTGTACTATGGGAACAAGTACATATTTTTACAAAAAAGACGGCAACCGTAAAAAACAATAAAAACAGATGAAAAAAACTATCAGTCTTGCATTATCCATGCTCCTTCTTATTGCATGTAACAGTAATAGTAGTAAGGGGAAAAGAATATTACCCGAATCTTCTGGGAATATAAATTACCTATCGGTTGTTATTGACAATGGCCTATGGGAAGGAAATATTGGTGAAAATATTCGGGAAATTTTTGGGGCAGAAGTTTATGGTTTGCCTCAGCAAGAACCTCTATTTTCAATGGGGCAAATGCCAACAAAGGTATTCACTGGTTTTGCCACAAAAAACAGAACGGTTTTGAAAGTTGAAAAAGGAAAAACTGCTGAACTTAGGTTTATAGATGATCCATTTGCAAAACCCCAAAAGCTAGTATTAGTTCGGGGGATGACAGATTTTGAAATTACAAGCGCATTGAAAGAAAATGCTGAAAAAATAATTGCAGCGTTTAAAACTACTGAGATTAAAGAAAAGCAAAGACGAATCACAAAGTCTCTTCATAAAAATAATAATATTGAATCAGCATTAGGTTTAACAATTAGATTCCCTTCGGTTTATAGAATTGCGAAAGAGGAGGACAACTTCTTTTGGTTAAGACGAGACACTAATAAAGGAGGTAATATGAATTTAATGATATATGAAATGCCTTTGAATGCTATTTCCACTGGAGATGATGCTATTAATGATATTATTAGAATGAGAGATTCTATTGGACAAACCCATATCCCCGGGCCCATTGATGGCTCTTACATGATTACAGAAGAAGCCTATACGCCCTTTTTTAATTCAACCATAATTGATAATAAGCCAGCCTTAGAAACAAGAAGTACTTGGGAAGTAAAAAACGCATTTATGGCAGGGCCTTTTTTAAATTATATCATTGAAGATAAAATAAACCAAAGACTATTAGTTATTGAAGGATTTGCTTTTGCGCCATCAATAGCAAAGCGAGATTACATGTTTGAGTTGGAAGCTATTATGAAGTCTATTAAAATAAAATAGCATAAAAAAAGCCAACGCATTGCGTTGGCTTTTTTTATATAATTGTTTTGAATATTATTCTTTTTCACTTTTAGTATCTGTAGTCTCTTCTTCTTTACTAGCGTCTTTAAACTCTTTAATACCACTCCCAAGACCTCTCATTAGTTCAGGGATCTTTTTTCCTCCAAATAATAATAGAACAACAACCACTACTAAAATAATTTGTGGTGCACCAATCGCTAAGGGTAATAGATATAAACTCATAAACTTTTTATTTAAAGTACAAAGTTAATAATTAAACTTTAAATAATACGTTTAATCAAAAAGAATTCATTGCCCTCTAAATTCCAGTTTTTCTTTAATTTATCGTTCTAATGGCGCTGTAATCAGAGTTAGATCTGTAGTGTTCTGTTTTTTTGATGAAATATTAAAGAAGCAACTCGTATGTTTGAATAACAACGGGGGTTTATTTTTAAATTAACAAGTTATTTCTTAACAATTCCTTAGTTTTGTGTAATCATGGTAAGGCAAAAAAAAGATAGAAAAAAATTCGCGAAAAAATTACTTCACAAATACCGTTTAGTAATTCTTAATGAAGACACTTTTGAAGAGCGTTTTGCAATCAAGTTAACCCGCTTAAATGTATTTGTTTTAATGTCGTTATCTGCTATTTTATTAGTAATAGCAACAACGATATTAATAGCCTTTACCCCTCTAAGAGAATATATTCCGGGGTATTCTTCTACAGCGCTTAAAAAAAGAGCAACATCTCTAAATTATAAAACCGACTCCCTACAGCGAGTCATTGCTTTAAATGAACAGTATTTTGAGTCCATAAAACGCGTATTAAAAGGAGATGTAAGCGCAGTGGTTTTTAATAAAGATTCTATTATTAAAGCTGCAGAATTGGACATGAATAAAATAAGCTTGAATCCATCGAAAGAAGATTCTCTTTTACGTGAAAAAGTTGATAAAGAAGATAAGTATAGCTTATTTGAATCGGCAACTTCGCGAGTAAATTTTGTGTTTTTCCCTCCGGTAAATGGAACAATAAGCGAAGGCTATAATGTTGAAGAGAAGCATTTTGCCATTGATATTGTAGTTGCCAAAGACACTCCTGTTAAAGCAGCTGCCGATGGGACCATAATATTAGCCGAATGGACAACACAAACAGGCTATGTCGTTATTATTGATCATGGGAACGGATTAATTTCAGCATATAAACACAACGCATCACTTACTAAAGAACAAGGAGATTTGGTAAAATCGGGAGAAGTGATAGCTATTTCAGGGAATACAGGCGAATTAACCACAGGACCACACTTACATTTCGAACTATGGAGCGATGGTTACCCAATAGATCCGAGCACTTTTATTGATTTTGAATAGGTAAATATTACATGAAAATATCAGAAATAACATCTTTAAAAGCACTTTTGGCGAAGCCTTTTGCAAAGAAAACGAGGAAGAAGGTAAATAAATGGGCCAATAATCCCATTGAAACTCAAGATAAAGTATTCAAAAATTTAATTGCCAATGCTGCCGGAACGGCTTTTGGATTGGATCATGATTTTATCAGTATCAATACGTACAAAGATTTTATAAAACGTGTTCCTATTAGAGATTATGAAGCCTTAAAACCATATGTAGACCGTGTTGTTGCGGGAGAAGAAAATGTATTGTGGAAAGGGAAACCTATCTATTTCGCAAAAACCTCTGGCACAACATCAGGAGCAAAATATATTCCTATTACTAAAGAAAGTATGCCCAGTCATACAGAAGCAGCGAGAAATGCAATCCTATTGTATGTTGCCGAAACAGGAAAGGTGAATTTTGTAAATGGAAAGATGATATTTTTACAAGGAAGCCCAGTTCTTGAAACGCAAAACGGAATTCAGTTAGGTCGTCTTTCGGGCATTGTTGCGCATTATATTCCAAAATATTTACAGAAAAACAGAATGCCGAGCTGGGAAACCAATTGCATTGAAGACTGGGAAACAAAAGTCAATGCCATTGTAGAAGAAACACTAAATGAGAATATGACTATCATTAGTGGTATTCCTTCCTGGGTCCAAATGTATTTTGAAGTGCTTCAAAAGAAATCGGGCAAAAAAGTAGGAGATTTATTTAAAAACTTCGACTTGTTTATATTTGGAGGCGTTAATTACGAACCTTATAGAGCCAAATTTGAAAATTTAATAGGAAGAAAAGTAGATAGTATAGAATTATACCCTGCTAGTGAAGGCTTTTTTGCATTTCAAGATAAGCAGAAAGAGAAGGGTATGTTATTGCAATTAAATTCAGGCATCTTTTATGAGTTTATTACTGCCGACACATTTTTTGATAAAAACCCTAAACGAATATCTTTAATCGATGTTGAAATAGGTATCAATTATGTGATGATTATTTCTACAAATGCAGGGCTATGGGCCTATAATATTGGGGATACGGTTGAGTTTACCTCTACTAATCCTTACAGAGTTATAGTTTCGGGACGAATCAAACACTTTATTTCCGCTTTTGGCGAGCATGTTATAGGAAAAGAAGTCGAACAAGCACTTCAAGACGCCACTATGGGAACTGAGGTTCGCGTCTCAGAATTTACAGTAGCACCACAATTAAATCCAGGAGAAGGCCTACCATATCACGAATGGTTTATTGAATTTGAAAATGCACCTGAGAATCTTTCAGAATTATCGGAAAAAGTAGATCAATATTTACAACAACAAAACTCGTATTATTACGATTTAATAAAAGGGAAAGTGTTGCAGCCCTCTAAAATCACAGTAGTTAAAAAAGAGGGGTTTAATGATTATATGAAATCTGTAGGCAAACTAGGTGGTCAAAATAAAGTACCGCGATTATCAAATGATAGAACGATTGCGGACAAATTTTACAAATCTAAATTAGTAAATTAGACTTAATTTGTAGGTAAATTAGTGTATCTTTGTCGGTTAAATGAGTATGAGTAAAAAACATCAAGGTAGAACCAGAGCACAGGAAAGTTCCAGCGCAATAGAACGTATGTATATTACGATGCGCCATCTATTTAATCGTGGGTTTTATAAACCAATGGGCGTTTCGGGAGAAACATTAAGAGAAGCATTGTTGTTGTTACGACCAGAGATTTATGGTTCTATAGCAGAAGAAAAAGCAGAATTAGACGGTTTATTATATGTTATTGATAGGCTTCCTCAAGGCATTGAAGAATGTAGGTTTATAAATCTAACGAGTGATGAAGGCTATGCTAATTCTCATTTTGAAGTTATTATTCCACCCAAAAGAAGACGTAACTGCTATCGTATTGATAACGAGCAAATGAATATTGAGATTACGCGAGGGCGTTCAGAAATATATGATATTCTTACCCACATTACCTTCTTATTTGTAGAATCTCATAAAATTTGCAAACGTGTTTTAATAAGTGATAAAGGGGCTACTACTCGAGATTGGACCAAGCTGGAAAACGCCGTATTAGCGAAAAGTAAATTAAGTCAGAAAGAAAGGGAAGTTGCTATAACCCATACCGCAAATATTTTAGGCAGAACTTTTGAAGAACTCATTCAAGTGCATTCAATGTTTGCAACTAAAGCTCAGCCAGAACGCCTATTACATATCGTGTATTGGTTAGGGAAATTAGCGCTTAATGAAGTTGTGAAAAATGAAAGGCGTACGGTAACCTTTAGCCCTGTTTTAAGAGAGCGCTTAGGACATCATATTCATGGTGAAATTTGGGCAGACACTATTAAAGAGGTGTTACAAAAGCACAATTTATTAGAGCGTCCAATTCATATTATAAGTGCAAACCTTCATAGTGTTATGAATACACTTCACGCACCCAAAGCACTTAAATCATTAGCCTCTAAAAAAGACATTTTTGAAGTCTATGAAGATTTAAGTAATGATGGCAGTGAGGCCTTAAGGAAAAAGGTAAATCAGGAGGCCCTAAAAGAAGGGATGATTTATATAAAAGACACTTCGGGGACTAATATAAATGTTCAAATTTTTGACACTTCCAAAATTGATCTGAGTAAAACAGATTTAAAGCTTACCAATACAGATAAAGACTTAGAAAAACCAGTTATATTCGTCATGGATTATGCTTTCGGAGAGCAGGCCTATGAGACGATTGATGAGCTCTTAAAGCCCTTTGGCAGCAATGGGTCTAAAGCCCATTTAAATCTAGCGTCAGTCTCAATAATGGGGAAGGCCGGAATATTAGAAGGCGGCAAGGGAGATATAATGATCCCTTCGGCACATATTTTTGAAGGTACAGCCGATAACTACCCATTTAAAAATGAACTCTCTAAAGCCGATTTGGAAGGTGAAGGCGTTGCTATTTATGAAGGCGCTATGGTAACGGTATTGGGGACTTCGCTTCAAAACAAAGAAATTTTGAAGTTTTTCCATGATTCCACATGGAATGTGATTGGTCTCGAAATGGAAGGCGCACATTATCAAAAGGCGATTCAAGCGGCTGCACGAGTAAGAAACAGTGTCAATCCAGATGTAAAGGTACGCTATGCTTATTATGCCAGTGATAATCCATTAGAAACAGGAGGGACACTAGCATCAGGGGGATTAGGAACCAGCGGCGTTCGCCCAACCTATTTAATAACACGAAAAATTTTAGAACAAATATTTAATTCATAAGACTAATGAGTACAAACTTACCAGAATCACAGCCATCTGAAGAAGTAGATTTAGGACAATTATTTAAACTTATAGGAAACGCATTCGATCGTTTTTTTAGATTTATAGGGCGCATTTTGGAAGGAATCTTCCATTTGTTGATGTTGTTTTTAATGTTTATAAAACAACACATTATAAAGTTTGTAATAGCGGGAGTTGTTGGGGTTGGTTTAGGATTCTATTTAGATAGTACAAAGGAACCGCTTTATATATCTGCTATGGTGGTTGAGCCTAATTATAATAGCGTCCAGCAGCTGTATAACAATGTCGAATTTTATAATGAATTAGCGAAGGCTGAAGATTCAATATCTCTGGCAAATGCCTTGGATATATCAACGAGCAAAGCGGCTTCAATTAAAGAGTTTTTTGTAGACTCTTATACCGATGAGAATCAAAAAATAAAGTTATTTGATGCTTTTTTAAGAACCTTGGATACTACCACTCAAAAAAGCATAAACATGGAAGCCTATCTTAAGGATTTTAACTCTATGGACGCCCGATTTCATAGGGTTTCAGTAGTTGCAACGGATAATATGGTGGCCAAAGAATTCCAAGATAAAATTATCGAGGGCATTGTTGAAAATGAATATTTTGATAATCAACGTAAAACGAAAACATCGAATTTAATATTTCAAGACTCCATTTATCAAAAACAGCTAGCAGAATTAGATTCATTGCAAGTATTATATAAAAAGGTGATGCTTAAGGAAGCAGACAAGCCAATGCAAGGCACGAGTATTAGCATGGCAGACACTGGCGCAGGGCAAAACAAAGAAATGGCAATTATTAATGAACGAAATACGGTTAAGAATGCTATCGTCGCACTGAATGTGGAAAGGGTGAATAAAACCAATGTGGTTAACGTTATTTCTAACTTCCCAGAGAGAGGTGCTAAGCAAAGAGGGTTTTTGAAGAGTTATAAATTATTATTGCCATCTGTTTTACTTGTATTTATAACGCTATTCTATGCTTTTATTGGCTTGAGTAAATATTTAGAACAATATAAAAAATAATATATGAAACTATTAATTACCGGAGGGGCTGGGTTTATTGGATCTCATGTTGTGAGGTTATTTGTCGAGAAGTATCCAGAATATCACATTTTTAATTTAGACGCATTAACTTATGCGGGAAATTTAGAAAATTTGGTGGATATTGAACAGGCTCCAAATTATACTTTTATTAAAGGCGATATTACTGACGAGGATTTTATTAATGGCCTTTTCCACTCTTATAAATTTGATAAGGTCATTCATTTGGCAGCGGAGTCTCATGTAGACCGTTCGATTGAAGACCCGTTGGCATTCGTAAAAACGAATGTTATGGGTACAATGAATTTGTTAAATGCGTTTAAAAACTTATGGAAAGCGGATTTTAATGATAAGCTGTTTTATCATATAAGTACAGATGAGGTCTATGGTTCACTAGGGCAAACAGGGCTTTTTACGGAGACTACCTCATATGACCCCAATTCCCCGTACTCAGCATCAAAAGCAAGTTCAGACCATTTTGTTAGAGCCTATGGTGAAACTTATGGAATGCCTTATGTAATAACAAACTGTTCTAATAATTATGGACAACATCAGTTTCCGGAAAAATTAATCCCTTTGTTTATAAATAATATTATTCATAACAGGCCTTTACCTGTTTATGGAGATGGAAATTATACTAGAGATTGGCTTTACGTAAAAGACCATGCCATTGCCATTGATCTGGTATTTCATGAGGGGAAAAATACGGAGACCTATAATATAGGAGGCTTTAATGAATGGAAAAACATAGATTTGGTTCGCTTATTATGTGAACAAATGGATATTGAGTTAGGAAGAGTTAAAGGCTCATCAGAACAATTAATTACTTATGTTAAGGATAGACCGGGTCATGATTTACGATATGCGATTGATGCTTCAAAAATTAAAAATGAATTAGGCTGGGAGCCTACGGTTACTTTTGAACAAGGTCTCGCTAAAACAATAAAATGGTACTTGAATAATGAAGGATGGTTAAGCAATGTTACTACTGGGCAATATCAATCCTATTACGCTAAACAATACAATTAATATTAATTAAATAGATACCTGCTTTCGCGGGAATTACATATGAAAGGAATTATTCTAGCAGGTGGGTCAGGAACAAGGTTACACCCCCTCACTTTATCAGTAAGTAAGCAACTCATGCCTATTTATGATAAGCCTATGATTTATTATCCCTTATCAACATTAATGAATGCAGGGATTAATGAAGTTTTGATTATCTCTACACCAAAAGATTTACCCTTATTTAAAGATCTTTTGGGAGATGGCAAAAAGTATGGTTGTAAGTTCGAATATGCTGTCCAGGAGGCTCCGAATGGACTAGCTGAAGCTTTTATTATTGGTGAGGAGTTCATCGGAGATGATAAAGTTGCTCTTGTTTTAGGGGATAATATTTTTTATGGAACCGGTTTGTCAAAATTATTACAAAGTAATAATGATCCAGATGGAGGCATAATCTATGCTTACCACGTTCATGATCCTGAACGATATGGTGTAGTTGAATTTGATAAAGAAGGTCATGCTATTTCAATAGAAGAAAAACCAGAACAGCCAAAATCAAATTATGCAGTACCTGGGATTTATTTTTATGACAACTCAGTGGTTGAAATTGCTAAAAACATTGCTCCTAGTCATAGAGGCGAGTTAGAAATTACCGATGTGAATAGGGTGTATCTGGAGAAAGGTAAGCTTAAGGTGAGTATTTTAGATCGTGGAACAGCCTGGTTAGACACAGGGACTTTTCAGTCCTTAATGCAAGCATCCCAATTTGTTGAAGTTATTGAAGAACGACAAGGCTTAAAAATTGGAGCAATTGAAGCCGCTGCATTTGAAAGAGGATTTATCAATGAATCAGAATTTAGAGCCTTAGCTGAGCCCTTACTTAAAAGTGGGTATGGTAAAAACTTATTAGGCCTTTTGAATAAAAATTAATGAGAGCAATAGAAACGAAACTAAAAGGCTGTTTTATTATAGAGCCAAAGGTATTTAATGATGATAGAGGTTATTTTTTTGAAAGTTTTAATCAGAAAAAATTTAACGAATTAATAAAGAACAATGTAAATTTTGTTCAAGATAATCAGTCTTTTTCTCAAAAAGGTGTTATTAGAGCAATCCACTATCAACTTGCTGATTTTGCCCAGGCTAAATTGGTTAGAGTATTGTCTGGAAAAGTTTTGGACGTTGCTGTAGATTTAAGAAGTGATTCACCAACTTATGGACAACACATAAGTATTGAATTATCGGCTGAAAATAAAAAGCAATTATTCATTCCAAGGGGTTTTGGGCATGGCTTCTCTGTTTTAAGCGATACTGCAGAGTTCTTTTATAAATGTGACAACTATTATAATAAAGAGGCAGAGGGAGGCATTGTTTATAACGATGAAGAATTAAATATTGATTGGGGACTGAAATTAGATGAGATTTCTGTTTCAGAAAAGGATATTATTTTGCCATCTTTTAAAAACGCAAGATTATGATTTCTATTCTTGTTACCGGTGCAAATGGTCAGTTAGGAAGATGTTTGCAAGACGTGGCAAAAGGGACTAAAGATTTAGAATGGAGTTTTAAAACCTCAAAAGAGCTCGATATTTCGAATAAGGAGTTATTAGAGAATCTATTCAAGAATCAAAAATTTGACTATGTTGTCAATTGTGCTGCGTATACTGCAGTAGACGAGGCAGAATCTGACATAGAGAAAGCTTTTTTAGTGAATGCTGAAGCAGTGCAATATCTTGCAAGTTGTTGTAAAAAAAATAACTCAACCTTTATTCACATTTCAACAGATTTCGTATTTGACGGAAAGAGTAGCACGCCTTATAATGAGGATGACGAAGTTGGCCCTATTAATGTTTACGGGAAGTCTAAGCTGAAGGGGGAGGAATATGTAAAACAATTATTAGATGAATATTTTATAATTCGTACGTCTTGGGTTTATTCTGAATATGGGAATAATTTTGTTAAGACTATGTTGCGTTTAGGTAAAGAAAGAGATGAATTATCAATAGTTAGCGACCAGATAGGGTCGCCCACTTATGCTGGAGATTTGGCGGCGGTTATTTTTGAGATTATAAGTTCAGGTTCAAAAAAATATGGCGTTTACCATTATAGTAATGAAGGTGAAATAAGTTGGTTTGAATTTGCAAAAGCGATATTTGAGGAAAGTAATTTGAATATTAAATTATTACCAATAAAATCAGAATTTTACCCAACACCTGCGAAAAGGCCACAATTTAGTGTCATGAATAAATTAAGAATAAAAAACAAATTAAATATTGAAGATTCTCCTTGGAGGGATAGTCTTAAAGAATTTTTATTGAAGTAAATAATTTAAAAAATATTAGTATGAGTAAAGTTTATGTAGGAATGAGTGCGGATTTAATCCATCCAGGACATTTAAATATTTTAAATGAAGCAGCTAAATTGGGAGATGTTACAGTAGGTCTATTAACCGACAAGGCAATAGCAAGTTATAAAAGACTTCCATATTTGGAATACGAACAAAGAAAAATTGTTCTTGAAAACTTAAAATCTGTTAATAATGTAATACCACAAGAAACATTAGATTATACTCATAATCTTATTGAATTCAAGCCAGATTTCGTAGTGCACGGTGATGATTGGAAAGAAGGTGTTCAAAAAGCAACCAGACAGAAGGTAATAGACACACTTAATGAATGGGGAGGAAAATTAGTAGAGGTGCCATATACACAAGGCATTTCAAGTACTAAACTCAATAATGCTTTAAAAGAAATAGGGACGACACCAGATATTAGAAGAGCCAGATTGAAGAGGTTAATAGAATCTAAAGGGGTTGTTCGAATTATAGAAGCTCATAATGGACTTACGGGCTTAATAACAGAGAATATTCATGTGGATGTAAACGGTGAGCGTAGAGAGTTCGATGGTATGTGGGCGAGTAGTTTGACAGATTCAACATCTATGGGTAAGCCAGATATTGAAGCCGTAGATATTACATCAAGAGTGAACAATATAAATAATTTGGTTGAGGTCACTACAAAACCAATTATTTTTGATGGAGATACAGGAGGAAAGATTGAGCATTTTGTGTTTACCGTAAGAACACTTGAAAGATTGGGTGTATCTGCAGTAATTATTGAAGATAAGATAGGATTGAAGAAAAATTCATTATTTGGAACAGACGTTCAACAATATCAAGATACTATTGAAAATTTTTCCAAAAAGATACAAGCAGGAAGAAACGCAAGAGTTACTGATGATTTTATGGTAATAGCTAGGGTTGAAAGTTTAATACTTAAGGCAGGCATGGAAGATGCATTAGAAAGATCTAAGGCTTATATTGAAGCAGGAGCAGATGCTATAATGATCCACTCTAAAGAAACTTCACCTGATGAAATATTAGAGTTTTGTTCTAAATTCAAGAAGTTTGATAAAGTAGTTCCCTTAATTGCCGTGCCTTCAAGTTATAATACCATAACGGAAGATGAACTTGAAGAAGCAGGAGTTAATGTTGTAATTTATGCCAATCAACTATTGAGAAGCGCATACCCCGCGATGTTAGATACTGCAAAATCGATTCTTACTCATAAGCGTTCTTTTGAATCAAAAGATAATTGCATTTCTATTAAAGAGATATTGGAGTTAATTCCAGGAACAAAATAAGAAAAAACTTAAAATGATTAATACGTCAAAATTTTATACAGGACTTACTTCTAGAGGAATTAGCTTTTTTACTGGAGTTCCAGATTCATTGTTAAAGGATATATGTGCATATATATCTGATAATGTACCAGAGGAACGACATATTATATCTGCAAATGAGGGGGCTTCTATAGGCTTGGCTGTTGGAAATTACTTGGCCAGTGGAAACTTATCATTAGTTTATATGCAAAACTCCGGATTTGGAAATACGGTTAACCCTCTATTATCTATTGCAGATGATGATGTTTACGGTATTCCAATGTTGCTTTTAATTGGTTGGAGAGGAGAACCAGGAATAAAGGACGAGCCACAGCATGTAAAACAAGGTAAAGTTAGTGAAGAGTTGTTAATTGCTATGAAAATTCCATACCAAATTATCGATGCAAACAGTGACATTGATGTTGTTTTGGACGAAGCTATTAATACTGCTATGTCTGAGATGAAACCATATGCTTTGTTAGTTAGGAAAAATACTTTTGAAAAATACAAGTTACAAAATGACCAGGCCTCATCATTTCCGCTTGACAGAGAAGGGGCTGTTAAATTGATTATAGATCAATTAAATGAAAAGGATATCGTCGTTTCTACAACAGGTAAAACTTCTAGAGAAGTTTTTGAATATAGAGAAGAACTTAATCAATCTCATGAAAAAGATTTTCTAACTGTTGGGGCAATGGGGCATACGTCTTCAATTGCAATGGGAGTTGCCATAGAAAAAAAGGACAGAAACGTATTCTGTTTAGATGGTGACGGCTCTGTTTTGATGCATATGGGTAGCCTTGCTATTAATGGTTTAAGGAAGGACCTTCAAAATTTCAAACATATTGTAATTAATAATGGAGCACATGATTCAGTTGGAGGGCAACCTACGGTTGGATTTGAAATTGATTTCCCTAAAATTGCTGAATCTTGTGGGTATACATTAGCAGATACAGCTTCTGAAGTAGATGAAATTATAGTAAAGCTTAATAAAATGATTAATCACAAAGGGAGAGCATTTTTAGAGTTGAAAGTAAATAAGGGAGCTCGTGAAAATTTAGGAAGACCAACAACTACTCCAAAAGAAAATAAAAAGGCATTTAAACAGTTTCTTAAATGACCCAGATCTTAATTGAAAAGATATCAAGTTCTGATTTAAAAGAAATTTTTACTAAATATTCCTGTAATAAGATTTTTCTCGTTACAGGAAAAAGCTCATATCGACATTCCGGAGCTAAAGATTTCATTGAATCTGCTATCGAAGGTATTGAGTATGTTCAATTTTCCGAATTTGAGCAAAACCCTAAATTTGATGATGCTATTCGAGGAGTAGAAATATATAAACAATCAAATTGTGATATGATTATTGCTATTGGTGGCGGTAGTGTTATGGATATGGCAAAATTAATAAACGTGTTTTCTTCTAACTCTCACATAGATAGTTTAGAGATTGTACAAAACCCTAAACTAATTAGTAATAAAGGAAAGACGCTAGTTGCAATTCCAACAACAGCTGGGACAGGAAGTGAAGCAACACATTTTGCTGTTGTATATCATAATAAAAAAAAGTATTCTGTAGCACATGATTTTATTATGCCAGACATTGTGGGTTTAAATTCTATTTTTTCCTTCTCACAGTCTAAATATTTGACGGCGTGTTCAGGTCTTGATGCTTTATCTCAAGCGATTGAATCCTATTGGAGTGTTGGAGCAACAAACGAATCAAAAAATTATGCCAAAGAAGCAATTCAATTACTAATACAATATTTGGAGGAGTGTGTAATATCACCTAATGTAAAAAGTAGAGATGCTGTAATTCACGCTGCATATTTGGCAGGGAAAGCAATAAACATTTCGAAAACTACTGCAGCACATGCGATTTCTTATGCCTTCACAACTTATTTTTCGATACCTCATGGTCATGCAGTTTTTTTAACATTACCAGAGTTTTTCGAATATAACAAAGTACTCTTAAAGAAAGACATGAATGACCCAAGAGGGTTAAATTACAATAAAAAAAATATTGAAGAACTTTGTAAACTACTTCAAGTAAAAAATGAAACGGAAGGTAAATTATTTTTAAAAGAGTATGCAGAAAAGATAGAAGTCGAATTATCTTTTAGCAAACTAGGGATTAAGGACTTTGAAAATCTAATTGTGAGGAATGTTAACATTGAACGTCTTAGCAACAATCCTCGAAATGTATCAGAAAAAGAATTAATAGAAATTTTAAAAAGCAAGAAAGTATAATGTCACGGATCTTAAAATATATAGGGTATTTGTTGTTTTTGCCTTTTTGGTGGCTACAACTTTTGGTTCCTAGAAAAAAAAACATATGGATATTTGGCGCTTGGTATGGAAACCGGTTTTCTGATAATAGTAAATACTTATACTTGTATGTAAAAAGAAATCATCCTAACATTAAAGCAGTATGGCTTACTAAGGATAGCTTAATAAGAGAGAAGGTAATTCAAGAGGGAGGCTTTTCATATTTAACAAACAGCTTTATGGCTTGTTACTATAGCTTATTAGCAAAAAATATTATTGTTAGCTCTGGAAAAAGGGACGTTAATTATTTATTTATTAATGGAGCAAAAAAAATTCAATTATGGCATGGGAATCCAATGAAGAAAATTGGTTTGGATGATAAAAATTCCAATGTACATTCTTTATTTCAACGGCGCATTGTGCCAATTATTTTCCCTTTTATAAGTGAGTTTAATTATGATTTTGTAATTTCAAATTCAGGAATATTTTCTGAAAAAATGGCTTCAGCATTCAATGTTTCATTGTCACGAATATTAGAAACAGGTTGTCCTAGAAATGACATTTTCTATTGTGATAAAACAGATGTATTTAATAATGAGTTAAGAAAAAAATTCAAGGGATGTAAAATAATATACTATTTACCAACATTCAGAAATCATATAGAAGCAAAAAGCTTGTTCAATTTGGAAGACTTTGATAAGAGTAAAATTAATGAATTTTTGGAAAAGGAGAATTTGGTTTTTGTTAATAAAGGGCACTATGTTGACAATAATCTTAATGGTGATATTGAAGACCTTAATAGTAGAATAATTAGCCTATCGGATAAAAAAGTTAGTGATATTAATTTTATGCTCAAAGATGCCGACTTACTTGTGACAGATTATTCAGGTGCGTATTTTGATTATTTGTTAACAGAGAAGCCATTAATTTTTGCTGCATTTGATTTAGAAGAATATAAGAGTTCATCTAGGGAGATTTACTTTAATTATGAAGAGATCGTCGCAGGACCAATAGTTAAGGACTGGAGCGAATTAATGAAGAGTTTACAAACTATTTGGGGTCAAGAAAAATATGCAAATTTAGTAAAAGATAAAAATAGAATATTTAATAAATTTCATGATTCCAACAATTCAAAAAGAGTATTTGAGAGCTTATTAAATATCCAGAAATAAGAGTTTAAGATTGTCCAGTTTCGAAATAAGAAATAAAATGTTAAGATCAATATTAGTGAGTGTTTTTTTAGGCACATTAATTCTAAGTTGTAGTTCTACATATTCTGTTGATTCTAATACAAATGGTAAGTCATCCATTTTTACAGATGTAAAGGAGAATAGAATTCCTGTAAGGTTAGCGAACAAAACTACTGGAGAGTTTGGGGATTCTAAATTAGTTGTTGTTAAGAATGAGGTTTACGTAGTTGCAACACTTTCAAGAACACTTAGTTTAAAAAAATTTGATGATTCAGAGACTTTATTTAGTTCAACTTCTCCAGAGATTTCTTCAGATTGGATTGGGGTAATGGAGGATGATAATTCTATTTTGTGTGTAACGGCATCATTTAAAGATCAATCGTTAAGGCTTTATAGAATTAATACACAATCATTAAATGTTGAGTTCTTAACTACAATTATTACTAAAGAAAGACTTTTAATAGACCCTCTAATAATTAAAGTTGAAAACGAATATTTTATAACTTTCACGCAAATTGACGGCAATATTAATAATGGTAATGAATTAAAGCAAAATGGTCACTATGAGGTTGTTTTAATGAAATCAAATGATTTGATAAATTGGGATACTATTTCAACTATTGTTTCAGAGAATGCAAATATTGAAGATGGATCTTTGCTCTTTGATAAAGAGAAGAAATCACTTTTCTTTATGTATGAAGAAGAGGTTTTTGACAAGAAGAAATCAATTGTTAAAATAAGAAAATCTATTGATATGGGGCAAACATGGAAAGACCCTATACCTTTATTAGATGGTCCTGATGATAAAGAACCCGCAGCTATATTTAAATATTACAACAATTACTATATATTTTATTCTTCTGATCTTGATGATATTGGTTCTTCCTATTATGGGGCAAAAGGATACATGAGTGCATTTGATGTTTTCAATCTTAAGCCAATATTTATTAATGCGAATATATATTTAGATAAAGGGATTGTGCTCTATGATGTAATCTTGAATGACAAGAATTTATTTTTTTTAGCAAAAAAGATGATTACAGATTATGAAGGAGTTCTTATGCAATATAAATTTCCTAATTAATATAATGTCGAGTATCAATAAAAGGATAATACATGCTTATATTGAAGGCTAACCTATCGTTTGAAACATAAAAAAGAGAATGGGAACATCGATTGATTATCAATGTACAAAGGAAAAGGAACTAATTTAACCAAAAAGTAAATGTCAACAATATCCAAAAATATACTTTGGTCATCGGCCACTTCGTTACTTCAAGTATATACTGGGAGTGTGGTTTTTATTGTTTTGTCGAAGCTAATGTCGGTTGAAGACTTTGGGATTTTAAGTTTTGGTTTTTCGTTGGCAATAATTCTTATTGTTTGTTCTGATTTTGGATTTTCATTGATGCTAATGAAAGATTTTCCTAAATATGTATTAGATCACGCAAAATATGTTTCTAATAGCTTATTTGTAAAAGCATCAATATCAACAGTGGTTATTGTTTTTTCTTTCTTCTATTTGTATTATTTATATGAAAGTAAATGGATAATTGTTGGCGGATTGTACGTGTTATTTGGAATCGCTTCATCTTTTATTGTATATCTCCAATCATTATTAAAGATTCAGAATAAGTTCCATAAATTCACTGAGACTACAATTATCTATGCAATTGGTGTTACCTTGGTTATATTGACTTATTGGCTTATCGATATGAGTCTTGTGATGTTGGCTTTTTCTCTGCTAATTTGCCGAATCTTACAGCTTTTATGGAGTGGATATTTGTGTCGTAAATCTTTTAATTTTCTTGCATTCGATTTTAATATGCAGAAGTCGCTTTTTAAGAAGAGTTGGTCTTTTGGGCTTCATACCATATTAGGGATTTTTTATTTTATGATTGATACTCAAATCATTTCTATTTATTTAGAAGCTAAAGATGTCGCATTATACCAAGCCGTATTTAGAATAATATTAGTGTTATTGATAGCAACAGAAATGTTGTCAAATGTGCTTCTTCCTTATTTGTCTTACAAATATGCTAAGGGCGAAAATATTGCGCCACTAGTGCCAAAATTAGTACTTTATCTAACAATTTTGGGATGCTCAATGTTTCTTTTATTCACTACTTTTGGGAGCTTTATAATCCAGGTATTGTACACAAAGGAATACCTATTTGCGGTATCACTAATTACACCATTATCAATTGTGGTTATTATAAGGACGGTATGTTCGTTACTCGGAAATATTTTAACCATCTCAGATAATCAAGTTTATCGAGTAATTACTGTTTTTGTGTCACTAATTGTAAGTTTAATTCTTAATTTTATTTTAATTCCTAGATATGGCATAATTGCAGCAGCTTGGACTAGTGTTTTAGTGCACTTATGTATGTTTGGCATGTATCTTTATTACAGTAAAAAGGAAATAAAAGGAATCAAATTTTTCTCGACAGATAGTATTCTAGTTTTATTAGTGGCTTTGGTGATATTTCTTGTTATAAAAGTAATTTTACCAGGGGCTAGTTTAACTCAGGTTTTGGCCATAGTTTTTTGGTTAGGTATTATTTACTTTATTATGAAAAGAAACAAAAACCTCAATGTTTTATTAAAACTACTGAAAGATAAAGGAATCTAACCCATTAATTATGAGTTAGGTATTACCATTGAGGAAATTTTGCATATCTTTAAAAGATGAGAGTACAAAAGATGATATTCTTCGGGTTGTTATGTTTTTTTTCTTGTGAATATACTGACGACAATGTTAATTTTTTAGACATTAAAACTTTCCCTGGCCGTGAAAAAGATTTTTCATTATGGCAGTTAGATCAGTTTGACGATGTTGTACAAATGGGTTATATCATTAAAACAGATGATGATAGCTTAATTGTTGTCGACGGGGGCGGGGCTGACTCGGTTAATATTGTTGAAGATTATTTGGTTCAATTGGGAGGGAAAGTAGATGCATGGATTATTACCCACCCTCATGAGGACCATGCAGGGGTTTTGATCGAGGTATTAAAAAGGAAAGAAATTATAATCACTAAAATATTGCATTCGGCCTTGAATGAGGAATGGGTTCGGTTAAACGAAATGAAGTCTTACTCTTTTTTAGTAAAATATAATAAAACAATAAAGAATTCAGAAGTACTAATTCTTGATGTCAAAACAAATGACATCTTTTCTATCGGAAATGGCGTTGATCTCAAGGTTATTGGAGACAGAAACGAATGGATTAACTTTAATCCAGTCAATAATTCTTCTTTAGTTTTCAAAATAATGAGCGAAAATAAATCTATTTTGTTTTTAGGAGATTTAGGAGTTGAAGGCGGAGATGAAATATTACGAAGCACTGATGAATCAGAATTAAAAGTGGACTATGTACAAATGGCACATCATGGACAGAATGGTGTAAATAAGAATTTTTATGAAGCTATACAAGCAGAGTATACCTTATGGCCAACTCCAATTTGGTTGTGGGAAAATAGAATTGATAATGGGCGAATTAATTCCGGGCCATTTGCAACACTGATAGTTCGTCAATGGATGGATGATTTATTAATTAAAAAGTACTATGTAAGTGGTATCGAAGGAAATATTCAGATTGACTGAAGATATGGATGTCAAGGATTTTTATGGTTCAGAAGTAGGTGTTGGTATTGATCAATTTTAATTTTTATTGCTAAAATTTTCATGGGAATATATTGAAGGAAACGGAAGGTCTTTTAATTTATTATTCTATTTTTGAATTTCCAAAATAAATTCGAGACAGACATCTATATTTTGATTTGTATAGAAAATCAAACCGCCGAGATTTGTCTTATTTTTAGGAGATTAAATTATTTTAATGAATTTTTTTTTAAATAAAATATTAGCCGTAGTCGTTCTATATAACGAGGATTTAGTAAAATCTAATACATTTATATCAATTTGTAACGCCATACCGGAAGGACAAGTTCTTGAGTTATTGGTTTATGATAACTCACCTAAAAAAACTAACTCAGATAAAATTCAGAATGAGAAATTCATTATTCATTATTATCATGATCATAGAAATTCAGGCGTAAGTGCAGCTTATAACTATGGAGCTAGGTTTGCAAAGGAAAATAATAAAGAGTGGTTATTAATACTTGATCAAGACACATTTTTTGACGAAAATTTATTGGAGGAATATTTTAGAGCAATAAATGAATATAATGACATATCATTATTTGCACCTGTATTGAAAATTAAAGACGGTATTATTTTATCCCCTTGTAAATTTGATTTTTATGGAAGACATTTAAAGACTATTAAACCGGGAGTGTCATCGTTTTTTATTAACTCTCCAATTAATAGCGGTATCTTAGTTAAGATAACGGCATTTGAAGAAGCTGGAGGGTATAATGAAAGGGTGCCATTAGATTTAAGTGATCATCAATTTATTGAAAGATTTAAATATATAAACAATCATTATGTTGTTGTAAATTCAATTGGCACACAAAATTTTTCGGCAATTGAGGACAACACAATTAAACAATTGAACAGGTTCGAATATTATTGTCTCGGAGTATTTAATTTTGAAACTAAATCAGTTTTCAAAAAGGCTTTGATGATTTTGTTTTTAATATTAAAAACTTTCAAAAAGGCCTTGAAGGATAAAACTCTGAGATTTTTTATGATATTTTTCGCTCAATTAAGGGCAATGTTGTTTAGCAGGAATAAAAAAGTTTAAAATGAAATTGTTCGAATTCCGCGGGACTAGATTTTCAATATTATGATAAAAATTTTTAGTAATCCATTCTATATCTATATAATCAGTTTTTTAATTGTTTTTTTGCTCTATGCGTTGGGGTGGTCAAATATTTATCCTAAGTTAGAAATTAGTTTAATAGTTTTCTTTTTAATATCCTTTTTAATCGCACTTATTTTTGGCCTTCTGGTTGATAAAAGCAGAGCGATAGGATATCAGAAACTTTCGGGTATTGGTGGAAATAAGCTTGTTAATTTTTTGGCCTTTATATGGATTGGGCATTCTATTCAGTTTATTTATTTTGAAGAAATTCCTTTGATTAGTTTAATTACTGGTGCTAATGGTGTTGATTATAAGCAATTCGGGATAAAAGTGTTTCATGTGATTTTGGTTTCATTTAATTCGTTTGTTATTGTATACCTATTCCACCATTATATTTCTACAAATAAAAAACGCGTATTCTACTATTATCTATTATCAATTTTACCGGCATTGTTAATTGTTAATAGAGGAATGTTTATAATAGCTATATTATCGTCATTTTTCGTGTTTTTAATGTCTAGGAAGCGGTTTTTAACAATTAAACAACTTTCGTTTACTTTAATAATGGTGTTAGTTCTTCTTTATTTCTTTGGGATGCTTGGAAACATAAGATCTGGTCATGGCGATCCAACCTATATCCCAATGGAAAGTAAAGCTACTAAATCATTTATGAAGTCCTCTATACCTAAGGAATATTATTGGACGTATCTATATGGAGCTTCACCTCTGGCTAATTTTCAATATAATATTAACAACACTAAAAAAGTTAATTATAATCTTTTTGACATGGCTTTATTTGAGATGACTCCGAAAGTTCTATCAAAGCGAATTGCTTTTGTCTTAGAAAGAGAGCCTCTGGATGCTCATAAGGTCAGGGATTGGTTAACTGTTGGAACTATTTATTCGCGATCATATAGTTATGCAAAATGGCTTGGCCCAATTTTTTTGTTTATTTACACTATATTTATCACCTTAATTATCATTGTATTAATTCCTAAAAGGAGCTCTTATCATGTGTCTGTAATTGCCATCTTGTCAACTATTATATTTATGAATACTTTTTCAAACATGTTAGTTTTTTCTGGAATTGTTTTGCAATTGGTTTACCCAGTTTTTTTTAGTTTTTTTGAAAACAAAAAAATTGTGCTTAAGCGAATTAATGATGTTGCTCGTAAAAAGACTAAATTTGAGAATGAAAGTTGATAGCTCACTATGTTTTTATAGTGGCTGTATATTGAAGTACCGTAGATATAGTAAAGGCACAAAGGTTATTGTAGTTTGCGAACAATGAATTATCATGACCGCTGAGTAGTTTTAATAAAATTGCAGCATAACATCAATAAATAATGAAATATGATTTCAGTTTGTCTAGCGACGTATAATGGAGAGAAATATATAAAGGAACAGTTGGATTCTATTTTAACACAAATTGATTTAAATGATGAGGTTATAGTTTCAGATGATAGTTCAACAGATAAAACTATAGAGATTATTGAAAATTTCGAGGATTCGAGAATTAAATTATACAAAAACAATAAATTCATGAATCCTATTTATAATTTTGAAAACGCACTAATTAAATGCTCTGGAGACATTATATTTTTGTCGGATCAAGATGACATATGGTTTCAAAATAAAGTTGTCGATTATATAATTAAATTGAAGAAATATGATGTTGTTTTTTCAAATGTTAATCTTTTTTGGGGTGCTCTTAATAAAACAAAAACAATGTATGATTTGGAAAAGAACCATAATGGACTAGTTAAAAACATTACAAAAAACCATTGTATTGGTGCCACGATGGCATTTAAAAGAGAGGTTCTTGAAAAAGCAATCCCATTTCCAAAATATATTCCAATGCATGATATATGGATATATTCTTTAGGATCTATTTTTGGTAAGACGTATTATTTTAATAAGCCATATTTATATTATAGAAGACATGAAAATAATGTCACAAATACTGGGGTCAAAACAACAAATAGCTTGTTTGTTATTATAAAAAAGAGAATTTTGCTTTTAGTGGCTTTATTTATGAGAATAATTAAAGTATATTTTAAATGAAATTTGGCACTAAAGTTTATTTAAACATTCTACTATCCCTATTCCTTGGTATTCTTTTTTGTATCGTTTTCAAATATAGTATTACTAAAGATTCATTAGTTTTAAAAATTGAAATAAATAAAGATGTTCTTGTTGGCAATAAGTTTGTTAAAGTTTATTATGATATAGGCGATATTTTTAATGAGAAAGATATTGCTTTGGCTAGCTCCACGACTATTTCAACAAACAAACAAACAATTTTTTTATATTTTAAATTACAGACTGGTAAAAAAGTACTTAAAAAATTAAGATTAGATTTCGAAAATTTTAATGAAAAGGAGGAAATAAAAATACACAGTTTGACTTTGGAAAATAATGATAACAGTGAAATATTTTCATTAAGTAACGAGGATGTTTATAAAAAAATAAGTGGGATTCCAAATGGGCTTTCAATTTCTAAAAATAAATTAACAGTTTTAGGAAGTGAAAATTTGGATCCATTTATAGTTTATAATATATTGGATTGCACTAATTTCTATCTCTATTTAATTTTGTTACTGTCTTTGAGCATTATCGTGTTCTTTTTAAAATCAATATTAAAATGGTTTCAAGGTAATTTATTGAATGGACAATATGGGCAGATATTGGTTACCTTATTTTTCGTTGTCCTATTTTTTAAAATTGCCTGGGTCACATTTGTTCTGTTATTATTGGCTGTATATTCAGCGGGCTCGTTTGTTTTGAATAAAAAAAGAAAAATTAACGTTAGCCCATGGAGTTTTATATACATCCTTATTTTTTTTGTTTATTTATTATTTGGAAAAGTTTCTTCCTTTGATGACTTAGCGATGCCTATAATTTTAATTGTGGTCTCGATTGTGTTTTTGTTTCGAAAATTTGTTATTCACTTTGATAAATTGCATAAAGACATCGTTTTAATTTATATGGTTTTAATGTCTGTGATTTTTGTAATTGGAATTTTATTCTTATTTAACTTTGGAGAATTTTACAACATAGATTATCGAAATTATTTTGTTGATGACAATATCAAATTGTTTAATCAGAAAATTTTTTTTTGGATTAAATATTCTCATTCCTTATTCATTTCTAGTTTCTTTCTTTGTGGATTATTGTTTTGTATTAAACAATATGAAAATAAAGAAATTAATAAGTTTTTATTCTTCAACTATTTTGTTTTTACGTTAATTTCAATATTATTGCTTGGATCAAGAATGATGTTATTTATATTTGTTCTTTTTTGTTTTGTTTTGTTAGTTGTAAAATCGTTTAGAATAAGAAGTTTGAGTTTGATTATTGGTTTTGTGGGTATTTCAGCTTATCTTTTTTTTAATATTTGTAGCATTGATCAAAATAGATGCAGATTGTGGAATATGTCATATAGAGCCATGGAAGAGAACATATTTGGTTTCGGAATAAATTCTAATGTAGATGTTTTAAAAGACAGTAAATATTTATCAACGAATATGTTTACTAAATTGCCAAGAGAAAATCATTCTCACAATCAATTTTTGACGGATATAATAGAATTAGGAATTATTGGTTTTATGTTGAAATATTTTTTATGGATGGCTTTAGGATATTATATTTACAGATTTTCTGGGGAAACATACTTTTATATTTATTTAATGTTTTTGTATATTATGATGGTTGAATCGCCTTTTCATACTGCTACGCCAAGTAACTTTTATTTATTTATTTTTTGTTTGTCTTTAATTAAAAAAAAGTATTTGATAAACAATTAATTTAAACCCAGTATTTATGTTGTTTAATTTAACCATTTCCGTTGTTCTTTTTCAGACGGATAAATCTGAAATCGATGCTGTTATTAGGACCGTTTTTGAATCGCAATTAAAAATAAAACTATATTTTGTAGATAATTCTCCTACCGATAATTTAAAAGAGTTAATTTCAGAAAATGAAAACCTTGAATATATATTTACTGGAGAAAATATAGGATTTGGTTCAGGCCATAATGTAGCAATTAATATTGCAAAGGGAATTTCAGAGTGTCATTTAATTTTGAATGCAGATGTGAATTTTGACGCGTCTATCTTAGAAGAGATGTATCTGTTTATGAAAGAGCACAAGGAAGTAGGCTTGTTGGCTCCAAAAGTATTGAACCCTGATGGAAGTATTCAATATTCAGCAAAGCTACTACCATCTCCTGCTAATTTAATTGTAAGGCGATTTGTTCCAATAAAAAGCATTCAAAATTATTTTGATTATAGGTACGAATTAAAATTCTCTAAATTTGATAGAATTATTGAAGTTCCATACGTTATGGGTTGTTTTATGTTTATCAATTGTGATGTTTTTAAACAAATAAATGGTTTTGATGAACGATTTTTCATGTATCCCGAAGATATAGATTTAACAAGAAGAATTCATAAGGATCACAAAACCTTATACTATCCTAAAGTATCAATAATTCATAAACATGGCAGGGGGTCTTATTCCAATTATATATTATTATATTATCATATTACTTCAATGATAAAATATTTCAATAAATGGGGATGGTTTTTTGATAAGCAGAGGAGAGAAATTAATAAGAAAATACTATCACAATTTGATGAAGGAAAGAATGAATAAAACAGCAATTATATTTGGGGGATCTGGATACATTGGACGAAATATGTTGTCTTTTTTTTTAAGAGAAAAGGTTTTTTCGAAATATATAATATGTGATATAAATAAGCTAGAAGGGAGCCATGGAGAGGGTAACGTGAAATTTATAAAAACAGATATTAGGCGTCCAATAAATCTTTCGGTAGAGGAATTGGATACACAAAATTCGTGGATTTTTAATTTTGCAGCCATTCATAGGGAACCGGGACACCAATACAAAGAATACTTTGATACAAATATTCCTGGGGCTGAAAACATTAATGATTTTGCCCGTAAAATTGGCGTGAAAAATTTGTTTTTCACAAGTAGCATTGCACCTTATGGAAAATCGTTGGATCAAAGAACTGAGAAATCTGTTCTTTATCCAGAGACAGCATATGGCATATCCAAGGCTCTGGCTGAAAAGATACATCAACAATGGTTGTCAGAAGAACCAAGTAGAAGACTTATTATAGTTAGGCCCAGTGTCATTTATGGCCCTAAAGATCCAGGTAACGTCTATAGAATGATTAAAGCATTAAAGAAAGGAACATTTGTATTACCAGATGGGGGTAGAGTTGTAAAATCTTATGGATATGTCTATGGTCTTGTAGAGAGCATGCTGTTTACTCTAAACCAAAAAGACCGTCTAATTATTTATAATTATGCAGAGAACCCTGTTATACCGTTAAATGAAATGGTTACTGTTGTGAAGAAAGAATTGAATATTAGTAAACCCACGTTAAAGGTGCCTGTAGGGATACTAGCTATAATTGCAGGTGTTTTTCAAATTGGTTTTAAACTAATTGGAAAAAAAAGTGATATACATCCAGTGAGAGTTAGAAAAGCAGGTTTCCCAACAAATATAAAACCACAATACCTAATAGATAATGGTTTTGAATTTAAATATGGTTTTGAGAAGTCATTAGTGCACTGGATGGAACAATCACCTGAAGATTTTAAATAATAAATAAGTATTTAAATTTAATAATTGTATCATGAAAATATCCGTAATAGGAACTGGTTATGTTGGGTTAGTAACGGGAACTTGTCTTGCTGAAACAGGAAATGATGTATTGTGTATCGATATTGATGCTAATAAAGTACAGCAGATGCAAGAAGGGGAAGTGCCTATTTATGAGCCACACTTGGACGTTTTGTTTGAACGCAATATAAAAGCCAGTAGATTAAAATTTTCGACATCGCTTGAAGAAGGCATTACTCATGGAGATATTATCTTTTTAGCATTACCAACGCCAGAAGACGAGGATGGTTCTGCCGATTTATCCTATGTACTTGGGGCAGCAAAAGACATTGGGAGGCTATTAAAATCTTATAAAGTCATTGTTGACAAGAGTACTGTTCCTGTAGGGACGGCCGATAAAGTTACCTCAGCTATCGCACAGGAAACTACTATAGATTTTGATGTGGTTTCCAATCCTGAATTTTTAAGGGAAGGGTTTGCCGTAGATGATTTTTTAAAACCAGAGCGCATTGTTATTGGTTCCAGTTCTAAAAGAGCGACTGATCTTATGCAAAAAATGTACAAACCTTTTGTGAGATCCGGGAATCCCATTATTGTGATGGATGAACGTTCGGCTGAGTTGACTAAATATGCGGCCAATGCATTTTTGGCGACTAAGATTACCTTTATGAATGAGATTGCCAATTTTTGTGAAAAAGTAGGCGCCGATGTAGACAAAGTAAGAGCTGGTATGGGAACCGATTCGCGCATTGGTAAACGCTTTTTATTTCCTGGCATAGGATATGGAGGCTCCTGTTTTCCAAAAGACGTAAAAGCACTTCATAAATCCGGGAAAGATGTAAATTATGAATTTAATATTCTCGATGCAGTTATTAAAGTTAATGACAGTCAAAAAAGGGTGTTAGTCCCAAGAATTGAATCCTATTTTGGCAATAGTCTTGATGGGAAAACAATTGCTATTTGGGGTCTGGCATTTAAACCAGAGACTGATGATATCAGAGAAGCACCTGCGTTATATATGATTGACGATTTATTAAGAAAAGGCGCAAAGCTTACTGTATTTGATCCAGAAGCCATGTCTAATGTGAAGCGGAAGTTTGGTGATAAATTAACCTATGCAGAGAGCATGTATATGGCGGTTAAGGATGCGGATGCCCTTATTATTAGCACAGAATGGAGTATCTTTCGAACACCAGACTTTAATAAGCTTAAGGAACTATTAAAGCAACCTGTGATTTTTGACGGTAGAAATCTTTATGATATTACCGATATGGAGCAGGAAGGCTTTTATTATAGCTCAATTGGACGAAAAGAGAGCAAATTTTAGATTTAATGAAAAGAATACTAATAACAGGAGCAGCAGGATTTTTAGGCTCACATTTATGTGATCGATTTATTAAGGAAGGCTATTTTGTTATTGGTATGGATAATTTTATAACGGGGGCCATCTCTAATATTGAACACCTTAAAGAGCACTCGAACTTTAAATTAATAGAGCATGATGTCACCGAGTTTGTGAAAATTGAAGGCGAACTGGATTATATATTACATTTTGCCTCGCCTGCAAGTCCAATAGATTATTTGAAAATTCCGATCCAAACCTTAAAAGTAGGCTCTTTGGGAACTCATAATTTATTAGGATTAGCAAAAGCCAAAGAAGCAAGGATTTTAATAGCATCAACATCCGAAGTCTATGGCGATCCACTAGTGCATCCCCAAACTGAAGATTACTATGGGAATGTAAATACCATTGGACCTAGAGGGGTTTATGATGAAGCTAAACGATTCCAAGAGTCAATCACGATGGCTTACCACAGATTTCATGGTTTGGAGACACGTATTGTGCGTATCTTTAATACCTATGGTCCTAGAATGCGACTGAATGATGGACGAGTGATACCGGCCTTTATGGGGCAAGCATTAAGAGGTGAGGACTTGACAATTTTTGGAGATGGATTACAAACCCGTTCCTTTTGTTATGTTGATGATCAAGTTGAGGGGATTTATAGACTATTATTAAGTGAGTATACATATCCTGTTAATATTGGGAATGCAGAAGAAATTACAATACGAGATTTTGCCGAAGAAATCATTAGATTAACCAATACCAAACAAAAGATTATTTTTAAAGCGCTCCCAACAGACGACCCTTTACAGCGGCAACCCGATATTACTTTAGCAAAAAAACTCTTGAATTGGGAGCCTAAAGTAGGGAGAAAAGAAGGAATGAAGAAAACTTTTGATTATTTTAGAGGGCTGTCAAAAGAACAATTATACAAAAGTGAACATAAGGATTTTGCAAACCATATAAAGAAATAAAGTGGCATATAAACAAGGAAGGCATTCAAATTTAATCACCCCTTTATTTGGGCTTATAGATTTAGTAATAATTATTGGTGCTATTTTTTTATTTAAAATAAACATCTCTAATGTTTATCTCTTCGGTGCA
>CAJXVU010000036.1 GCA_913062555.1 uncultured Bacteroidota bacterium
AGCGAGAGACCGGGTTCGAACCGGCGACATTCAGCTTGGAAGGCTGACGCTCTACCAACTGAGCTACTCTCGCATTTCCGACGGCAAATATATATAAACTATCTCTGCAAATAAAATAAAATCACAACTTCTTCACAAAATGATAACCTAAAATTTTAAACCCTTGATTATAATAGAACTTATGAGATGGATGATTTTGAACATAGGTGTTTAGTTCTATAGATTCACATCCTTTTTGCTTCACATATTCATAAATCCATTCAAAAAATTGTCTTCCTAAACCCTGATTTCTATAGGCATCATCAATATATACATGATCAACTTCAACACTTTTACCAGAATAATGACGTGTACAAAACCACATGCCACATATTCCAATTAAGGCATCTCCCTCATAAATACCTGCACACTCATAATTTTGAGTAACCATTTCAGCAAAACGCGACTCTAAAATGGCATCCGAAAATTTATTCTCAGTTAGAATTTGCATCATTGGAATAACAGTTGAAATAGCATCCTTTTCAATAATCTTAAACTTAAAAGTCATTAGCCTTTCTATTTTAATCAAAGATAATTCAATTTGGATTAGTGACTAATAAATTGAAGCAACTATTGATAATTTTAACCTAATTTACTCAAACGATATCGTAGTTTCTACATCATTCCTAGCGCTTAGCAGGATTTTCTTTTTAACTTTGTAGTTTAAGTATATCCTATGAATAAGAAAGTAATCCTCATGATACTCGATGGTTGGGGAAAATCTCCAGACCCAAAAGTTTCGGCAATCGATCATGCCAATACCGCCTTTATTGATAATCTTTATAAAAATTATCCAAGCGCCAGTTTACGCACAGACGGTTTGCATGTAGGATTACCTGAAGGACAGATGGGAAACAGTGAAGTTGGACATATGAATCTTGGAGCAGGAAGAATTGTTTATCAAGATTTAGTTAAGATTAATCTAGCCGTTAAAAACAAAACGCTAAATACAGAACCTACATTAGTAGAAGCTTTTAATTACGCCAAAGTCAACAATAAGAATGTACATCTACTGGGCTTACTAAGTGATGGTGGCGTTCACTCTCATATAAATCACTTATTTGGACTACTTGATGCGGCTAAAGACTATGGCCTAAACAACACTTTTGTACATGCTTTTACCGATGGACGTGATGTAGACCCTAAATCTGGCTACGGATTTATTTCTGAACTTGAAGAACATCTCGAAAAATCAAATGCAGAACTTGCAACAATTACAGGGCGTTATTATGCCATGGATAGAGATAAACGTTGGGAACGTGTAAAGCTTGCTTATGACGCTATTGTTAACGGTATTGGCAAACATTCGAAGAATGCCCTAAAATCTATTCAAAATAGTTATGATGAGGATATCACAGACGAATTTTTAAATCCAATTATAATGGTTGACAATTCAAATCAGCCAAAAACGACTATCAAAGATGATGATGTTATCATTTTTTTCAATTTTAGAACAGATCGCGGTAGACAACTTACTCAAGCATTATCTCAAGAAGATTTTCATGAACAAAACATGCATAAATTAAACTTGCATTATGTTACCATGACCAATTATGATGAAACATTTAAAAATATAAACATCGTTTATAGAAAAGATAATTTAAATCAAACTTTAGGCGAGGTATTAGAAACGCACAATAAAAAACAAATCCGAATTGCAGAAACAGAAAAGTATCCTCATGTAACTTTCTTCTTTTCGGGAGGACAAGAAGCTCCATTTGCAGGCGAAACACGAATCTTAAGAAATTCACCAAAAGTGGCAACCTACGATTTAAAACCAGAAATGAGTGCCTTTGAGTTAACCGATGCTCTCATTCCTGAACTTCAAAGAGGTGATGTAGATTTTGTTTGTTTGAATTTTGCAAATGGTGATATGGTTGGTCATACTGGTGTTATGGATGCTGCCATTAAAGCTTGTGAGGCCGTTGATGAATGTGTTTCAAGAGTTATAACGACTGCTTTAGCAAATGATTATACCACCATATTAATTGCTGATCACGGTAATTGTGAGACAATGATTAATCCAGATGGTTCACCTCATACCGCACACACGACTAACCCTGTACCAATCATTCTAATTGATAAGGATCTTAAAACTATTAATGATGGGGTCCTTGGAGACCTCGCTCCTACCATTTTAAAACTCATTGGAATTGAAAAACCAGAAGTAATGACACAAAATTCATTACTTTAGTATAAACTTTTTTTACAAGGATGAAACGACCATCAACAAATTTTAAAGATTCCTATACGGAAGGTTTTGCTTAAAATTTTTAATGTGTGAACCTAGTGATTACACACGTTTTCAATTTTATTTTAATTTATAATTACCAAATTAACTAAAAGTTAATCGTGTGAATTTTAATAATAAACAAACAATAGCTGTAGATTTTGACGGAACCATCGTTGAAGATGAATATCCAGGGATAGGGAAACCAATCATTTTCGCTTTTGAAACCTTGAAGAGACTTCAAGAAGATGGACATTTACTGATTTTATGGACTTATAGAAGTGGTGTTCGCCTCGAGGAAACCATTGCTTATTGCGAGGAACAAGGCATTGTATTCTATGCTGTTAACAAAAGCTTCCCAGAAGAACAATTTGATTATACAAAAAGCCGAAAAATACATGCCGATATATTTATAGACGACAGAAATATTGGCGGCTTATTTGGCTGGGGAGAAATTTATCAAAAGCTCACAAATTCGTCACCTGATCATAAGCAATCAAAAAAGAAAAAAAGCTTCTTCAATTTCTTTAAATAATTCTTATTTACTTATAAATTCAAAATAGGATTTATCTATGGCCTCTCGATGATCTGGGTGTGCAATATTCACCAATGCTCTAACTCGCTCTGTGATCGTCTTACCATACAGATTGGCAATACCATATTCAGTAACAATATAATGAACATGGGCTCTTGTTGTGACCACACCAGCACCAGGATTTAAGCAAGGTACAATTCTGCTAATTCCAGATTTTGTTGTTGACGGTAATGCAATGATGGCCTTACCCCCTTCACTTAACGAGGCTCCACGAATATAATCCATTTGACCACCCACACCCGAGTACATTTTAGTTCCAATAGAATCCGCACAAACTTGTCCCGTTAAATCAACTTCAATAGCAGAATTAATCGCTACCATTCTCGGATTTTGTTTAATTATAGAAACATCATTGACATAATCTGAAGCTCGCATTTCAATAAATGGGTTATCATCTACATAATCATATAACCGTTTTGAACCCATTAAAAAAGTGGCCAATGCACGTCCTGGATTTATACTTTTATAATTACCATTAATCACATCTTTTAAAATAAGGTCTATCACACCATCTGAAAACATTTCGGTATGCAAACCTAAATCTTTATGATTGGTAAGACGTGTTAATACCGCATTAGGAATAGAACCTATCCCCATTTGCAATGTGCTTCTATCTTCAATCAAACTCGCTACATGGTCACCAATTTGTTGTTCAATTGGAGTTGGAGCAACCATGTCATGAGCTGGTAATTCTTCATTACACTCTACAAACAAATCAATTTCAGTATGATGAATAATTCCATCCCCATGAGTTCTTGGCATTTGAGGATTTACCTGAGCAATAACAATATTGGCATTATCAATTGCGGCTAAAGTGGCCTCAACTGAAACACCCAATGAACAATAGCCATGTTTATCTGGAACTGACACGTGAATAAGTGCCACATCCAAATCGATAATATTACGTTTAAAAAGCAATGGTAATTCACTTAAAAACACAGGTGTATAGGAGCCATTTCCAGCTTTTAAAGTATGTCTTACATTTTTTCCAATAAAGAAAGAATTTACATGAAAACTATCTCTTAGCTCTGGATTAGCATAAGGTGCTGCTCCTTCGGTATGCAATTGACAAATCTCTACATTTGCCAACTCCTCATGACGCTCAGTCATGGCTATAATTAAAACTTGAGGTGCCGCAGCAGCAGCCTGAATATATACTCTACTATTAGATTTAATAACTTTTACTGCTTCTTCAGCACTCACTAACTTATACATGCTCATTATATTTATACTGCAAAATTATTGATAATCCCTTATAGAAAAACTGTCAAAAGTCATATTACAAGAAATATTATTAGCATTTAATTTTTAAGTATCTTTGCCCATATTTTTTTAACATGATAGTAGTAAAAACACAAGAAGAAATTGAATTAATGCGTGAAAGTGCATTAATAGTATCTAAAACTTTAGGAGAGATTGCCAAAGCTGTAAAACCAGGTGTTAGCACATTAGAATTAGATAAGATTGCTGAAGAATGTATCAGAGATCAGGGAGCGATACCAGGTTTTTTAGGATTATACGATTTTCCAAACACACTTTGCATGAGTCCAAATGCTCAAGTAGTTCATGGAATACCTAATAATGATCCTTTAGTTGAAGGTGATATTATTTCAATTGATTGTGGCGCTATTAAAAATGATTTTTATGGTGATCACGCCTATACTTTTGCAGTTGGTGAAATTGACCCTGAAACTGAAAAATTATTACAAGTAACGAAGGAATCATTATATGTAGGCATACGTGAGTTTAAAGCAAATAACCGCGTTGGAGATGTCGGATATGCCATTCAAAACCATTGTGAAAAACATGGTTACGGTGTAGTTCGAGAATTGGTAGGTCATGGATTAGGGCGTAAAATGCACGAAGATCCTGAAATGCCAAACTATGGACGAAGAGGTCGTGGTAAAAAGTTCATAGAAGGTATGGTTGTCGCTATTGAGCCTATGATAAATCTGGGAACTCAGCGTATCAAGCAGCATCGAGATGGTTGGACAATTACAACTTTAGATGGTAAACCTAGTGCACATTTTGAACATGACGTTGCTATAGTTAATGGAAAACCTGAATTGCTATCTACTTTTGCATATGTTTATGAAGCTTTAGGAATTAAAAGTGACGAAGAAAATGAATTCAGGAAAACAGCATTAATTTTATAAGTATCATATGAACATTTTAGAAATTGCACCAAAAGAAATTATCAAAGGATTTAAAGGTAGATTTGTGCATATGGATAACTTTACCATTGGATTTTGGGAAGTTGAAGCTGGGTCCAAATTACCTTTACATTCACATATCCATGAACAATCCACACAAATTATTGAAGGCCAATTTGAAATGACCTGTAATGGTGAAACCAAAATTTATGAACCCGGAATGATCGTAACAATTCCTTCTAACATCGAACACGGTGGAAAAGCAATTACCAATTGTAAACTTACTGATGTATTTAGCCCAGTTAGAGAGGACTACAAATAATTTCTATTCTTGAAAAAACTCTTCAAATTTATACTCAATTTTTTTCCAAGACCATTTCTAATAAGGTTGAGCTATACGGCGCGCCCTTTTTTAGCATTTTTCTTAAAAGGCAACAAATTTACTGATCCTATTGACAATAAAAGTTTTAAAAGCTTTTTACCTTATGGTTATGGTAAGCAGCGTGATAATGTGCTATCACCATCGACGTTGTCCTTAGAGCGTCATAGATTATTATGGCTGTATTTACAAAATGAAACTGATTTCTTTAATTCTAAAATAAAAGTATTGCATTTTGCTCCAGAGCAAGCATTTTACAAGCGCTTTAGAAACATGATTAATCTAGATTACTTGACAACAGATTTGGAATCTCCTTTAGCTGATGTGAAGGCAGATATATGTGATTTGCCGTTTGAAGATAATGCGTTTGATACTATTTTCTGTAATCATGTCCTTGAGCACATTCCTGATGACACAAAAGCAATGAGTGAATTGTTTCGGATTTTAAAACCTGGGGGAATGGGTGTTTTTCAAATTCCGCAAGATTTATCTCGAGCTGTAACTTTTGAAGATGATAGCATTACAGACAAAAAAGAACGTGCCGAGATCTTTGGTCAATATGATCATGTACGAGTATATGGCCGTGATTATTTTGATAAACTTCGCAGTGTTGGTTTTACTGTTGAAGCCGTAGATTATACAAACATATTGTCTAAAGAAGAGATTACAAAATATTGTCTGGCTCCAGGAGAACTTATTCCTGTTGTGACAAAATAAAATAGCAATAAGCCACCATCAATATGTGTAATTTCTCGCGCTGTTCGCCATTATAAAGACAACTTTTTGAAATTCAATTATTCTTCAGGAAAACCATTTAAACTCAAGGTTTCTAATTCTTTATTTTCATTTTCAAAAATCAGAAACACTTTCAATTCTGGATGCTTCTTCAAAAACACTTTTACCTTTTCAATGCCCATCGCTTTAAAAGCTGTTGCATAGGCATCTGCACTCATACAGTCTTTAGCAATTACCGATATACTTAGCAAACTAGTTTTACTAGGATATCCAGTTTTAGCATCAATAATATGAGCATAACGATTCCCATATTTATCAATTTTATATTTTCTATAAGTCCCTGATGTAGCCATGGATTCGTCTGAAAGTGAAATGGCTTTCATAATTGATTGTGATCCATCAAAATTAGGGTTCTCAACCCCAATTCTCCACGCATTACCACTTGTTGTATTAATCCCACTTACACGAATTTCCCCGCCAATTTCAACGAGGTAATCCGTAATATTTTGAGTATTTAAATAGGCTGAAATGACATCAACACCATAGCCTTTAGCAATAGCATTAAAATCCAATCGAGTCTCTTTATTCAATTTTAATACCACATTTTCGAACAAGCTTACTTTATCGAATCCTACACTCCCCATTAAGCTGTCAATTTTCAAACTATCTAAGTTTGCTATCTTTCCTTCAGGCCCAAAATCCCAAGCGTTCACCAAAACACCTATTGTAGGATCAAAAGCCCCTTGGGTATTTTTACAAATGGTTTTAGAAGCATCAAATACGGTTTCAAAATGAGCGTCAATGATGGCTTCTTCATTATTATTGATTTTTGAAATTATTGAATTGACTTGGTAGGTAGACATGGAAGCATTAATCTCATAAAATAATTTATCAAACTGCACTTCCAGATCTGCATCGTCATTATACGTTGCATATTGCACTGAATAAGCGGTTCCAAAAACAGTTCCTGTTATACGTTTCGTTTTAAGTTCTTCTTTACAGGAAATAACAAAACATACTGAGAAAATAAAAGCGAAATTCTTTATCATTTTAAAATAATATGATTTCTCTCTGCGATTGAAATGACGATTTTCAATTATTCTTGAATCTTGCATCTTGGTTCTAATTAAGATTTGTTTCTACTAGTTGTATGCCATTATATTCTATCAAATATTCTTCATTTAAATATATTGGAAGATTTTCATCGTCTTTATTTCCTAAACCAACACCAGCGTATAACACTTTTGCATCGTTATCTTGCGCATGTTTTTTAAACGATTCCATCCAAATCACATCATAATTGTTAGGATTCTCTGGTAGTAAAACCGCTTTAACAATAACAAAAAAGTACTGTTTATTTTTATCCATGCACACAAACTGTGGGTGTTTTTTAAGCTTACTATTTATGGCAATAAATTCGAACCCTCGTTGCTCTAAATCCTTACCAACATGATTCATAGCTAAATTGTGTAGTTCTTGCTTTGTAAGTGTTTTACTCATGCTGCAAAATTACTGCTAAAATCTTATTGAATAAAATTGTTTAACTTTAAAAACAATAACCAACCAAAACTACAGTAGCAACTTGTCTGCTTATAACCCTTTGTAAGAAAATGATTAAATTCTTTTGGAGTTATCGCCAACAACTTATTCACGAAAACAAAACAGACAAATATCTAAAATACGGTACTGGCGAAATCATCCTAGTAGTTATAAGGATTCTTATGGCCTTAAGAAACAAACAATTGAAATCAAATCAATGAAGAATTTAACTAGTAAAATAGTTACAGAACTAGAAATAAAAGCATAAAATTAAGACAAACCAACACAACATAAAACTATGGGGATATTTTGGGATTTACTCCAACAAGACGAACTAGACAAACAAAAATCTAAATCAGAAACTTTAGAAGATCGTGTAGCAGCATTAGAAGAACAGTTACAAAGTACAAAGGCATTATTAAAAAAAACTTTAGTTGCTCTAGAAACACATCTATCACAAGACATAGATGGAGACGGGATAATGGGATAATGGGATAATGGGATAATGGGATAATGGGATAATGGGATAATGGGATAATTTATGATCATTATTATGAAACTAATTTAATGCACATATCAGGAATTCGACGTTGGCATTTATCAAATATAGCGCGTTCAAATGAGGCTTCAAAAAAAATACTTCAACTAATAAATGATGAATTAACACAAATAATTAATTATTACCAAAAATATGAAGCACATGAAAAAACTGATAATCAATGCGTTATCCTTTTTAGTTTTACTCACAACAAGTTGTCAATCTGAGAAAAAAGAAGAAAACTCAAATACCTCAACCAATACCAAAAATTCAATTATTACTTCAAACGATTATGCTGATTTGGCAAAACTTTTCCATGATTGGCGGGCTTTTGAAAAACCACCTCTTCGCGATGGCGCTCCAGATTACACAAAAGAAACTTTCGAAAAGCGATGGCCATATTTTATTGCACAAAAAGAGCAGTTAATAGCGATAGATACTATCAATTGGTCCATCCCAAACAAAGTAGATTGGATGATTGTTTGGGCAGAAATGAATGGCTATGATTTTAATCATCGTATTTTAAAACCTTGGGTTCGTGACCCTGCTTATTATAAAACAGTTTGGAGTTATAAAAGTGATGTTCCCGCCCATGAAGGTCCAACACATCACGGTACTACTGAGCTATGGACTTATACATTCCCATTAACGAGTCAAGAAAGAACCCGATTATTAAAGGACTTAAACGTGATTGAACCCCTTAACAATCAGGCCAAGGAAAATTTAATCGGGAATGCCAAAGATTTATGGATTACTGGCATTAGAGACATACAACACCAAAGTGTTGTTCTCACTGAATTAAAAATGAAACCTAAAATTAAAGAGGACGAAGAAATGATTTCAGTAATTAATGATGCTATTGCTTCTACTAACGATTTAGTTTCTTGGTTGCAAAAAGAATCGAATTCTAAAACGGGAGCGTCTGGCATTGGTAAAGATAATTACTCATGGTATTTACAAAATGTGCATTTAGTGCCCTTAACGTGGGATGATGAGGTGATGATCTTAAAACGAGAACTTGCTCGCGCTTGGACCTCCTTAAAATTAGAAGAACACAGAAACAGAATTCTTCCGGAATTAATTGATGCTAGTTCATCAGAAGCCTATAATAAAATGGCCGATGAAGCAGCCAAGAGTTTAATCAACTTTTTAGATGATCAAGAAATCGTGACCGTAAAACCATATTTTGATCCAGCATTAAGAGAACACTTGGGTGAATTCGTGCCAAAAGAAAAACGTAATTTTTTCCTGATTGGTGAACATTATGATCCAAGACCGTTGTATTCTCACTTTTATCACTGGTTTGAACTAGCAAGAATGGATATTGAACCACATGAAAGTGAGATAAGAAAAGGGCCTTTATTATACAATATTTTTGATTCGCGAAACGAGGGTACTGCAACAGCTGTAGAAGAAATGTTCATGCAAGCTGGCTTATATGATGATAGCCCTAGAACCAAAGAGATTGTGTATATCATGATAGCGCAACGTGCTGCGAGAGGACTAGGTTCACTTTACGCCCATGCCAATGAAATGACTATGGAGGAAGCTGGTGGCATTCACTCCGAATATACCCCACGTGGATGGATGAAAACCGAAAAGGAACTTCTCATTTTTGAGCAACATTTGTATTTACGCCAACCGGGATATGGCACCAGTTACATTACCGGAAAATATTTACTTGAGAATGCTTTGGCAGACTATGCCAGAATTCAAGAACTTAATAATAAACCTTTTGTAACCAAAGATTTTTTTGACACACTCAATAGTATTGGTAATATCCCTATTTCGCTTGGACATTGGCAAATGACAGGTCAAAACCAATATATAGAGAAATAACTCATGATTCAATTCTTTAGACATATAAGAAAAGAACTAATGGAAACAGGCGAAACAGGCAAATACTTAAAATATGCCATTGGTGAAATTGTTCTTGTTGTTATCGGTATCTTGATTGCATTAAGTATCAATAACTGGACTGAGAATAGGAAAAAACTAAAACAAGAAAAGAAGGTATTAACAGAGCTTTTAAGTTCTTTAGAAGGTAATTACAAAAGTATGACCTCTGACTCTTTAAATAGATCTATTTGGAACAAGTCCAGTAATATAGTGATTTCGTTTTTTGAAAAAGATTTAGAATATTCAGAAACTCTAAATATACATTTTCAGCATGCCCGTAAACCTGGAACAAACTTATCGTTGTCGTTTGCGGGGTATGAAGGATTAAAAAACGTTGGTTACGATATTATTACTTCGGATAATCTTAGAAAAAATATTGTCGAATTGTTTGAATTGACACATAAGAGACTATTGGAAGAAATGGAATATTTCGAATCCTTTCAACCGGATCGTCAGGCACATATTGATAGATTATTTAGTTATGACGATGATAAATTTAATCTTAACAAACCTTTTGATGTGCCACTTGTACCAAACAATATCGATACACTCAAAGAAGACAGTATTTATTTACCTTTAATAAAATCTGTAAAGGTTCAAAGAAATATTATTTCCGTCTTACTCTATAAAAACCTCAAGGAAAACGAACGCGTAATTAATATGCTCAAAGAAGAATTGAATAAGACCTAGTTCTCAATTATTATCAAACCTATATTAAAAAGCCGGAAGACCAAGTTGTTTTTTGTAACAAATTCAATTTAACAGTATCATTAAGTTATAATCTGTTAAAATGAAGAAAATGTTAAATCTAAAAAAAACTTCACTATTACTACTAATTGCATCTACACTATTTAGCTGCAAGCAATCATATACAGACCAATGGGAGGAGTTTGAGACTAAACTTATCCTAAAGGAAAAATCATTTCAGAGTTATAAAGATTTCGTTGATTTAAAAAACGATTTTAAGTTGGTTAATTACACATCAGACGATATGCAATTAACAGCACTACTTAACACAAAACACATCGATTCAACCAATAAGAAACCAGTAATTGTCTACTTGCATGGTGGCTTTGCTCTGGGGTATAATCAAGAAGAAAACACCAAAGCTTTTACTGATAAAGGCTATATAGTTTTTGCCCCTTCATATAGGGGCGAAAATGGAAATCCAGGCAATTTCGAGCTGTTTATGGGAGAAGTGAAAGATGCTAAAGCTGCGATAAATTGGATTGCAAGTCAACCATATGTTGACAAGGACAGAATATATGTTTTTGGATGGAGTGTTGGTGGAGGTATTGCTCTTAATTTAACATTACATGATGATTTACCTATAAAGTTAAGCGCTAGCAGTGCTGGTTTGTACGACTTTGATTTAATAAAACAATGGGCGACTGAAGATGACATGATTAAATTCCCATATGACTACAAAAATGAAAAAGAAAATTATTTCAGATTGCCATTATATCATTTAGAAAATATGGTTATTAATCATCATACTTATATAGGCAGTAATGATGATTTCAAGTATTACAATAACTTGGTTGATAGTTTATATCCCAAAAAGCAGACTCATATGAGATTAACGGAACTACAAGGAGATCATGTCTCGACTTTACCAAAGGCTATGCACGAATTTCTAAATGAAATCCGTAAACTCGAAAAATAAAGCAATAAAAAAACCAACACTTAAGTGTTGGTTTTTGTTATTTTTATCTTGTAATGACCTTTCAATCAAATATCGCTTAGCGATTAGCCTCCAAAATCATCAAATCTAATATTCTCATCGGCAAGACCGAAGTCCTCACCCATTTTTTGAACAGCTTTGTTCATTAATGGAGGCCCACAAAAGTACAATTCAATATCCTCTGGTGCTTCGTGAAGGCTTAAATAGTTGTCGATAACACAATTGTGTATAAATCCAACGAACCCATCTCCTGGTGCATCAATAGTCTCTTTTACTTTCCAATTATCTTCTTCCATTGGTTCAGATAAGGCCAAGTAGAATTTAAAATTAGGAAAATCTTTTTCTAATTTGTGGAAGTGATCTAAATAGAACAATTCACGTTTAGAACGCCCACCATACCAATAGGTTACTTTTCTACCTGTTTCTAAGGTTCTGAATAAGTGGTATAGGTGTGAACGCATTGGTGCCATACCGGCTCCACCACCAACGTATAACATCTCTGCTTCAGACTCATTGATAAAGAATTCACCATAAGGTCCAGAAATAGTTACTTTGTCACCTGGTTTTTGATTAAATATATAAGAAGATGCTATCCCGGGATTTACATCCATCCAGCCCCCTATATTTCGATCAAATGGAGGACAAGCTACACGAACATTCAACATGATCTCACGTCCTTCTGCAGGATATGAAGCCATTGAATAGGCGCGCTCTATCGTTTCAGTATTTTTCATTACCAATGGCCAAAGTTTAAACTTATCCCATTCTTCTTGAAATTTATCTGGTGTTTCATGTTCTTCTGGGTGTGCCGTAATATCCATGTCTGTATATTTCACCTCACATGGTGGGATTTCAATTTGAATGTATCCCCCAGCTTTGTAACCCATATCTTCAGGAATTTCAACAACAAACTCCTTAATAAATGAGGCAACATTGTAGTTTCTTACTACGGTAGCTTCCCACTTTTTTATACCAAATATTTCTTCAGGTATAGAGATATCCATATCCTGTTTTACTTTAACCTGACATGCTAAACGAACGCCATGTTTTAATTCTTTTCTACTGAAATGAGGCGTTTCTGTTGGCAAAGCTTCACCTCCACCAGAATTTACATGACATTCACATTGAATACATGTTCCACCTCCACCACATGCAGATGGTAAAAATATCTTTTGACCACCCAAAGTTGTCAATAAACTATCACCCGAAGCGACTTCAATTTCACGTTCACCATTAATGGTAATCTTTACGGGACCAGATGGTGATAATTTTTGTTTAACAAATAACAACAGCGATACCAATCCCAGTGTTATAATCAAGAAAGCAACTACGGTTGCTATTATTGTTCCTAATGTTCCTGCGGCTAAAATCATGTTACTCGACTACTTTAATTGTGTTATCAGCGATGTCTTTTTTATCCTCATCTTTTACTTCATCCTTCTGGTCTATCATAACTGCTTTTGGTTCTTCTGTTACTTCTTCATCTCCCCCGGTTAACATTCCACCAAAACTCATGAATCCAATAGCCATTAATCCTGTAATAATGAATGTAATACCTAATCCTCTTAATGCCGGTGGCACGTTAGAATATCTAATCTTTTCACGAATAGCTGCAATGGCTAGAATTGCCAAAAACCAACCTATTCCAGAACCTAATCCATAAACCGTTGCCAGTCCTAAAGTTGGAATTTCACGTGACTGCATAAATAACGAACCTCCCAAAATTGCACAGTTTACGGCAATAAGTGGTAAAAAGATTCCCAGTGAGTTATATAAAGAAGGTGAAAACTTTTCTACAATGATTTCTACTAATTGTACCATCGTTGCAATGGTTGCAATAAACATGATAAAGGATAAGAAACTCAAATCGTATTGTGCATACTCTTCTCCTAACCACGCCAATGCCCCTTCTTGTAATAAATACTGATCTAACAACCAGTTTAATGGCACTGTAACTAAGAGCACAAATATCACTGCAGCTCCAAGCCCAACGGCCGTAGATACTTTTTTAGAGACTGCAAGGTAAGAACACATTCCTAGGAATGTAGCAAATACCATGTTGTCTATAAATATTGATTTAAAAAATAATTCTAAATATTCCATATTATTTTCAGTGTTGAGATACTGAATCAAGTTCAGTATAACGACGCTTAGCGTCTAATGATCTTCAATTAATGCTTTATTTCTACTACGTTGTACCCAAATAATAATACCCACAACAATTAATGCCATCGGTGATAATAACATGAATCCGTTATTTTCATATCCCATTGCATATAATCCTGTTTTTGCAATTGGATCTCCTAATACCTCAATTCCTAATAAAGTACCAGACCCTAATAATTCTCTAAAGAATCCTACTATAATAAGAATAACACCATATCCTAAAGAATTTCCAATGCCATCTAAAAATGAACGCCAAGGGCCATTACCCAAAGCAAAAGCTTCGAATCGTCCCATGATAATACAGTTCGTGATAATTAACCCAACGAAAACTGATAAGGTTTTACTCAGTTCGTAGGCAAATGCTTTAAGTACCAAATCCACAATAATTACCAATGCTGCAACAACTGTAAGTTGTACAATTATTCTAATTTTTGATGGAATTATATTTCTTATTAAAGAGATAACTACATTTCCCAATCCTAATACAAATAATACTGAAATAGACATTACAATAGCAGCTTCAAGCTCAGCTGTAATTGCTAAAGCAGAACAAATACCTAATACCTGAATTGTAATTGGATTGTTATCCGCTAACGGATCTAATATTAATTTGCTGTCTTTTTTTGATAAAAGTCCCATAAATTAATTGTTTTTTAAAGTTTTGAAATAAGGCAGATATAACTTTAATTCGCTTCTTAACATTGCCGAGACACCATCACCTGTAATGGTTGCTCCTGCAATTGCGTCTATCTCGTTATCTGTTTTGTCTTTATTTAAAGGGTCTGCATTACTTTTTGATATTGTAATTCCTTTAAATGATCCAGAAGCATCAAATAATTGTTCTCCTATAAAATCATCCATAAAGAAACGCTTATTAATATTTGCTCCTAAGCCAGCGGTCTCTCCTTTATGATCAAAAAATGCGCCTTGAACGACCATATCATTGTCCATCGCTACAAATCCCCAAACAGCATCCCATAGTCCTTTACCACGAATTGGGGCTACATAAAATGTTTTCCCATCTCTTTCTCCAACAAATAATGGTAAGCGTCTGCTGTTTCCAGCTTTAGCACTTGTTTGTTCCTTTTTCACATCAATTAAGTAAGCATTCTCATCTTCGGTTACGTTCCCATCTTGAATCACTAATTGCTTTGTGATGTATTTAGCAAATTCTCCAGCAATCACATCTTTAGACACAAAAGCCATGCTCCCTTCTTCATTTTCATTGACACCCATAGCGTATAGAATATTTTGCTGTTTTTCTATCCGTTTATTTTCATCAATATTAGGTTTCAAAGCCGATGCAGCATACGCTAATATCGACCCTACTATCAACACCATTCCAATGGCAAATAGTATTGTATATGAATTTTTATCAGTTCTCTTTTCCATCCTTATACCGTTTTAACTTTTGCACGTTTTAATCTTCTTTTCACATTCCCTTGAACCACATAATGGTCAATTGTAGGTGCAAATACATTCATTAATAGAATGGCCAACATCACACCTTCAGGATATGCTGGATTGAATACACGAATTAATATGGAAATAAATCCAATTAAAAATCCGTAAATCCATTTACCTTTATTTGTTTGTGACGCAGTTACAGGATCGGTTGCCATGTAAACAGCACCAAATGCAAAACCACCAATTAATAAGTGATGCCACCAGGTAGTGCTCATTAGGCCATAAAACTTGCTGCTTTCTGTAATCCATCCCGAATCAACAACACCGTTAAAAATCAATCCCATTGCTAATGCACCTGCTGCCGCAGATAACATGATTCTCCAACTTCCAATTTTTGAAAAGATTAAGAACAGCCCTCCCAATAATATCAAAAGGGTTGATGTTTCACCAACTGAACCAGGAATGATACCGTAGAACATATCTAACCAATCGTATCCAAGCGGTTGATTCTGGGCTAGACTTCCTAATATTGTTTCTCCTGAAATTGCATCAAGATTAGCGCCTCCTGCAATTTCTTTTGTTCGTTCAACAGCCCCTTCTACCCAAACTTTATCACCACTCATCCAAGTAGGATATGCGAAGAATAAAAAAGCTCTAATGGTTAATGCAGGGTTTAAAATATTCATTCCTGTACCTCCAAATACTTCTTTACCAATGACAACACCAAATACAACCGCTACTCCAAGCATCCATAATGGGATATCTATAGGAACTATAAGCGGCACTAACATTCCTGTTACTAAGTACCCTTCTTCTACTTCGTGTTTTTTTATAATGGCGAATAAAAATTCAACACCTAAACCTACTCCGTAAGACACAATGACTAATGGTAATATTTTCCAGAAACCAATCATGAAATTATCTAAAGTCCAGAATGCTGCACTAAAGAAACTACCTGTTGCCGATTGAACTTCACCTATTGCTAAATTATGTTGATAACCCGCATTAAACATTCCGAATAACAAACAAGGAACCAATGCCAATATCACGGTGTTCATTGTACGCTTTAAATCATCGGCTGCCTTTATATGAGTCCCATTATGTGTGGTCTCATTTGGCAAGTATAAAAAGGTATGGATTGCGTTAAACGCAGGAGCCATTTTAGTGCCTTTATACTTTTCTTTTAAGTTATGTAATGTACTTTTTAAACTCATTTTTTAAAATTTTTCATTTTACTATGTCTAATGAATAATTATCCAATTTCTTTAATCATTACATCTAAACCTCTTCTAATAATATCCTGATGTGGTTGTTTAGATACACAAACAAACTCAGTTAAAGCAAAATCTTCAGGTGCCACTTCGTACATTCCTAAAGCTTCCATTTCATCAAGATCATTATACATACAAGCTTTTAATAACTGCATTGGAAAAATATCCAATGGAAATACCTCTTCAAAAGTTCCTGTTGTTACAAAAGCACGATGCTCACCATTGGTGTTTGTATTTAAATCAAATTTCTTATTTGGTGTTAACCAAGAAAAGGTCAAAGCTCTAGAGGTTGACACTTTATTAAAGATAGGCTTGGTCCATCCAAAGAACTCGTAATCATCACCTTCAGGGATTATAGAAATTACATTGCTATAATAATCTAAGTAACCATCTGGTTGAATATGTTTTCCACTTAATACATTTCCAGAAATAATTCTAGCATTTGCATCTTTAGATATCCCATGATCATAAATTATAGTTGCAATTTCGCAACCTAATTTAGTAACAAAGTATCTTGGCTTTTCTACTAATGAACCTACCAAAGCAACAATTCGCTCTGCATTAAATTTTCCAGTCAGTAAAAGCTCTCCAATAATAACCAAGTCATGCGGATTAATAGTCCATACAACTTCGCCTTTATTTACAGGGTCAATTTTATTTATTTGAGTTCCTACATTTCCCGAAGGGTGTGGCCCAGAAACTTTATGCAACGCTATACCAGATAATCCAGCCAATGGCGAGTTGGAAGATTTACCAACAGAGACATGAACTTGTCCCTCAGTAAGTTTTCCTAAAGCCGTAACGGCTGCTTGCAATTGTGCTTCTTTACCTTGCAATGTAAAATCGTAATCGGCAGCTAAAGGCGCACTCGCATAGCCAGAAATAAAAATGGCTTTTGGTGCGTTCGCTGGATTAGCAATAATATCATAAGGGCGTTGCTTAATAAACGACCAGCATCCAGAAACCAATAAATGTTTTTTAACATCATCAGCTTTAGCAGTATCCAAATTGAGCGTTCCAAAATCTTGGAATACTTGTTCTTTATCTGCTTGAATTTTAATCGCTAAAATTTTACGTTTTTCGCCACGTGTAATCTCCATGATCTCACCCGATACTGGGGATGCAAATTTTACATCTTCGTTAGCCTTATCATAAAACACAGGGTCTCCTGCTTTTACTTTCGCGCCAACTTTTACAATCATTTTAGGGATAACACCGTGGAAGTCTTCAGGTCTCATTGAATAAAAGTTGCTTACAATAGCGTTTTCTTTCACTTTGTCAGCAATACCTTTAAGCTTTATATCTAGACCTTTTTTGATACGAATGTCGTTTGACATATGTTTGAATATTGAAATTAGTTGTCTAAAAATCCGTGCAAATTTACAACTTTCTATATGAAAACACACGTTAGAACAGTATAGTTATTTATTTATAATCATTCCAAATAGCGCTTTTCCTTTAGGCATACATTTTGATTATATTTACACAGAAAATTAAACTTCATGAAGACCTTAATAACATATATCACCTCGCTGTTACTTTGTTCAAATTTAGCTTTTTCCCAAGTTGAATTCGAAGTACAACCGCCAGACTATATAAAAACAATCACTTTCAAAAGTAACACACACGAAAGCGAATTGCCCATATTAAAACTTAATAATCGTCTTCAACTAGAATTTGACGCAATAAATGGTGACGAAGCCGATTTTTATTATGTTATAGATCACTTTAATTTTGACTGGACCCCATCAAGGCTTATGAAATCTGAATATCTTGAAGGCTTTGATAATGTACGTATAGTTAATTATGAAAATTCGTTTAATACATACCAAATTTATTCACATTACAATTTACAGATTCCAAATTCACAGACACGAATAAAATTATCTGGGAATTACATGTTAAAAATCTATAATGAAGATAATGAACTCATGTTTAGTCGCAAATTTATGATTTATGAAAATTTAGCTAATGTAGGCCTTACTATTAAGAGATCTCGCGATGTGAAATATATAAAGCAAAAACAATGTGTAGATTTCAAAATTTCATCATCAACTCTATTATTCAATAACCCCAAACAAACAATTAAGACATTAGTAATACAAAATAACAATCTTAACACGGCAATTAACAATTTAAAACCGCTTTACACCCTAGGTAGAGAACTCATTTACAGATATGATACTGAATCGAGTTTTTGGGGAGGTAATGAATATTTATACTTTGAAAATAAAGACGTACGAGGCGCCAATATAGGCGTTCAATTTATAGATTTGAAGGACATTTATAACCATTATCTATTTACAGATATCATAAGAGCAAATAGACCGTATACCTACAATCCAGATATTAACGGGAACTTTTTAATTACTGCCTTAGACACCGATAATGTTACTATTGAAGCTGATTATACGGTTTTGCATTTCTCAATACAGCATCCTGAAATATCAAACGATAGGAATATTCATGTCTATGGTAATTTTAATAATTACGCAATTACAGATGACACTAAAATGGCATTTAACCCGAGTACTGGTTATTACGAAACAAATCTGACTTTAAAACAAGGATTTTACAATTATAAGTATGTACAAGTAGACAACAATGGAACTCTGGATGAAGGTGCTATTAGTGGAAATTTTGATCAAACTGAGAATAATTATAAAGTTTTAGTGTATTATAGAGACTTAGGAGCCAGATACGATAAGATTATTGGGTTTGGAGAAACGACTTCTCTTAACATTTCTAACTAAATTCAAATTAGATAAACTAAGTTCTGTAAGTTTCTAATATTTTATTGACAAACATATACTACAATATAACGAAAGCCCTTAACGATAGCTTATGCATAAAGATCTTGTTTTATTCTCGCAATTATGTGACGTTTTACTAGCTGAAGAAATTAAAAACCCTGTTACTAAACCTCTTGTAGCAAATGGATTAATTGAACAACTCGATTTAAAACTAAATGATCACCCCACTCTTGATAATGATTTTCAAGAAATTTTAGTCGAACTCATCAAAAGCACTCCAAAAACGGCCTCAAAATCCTTTTTCAATCAACTTTTTGGTGGTCGAATAGGGAAGTCCACACTTGGAGAATTACTATCTGTTATGTTTAATAACAGCATGTATACCTATAAGGTTGCAGGACCACAAGTTCTCATTGAAAAAGAAGTCATTAAAAACATTTGTCAACTCGCCGGATACCCTGTAAATAGTGGAGGAACCTTGGCACCTGGTGGATCCATGAGCAATATGATGGGTATAATTATGGCAAGAGACGCTAAAAATCCTAATATAAGAGATGAAGGTCATTCAAATAAAATGACCATGTACAGCTCTGAAGCCTCTCATTATTCGATTTCTAAAAATGCTGCATTAATTGGTATAGGTCGAAATCAAGTACGATTAATAAAAACAAATCACAAAGGAGAAATGTCTGTAAGCCATTTAAACGCGGCTATACAAAACGATATTGAGAACGGATTTGAGCCGTTTTTTGTAAATGCTACAGCAGGAACCACCGTTTTAGGTGCTTTTGACGATATCATGGCCATTAGTAAGGTATGCAAGAAATTTAAATTGTGGTTACATGTAGATGGCGCTTATTGTGGTGGAGTTATATTTAGTACTAAATATAAACATCTAAGCTATGGTTTGGAAGCATCCGATTCATTTAGCTTAAATGCTCATAAAATGCTAGGCACACCTCTAAGTTGTTCCATAATTTTGACCAAGCACAAAGAACAACTTCACCATTCATTTGCTAACGAAGCCGATTATTTGTATCAAACAGAAGATGATGAATATAATTTAGGTAAAACTTCGCTGCAATGTGGCAGACGAAACGATGCTTTAAAGTTGTGGACTCTATGGAAATCGGTAGGAACTTATGGCATTGAAAAAATAGTTGATCATCAATTCCAATTAGCTGAAACGGCTAGAAACTACGTCAAAAGCAATCCAGATTATACGCTTTACAGTTTTGAAAATTCTATTTCTGTGTGTTTTAATTATAGAGATATTCCCGCTGATGAATTATGCACTGCACTATATGAAAACGCCAAACTAATGGTAGGCTATGGAAATTTTAATGGGGAAACTTTTATAAGGCTAGTCACTATTAATACCGCTGTTGATCACGATGATATAATTGCATTCTTTAAAACGTTAGAGTCTTATATCACATCACATAAGTTCCCTATTTATAATCACGAGAAACAACAGGTATCTTCAAGATAATTTGTGATATTAGGAAGATTTGACAAAATTATTGGCTTTACAGAAAGCAGTTCAGCTACAATCACAAACTGATAATCTAAAATATCGTTAAATTTAGCCAAGATTTCCAAAAAATAACTTACTTAATACTTTATTTAGTATTTTTGCACTAGATATAGAATCAAGTATATCCTTTAAAACTAAGATGGTACAACAGGTCACCAGAGGTATAAAAATATCAGTCGAAACTAATTTCGAAGGCACATTTTATAAAAATTATAAAGTGCATTTTGCTTTTGGCTATAAAGTTACGATTGAAAACCAAAGCAAAGATTCTGTTCAATTAAACTCCAGACACTGGGAAATTTTAGATGCTCTCAATAATGTAGAGATTATTGATGGTGAAGGTGTAATTGGAAAAAAGCCAGTATTAAGACCAGGAGAATCACACACTTATAATTCAGGTTGCTTATTAACATCTCCATTTGGAGCGATGCAAGGGCATTACAATATGGTTAATTTCACAACCACAAAAGAGTTTAAAGTTTCTATTCCCTCTTTTAAATTAAGCGCCGTCTTTGCACTTAATTAATCCTATCAATTAAATCGAACCTATATACCTTATCATGTTGTTCGATATGATAAAATGCGCAATTAGAATAATGTGTAAAGCTATATGATGCTTTATAATTAAACCCATTATCACTTACTTTATACAACCCATCAACGTCTATATTTCCATATGAAGAAATGCGCCTAAATCGAAATTCATTAGCAACAGGAGTTTCATGTAGTTCGAACCATGCCCCTGCTCCAATTCCATTTAACCATTGCGCATTTTCATGGGCATGATCTATCGCAATGGGCTTAAGTGTCCCCACAAAATTTGGTTTATGATCTTTCAAACGATCCAAAAAACAGCGAATATTTTCTGCTCCAGCCGACGATTCAAACTTTGAGATAACTCCATTTTGAGTTACTTGATACACATATTCACCAGTATTGGCTATAACAACATTTCCAACTGTACTCGGTGTAAAACGCTCTGACTTGATCAATTTTTTCCTCATCGAAATACTTGTCACTGAGGCTATTAAAGTTGAAGTTACGAACCTAGCACAATTACTTGCTTCCTTAATAAAAGCGGCATAGCGCACAAAGTGACGCTCTTGTTGAGCTGTGATATACGCTTTTGCTTTTTCATAATCTACAGCGTGACATATGGATGCAATTAATCGCCCTTCGCCATGTGTCAACTTAGGATGTGTTGCGAAAAACCCCAATATATCATCAATATTTTTAATGATCCCATTTTTAATATGTGCTTTAATAGTAAAATTTAACTCATGATCAGTATTCATTCCTCGAACACGACCATTAGGTTCAGGTGTGATATAACGCCCAAAATCATGATATTCCAAGATTCCGGTTGATTTATTAATTAAAACTAACGCAGCATGACCTGCACGAACGTAATTTTTTTTACCAATACCTACAAACCTGAGCAATGGTGAATACCATTCCTCCGCCACCATTACGATGGTGTCCGGATAAGCCATTGATAAAATAATTCCTGTACTAACCATTTATTACATGAGGTAATTTAAATATAAGTGCCTGTTTCGATTTGTCGTGAAAGTTGTTAAATCTCATGACAAGCTCATTATCAATCTTTTCAACCTGTGTAATACTTGTTGTTTTGACATAACCACGATCCATAATAACACCATAATCAGTGTTATTAATTTCTGTTGTTTCATGAAAGCTTAACAAATTTTCCGCATTTAACGATGTCTTTTCTTTAAAGTCATCAAACCACTGTTTGCGTTCGTGTTTCATTGCTTGTGTATATAAGGTAGAAGACGACCAAATTTGTGGTTCTAAGGGCAAATTTTTAAAATGTTTTGATTTCCCATCCCATACCAATTCAAAAAACTTTAAATCATTATTCCAATCGGCAATGACCAAGGTAAATGGCTCTACATCATCAAGGTCATAGGCTTCTATTGCTTTTACAATGTTTTGGCATGCCAATAAATCTCTAACAACTATTCCCCGACTCAGCCTATACTCAGCTCGCCTTTCATGGTAATCAAATCCGCCATTTAATATGCAGAGCACTCTATGCTTCTCACTCGCTCCAATCCAAGAACCTCCTGCGACTTGGTCTTTAGGAAAAATCATTTTGGTATTCATTATGGAATGAACCTCAGGAGCAAGAGAAATCCTATTTGGTGCTTCATCTCTATTAGAGGTTAACACAAAACCGCACTTGCCTTTTGGTATTAAAGTCACTGTACACATAAATAACGTAGTCTAAAAACTATTTGGCAACTTACAAAAAATACACAAGATTTTAAGGCAATATTTGCATACAAAAGGATAAAATAATCCATAAATTTTATTGTAACTTTGCTGCTCAATTTTTCATAATTCAATAAACTAAAAAACAATCATGGGAAAAGGATTTTTTAGCGTACCAGTCGCTGTAAACGAACCTATTATGGGTTATGCTCCAGGATCACCAGAGCGTGACGCTGTACTCAATGCTTATAACGAGATGTTTAACAGCAAAATTGATGTACCATTATATATAAACGGAAAAGATATTAAAACTGGAAACACCAGAACAATGTCTCCTCCACATGATCACCAACATGTTGTTGGAACTTATCATTTAGCCGAAAAATCGCATATTGATGATGCCATAAGCACGGCTTTAGAAGCTAGAAAAGCATGGTCTCAAATACCATGGGAGCAACGTGCAGGTATCTTTTTAAAAGCTGCCGAATTGATTGCAGGTCCATATAGAGCCAAAATTAATGCAGCCACAATGATGGCACAATCTAAAACTGTACATCAAGCTGAAATAGATGCTGCTTGTGAGCTGATCGATTTCTTACGTTTTAATGTGCAATACATGACGGACATCTATCACGATCAACCAGAAAGTACAAGCGATGCTTGGAACCGCATTGAATATAGACCACTTGAAGGATTTGTATATGCCGTAACACCTTTTAACTTCACTGCTATTGCTGGAAATTTACCGGCTTGTATGGCAATGATGGGAAATGTTGTGGTTTGGAAGCCTAGTGATTCTCAGGTTTTTTCAGCAAAAATAATAATGGATGTCTTTAAAGAAGCTGGTGTTCCTGCCGGTGTTATCAATGTTGTTTTTGGTGATCCTGTTATGATTACTGATACTGTAATGGCTAGTCCAGATTTCTCTGGTCTACATTTTACCGGGTCTACATTTATATTTAAAGAACTTTGGAAAAAAATCGGTAACAATATCCACAACTACAAAACCTACCCAAGAATTGTTGGGGAGACTGGTGGAAAAGATTTTATTGTTGCACATAAATCGGCAAATGCAAAGCAAGTTGCTACTGCAATTGTTCGTGGCGCATTCGAATTCCAAGGGCAAAAATGTAGTGCTGCTTCAAGAGCTTATGTACCACAAAGCATGTGGGAGGACGTAAAAAAATATGTGATTGAAGACGTAAACTCATTTAAAATAGGCTCTCCGGCCGATTTAAGTAATTTTATTACTGCGGTAATTCATGAAGGATCTTTTGATAAGTTAGCTAAATATTTAGATCAAGCAAAAGCTGATAGTGATGCCGAAATTATTGTTGGAGGAGGATATGACAAGAGCAAAGGCTACTTTATAGAACCAACAGTTATTGTCGCTAAAGATCCCAAATACACCACCATGTGTACCGAATTATTTGGCCCTGTGATGACTATTTACGTATATGAAGACGAGGCTTATGCCGCAACTTTAAAATTAGTAGATGAAACAAGTGAGTATGCCTTAACTGGAGCTATTCTTGCAACTGATCGTTATGCAGTTGAAGAAGCTTCTAAAGCATTACAAAATTGTGCCGGAAACTTCTATGTTAACGACAAACCAACAGGAGCTGTTGTAGGTCAACAACCTTTTGGAGGTGCTAGAGCATCCGGAACCAATGATAAAGCAGGATCTGCTTTAAATTTATTACGTTGGGTTTCACCTAGAATGATTAAGGAAACATTTGTTACTCCTGTGGATTATAGATATCCATTTTTAGGAGAATAGTAACACCAACCAATATGAAAAAAGCCTGTTTCTAGTGAGAAATAGGCTTTTTTTTTGGTTTCAATAATATCCAAATGACCTTTATCAATAGTTTAAAATCCCTAACTTCGTCATCCCTTTTAATTTTAAACATTTGTTATGAGTATTAAAGAATATATTGTTAGAGAAGCCCATTCTGATGAATTTGTCAATATTGGAGAATTAATGATTATGGTATACTCACAACTGGAAGGATTTCCTGGCCCAGAAGAGAGTCCTGAATATTATAAAAAACTTAAAAGTGTAGGCAAGTTAACTGAGGACTCAAAAGTAAAACTACTTGTGGCTGCCTCTTCTAGTGGTTCTATTGGTGGTGCTGTTGTCTATTTTGGCGACATGGCTTATTATGGTTCAGATGGTATCGCGACTCAAGAAAAAAATGCAGCTGGTTTTAGATTGTTGGCTGTCGATCCCAATACAAGAGGTAAAGGTATTGGCAAACTACTAACTAAGGCTTGTATTGATTTAGCAAAATTCGAAAAGCAAGAACAGATTGTGATTCACTCTACAAATGCCATGCAAATTGCTTGGAGCATGTATGAAAAAATTGGATTTAAACGCTCTGAAGATTTAGATTTTAAAAAAGGAAACCTCACCGTATATGGTTTTAGGCTTTTATTATAACTACCTAAGGTAATATCGCAAACAGTCGTACTTGACCACCAGAGCCCCCTTGAATTTTTATAGGAGCTACAATAAGATATGTACCGACTGGAGGCAATAGATGCACATTGGCAACATTTTCTAACTGGTATTTCCCGGAACCATTAATCACACCATGCACAGGAAAACCTTGAGCCTGAGCAGCGTCAACACTCATATTATCTATTCCAACACCTCTAATATCACGATCATCAATCATAAATTGAGCAGCTTCTTTAGAAAATCCAGGAAAATGCATTTTACCATCAGTATCTTCATTTTTATAAGCATTATAGTCAGCCCATTTTTTACTCCAACCTGTATACAATAGTACGATTACACCTTTAGGGAGTATTCCATATTTTGCCTCCCAATCCAGAATATCTCTTTTACTTAAAGTATAATCGGGATTAGCTTCACTTTGTTTAGAAATATCAATGACTATAGCCGGACCAAAAAGATCTTTAGTAGTAAGTTGATCTACTGATTTCAAATTATCACCACCATGTATAGGGGCATCCAAATGTGTTCCTTGATGCTCTGGAGTACTATAGGCTCCCATGCCAGGTGCTCCACTTTTATGCGCAAAAATAGTATCGTATTTAAACGGACTCCCTTTTTCATTTGGCCAATACGGACTTGTATTATTAAGTGAATGCGTAAGGTCAATAATTTCAAGTTCCCCATGAAACAGTTGCTCCAATCGATCCTCTCGAGAAATTCCCTGTTTACAACTAACCAACAGGACACTACTCAAGGCAAGAAACATTGTAATTTTCAATAAGAATTGTAATACTATTTTCATGATTGCTTAGGTTTATATTTTAAGGGTAAATGCACAACTTTTTTGGTGTCAAAAAAATCTTCTTCAAAATAATCACTCAAACTATACTGAGTTGCTTTAGGAAAGCCCTGTAATTCTTCGGTTAAATCTCCACCTTTTAAATAGAGAATACCATTTTTTAGTTCGTGATTACTCTTTTTACTCACTTTCTTTTTTACCCAAGAGACAAACATAGGCATTGCGGTCACTGCTCGACTGATAATAAAATCATAATAATCATCAACGGCCTCCACACGCGTATGCGTAGTTTTTACGTTGGTTAGTCCTAAATCTTGTGCAACGCCTTCAACTACTTTAAGTTTTTTATTTATACTGTCCACCAAGTGAAATGAGCAGTCTGGGAATAATATTGCTAATGGAATTCCAGGAAAGCCACCTCCGGTGCCAACATCCATTAATTTAGTCCCTGCTTTGAACTCAATCACCTTTGCAATTGCTAAGGAGTGTAACACGTGACGCAAGTACAATTCGTCAATATCTTTTCTAGAAATTACATTGATTTTAGAATTCCAATCGACATATAAGCTATAAAGCTTTTCAAATTGTTCTTGTTGAATTTCTGTAAGATTCTGAAAGTATTTTAAGACAAGTTCCATAAACTGTTTAATTTTTAACAAAAATATAATAATTTGTGTGCATAAAATATCAAACATGATGAAATACCAATTTAATTATTATCTATATTTGCCACTTAAATAAAAACGACTCTCTTTACGTTATGATAGTCTAAATTTATACTGATGACAAAACAAGCTTTATCATTTTCTCGAATCGACTCGGCTAAGTTTTTTAAAACACTTAATAGCCGTGTAAACAGCTACTTTAAAGACAACAATATTAAAAGAACAGGAAACTGGAAATTGTACATTAAAGCAATCGTAATGTTTTCGTTACTTATTGTACCTGTAGTTTTAATTTTAACTATTGATTTACCAACTTGGGTACAAGTTATATTCATGATGATTGTTGGCGTTGGAATGGCTGGTGTTGGAATGAATGTGATGCACGATGCTAATCACGGTTCTTTTTCTAGTAAACCATGGGTTAACAAACTAATGGGGAGTAGTATCTACATTTTAGCAGGGAACGATTACAATTGGAAAGTACAGCATAATGTTTTACATCATACTTATACTAATATTCAAGGTCACGATGAAGATATAGATGCTGGTAGAATCATTCGTTTTTCTAAGCATACTAAATGGCTTAAAATTCATAGATATCAAAAATATTATGCCTTCTTTTTATATGGGCTATTAACTGCAAATTGGGCAATAACCACTGATTTTAAACAGACTTATCTATATTTGAAACGTAAATTATCCTATGGTAAATTCCCTAACCCTGCTACACAATGGACCAAATTAATTATTGGTAAAATAGTATATTATGCGGTTTGGGTTGTTTTACCATTATTTTTAGGATTTGCGTGGTGGCAAGTTTTAATAGGTTTCTTGATAATGCATTATACTGCTGGAGTAATTTTAAGCGTAATCTTTCAATTGGCACATGTGATGCCAAATACAGAAATGCCATTACCAGATGAAAATGGTAATATGAAAAACACTTGGGCTATTCACCAACTATTTACTACCTCAAATTTTTCTCCTAAAAGTTGGTTAGTAGAATTTTATACTGGTGGATTAAACAGACAAGTTGAGCATCATTTATTTGCTCACATTAGTCATGTACACTACAAAAAATTAGCAAATATAGTGAAGGACACTGCAAAAGAATTTAGCTTACCTTATAATGAGTACAATTCATTTTGGACAGCTGTAGCCGAACACTATAATCAGCTAAAAGTATTAGGAAGAAAACCTAAACTAGCTTAATATTTGCATAACGAAACACACAAATACAATGAGCCTACTTTCAGACAGAATTTTAAACATGTCAACGTCTGCTACTTTAGCGATGGCAGCTAAAGCAAGAGAATTAAGAACCGAAGGAAAGGATATTATTGGACTGAGTCTTGGTGAGCCAGACTTTAACACTCCCGATTTTATTAAAAATGCCGCTATTCAGGGGATCAATGATGATTACAATTCGTATACCCCCGTTGATGGATATGTTGAGTTAAAAGAAGCCATCATTACTAAGTTTAAGCGTGATAATAACCTAACGTATACTTTACCGCAAATTGTAGTATCTACAGGTGCCAAACAATCTTTAGCAAACATTGCTGCTGTGATGTTAAATAAAGGTGATGAAGTTATTTTACCATGTCCATATTGGGTAAGTTATAGTGACATTGTAAAGCTTAATGAAGGCGTTCCTGTCGAAGTAAAAACTGCTATTGATACCGACTTTAAAATGACAGCCAGCCAATTGGAAGCTGCCATTACTCCTAATACTAAAATGATTTGGTTTAGCTCACCTTGCAACCCTAGTGGCTCTGTATATAGTAAAGCCGAATTAAGAGCATTGGCTGATGTTTTACAAAATCATCCAAATATATATGTGGTTTCTGATGAAATATATGAACATATCAACTTTGTTGGTGGTCATGCAAGCATGGCTCAATTTGAAGACATGTATAACAGAACCATTACTGTAAATGGTGTGTCTAAAGCATTCGCAATGACGGGATGGCGTATTGGATTTATTGGTGCTCCTACAGAAATTGCAAGAGCTTGTAATAAAATGCAAGGCCAAATAACTAGTGGTGCTAATTGTATTGCACAACGTGCTGTAATCACCGCAATGAAAGCTTCTCCTTCTAAAGTACAGTTTATGATTGACGAGTTTAAAATACGTCGAGATTTGGTACTTGAGCTGCTCAACGATATTGAAGGATTTAAAACAAACACACCAGAAGGTGCCTTTTATGTATTCCCAAATATATCTTCATTTTTTGGAAAAACTTTTAGAGGTAAAACCATAAATAATGCATCCGATTTCTCACTTTACCTTCTAGAAGAAGCACTGGTTGCTACAGTAACTGGTGAAGCATTTGGAAATCCTGATTGTATCCGTATTTCGTATGCTGCTTCACAAGATCAATTGATAGAGGCAATTAAACGTATTAAAGAAAGTTTAAACTAGAACACGAAACTTAATAAAAAAGCCACAACTCTTGCTACAGTTGTGGCTTTCTTTTTTTATATAATCTCAACTATTGAGATTATATGACTAACTAATTCTAAAATGAAATTTTCTACATATGTTATATTCTAATTTTAATTAAACATTATAATTGCTGTTATTATCAAGCTTACAATAACTAAAAAATTAGTATTCTTCGCTTTCTAATTTTATTATTCTCGTGTTTTAAGCGCTCACGAATGTCGCTTAGAACTTTTGGTGTTGCTTCTGGAAAATCAAACTCCGGCTTTTCGTTCTTAAATTCCCATTGTTTTTCATTATTGTAACCATCACTGCGGCCGATCCTCCAAATCCCATAATCTTAAGTATTAAAAGTTAAATGATAATTTCAGATAATAGATATCCTTTTAGTGAATTGAATCACTAAATAATTAACTATATAATAAAATAAAAGAGTTTGAGAATATTGTTTCTAAACGCAGTTAAGCTTCCAATGGGCAGTCTAATTCATAACAATTACCATTGCAATAACAAAAACAGAAAGTTTTAAGATAGTTTCAATACTTGATGTAAGTTGAAATTGATTGCTCTTAATACGTTGTTTAATTCCAAATACAGATTTTGGATTTGAGTAAAAGAAATTTTTAGAAGTTTCTTTCTTGTAATTCGAACTTAATAAGCCTTCATTTTTAAAAGTAAATACTTCTTTTTTCTGTTTGGGTAATGGTTCAATGTCTTGTTGTGTTAATACTAATTCCATGATTGATTAATTTTGATTGATTTATACATATAAGACGTCAACCAAATAAAATTGTTACACTGGACATTGAAAAAACTCATTAAAAATCACCATATAAAATCATGGGAAATATTGTAGATATTGATGTTTTTAGAAACTTATTAATTTTAAAATAAACATAAAACGTGACTAATCTTTTAAAAATTAAAGCGTTTTAAAAGTCCTTAAAAATTAATTTGACGGGGTAGCTTGTCGAAATCAATATTGACAATAAAAACATTAAAATATTTGGACATGATCAACTAAATCATAAAACTTCAGTTTATAGACAAACTATTTAAATGAAAAAAAAAATTACAACTTACCTAAATTGTATTTAAATTGTACATAAGGAACGATAAATGCAGAACCATCATTAAAATAATTAGTAACTGAAGTTGTGTATGCCCCTAGCATTAAACTAACTTTATTCTTTTTGTATCCTATCCCAAAATTCCAAGGTTGATATTCGAAATCTTCTTGAGTAAAGAGTGAGGCAAGTAGATCACCATTGTCATCATAAAAAGATGCTTTTTCTCTAAATTCAGTACCTCCATTTAAAAAAGATTTTCCCAAACGAATAAAAAGCTCAGAATTTTCAAACACTTTAACATGATAATTTAAGTAAAAATGAAAACCAAAAATAAATGTTTTATCAGCAGCTCTAACACCAAAATCTCCTTCTATTTCATCAATTGGTAACATATGCAAATCATACCTAATGCTATTAGAAAAACCTAAAGATAAATTTTTAGTTACAAAATAGTCGAAAGCATAAAAAAAAGCGACACCAGAATTTTGAAGATCAACACTTACAGGAACAAAACCTGATAAGCTAGCATCCATTGAATAAATTGGTGTAATTCTATATTCAGATCCTACAGAAAAAAACAATCCTCCTTGACGATTGTTTATATCATATGATTTTTGTGCACATAGTTCTAAACTTATTAAACAAAGTAGTAAAAGGGTTGTTTTTTTTATCATTGTTTTAAATTTTAAAGGGCTAGCTCTTCAAGAGCTAGCCCAATTTATTAGTGCTTCTAGATTCACTAGATAAATCACTTTTTTGAAATACTGTAGGATACCAACTTTCTCCTCCCAATTCCTTAAAAGCGTTTAAAGAGTTTTTTACCTTCTCTAAATTCTCATCTGTATCGGACCCTTTATTTGTTCCTTTTCGTTCTATTAAATTAAATACCAAATCCTCAATCAAAAAAATTTGAGCTTCACCAGTCTTTGAAGTTTTTTGACTAGAAGCCATCGTTCTTATCTCCTCGCTATTTTTTCCTATCCAAGATGCCAGCACCTCCATATGATATCTTTTGTATTCCATTTGTTGGCTTAAAGGCGCATTAATAATTGCGTCTTTAGTGACTTCTGGCACATCAAAGACTTCTGTTTGGATATCATCTATTGTTTCATTATTAGTACAAGAGAATAATGTGAATAACAAAATCCCCATAATTATAAAATTTTTCATGATTCTTTAAATTTTAAATTAATATTAAATTTTAAAGTCAGCAGAAACATTTAGGTAAAGTCACACCCAATAGCAAATTTTATAAAATCATTAAAGTCGAAATAAAAAAAGAAACGCCAAGCACAAAACATAACGCTTTTTGTTAGGGAAAGAAAAAAAACTAGCGCCTAATATTTTTTTATATTATATAACCGTAAAGGCTAATAATTAATAATATTTCATTTATTAAAAAAAATGTATGAATATTTTTAGGTTTATTTAAATTATTCTTATTTTTTTTCTGTTTTCTTCACACTATAAATCTTCTTATACAAAACAACACAAGATACACTTAAAGAAAAGAATAAAAGAGATGTAAATATTATATCATTACTTCCCCCTATTCCATTTTGAATAATCAAACTTATTTTTGCTCCAATTGCAAATAAACCAAGAGCAAATAATACAAAGAGGGTTTTTTTATTGAGTTTAAACATAATTTTTTTTTAAATTAGTATATATTTTTATTCATCTTGATTCTTAGTTGGCTTACAGGCTCTAACCCAAGCTGCTGATGCAGCAATATAACCCGCCACTACAAGTATGGTTGCAGTCCCAAATGAACCAACTTCAATAGTGGCTAATGCTGCTGCTGCAATCACAAAAGCCACTGTTGCTATAACACAATCAATCCCCCCCCTCGCAGTATCATCATTTGACTGAAAAAGTGTGGGGTCCAAAGAATTAGTTAATTTTAAAGCCATAACAAAATTATTATAACTTTCAAATTTCTCATTGCTTAGGTTTAGGCTTAAAATATTTTCTTCAAAATTAGAAACAACGATATCAAAATTATCATTTTCAAAACTGTTTTCAAGATTCAAAATAAGAGCTAAGCCTTCTTGACTTAATACACCTGTTTGTAACGTTATTTCAATTTTTTCGTCTGTCGTTTTATCATTTAATTCATACAACACATTAGAAAATTCTATATTAACATTATTTTGATTTTGCAAATAGTTCATTATTTGATGATTCATATCAATATCTGAAATTTTGTTACTTATTAAAGTAAAATTCTCTAACTGATTTTTAACTAATTTTAAATCAGTATCATCAAATCTTTGAGGGTTATCAGTATCATATTGATTACAAGATACAAGCAAAATTAAAGACACCAAGAATAGTGTGAAATAAGGTTTTCTGAAAAATTTCATGATTCTTTAAATTTTAAATTAATATTAAATTTTAAAGTCAGCAGAAACATTTTGGTAAAGTCACACCCAATAGCAAATTTTATAAAGTCATTAAAGTCGAAGTAAACGCTAAGCATAATACATAACGCTTTTTGTTAGGGAAAGAAAAAAAACTAGCGCCAGTTAAAGATTAATCTATTGTGAAAAACTCCGTTCTTAAATGACTTTAATTTTCAAAAACAAAATCTAGCACAAAACAAACATAGTACATTTATTTTAAAATAACAAGGAAAAAGACTACAATTGTAATTTATATAATTCCTACAATATTTAAGCTAATAAAACTACGCAAAAACCGTAATGGATTATTATTCAAAATATACATGATAAAATTTCAAATGGAATCCTGTCTTATCAGGAATGAAAAACTACCTATTCCGCCAAAAGAACGGCGTTAATAAGATAAGTACGGTAAACAATTCTTAGATAACAAATACAATTTATCAATAATAATTTTTGCTTTCCAATAATTTATAATGATAATTTTTCGATAACAATTTTATTTTGATATTTCTTCATTTAACATTTTATTCTGCCTTTTATCCCTCCTTTTAATCAGTTTTATATGAAGAATGACCAATTCTACCATTATGGCTATCCCAAAAAGAAGTGAGGCTATTTGATAAAACAACACTACGTTCTGGAACTCAAAATATTGTAATCTAGCAACAACATTCCCAACCCCAATTATACCATAAATAATCAATGCAAAAGTTAAAACAGGAGAGGACATATAGCCCTTCTCTTTTTTATAATTATGGTTGTACGTAGATAGAAAAATCACAGCGACTCCATAAGAGATAAAAAACGACATAAGTGCTGAAAATATTTCTAGACCATTCCATGTCGATATTATTTGAAAAATATAAACTGCACTCAATAATAAACTCAAAAGAAAGAAAATTTTAGTTACTCTTTTAGATAGTATTATCATGATAATAAGTTTTATATTAATATTTTTATTTCCTTGAACAAGTAATAAGCATTCTAGCATATGCAGAAGCAGACAAAGTTATTGCCAAAGGACATGCTAAAGGGCTGGTAGGGTTCGGCACACAGGCGACTCCAACTGCTACCGTAGATAAAGTAAATTGCGCTATTGCCCAAGCACATTTCAATGAGAGCCCCCTTCCCTCATCTCTTGAATCAGTCCCATTGTTGAAGTAGGTTCCCGAAAGCTTTATTATATTTGCAAAATAGTTGTATTTATCAAATTCAATATCAGATAAATTTAAATCCTTCACACTGTTTTCGAAATTCAGTAGTGCCATTTCAATATCATATTGTACCCAATCACTACTAAATTTTTCAAGCAAAACAATATCGGTTTCGTAAAAAAACCCTTTGTTTAGACCGGCATTCATAATTTCGTCTCCCGTATTATGAAAATAATCTAATGCAGATATATTAAGAGTTGGAGATGTTGCTATACTTAAATTAATATTGTCCAAAATTAATTGCTTCAAAGATGTAGTTTTAGCAGTTATCAAATTTATTTTAAATAAAAACTTCGGCCTTATCTCATTTATAATATCGATGCCTTCAGTATATGTTGAATAATCAAAACTTTGATTCTTTATTGTTTTCAAATCATCCGCTTGATTACAAGATACAAGCAAAATTAAAGACACCAAGAATAGTGTGAAATAAGGTTTTCTGAAAAATTTCATGATTC
>CAJXVU010000037.1 GCA_913062555.1 uncultured Bacteroidota bacterium
CATTTTGTAATGATTAAGTATTAAATTTACAGCACACTAAAACAAAAAACTATGAAACATTTTAAATACCTTTTATTGTCTTTTATGACTCTGGCAATTTTAATAGGTTGTGGGGGAGAAGAAAAGAAAACTGACGAAACTAAAAAGGTTAAAATTGGTACCAAAAAAGAAACTAAAAAAGTTGATGAGAATACTGCTAACGTAGTTTTGACTGGTGATGATTTTATGAAATTCAACAAGAAGGAAATAAAAGTAAAAGCTGGGCAGAAGGTAAAATTAACCTTGCGTCATGTTGGTAAAATGAACATTAAGATAATGGGCCATAATGTAGTGATCCTCAAAAAAGGTGTTGATTTAGTAGCATTTGCAGCTAAGGCCGCTGCGGCTAACGATAATCAATATATCCCTAAAGATTCACAGGATATTATTGCGTATACCGATTTAATTGGAGGCGGAACAACTACTACAATTGAGTTCGATGCACCGGAAGCGGGAACCTATGAATTTTTCTGTAGTTTTCCAGGACATTATGCAATGATGCGTGGGGTACTAATTGTTGAATAAAGATGAAAATATTAGACTGATAAGTCAAGATTAATTTTAAAATAAAAAGGTCATTGAAACGTATTCAATGACCTTTTTTATGACAGCCCAACTGGGCTGTGACTTAGCAGAATTATCTTTTCGTAAAAGGTAATCCTAGAATATTATTCCAGGCTCCATCCTTTTCTGTATGCTCTTTTAACAAATTGATTTGCTGGTTCAAAATTCGTTACTTTCATATTTGTACCATCCCATAGTAATTTTTTACGACCAGGATATTCAAAACTATTCCCGCTTTTCTCTCTTAAATTATAACTTCTAATCGCTAAATTACCCATTAATATAGATTCAGTTAATGGTCCTGCAAAATCAAATGACGATGTTAATTTATCGTGATTTTTACTTTTAAAACCATCTTTACAAGCGGCTACCCATTTAGTTTGATGGCCATTTTCAGGGAGTGTATTTGTTCTACTCGATTTTGGTGGCTTAATAATTTCACCAGAATTGAGATATATTTTTGGGTTTGCGGCATAAGTCCCACAGGTCATTATACCTTTTTCGCCTATCATCATTACACCATTAGCACTATTTTCATCACCAATAGGGTGGTCGGCAGGAATCAATTCTGGATGAAATGGGCGTAATCCTCCATCGGTCCAATTCATTTTTATTTCTACCGGATTTTTAGCACTGGCTGCAAATTTTAATTGTGTTCTTGATGATGGAGGACAAGATTCTGGAAGGTAATCTGGCACCCAGTCTTTTGAAAATATTGCACCAACACTACTTTCAACTTCCAGCGGATATCCAAGGCCTAATACTCTATACGGCGGATCGATTAAATGACAACCCATATCGCCTAGTGCGCCTGTTCCGAAATTCCACCAGCCTCTCCATTTAAACGGATGATATAATGGATGGTAATCTACCCATTGTGCAGGACCTACCCAGTTATCCCAATCCAAACCACTTAGCATTTCGGGTTTATCAGTAGGGGTTTTTATACCCTGTGGCCAAACGGGTCTATTGGTCCATACATGAACTTGACTTACATTTCCAATCATTCCACTATCAAACCAATCAATCATTGTTTGTACATCTTGACCAGAGGCCCCTTGATTTCCCATTTGAGTTACCACTTTATACCGGTTGGCAGCTTGAGTTAGTACTCGAGCTTCATGGATGCTATGTGTTAATGGTTTTTGAACATAAACATGTTTCTGGAGTTGCATAGCAGCTAGTGAAATCACAGCATGTGTATGATCTGGAGTTGACACAGTGACTGCGTCAATATCCTTCATTGAATCTAATAATTTTCTATAATCTTTAAATTTTTGAGCCTTCGGGAACTTTTCAAATGCTCGTGAAGCCGAGTTCCAATCTACATCGCAAATAGCGGCAATGTTCGATGCGCCATTATTCCATACATTTACAGCATCACTATAACCTTTACCACCACCACCAATAACAGCAACATTCAGTTTGTCACTTGGGGCAATGAATCCTTTCCCCATAACATGTCTCGGTATTATTGAAATTCCGGCAACCGTTAAGGCGGTCTTTTTTATAAAGCCTCTTCTGTTTGTTGTGTTGTTTTTCATAAGATTAGTTTAAAAAGTGTCAGTTTGTTTATATGCTTCAATAACGGCTTGCTCACCAGTTTTACCAGAAACGGAATTTCCATGTTCCATCCCTAAAATACCGGTATAGCCTTTGCTATGGATATATTTGAATATGTTTTTATAGTTTATTTCACCTGTAGTTGGTTCATTTCGACCTGGATTATCACCAATTTGGAAATAGGCTATTTCATCCCAACAAGTTTCAATATTAGGAATGAGATTCCCTTCCTGAATTTGTTGATGATAAATATCAAAAAGAATTTTACAGGATGGTGAATTTACCGCTTTACATATTTGATAAGCTTGTGGTGATTCATTTAAAAACATGCCTGGGTGATTCCTAAAATTTAAGGGTTCCAGGACCATTGTAATATTGTGAGGTTCTAAAATAGCCGAGGCCTGTTTGAGTGCTTCAATTACATTTGCAGTTTGGTAATCGTCATCTTGTCTCAAGTCAACATGACCAGGAACAACTGTCATCCACTTTGCATTGGTGCGTTTAGCAACAGCAACTGAATTTTGAATGTCTTTTAAGAATTCATTGCGAAACTCCTTATTTCCAGAAGCTAAATTTGCATCCTTCCAATAAATTTTATGCGCCACAAAAACACCCATTTCCATATGGTTGTTCTGCATTAATTTTGCAATAGCTTCTTGAGTTTTAATAGGGCGATTTCGCATTTCATTATCTTCAAATGCATTAAATCCCTGATCAGTCATAAATTGAAGTTGATCTAAAATATCATCGCCTACATGGTGTTTGAACATCCCCGCATGAGGCGCGTATTTTAATTTAAATTTATGGGCAGTTTCTTTTTTTAAAAGTGAATTAGAAAACATGGCAGAGCTTGTTAATGCAAGTGAACTTGCTAGTGCCGATTTTTTTAAAAATGACCTTCTTTCCATGGTGTTTGATGCTATTTAAAATCCAATTCTAATATCTCAATATTCTTAAATTCTACAGGGTGACTTTCACTTTGTAATGAAATATATCCTGATTTCAATAATTCACCTTTGCGCTCCAGTAATGTATTATATTCCCCACCTATCACAGGTTTCGAATATGAAAGTACTTCTGTGCCATTAACTTTATGCATTATTAAAGAATCTTTAATGACGGTAACTTCCAAATTCACCCATTGATCGCCATAAAAAGTATCGGAGGATGAACTTATACAGTGAGCAGTTAATAATTCATTATTCAATATGACGTGCGTACCTGGCGTACAAAGATTGGCTGTTGGACGACTTTCGCCTTCTTTTAACCCACCTAATAATTGTACTTCTACTGAAACTGGAAAATCCTGATCTAAATTCATGCTCTCAGGAGTTTGAGAATGTACCATCACGCCACTATTACGTGTAGCCCATCCTTCACCATCGCTTAACTGTTTTCCAATAAAGCGGTATTGCAATCTCAATTTATAGCTTGAAAATGGCTGCTTGTAAAAAACATGGCCATAGGCCGCATTGAATTTATCATAACCATCATAGGAAACTTTTAAGAGGCCATTTTCTACTCTGAATGTATTGTGGACATTTTCATTAAGAGGATAGCCTTTAATTTTAATAATCCAATCATCCAGATTTTCACCATTAAATAGTTGAACCCATTTTTCTTTTTGGGTTTCAATAGTTTTATTGTCTTTACAATTAGTAAACGATGCTGTACATATACAGAAAATCAATAATTTTAATAAATACTTCATCGGATAAAACTAATTATAATAAAACTATAGAGACCAAGCTTTCCCACCAGTTAATTCCTGTAAATCGCCACAATAAGCAGCGCCTGGAATAGGATCATATGCCAATACAGTTTCACCAACAGTTTCACTGACACGATATGCCCAAATTGACATCCCTTTGATGCTGTTTAATAGCTGGGAGGCATTTGTTTTATCAGGGTCCGATTCTGGTTGGTCTTCACTCGATGATTTCATATGTGTATCTAAAAGCGCCATATAATTGTTGGTAGTAACTTTGCTAAGATTCTCGTTGTAATCTCTTTTAATAAGACTTACCAAGTTCTCGTATGCAGCTTTCTGTTTTGCTTGATCCTCAGTGGAAATCACTTCATTTGCATATTTATCAATAAACTGAGCTACGTTTACTTCGTTCCCTGAAGGCGTATCTGTTTTTGGTAGAATAACGTCTATAATTCCTTTTAAAACAACACCTTGGTCGCTAGTTAGGAAATCCGGTGTCCAGGTTGCAACATCACTAGTGCAACTTTGTAAAATACTAAACAACGAAGGGGTGGCTAATACGGCACCAGCCGATAGGCCTATATTTTTTAATGCTTCTCTTCTTTTCATGATAATATATTAAGAGTTCGATTTTTTAAATTCTTCAGCAGCATGATTGGCTGCTCGAGCGGTAAAAGCCATATAAGTTAATGAAGGATTTTGACATCCAGCAGAGGTCATAAATGAACCATCTGTAACGTATACATTTTTACATGCATGGATTTGATTGAAATTGTTAAGTACTGATGTTTTTGGATCGCGTCCCATTCTAGCAGTGCCCATTTCATGAATTCCATTTCCCATTGCTCTACCACCTACATTGTCATAGCCATTGACATTTTTAAATCCTGCTGCTTCTAACATCTTAACTGCTTCATCTTGCATGTCTTTACGCATTGCTAATTCATTAGCCCCAAAATCGGCATCAAAAGTTACTGTAGGGAGTCCCCATTCATCAGTTTTTTCATAATTTAAATACATGCGATTGCTGTGGTCTGGCAAAGTTTCGCCAAATGCAGTTAAACCAACACCCCATGTTCCTGGTTTTAATATTTCTTCTTTTAATTTAGGACCGTATTTTAGTTCGGCAACTAAATCAGTACCGGAACCACGACCTGCACCACCTTGGTATCCAAATCCTCGAATATAGTTCTTGGTATCAGAATCTCCGCCTAAATTTTTGAAGCGAGGAATGTATAATCCACCAGGGCGTCTTCCTTTAGTATATTTATCTTCAAAACCATCAATTTGTGCACTGGCACCAACATGGAAATGGTGATCCATAAGGTTGTGTCCTAATTCACCACTATCATTTCCTAAACCATTTGGAAATCTATCCGATTTTGATTGCATCAAAATGGAAGTAGAAGCGATAGCAGAGGCGCATAAGAAAATTACTTTCGCATTGAAAATATGTGTTTCTTTAGTTTCAGCATCTATTACTTTTACGCCTGTGGCTTTCCCTGATTTTTCATCATAAATTACTTCGTGAACTACCGAGTGTGGTCTTAAAGTCATATTTCCTGTGTCATCTGCAGCAGGAAGGGTAGATGAATTACTGCTAAAGTATGCGCCATAAGGGCATCCACGCATACATCTATTTCTATATTGACAAGTACTTCTTCCTAATCCAGGTTTTGTACCTTCAGTAATATGTGCAACTCTTCCGGTTGTAACTACACGACCGTCTAATTTTTCAGCGACCTTTTCTTTAAGAACTTCTTCAACACAGTTCATTTCCATAGGTTTCAAGAATTCACCATCTGGTAATTGATCTAAACCTAATTTTTCTCCACAAACACCAATATATTCTTCAACTTTACTATACCAAGGTGCGATCTCTTTATAACGAACCGGCCAGTCAACTGCAATACCGTCTTTTTTATTTGCTTTAAAATCCATGTCACTTAACCTATAACTATGGCGACCCCACATTAATGAACGTCCACCAACATGGTAACCTCTAATCCAGTCGAAACGTCTGTCTTCGTTATAAGGATGTTTTTTGTCATCTACAAAAAAATGTTGATGTGCTTCATTGGTAACATATCCCGTTCTATGTTGCTTAGGTTTGCGTTCTCTAGTTTCTCTTGTGGCTTGCCCGGCATTTGGTAAATCCCAAGGATCCAAATGTGCTGTGTGGTAGTCTTCAACATGTTTTATCATTCTTCCACGTTCAAGTACTAGTGTTTTTAATCCGTTTTCACATAATTCTTTTGCTGCCCATCCTCCGGAAATTCCAGTACCAACTACAATTGCATCGTATTCTTCTAGTAAATTCATTAGTTATAAATATTATAGTGTCAAAATCAGATCGCTTTTTGTAATTCAAAAACGATTTCTTGTTAAATTTTATTCTTATTAATAGATATTCATTAGGTTTATAAAGACCATGCCCTACCACCAGTTGTTTCTTCTAGAGGCGCACAGCTTTCATAGACCCCAGGGATTGGATCGTAAGCGAGGACTTCTTCCCCAACTTTCTCTGAAGTGAAATAGCCATATAATGCATAATATCTTACCGAAAATAGAAATTTATAAGCTAAATAGCGGTCTTTTTTATCAGTACTAATCGTTTTTTCTGAACCTCTTTGTTCTAGTAAAACCGATTTTATTTCATCCTTAGGTAAATCAAAATAGTTGACAAATAGTTCTTCAATTTCCGCTTTGTTTCCATTTAAAGCTTCCTTCTCGAAATTTTTCTCAAAATGTGCAGCAAATGCAGTTGCACCACTTTGAAATAATTTTTGCTTAGGTTTTGTTTCAATATCCTTATACATGATATCAATAAATTGAGGAACATTTACATCTAAAGCGCCAGGTAGTGTTGTTGAGGTTGGTAGTATGATGTCTACCAAATGTGTCACCAAATGTTTTTCGCTTTCAGAAAGAAATACTGGAGTCCATGTAGCAGCTTCCGCTGTACAGGATGATAACATGTTAAATAAGGTAGGCGCAGCGACTGCGTAACCAATACTCAATGTTAAATTTTTAAGTGCTGACCGTCTATCCATTATTCGATTTGTTTTTGTTTAACTCATTAGCGGCATAATTAGCAGCTCTCGCAGTAATTGCCATATATGTCAATGAAGGATTTTGAGAGGCTGAGGAAGACATACATGCACCATCTGTTACATATACATTTGGTACGGTATGAATTTGATTGTTTTTATTTAAAACCGATGTTTTTGGATCGTGACCCATTCTGGCGGTTCCCATTTCATGAATCCCATTTCCAGGGAAACACGGATTATTATAGCCTCGTACATCTTTAAATCCTGCTGCTTTTAGCATTGCTACCGCTTCAGCTTCGGCGTCAACGCGCATGGCTTCTTCGTTAGCTTTATATTCGCAGTCAAAATCTATTGTAGGGAGTCCCCATTGATCTAATTTGTCGTAATTAAGGGTCATTTTATTTTCGTGATACGGAAGACATTCTCCAAAACAATTAACACCTAAACGCCATTCGCCAGGTTTTATTAATTCCTCTTTCAATTGTTCACCATAGCTCATTTCTCCAACAGCTCTAGACCAGTTTGTTCTACTGGCACCGCCTTGCATTCCGTAGCCTCTCAGATAATTCATTTTAGAAGCTTTATCACCTAGGTTTCTAAATCGAGGCACGAAAAATCCATTGGGTTTTCTGCCTTTATAATAATCTTCTTCATGGCCTTCATAACTCGCTGATGCTCCAACTTTAAAATGGTGGTCCATCATATTGTGCCCAAGTTCCCCAGAGTCATTTCCTAATCCATTTGGGAAACGTTCTGATTTAGATTGTAATAAGATACTTGTAGTCGCTACCGTAGAAGCACAACAAAAAATGATTTTTGCATAAAACTCCATTTTTTCATTGGTTTCGGCATCAATAACCCGAACTCCAGTAGCTATTTTTTTCTCATCATCATAAATAATTTCATGAACTATAGAATTTGGTCTAAGGGTCATGTTTTCCGATCGTTCCGCTGCTGGGAGCGTACAAGCATTACTACTAAAATAGCCTCCAAAAGGACAGCCTCTAATACAGCGATTTCTAAATTGACATTTAGAGCGTCCTTCATGCGGGATATCTCCCGTTAAATTAGCACTTCTACCATGTATAATTTGGCGATCATCATAATGATCTGCAACACCTTTTTGAAATTCTTTTTCCACGCAATTTAATTCAATTGGCGGGGTGAATATACTATCAGGAAGTTGTGGTAAGTTTTCTTCTTGTCCACTAATTCCAACATATCGTTCAACTTTTTCATACCAAGGTTTCAAGTCGTTATATCGAATAGGCCAATCTACACCATGTCCATCTTTCTTATTGGCTTCAAAATCCATTTCACTCCATCTAAAAGACATTCGTGCCCACATCAATGATTTTCCACCGACATGATAACCTCTTATCCAATCAAAACGTTTGGTTTCCTGATAAGGGTGTTTTAAATCATCTACAAACCAATGTTTACTGGCTTCTCCAGTTGTATATCCTGTTCGAGCTTGTTTTTCTTGTCTTTTACTGTCTTCAGCAGTAGCACGCCCACGATGTTTAAAGTCCCAAGGGTCCTTATGCATAGTCGGGTAATCTTCAATATGTTTTACCATACGACCTCTTTCAAGGACTAAGGTGTTTAATCCATTTTCGCAAAGTTCTTTAGCTGCCCAGCCTCCAGAAATTCCTGTTCCAATGACTATAGCATCATACTCTGCCTTATTTGAATTTAGATTACTCATTGTTGTAATATTGTTAGAGTTAGTGTTAAAATGAATAAATAATTCTCATATAAGTCTTCATTTCCTGCCCAAATTAATTAATTTGCATATTAATAATGTTCAATTTTTTTCAGTGAAGATAAATATACAAAAAATAGCCCCCTTTGAAGTGGATGGTATGGTTTATCATGCAGACACATGTTTGCCTCTTGTAGATGCTGTAGATCGAAAGAAATTAAAGTTTAGAGCATTAGCGAGATACACCTATCCTGGGGACCGATTAAACGAGGATACACAAGGCTTGAACAGCGTTGGGTATTGGGATGCAAATGAGCCTCAGGACTGGGGATTGGATTGGCATAGGAATGAAGGGATAGAGATTCATTTTCTTGAATCGGGGACAATGCCCTATGCTCAAGGTAATATGGAAATGGAATTACTGCCTAATTATTTAACAGTTACCCGACCTTGGGAAGCTCATAAAGTTGGGAATCCTGAAATAGGGATGGGGAAATTTTATTGGGTTATTCTTGATCTAGGTGTTAGAAGGCCTCATCAAAACTGGGTTTGGCCAGATTGGATTATGTTGGCCCCCAAAGATTTATTAAGGCTAACCACTATATTAAGGCAGAATGAAAAGGTACTTTGGAAAACAGATAAACGGATAAGAGATTGTTTCCAACGAATTGGAAGAGCTGTAGATACAGATGAGAGCGGAAGTAATGCTTCTCGTATCAGACTGTTAATAAACTATTTGTTGATATTGCTTTTGGATTTACTCGATGCTGATGAAGTAGAGCTAGATGAACAACTAACAGATAGCTCTAGGTCTGTTAAATTATTTCTCAAGGAATTAGAGAAAAATCTTTCAGAAGGATGGACCATTGACGAGATGGCTCAGTCTGCTGGAGTGGGTTTAACACGATTTACACATCACTGTAAGCAGTTAACCAATTTAACGCCAATGCGTTATTTGATGATGAAGCGACTGGAAATGTCTAAGGGAATCTTATTAGAAAAAGAAGATTTGAGTATCGCTGAAGTTGCCTTTAGTTGTGGTTTTTCTACAAGTCAATATTTTTCAACAGTATTTAAGAAGCACGAAAAATGTACACCTTTAGAGTATCGTCAAAAACAATTGACCATAGTGTAAACCTTAGGTAACTCTACTAAAACGCATCTTTGGGTTATTTCTTTGAAGTGTTTAAATTCTTTCACTGACTAAAAATAAACAAGATTCGTCGTTTGATTTTTTATTTTCACATCATTAAAATAATATCAAAATCAAATTTTATGAAATCTAAATTCTCGATTAAGAACATTCCTTTTTTATTAATAGCCATTGTTTTAATTGGGTTTACCTCATGTAAATCACAAGAAGAAAAAAAGGAGAATGCTACCGTAGCAGATCAGGCCACTACAATTGAAAATTCACGAAATTATAAAATTTCCCTCGCACAATGGTCCATGCATAAAATGATTAATGATGGCAGTGTGAGTCCATTTGATTTTGCCAAAAAAGCCAAAGCTTGGGGTTTTGAAGGCTTAGAATATGTAAGCCAGTTGTACTCTAAAGAATTGGCGAAATATGACAATATAGATGAAGGAATGAAAGCGGTAGTAGCCCAATTAAAGTCTGAAAGTGAAGCCGCAGGAATTGCTAACTTAATTATTATGGTAGATGGAGAAGGTGATTTGGCCGATCCTGATGAAGCTAAACGAGATGAAGCTGTAGAAAAACATAAAAAATGGGTAGATGCAGCACAAGCTTTAGGCTGTCATTCAATTCGAGTAAATACATTTGGCACAAACGATCCAGAAATTTGGAGTGTATCCGTTGAAGATGGGCTTAAAAAACTATCGACATATGCTGCAACAAAAAATGTTAGTGTATTGGTTGAAAATCACGGTTGGCTATCATCAGATGCTCCTGTGCTTATGAAAGCAATAAATGCTGTAAATATGTCAAACTGCGGAACCCTACCAGATTTTGGAAATTGGTGTATTAAGCGTGCAGAAGGAACAAAATGGGGAGAATGTATTGAAGAATATCCAGATATGTATGAGGGTATTCAATTAATGATGCCTGCCGCAAAAGCGGTAAGTGCTAAATCTTACGATTTTGATGCCGATGGCAATGAAACTAAAATTGATTATTACAAAATGATGCAAATTGTGGTTGATGCCAACTATCATGGTTATGTTGGAGTAGAATATGAAGGAAGTCGATTGACTGAAGAAGAAGGAATTTTAGCAACCAGAGCATTATTGCTTGCTGCCGAGAAAAAATTGAAATAATTTACAAATTAGCATTAAATCATTCGTTGCGAATATTTTAGTAATTAAGAAACAATAAAAACTAATAGATGAAAACTAAAATTCAAATTCAATTATCGATCATGATGTTCCTTGAATTCTTTATTTGGGGAGGTTGGTTCGTAACCTTAGGCGCATTTTTAGGAAATAATTTAAATGCATCTGGGGCTGAAACGGCAATGGCATATTCCACACAATCTTGGGGTGCCATAATTGCGCCGTTTGTTATAGGGTTAATAGCCGATAAATATTTTAATGCCGAAAAAATTCTGGGGGTGTTACATTTAGCAGGTGCAGTATTAATGTATCAAATGTCACAAGTTACAGAGTTTAGTATGTTTTATCCTTATGTTTTAGGTTATATGATTGCTTATATGCCCACGCTGGCATTAGTGAATTCAGTGTCCTTTAATCAAATGAACGATCCGGCAAAACAATTTCCATTTGTACGTGTTTTTGGAACCATAGGATGGATTTTAGCAGGGATTTTAATCAGTGCATTGAAATGGGATTCAATTGAAAATTTAGGAGAGGGTATGCTGTCCAATACATTTACCATGGTAGCAATTGCATCTGCGATTTTAGGAATTTTCAGTTTTACACTTCCTAAAACGCCACCGAGTTTTAAGAAAGGAGATAAAATTAAGATTTCAGATATTTTAGGCTTAGATGCTCTAAAACTATTAAAAGACAGAAATTTTTTAGTATTCTTTATTTCTTCAGTATTGATATGTATTCCTTTAGCATTTTACTATCAAAATATTAGTCCGTTTTTAACAGAGTATAAAGTTGAAAACTCTACAGCATGGGCCTCTTTAGGACAAATGTCGGAAGTAGGATTTATGTTGTTATTACCATTTTTCTTTAAGAAATACGGTTTCAAGAAAACAATATTATTTGGGATGTTAGCTTGGGGAATTAGATATTTATTATTTGCCTATGGAAATGCAGGAGATCTATTCTTTATGATTGTCACTGGAATTGCATTACATGGTATTTGTTATGATTTCTTTTTTGTATCTGGACAAATTTATACAGATTCTAAAGCAGGAGAAAAAGTAAAAAGTGCTGCACAAGGGTTAATAACCTTAGCAACATATGGGGTTGGGATGTTAATCGGGTTTTGGGTTGCAGGACAAATTGTTGATAAAAATGTAATTGAAGCAGGCGGACACAGCTGGCAAGATGTTTGGATATTCCCAGCATTATTTGCAGTGGGTGTATTCATAATATTTGCCCTGTTGTTTAAAAATGAAAAAGTAGAATATAAAGCATAAAAGAAAGAGATAAATGAGTTCGAAAATTAGATTAGGTATTTTAGGAGGAGGAGGAGATTCGCTAATAGGGGTATTACACCGTGTAGCCTCAGCAATGTATGACCAATACCAAATTGTGGGAGGTGTATTTAACCCTAATTGGGAAGAAAATATTGGCTTTGTCGAAAAAATAGGGTTACCAACAAATAGAGTATACAAAGATTTTGACACCTTGGTTAAAGAGGAATTGAAACTTCCTGAAACGGAAAGAATGCAGGTTGTATCAATATTGACACCTAACTTTCTTCATTTTCCTATGGCTAATAAACTATTAGAAAATGGCTTCAATGTGATTTGTGAAAAACCAATGACCACTAGCTACGAAGAAGCTAAAATATTGGAAACCACATGCGAAAAGTCGGGAGCAATCTTTGCGGTAACCTATACCTATACAGGGTATCCTATGATACGTCAAATGCGTGAAATGATTGCCAATGGCGAGATTGGAAAAGTGCAAAAAATTGATGCGCAGTATTATCAAGGATGGATAAACCCCGTAATACACGATAAGGAAAAACGAGCCAATACTTGGCGTTTAGATCCTGAAAAGGGAGGAATCAGTTGTTGTATTGGAGATATCGGGACACATGCTTTTGATATGATTGAATACGTAACGCAATTAAAGGTTTCTAAAGTATTAGCTGATCTAAATTATGTCTATGAAGATAATCAAATGGATGTAGATGGTACCGTATTACTGCGTTGTTCTAATAATGTAAAAGGGGTAATTCGGACAAGTCAAATTGCTACTGGAGAAGAAAATAGTTTTACCGTTCAAATTTATGGTGAAAAAGCCGGCTTAAAATGGGAACAAGAAAACCCTAATTATCTATATCTCTTAGAAGATGGACAGCCACTTAGAGTTTTAAAACCAGGCCATGCTTACAATAGTGAATTGTCACTAGATGGTACAAAAATGCCACCAGGACATCCCGAAGGCATTTTCGATTCTATGGGAAATATTTATAAAGGTGTTGCAAAAGCTATAAAAAAAGAACCTTATGATGAGGGTGAGTTTCCAACGATGATAGATGGGGTGAGAGGGATGAGTTTTATAGAGCGAGTGGTAGAATCACATAAAAACGGAAACGTTTGGATTGATATTGAAGACTAAGATAAATGAACTAGTATTAATAAATTTTTAAATTTAGAACGGAGAGGTAATACTCGTTCTAATCATTATAATTAAGTTATTAATAAGTAATTGACTAAAATTTAGATTTGTGAAAACAATAAAAGGACCAGCAATATTTTTTGCCCAATTTATGGACGATAAAGCGCCATTTAATTCCTTAGATGGATTATGTAAATGGGCAAGTGATTTAGGCTATAAAGGGGTGCAAATTCCAACGACCGATCCAAGATTAATTGATTTGGAAAAGGCATCTGAAAGTCAGACCTATTGTGACGAATTGAAAGGCAAAATTAATAGTTACGGATTAGAAATAACCGAGCTTTCAACTCATATTCAAGGACAATTGGTAGCTGTACATCCTGCTCATGATATCATGTTTGATGCTTTTGCACCAGCACATCTTAAAGGGAATTATAAAGGAAGAACCGATTGGGCAAAACAACAAATGAAACATGCTGCTGTTGCCAGTAATCGTTTAGGATTAAAAGCACATGCTACATTCTCTGGGTCACTATTATGGCCCGCTGTACATCCTTGGCCACAACAACCAAAAGGCTTGATTGAAATGGGCTTTAAGGAATTGGCAGATCGTTGGTTACCTATTTTAAATGCTTTTGATGAAAATGGTGTCGATGTGTGTTATGAGGTACATCCAGTTGAAGATATTCATGATGGAGATACCTTTGAACGCTTTTTAGCAGCTACAGGAAATCATAAACGGGTTAATATTTTGTATGATCCCTCCCATTTTGTATTACAACAACTAGACTATCTTAAATATATAGATCACTATCACGAGTTTATAAAGGCCTTTCATGTAAAGGATTCTGAGTTTAATCCAACAGGAAAAAAAGGAACGTTTGGAGGGTACAATGATTGGAAAGATCGTGCCGGACGATATCGTTCTCCAGGTGATGGGCAAGTCGATTTTAAAACAGTTTTTTCTAAATTAACAGAATATGGCTGTGATGTTTGGGCGGTTCTAGAATGGGAATGTGTCATTAAAAGCCCAGATCAAGGAGCAAGAGAGGGTGTTGGGTTTATAAACAATCATATTATTGAAGCGACCGAGAAAGCATTTGATGATTTTGCTGGCGCAGATGTCGATGAAGCACAACTTAAAAGAATATTAGGACTCTAAAATTATTATGAAAAATCGATTGTTACTTGTTGGACTATTGACACTGCTTGTTTTTTCTTGTAAAAAGCAAGAAGATCCAAAAGTTGTTGATGGATGGACCATTTTATTTGATGGGACATCATATAAACAGTGGCAAGGATTTCAAAAAGAAGAGACACCAAAAGAATGGACAATTGAAGATGGTGTTATGGCATTTGTTCCAGGAACTGAAGGCGGGAAAACCATCATTTCAAAAAAGAAATACACAAGTTTCACCTTATCATTGGAATGGAAGATTTCTAAAAACGGAAATTCTGGTGTGTTTTGGGGTGTAGATAATGATGAAAAGTATTCAGTTGCCTATCAAACAGGTCCTGAGATTCAAATAAGAGACAATGAAATTCGACCAGATACTTTGGTATTAAAAGAACATCGCGCTGGAGCAATATTTGGGATTATGCCACCGTCAAACGATGTGGCGAATCCTATTGGAACTTGGAACCATTGTGTTATTGATATAAATCATAAAACAAATAAAGGAATGGTGCAGATGAATGGTGAAGTGATACTAAACTTCCCATTGCAAGGTGAAGGCTGGGATCAGTTATTAGCGAATACTAAATTTGTTGAAATGGATGGTTTTGGGGAAACTATAACGGGGTATATAGGATTGCAAGATCACGGTGATGCGGTTTGGTATCGAAATATAAAAATTAAAGAAAAATAAAGAATATGAAACATATAATAGCAATAGTATTTTTAGCAGTACTACTCGTAAATTGTAAAGAAACACCAAAAGAAACCGAGGTTTCTGAAGTGGAAGTTGAAGAGGCTTCAAATTGGACGATGCTTTTTGATGGCAGTTCATTTGATAATTGGAGAGGGTATTTACAAGATGATATGCCTACAGAATGGACCATTGAAGATGACGCCATGGCATTTACTCCTGGTGAAAAAGGCGGAAAAAATATTATAAGCAAAAAGAAGTATACCAATTTTGTGTTATCTCTAGAATGGAAAATGTCTGAAGGCGGGAATAGCGGAATTTTTTGGAGTGTGTTTGAAGATGAGAAGTTTCATGAAGCTTATCAGACAGGACCAGAGATTCAGGTATTAGATAATGCAAAGCATCCAGACGCTAAAGTAGCAGGAGGTACGCATAAAGCAGGGTCTTTATATGATATGATTGCATGTCCGGATGAATTTGTAAATCCTGCAGGTGAGTGGAATTTATGTGTATTAGAGGTAAACCATGAAACCAATCATGGGAGTGTAAGCATGAACGGTAAAGAAGTACTAACATTTGCTGTACATGGAGAAGCTTGGGATAAAATGGTGGCGAACTCAAAATTTAAAGATTGGGAAGGTTTTGGTAAATTTAAAACCGGTCATATTGGCCTACAAGATCATGGCGACAAAGTTTGGTATAAAAACATTAAGATAAAAGAATTGTAACCGTTTTTCGTTTTGATTAAAAATTGTATCGAGAACAGTTTTTAAAATCAAAATGTACAACACGTAATAATTATTAAGAGTAAGTAGATTTTAGTTTTGTTTTTTAATTTTAGGGGGTTCATGAAAGTGAACTCTCTTTTTTTATGGTCGGTTTTTTTGAGTATTAATTATTTTCTCTTGTTGAAATGCGATAATATGGAGTATTCAAAAAAAACAGATGTGTTTAATGCCAAATTAATAAATATTGCAAAAAAGTATTGATTAGTTGAGAGTTGTATTAAAATAAGTTGTAGGTTTGCCCTATGATTTCAATAGGAAATAAAATTTATACGTCATTACCCATGTTGCCCTTGCGCAACCGCCGCCGCTAGTTTCTACACTTTAGCAGCTCAAGTAATTTCGTAATTTTATTTTATCACTTTGTACAATTCAATCTTAAATTCAGCCTTTCAAAATTCAGTTATTTTTAAAAATAACAGATTTTCTGTACGCTGTATTTTTCCCGCCCGCCGCCCGTAAGGGTGTCCTATATTTTGGAACTTAGGTGAGTCCGGTTCTGCTTTTCAAATCATAATTTTTCAAATAGTTTAATCAAAATCAAGATAATGGAGATCATTATTGCCGATAAATCACATAGCATATACGCAAATATTATTTGCGACACTATTGCCGATTCTGCAAATGTAAGAGGAACAGGGATTGCTAAACGAACCCCCGCTTATGTTATTAATAAAATGGAAAAAGGTAATGCTGTTATAGCAATAGATGGAAACACCTTTGCAGGGTTTTGTTATATAGAAGCCTGGAGTCATAGCAAATTTGTAGCGAATTCAGGATTAATTGTTCATCCAGATTATAGAGGACAGGGATTAGCAAAACAAATCAAAAAGATAATATTTGAACATTCCAGAATTAAATTTCCAACCGCGAAAGTTTTCAGTATCACGACAGGGCTCGCTGTGATGAAAATGAATAGCCAGTTAGGCTATAAACCGGTGCCGTTTTCAGAATTAACTAATGATCAATCCTTTTGGAAAGGCTGTCAAACCTGTAAAAATTATGACGTCCTACAACGAACAGAACAAAGTATGTGCTTATGTACGGGAATGTTGTTTGACCCAAACACAAAAGAAATTAAACAAACCAAAAAAATAAAAGAAAAGGTCTTTAAGCGATTAAAAAGAATCAAACAAAGCCTGTTTCTGAAAAAAAATACAATATGAAAAAGTTAGTATTAGCATATAGTGGAGGCCTTGATACATCGTATTGTGCAGTGCATTTATCACAAGATGAAGGATTTGAAATTCACGCCGTAAGTGTCAATACAGGTGGGTTTACTCAAGATGAAATTAATAATATTCAGGACAAAGCCTATAGAATGGGAGTGACAAGTTATACCAATATTGATGCGGTTGCAACCTATTACAATAAAGTTGTCAAGTATCTTATTTATGGGAATGTGTTAAAAAACAACACTTATCCTTTGTCAGTGAGTGCTGAACGAATTATTCAAGCCATCGAAATTATTGAGTATGCCAAAAGTATAGACGCAAAGTATATAGCCCATGGAAGTACAGGTGCAGGAAATGATCAGGTGAGGTTTGATTTAATCTTTCAAACCCTAGCACCAGAAATTGAAATTATCACACCTATTAGAGACAATTCCCTTTCCAGACAAGAAGAGATAGATTACCTAGTTAAAAATGGTGTTGATATGTCATGGCAAAAAGCAAAGTATTCTATTAACAAAGGACTTTGGGGAACCAGTGTTGGAGGTGAAGAAACGCTAACATCAAATCAACCTTTGCCGGAAGCGGCTTTTCCTTCACAATTACAAAAAGAAGATCAGGAAAAAGTAACACTGTCTTTTAACAATGGAGAATTGGTTGCTTTAAATGGATCGGAAAATAGTCCCGAAAAGAATATAGAATTATTGAATAATTTAGGTGCTGCCTATGCTATTGGTAGAGATATTCATGTTGGAGATACTATTGTCGGGATAAAAGGGCGAGTTGGTTTTGAAGCTGCCGCAGCAACCATTATTATTAAAGCACATCATTTATTAGAAAAACATACCCTTACCAAATGGCAATTACAACATAAAGATTATATGTCAAATTGGTATGGAACACATTTGCATGAGGGTTTGTTTTTAGATCCTGTAATGCGAGATTTGGAAGCTTTTTTGCAAAGCAGTCAAACGCAGGTTAGTGGCGATGTGGTTGTGACCTTAAAGCCATATCACTTTAGTTTAGACGGCATTACTTCATCACATGATTTAATGAATGCGGACTTTGGAAGTTATGGTGAAATAAATAAAGGCTGGACTGCCGATGATGCTAAAGGATTTATCAAGATTTATGCAAATCAAAGCAAAATATATCAAAACGTAAACGGATAGTTATGATTCAAATTGGAATAATAGGAGGTGCTGGATATACCGCAGGAGAGTTGATTAGATTATTATTGAATCATCCTAAAACAGAAATTAATTTTGTGTACAGCACATCGAATGCAGGGAATAAAATTTCTTCAGTACATCAAGATTTAGTTGGCTCAACTGCGATCGAATTTACTAATACCATTAATGCAGATGTAGATCTTTTGTTTTTGTGTTTGGGGCATGGTAATTCGAAGCTATTTTTAGCTGAAAATAAATTTTCAGAAACCACTAAAATAATTGATTTAAGTAATGATTTCCGGTTGGAAGAGGATCAGTTTTTTCAAAATAAAGGCTTTGTTTATGGACTACCTGAGACACTAAAAAACGAGATTAAAACCGCGAAATATATTGCTAATCCAGGTTGTTTTGCTACCGCAATTCAACTGGCATTATTACCCTTAGCAAAACACAATTTAATCACTGGAGATGTCCATGTAAATGCCGTTACCGGAGCTACTGGCGCAGGAACATCGTTGTCTAAAACCACTCATTTTACATGGAGAGATAACAACTTCTCGTATTACAAACCATTTACACATCAGCATTTGGGAGAAATTAATCAGTCCATTAGTAATTTACAAGCCAGTTTTGACTCTGAAATTATTTTCATGCCTAATAGAGGTGATTTCTCCAGAGGAATTTTTGCTACAGCATATACCCATTTTGAAGGCAGTTTAGAAGAAGCAAAAGCAATGTATTTAGACTTTTATAAAGATGCTGCATTCACTTTTGTGTCAGAGGAAACATTGCATTTAAAACAAGTGGTGAATACAAACAAATGTTTAATTCATTTACACAAGCACAACAATACGCTATTAGTCACAAGCATTATCGATAACCTCTTAAAAGGAGCGTCTGGCCAGGCTGTTCAAAACATGAATCTCATATTTGGATATCCTGAGAATGAAGGCTTACAACTCAAAGCAAATTTCTTTTAATAAAATGAACTATTGGAGTTTTAAAAACCAATAAGTCAAAAACACATACATATGAAAATCGCAATAATAGGAGCCGGAAATTTAGGACAATCCATAGCTAAAGGATTAATAACCACAAATGCAATTACCAGTTTATACTTAACAAAACGGCAGCTTGAATCGATTGCCAGTTTTGAAGGCTATCAAAATGTCAAGGTAACTTCGGATAATGTTTTGGCTGTACGGAAATCAGATATCTTAATTTTCGCTGTACAACCGGCGCATTTCGAAAACATTTTAAAAGAAATAGCGCCCTTAATAACCGAGAAACATGTTATTATTTCAACAATTACGGGTTATAGTATTGCTAAAATAGAAGCCGTTGTAGGCGAAGCACAATTTGTAATTCGAGCCATGCCAAATACAGCCATTGCCGTAGGGAAATCCATGACTTGTATGTGTAGTAATACCAAAGGAGAGCAACGCATTAAAATTGCAGAAGCTATTTTTAATAGACTGGGTACTTCTATAAGTATTCCAGAAGGACAGATGCAAGCCGCAACAGTTGTTTGTGCTAGTGGTGTCGCTTTTTGGATGCGATTAATTCGGGCCACCACCCAAGCGGCCATTCAATTGGGATTTGATGCAAAAGAAGCACAGGAATTAGCCATGCACACCTGTGAAGGTGCAGCAAGTTTATTAATTACTACTGGCAATCATCCAGAGCAAGAAATAGATAAAGTAACGACACCTAAAGGTTGTACAATTGAAGGCTTAAATGAAATGGAACATAAAGGGTTAAGTTCTTCCCTCATCCAAGGCATGGTCACCTCATTCAATAAAATTAACAGCATAAAAACAGAACAATTATGAGCCTATTTAATGTTTATCCCTTATTCGATATAACTCCTGTTAAGGCAAAAGACATCTATGTTTTTGATATAAACAACAACAAGTATTTGGATCTTTATGGAGGCCATGCCGTGATCTCAATTGGACATTCACATCCTGAATATGTAAAAGGAATTAGTGAGCAAGTGAGTAAGCTTGGTTTTTATAGTAATTCTATTCAGAACCCAATGCAAGTAGAACTGTCTGAAAAAATTGAAGCCTTATCTGGCTGTACAGGTTTTGAGTTGTTCTTGTGTAATTCTGGAGCAGAGGCTAATGAAAACGCATTAAAATTAGCGTCTTTTCATAACGATAGAAAGAAAGTGTTATCCTTTAAAAATTCTTTTCATGGCAGAACTTCCGCAGCCGTGGCTGTTACGGATAACCCTAAAATTGTGGCTCCAATAAATGCACAGCAAGAAGTTGAATTTGTCGCATTAGGAGATCTTGAATCTGTTAAGAAAGTATTGGAGAAAGGCGATGTATGTGCCGTGATTATTGAATGTATTCAAGGCGTTGGAGGTCTCGCTGAAAGCAGTACCGAGTTCTATCAAGGATTGGCGAGGCTTTGTAAAACCTACGGCACCCTTTTAATTGCCGATGAGGTACAAAGCGGTTTTGGTAGAACAGGCGATTTCTTTGCTTTTCAAAAACATGACATTACACCAGATATTATTTCCATGGCTAAAGGAATGGGGAATGGCTTCCCTATTGGAGGCATATTAATACATCCTAGTATTAAGTCGGCCTTCGGGTTATTAGGAACCACATTTGGAGGAAATCATTTGGCTTGTGCAGCATCCTTAGCTGTTTTAAAAGTGTTGGAAAGAGAAAATCTTATGCAAAATGCAAACGCTGTTTCAAGCTATTTTATAAGCAAGGCACGGGAGTTGCCAAAATTAAAAACCATAAAAGGGAGAGGATTAATGTTAGGATTAGAATTTGATTTTCCAATCGCCGAAATCAGAAAAAACCTTATCTTCAATCATCACATATTTACAGGCTCGGCTAAGAACCCAAATCTATTGCGAATTCTACCACCATTAACAATTAAAAAAGAACATGTTGATGCCTTTATAAATGCTTTAAAAATAGAGTTAGGTACTAAATAATTAAAAAAAATGATTCATAAAACTTTCAGGTTTGAAAATATGATTATGAAAAAATATACAAATATATACGACATTGAAAATATAAAGGACACTGTTGATACCGCTATTCAGTTGAAACAAAATCCTTTTGAATTTCATGAATTGGGACTGCATAAAACCTTAGTGATGATATTTTTTAATTCGAGCCTAAGAACTCGATTGAGCACCGAAAAGGCAGCTAGAAACTTGGGAATGCAAGTCATGGTTCTAAATGTTAATGATGCCTGGAATTTGGAGTTCGAAGATGGCACTGTTATGAACATGAACACCACAGAGCATATTAAAGAGGCTGCACAAGTTATTTCACAGTATGCAGACGTTATTGCGGTGAGAGCTTTTCCCGGTTTGATAGATAAGGAAAAAGACGCCTCTGAGTTTGTGCTTAATAGTTTTATGAAATACGCATCCATACCTGTTGTGAATATGGAAAGTGCGACAGCACATCCATTGCAGGCACTCACAGATGCCATTACAATTGAAGAGCTAAAGACGAGGTCAAAGCCAAAAGTAGTATTGTCTTGGGCGCCACACCCAAAAGCACTGCCACAAGCCGTTGCCAATTCCTTTATAAAAATGATGCAAGTTATAGATGTTGATTTTAGTATTACACATCCTAAAGGCTATGAGTTGGACCCCAATATTGTAAAAGAAACTCCTGTGAATTATAATCAGAAAGAAGCCTTAAAGGAAGCCGATTTTGTATATGTGAAGAATTGGAGTAGCTATAATGATTATGGAAAAATATTGAGCGAAGACAGCAACTGGATGATGACTGAGGATAAAATAGGTGACGCCAAGTTCATGCATTGTTTACCAGTTCGCCGAAATGTTGTTGTTGAAGATGCCGTTTTGGATAGTGACCAATCTGTAGTGATACAACAAGCCAATAATAGAACTTTTGCAGCTCAAATTGTATTGAAAAAAATATTAGAAAATTTATAAACTTGATTGCCATACTGATCTTGATGAAGTGTGGTTAAAATAAGTAAAAAAACAATCAATGAAAACATTAAAAATAATAAAAATAGGCGGAAATATCATTGATGATGCTGTTGTGTTAGATGACTTTCTTAAGGCTTTTTCTAAAATTGAAGGGCCAAAAATATTAGTACATGGTGGTGGAAAATTGGCCACAAAGTTAGCACATCAAATGGGCGTTAAAGTTAATATGATTGATGGCAGACGCATCACTGATGCCGCTACATTAGACATCATTACCATGGTGTATGCCGGTAAAATTAATAAAAGTATCATAGCCATGCTACAGGCTCAACAGTGTAATGCGGTGGGATTTACAGGGGCAGATGGAAATACTATTGAATCAGTACAGCGCCCTGTGAAAGATATAAACTTTGGATATGTTGGTGATGTTCAAAAAGTCAATACGGAAACAACGAACTTGCTGTTAGCTGGAAATGTAACGCCGGTATTTTGTGCGATAACACATAATACTAAGGGGCAACTATTAAATACAAATGCCGATACCGTTGCTTCAGAATTGGCAATTGGTTTTGCAGAACTATATCACACCGAGTTATATTATTGTTTTGAAAAAAGTGGGGTATTGATAGATGTTTCTAATGAAGATTCTGTTATTGAAAAAATTAACAACAACAATTATCAGGACTTAAAAAATCAAGGAATTATTGCAGATGGGATGCTACCAAAATTGGAGAATTGTTTTCATGCCATTGCTAATAACGTTCAAAAAGTATGTATCGGAAAACCAGAAATGCTTTTCAATTCTAATTCAAAATTTACAACAATACAGGACTAATGACAGGAGACCTCACACAAAACGCCATCGAATTACTCAAAAATTTAATTGAGACACCATCCTTATCTTCTCAGGAAGACCAAACAGCAGTACTTATAGAGCAGTGGTTTAAGGATAATAATATTCCATATACCCGTACCAAGAATAATGTGTGGGCAACTAATAAGTATTTTGATGATAGCAAACCAACACTCTTGTTAAACTCGCACCACGATACTGTAAAACCAAATAATGGGTATACTAAAGACCCCTATAAAGCTATCGTAGAAAAAGGGAAACTCTATGGTCTAGGGAGTAATGATGCCGGTGGATGCCTAGTGTCACTCATGGCAACTTTTACACACTTCTATGCAAAAAAAGAGCTGATATATAATCTTGTAATTGTGGCTTCTGCTGAAGAAGAAAGCAGTGGTCCAGATGGGCTAAATAGTATGTTGGATATAATTCCAAAAGTAGCTGTGGCCATTGTTGGAGAACCAACATTAATGCAGTTGGCTGTGGCCGAAAAAGGCTTGGTGGTTTTTGACGCTATTGTAAAAGGAAAACCAGGTCATGCCGCACACCCCAATGATGATAATGCTATTTATAATACGATTAATGTCTTAAAATGGTTTAAAGATTTTAAGTTTCATAAAACATCTGAAGCCTTAGGAGAAGTGAAGCTTACGGTAACACAAATCAATGCCGGGAAGCAGCATAATGCAGTGCCTGCTGAGGTCGAATTAGTAATTGATGTACGGGTTAATGATAAATATACCAATAAAGAAGTTGCCGAGCTGTTAATAAATAATTCCCCGTGTGATCGTATTATACCAAGAGGATTGACCTTAAACTCGTCTTCTATTCCTGTAGATCATGAATTGGTGAAAGCAGGAATTTCCATTGGAAGAGAAACCTACGGGTCACCAACTTTGTCAGATCAGGCATGCTTATCTTGTCCTTCTTTAAAATTAGGACCGGGAGATAGCACACGATCACATACAGCTGATGAGTTTATTTATATAAACGAAATAGAAGAAGGGATTAAAATTTATATTGAACTGTTGAAAAAGGTTATTGCATAAACAAATCAACACATTAACGATTAAAAATTAAGAACATGAAACTCTGGGATAAAGGATTTACAATAGATAAACAAATAGAGCACTTTACGGTTGGTAATGATAGAGAAATTGATTTGCACATCGCAAAATATGATGTTCAAGCCTCTCGGGCTCATGCCAAAATGTTGGGGAGCATTAATATTATCAATACCGAAGAATTACAGCAACTGGAGTCGGGACTGGATAATTTAGCACAACAGATAGAAACTGGGACATTTATTATTGAAAAACAGTTTGAAGATGTGCACTCTAAAATTGAGTTTGAGCTTACCAAACAACTAGGAGAAGTTGGTAAAAAAATTCATACCGCAAGATCTAGAAACGATCAGGTTTTAGTGGCGTTGCAATTGTTTTATAAAGACAATTTAAAACTGATCAATACAAAGACAAAAACTTTTTTCGACACCCTATTAGAACTATCAGAAACCCATAAGGATGCTTTGCTACCTGGATATACACATTTGCAGGTTGCTATGCCATCATCTTTCGGTTTGTGGTTTTCGGCCTATGCCGAATTGCTTATTGATGATGTGCATGTACTGAACGCAGTGTTAAAAATTGTAGATCAAAATCCCCTAGGATCAGCAGCAGGATATGGCAGTTCTTTTCCTATTGACAGAGCATTTACCACTAAAGAACTTGAATTTGCAACTCTAAAATACAATGTGGTTGCAGCGCAATTAAGTAGAGGAAAAAGTGAACGTGCAGTAGCAAGTGCATTGGGGGGATTGGCTAATACTCTAAGTAGATTCGCAATGGATGTGTGTTTGTATATGAGTCAGAATTTTGGCTTTGTAACTTTTCCAGATGAATTGACCACAGGTAGTAGTATTATGCCTCATAAAAAGAATCCTGATGTATTTGAACTTATTAGAGGAAAGTGTAATAAGATCCAAACATTGCATACCGAAATGTTGTTAATCACAAATAACTTGCCAAGTGGATATCACAGAGATTTTCAACTATTAAAAGAGAATATTATCAATGCTTTTGAAGACATGAAAAATATTCTGGATATTTTTAATTATGCCATTCAACAAGTTATTGTAAAAGATATTGATTTAACGGACGAAAAATACCAATATCTGTTCACAGTAGATAGCATCAATAATTTGGTGGTTGATGGACAAACTTTCAGAGATGCATACCAAACTATTGGTTCAGAAGTTCAGGCAGGTACTTATAAACCAGATATGTCCAAGGAACACTCACATATTGGTAGTATCCATAATTTGTGTTTGGATGATATCAGAGCAAAATTTCCAGAGTAGTTATCACTATGAAAAACATCTATTTTCTCAATTAATGGCTTATCAAAATTTCGATTAACCTTAGGGATATTATAGTTGTTCCGGGGATTAAGTTTTTAGTATTAAATGATTTGACCTTTAAAAAGAAAAGATGAGGGTTCTATTCGTGGTTGAAAGATCAATATAATAATCCTACAACACAAGTATCTGTCTGTTAAGGTGTTTTTCTATTTGTATAATGTCTGGAAATCAAGTATTTTAGAAACTTGTTTTAAATCAACCAACACCAAGTATGAAAAAAATCACATTCCTCATTAGCTTTTGTTTCTGTTTTGTTAACCCAATTACGGCACAAACAGGATCCGTTTACGATAATCTATCACATTCCAGTAAAATATTAAAAACTGATCGTAATTTCGCAGTGTATTTACCACCAGATTATGATAGTTCTGAGCGGAGTTATCCCGTGTTGTATTTGTTGCATGGTGCAGGAGATGATCATACCGGATGGGTCCAGTTTGGAGAGATTAAACGTATTGCAGATACTGCTATAAAAGATGGGACGGCAACTCCTATGATCATCATTATGCCTGATGGATATACTAATCGATTGGGGTATTTTAATGATATTCGTGGCGATTGGGATTATGAGGATTACTTTTTTAAAGAGTTAATGCCGTATGTAGAAGGAAAATACCGCATAAAAAGTGAAAAACGCTATCGCGCTATTTCTGGATTATCCATGGGTGGGGGAGGCTCATTTATGTATGCATTGCACCATCCAGAATTGTTTTCGTCATCTTGTCCTTTAAGTGCCTACGTAGGACCGCTAAGCGTAGAAGTAATGCAACATAATTTACAAAATTATCGAGAAACGCATGTGAGTGACGAAGTAGCAAAGGCCTATTTTCCGAAACATAACGCTCATTCTCTCATTGAAGGCATGACTAAGAAACAATTAGAATCTGTACGGTGGTATATAGACTGTGGTGATGATGATTTTTTATATGAAGGGAATAGCCTAGTGCATTTGGCACTGCGTAAAAAAGAGGTAAAACATGAATTTAGAATCCGAGATGGTGGTCATACCTGGACCTATTGGCGAGAGTCACTTCCTAGTGTTTTAAAATTTGTTTCTGATGGCTTTCATCAGTATTAAAGGAGTAGCCATTACAAGGCATAGCGTATAGAAATTTATCACCATTGCGATAGAAGTATGAGCGATGCTAACTTTCTAATGGATGGAGAGGTTGTTGGCCTCACTAAATAAGTAAAGTCTATAGTAACGTAATGATTCTTAATTATCACGTTTTTCAAAATCCTCTGTTTCTTTGATCTTAATGCGTCTAATAATCAGGTAGATAAGTAATACAAAACAACCGCCCCAAAATAAAACTTGGAGGCTAATCATTGTAAATGTAATCAGGTCTTCCATATCAAGAGAGTTTTACTGCGGTACCATAAGCCAGGATTTCAGAAGCCCCCTGCATCACCATCGAGGTGGTCAAACGCATATTTAAAATAGCGTCGGCTCCCATGCGTTCGGCATCTCTAACCATACGTTGCATGGCCTGCTCTCGTGATTGTGCCTGTAATTGCGTATACTCTTCAATTTCACCACCCACAATATTTTTTAAGCCTGCGAAAATATCACGACCAATATTTCTGGATCGTACCGTACTTCCTCTGGCAATGCCTAATATTTCAGTGACTTCTTTGTTGGGTACTGTGTCTGATGTTGAAATAATCATGTGTTTATCGTTTAGGTTAGGGTTGTATTGTTTTTAATACTCGGTTTTGTCTTTCTGCTTCGCTGTCTTTGTTTTTGCCAATGATGACTCCGAATAGCATTCCGAAAATCAATCCAATTATCAGTTTATTATCGATTCCAAGAAGGTCTCCAAAAATAAGGCCTGCTAACATCCCAAAGCACATCCCCATGGCTACGCCAATACTCGTGTAGTAACCATTGCTCACCAAGCCATGCTCAAGCCTAAGATAGTTTTTAAAAACAAATAATTTGCGATTGAAATATTGTTTTTTGTTATGAGAAAAGGATGTTAACCTTAATACATCAAGTTGCTGTTCTATACCACGTACCTCCTGATCACTTAAATTATGATGTTCTAGAGCAGATAGTAAATTGATAAAACGAACATATGCCTTTCGTTCTGATGTTTTGGCTTGGGTTGTATTTAAACTTTTAAAAAATTGTGTAGCGTCTTGAAGTGTCATAAGTGTAGCAAGTTAATCTGATACTTATATGTCTATGATTAAGAGGTTTTGTTACAATAATTCAGAGTGTTTATAACCAGATTAAAATTGGATATAGTTCTACAGGTTTTTTTTGATATGCCTTACGGATAACCTCAATAAAGATTAGTATTCTTCATTATTGTAAAACACTAGGCGTTTTGTGGTGTGAAAAGCTAAAATCTATGACTATTGTAACAGCTTAAGTTTTTTCTGCTCTTTATAACAAATAACTAGCAATATGAAACAGATTCTTTTTTCTTTGAGTTTAGTATGGGTTTTAATGTCCTGTGGGACATCAAACAAAGTAGTGACCCTAGATGATGTTTTTAGTCAGCAATATGAGCAAAAAATGATTTCAAGTGGGCAGAATTTCCCTGATTTTTATGCTGAGAATGATAGTCTTAATCTGTTTTTAATAGCCCTTCATGAACGAATTCCTGTAAAGAAGTTTCAGAAAAGAGTAGGATGGTCGAGTGCAGAGCTCAATACTCATATCGAATTTTTAAAATCAAAAGACTGGCTGGCACCTGGTGATTCTTTACGCCCAAGCATATTCATAGCTGGGAGTGATGATGGTAAGGCTTTGTATTCTCATAGTACGCCAATTTCATTGGAAATAAGCCGTGCTATTGAAGATGAACTCTACAAAATTAAAAAACAATATCAAAAAACAAAGCTCTCTAAATCGCAAAGTTTTGAGACCATGGCCTTTTTTATTTTGAGTGATGTCCTTTTGGATAACTGGCAAATTAACGCTGTGGAAAAGGAGTTTTTAAAGGCAGAAACACGTCCGGAACGTCATCAAAATTACTATTATTATGCAATTATGGAACATGTACAAGCGCCTAGAGAAGCTTTTGGAATCTATGGGAATCAATACCGTTCGCTCAACGATAGTACAACCTTGAGTATCTATGGTAATAATAGAACTGTTGCGAATACCAAACTAAAAAATGAACCTCAATTTTTAGAGGACATTTTAAAAACGGCACCGAGGCTATCTGCTGAAAATCAACAGGAAATGGGAGATATTGCAGCATTGTTTAAGCCTGTGCTTTTGGATATTCTGGAGAAGCATCGTAATTATATACGTCATGTCTATCAAGTATCCGGCTATGCAAAGGAAATAAGTTTTGAGGAATTTTTTATCTGGTGGTATCATTTTATATATACCGAGACCACAAATATGCTTGCCGAAAATGGGACACTCACCGTTCCTGAAGATGGTAATTTTTATTATATTGGTATGCATTGAGCGATGTATTGATTTGTTCAAAGCGCTACTTTTTTATGTATATTAATCTTGTAAATTAAACTTTCTAAGCTAATGGAGGTCTTAATAATAAAATCCATATGAGGAATACCTTCAAAAACACACGGCTAATTTTATTAGTGCTTGTTGTAGCTTATAGCTGTAATTCTATTGATGATATCACAGGAGACCCTGTTGATATTAGTAACCCTCCAATAAATGAATCCAGACCAAATATCCTTTTAATAATTGCTGACGACTTAGGTATTGAGGCAACACCGGGGTATAATATTGGTGCTGTAAAACCCTATATGCCAAATCTGGAAAGCCTTGCTTCTAGAGGGATTACATTTGATAATGTTTGGGCCTACCCTGTATGTGCACCTACACGAGCATCAATTTTGACTGGACGATATGGCTATCGAACAGGGGTGCTAAATGCCGAAGATGCACTTACAATACCTGCAAACGAAAAAACAATCCAGTCTTTTTTGGATGAAAACACAAATAGCACCTATAGTCATGCCCTTTTAGGAAAATGGCATTTGTCTAATAATGAACCCAATCGACCAACTCAAATGGGTGTTGGTTACTATTCGGGGTTATTGGGAGGTGGTGTTGGCGATTATAATAATTGGCCATTTACAGAAAACGGGCAAACAAACACATATTCAGGTTATATAACTACCAAGATTACCGACTTAGCAATCGATTGGGTGAATGCCCAAGATCAGCCCTGGTTTTGTTGGGTGGCTTATACAGCACCACACACGCCATTTCATTTGCCACCAATCGAAATGCATTCACAAGGAAGTTTGGCAACAGACCAAGCCAGTATAGACGCAAATCCGTTACCATACTTTATGGCAATGACAGAGAGTATTGATTATGAAATGGGACGATTATTAGACCATATTCCAGAAGATGTATTAGAGAATACAATCATTATTTTTATTGGAGACAATGGTTCTCATCCCCAAGTTGTACAAGCACCATTTACTACAGATCAAAGTAAAGGGAGTTTGTATTTAGGTGGGGTGAATGTACCAATGATAATTTCTGGGAAAGGCGTAACCAGAATAAATGAAAGAGATGCTAATTTAATAAGTAGCACAGATTTTTTTAGTACCATTGCAGAAATTGCAGGAGTGAATTTACCAAACTATGAAGATAGTTATAGTTTTAATTCCTTATTGACAACGGCAGGTTTAGGATCTCGAGATTTTAATTATTCGGAAGTCTTAAATTCCAGTAACGCTAATCGATCAGGGTATACTATTAGCAATGGGGACTATAAACTTATTCAGTTGGATAGTGGGCAGCAACGGTTATACGATTTACAAAATGATCCCTACGAAACTGCAGATTTAACTACAGGAACATTAAATGCAGCTCAAGAATCCGCATTACAAGCCTTAGAAAATAAGAGTTTAGAGATTCGGAATTAATTAATGAAAATAAAAAGAGCACTTGCTATCATTGTGCGCTTTTATAGTCTAAAATTTTCGGAACTATTAAACATCAATTCATTAAATAATAGTGGATTGACCTAGATGTATGTTTGTAAAGTTAAGGTTTGTATCATCGGGATTATTTATATAGTCTTCAATAAAATCACCAACCTTAGTGGTACTAATTGTATCGTATTTTGTGTTTAAATCGGGTGTTGTAATATGTAATTTCAATGATTTTTCTATAGCATCTTTAATCACTTCGGCTTCGTCAAACAAATCAAAATGCTCTAACAACATTGCCGCCGATAATATAGAAGCAACAGGGTTGGCAATACCTTTGTCTTTAGCTTGTGGGTACGAGCCATGAATAGGCTCGAACATGGCGTATTTTTCTCCTACAGAGGCAGAAGCTAATAAGCCGATAGAACCCCCAATCACACTAGCTTCATCGCTAATAATGTCACCAAACATATTTTCGGTAAGAATCACATCAAATTGTTTTGGGTTCAATATAATTTGCATGGCTGCATTATCAACAAATAAAAATTCAAGAGTGACATTTGGGTATTGTTGAGCAAGCTCAGTAACCACTTTACGCCAAAGTCTTGAGCTTTCTAATACGTTTGCTTTATCAATAAGGGTCACTTTATTTCGTCTGGATTGTGCGGCCTTAAATGCAAGATGCGAGATACGTTCAATTTCGTGACGGGAATATTGACACAAATCGGATGCCGTATTACCATCGTCACTAATTTGTTTCTCTCCAAAATAAATACCTCCAGTAAGTTCGCGATATATACTGATATCAGTGCCTTGAATAATTTTCTTTTTTAAAGGTGATTTACTAACCAATGTATCATAAGCTTTGACTGGACGAATATTGGCAAATAAGCCTAATTCTTTACGCAATTGTAATAATCCCTGTTCTGGACGTACCTTAGCCGAAGGATCGTTATCGTATTTTGGATCACCAATAGCTCCAAATAAAATAGCATCATTAGTTTTACAAATTTCAAGGGTGCTATCTGGTAGCGGCACACCATGAGAATCGATGGCTGTAGAACCAACAGGTGCATATGTAAAATGAAAACTATGGTCAAAATCCATAGCAATTGCTTTCAGGACTTTAATCGCTTGAGCAGTTACTTCTGGTCCAATTCCATCACCGGGTAAAACAGCTATGTTTAATTTCATCGTTTTAGCTTTAATTTGATCTAATATATTTAGCTAGACAATTTCTTTATAAATATTACTAGTTTCAATTATTTGATGAATATCATTATCATTAATTTCTTTCTTCTTATCGGCAAAACTTAAAAAGTTAGTATACACATCATCCAACTGCAACTTCGTTAACTCGTAGCCAACATTTTTTGCACGATATGCAAGTGCGGCACGACCACTTCTTGCAGTAAGTACTATCGCAGATTCTGTAACCCCAACATCTTTCGGGTTTATAATTTCGTAAGTCCCACGATTTTTTATCATACCATCTTGATGAATTCCCGAGCTATGTGCAAATGCATTCGCACCTACAATAGCTTTGTTAGGTTGGGTGTATATTCCCATACTATCAGAAACTAATTGACTAATGCCATAAAGCATAGAAGTTTCAATATTGGTGTCAAGATTTAAATAAGGATGTTGTTTTAAAATCATTACAACCTCTTCTAAAGCGGTATTTCCTGCACGTTCGCCAATTCCGTTAATAGTACATTCAATTTGACGGGCGCCATTAATAACGCCTTCTATAGAGTTAGCCGTAGCTAAACCCAAATCATTATGACAGTGGCAAGACAGAATTGCTTTATCAATACCCTTTACATTCTCTTTTAAATATTTGATTTTTGCGCCATACTCATGTGGTAAACAGTATCCTGTAGTATCTGGAATATTTAAAACGGTAGCTCCAGCTTTAATCACAGCCTCACAAACACGTGCTAAATAAGCATTGTCCGTACGTCCTGCATCTTCAGCATAAAATTCTACATCTTCTACAAAAGACTTCGCATAGGTCACTGCGGCAACAGCACGCTCAATGATATCTTCCTGTGTAGAATTGAATTTGAATTTTATATGAGAATCGGAGGTTCCAATACCGGTATGTATTCTTGGCTTTTTTGCATATTTCAGTGCTTCAGCAGCAACTTTAATGTCGTTTTTAACCGATCTAGTAAGGCCACAAACTGTAGCGTTTTTAACGATTTTTGAAATGGCTTCAACCGATTTAAAGTCACCAGGACTTGAGACAGGAAAACCTGCTTCAATGATGTCAACACCGAGATTGTCCAATTGTTTTGCAATAATTAATTTTTGCTCTGTATTTAATTTACAGCCAGGGACTTGTTCGCCATCACGAAGCGTTGTGTCAAAAATTTGTACTTGAGAATTAGACATTTCTTAAAATATATTTTCTTATTATAATGCGAAGTTATATTTTGGAGTTATCAAAGGGAAGGATTACCATTTGAATATTACGATGTTTAACCTATATATTTTATTGTAAATTACTCAAATTCAAATATTTAAAACAAATTTTAAACTATGACTAAAGAACAAAAAGATAATTTGTTTGTGTTAATTAAGTCGTTATCTAAATCGGAAAAGCGACAGTTTAAACTTTATGTTGGTCGTTTAGGAGTGAACGAAGACTCAAAATTTCTAACACTTTTTAATATTCTCGAAAAGTTACCTACCTATGATGAAGCTGCAATTTTAAAAAATGGGGTTGTAAAAAAACAACAGCTTTCAAATTTAAAAGCGCACTTATATAAGCAAATCTTAATTAGTTTAAGATTAAATCCATCTCATCAAAATCTTCGTATTCAAATTAGAGAGCAGCTTGATTTTGCTACGATATTATATCATAAAGGCCTCTATAAACAAAGCTTGAAAATTCTGGATAAAGCCAAAGCGGTAGCGATTAGCAATGAAGAGAAAAATATAGCCTACGAAATTATTGAACTGGAAAAAGTTATTGAATCTCAATACATTACCAGAAGTATTAGTAGTAGAGCTGATGAGCTTACCATACAAGCAAAAGAACTCAATCGCCAAAATTTATTGACTAGCAAATTATCTAATTTATCACTCCAGTTATATGGGTTATTTTTAAAAACAGGCTATGTAAAAAATGATGAAGAGTACAATCGTGTTACCAACTATTTTAATGATAGACTACCAAATTTTGAAATAAGTGAATTAGGGTTTAGAGAAAAGTTATGGCTTTATAAATCGTATTTGTGGTATAGTTTTTTAACTCAAGATTTTTTATCCTGTTATAAGTATTCTAAAAAATGGGTGGATTTGTTTTATGAACATCCAGATATGATAAAGCTCAATCCCGTATTCTTTTTAAAAGGGAATCAATATTTATTGGAGGCCTTATTTTTTATCAGGCATCATGATAAATTTAAAACAGCTTTAACTGCTTTTGAAAATGTGATTCAAGAGCCTTGGTTTCCAAAGGATGATAACGTGGAGAGTTTGACATTTTTATATACTTATACTAATAAGTTTAATCTTCACTTTATGGAAGGTACCTTTCATGAGGGGTTACCCATAGTGAACGAGGTCATAGAAGGAATTAATACTCATAAAAGTAGGATAGATGAACATCATATTATGGTGTTTTATTACAAAATTGCCAGTTTGTATTTTGGAATTGGTGAAAATAAAAAGTGCATCGAGTTTCTCTCTAAAATTATAAGTAATAAATCATTAGAGATGCGGGAAGACTTATTGTGTTTTTCACGAATTCTAAACTTAGTGGCTCACTATGAAGCAGGATTAGATTATAATTTGGATGCGTTGATTAAAAGTACCTACAAGTTTTTAATAAAAATGGAAGACTTGTACGAGGTCCAAAAAGAAATGATAAAATTTTTAAGAGGTCTTGGAGATATTTATCCACATGAAATTAAAAAGGAGTTTATAAAACTGCACAATAAACTCAAAGAATATGAAGATCACCCTTATGAGAGAAGAGCCTTTTTGTACTTAGATGTCATTTCATGGCTTGAGAGTAAAATAGAAAATAAATCGGTAAATCTCATAATTAGAGAAAAATTTCTGGCTTCTAATTCAAAAAATTAAAAAAAACAGAAAAAAATTTGGTTATTAAATATTTATGACTGAATATTTGCACTCACAAAGTTCAAAGACTTATT
>CAJXVU010000038.1 GCA_913062555.1 uncultured Bacteroidota bacterium
TGGTTTACCATTGAGTATGTCGAACCTATTGATAATACTTTAAAACAATTTAAAGCACATTTTTCTTTGAAAAGATAATATAATATGAAATTGAAAAACTTTTGTTTAATTACACTAATAGCCCTATTTACACAGCTTTCAGTAGCACAAGAAGGGTTACCAATATATTCCGATTATTTGACTGACAATTACTACTTATTACATCCTTCTATGGCAGGAGTTGCTAATTGTAGTAAATTGAGAATAACAGGCCGCCAACAATGGTTTGGACAAGATGATGCCCCGAGCTTGCAAACCCTTAGTGTTAATAGTAGAATTGGCGAAACATCATCGGGTGTTGGGGCGATTGTATTTAATGATAAAAATGGATATCATTCACAAACTGGAGTTTATTTAACTTATGCACATCATTTAATGTTTTCGAGAAATCCTATTGATTTAAATATGTTGTCATTTGGGCTTAGCGCTGGGATGATTCAATATAAACTGGATGAAACTTCCTTTTTGGCAGATGGGTTTGATCCAATTATTGCTGGAATTGAACAAAGTGCAACTAATTTTAATTTGGATTTTGGATTCTCGTACCACTTTATTGATTTTTATGCACATGGAACCATTAAAAATGTGCTAGCCAATGATGGTATAAATTTTAATGAACAAGGCTTGAGTTTTAATAATTTAAGAACATTTTTATTATCAATAGGAAATGTGTTTAGTAGTATAAATAGTGAATGGAGCTATGAACCTTCAGTGATGTTTATGCATAAGGATGCTACAAAAGAATCTTCATTTGATGCAAACATGAAGGTGTATAAAAATATGGACTTTGGAAAAGTATGGGCAGGATTTTCATACAGACGGAGTTTAGATGGGGCAGAATTTTTAGATGGGAATGGCGTGAGTAGTCAGAAGCTGCAATATTTTACGCCTTTAGTTGGGGTTAATTATAAGAACTTTGTATTTGCTTATACCTATTCCTACCAAGCTAATTCAGTGGTGTTCAACAATGGAGGGTTTCATCAATTAACATTGGGAATTAACTTTGGATGCCGAAAGGAGAAGTACGAGTGTAATTGCCCAGCGATAAATTAAACAAAGAACACCTTGAAACTATCAAGGTGTTCTTTTTATTACACCTCGCTTTGAGGCATGTACTGAACATGTCGAACGAGATAGGTCAAAACGATCAAGGATAGTGCCGTTCAATAAATTTCGTTAATTCCATATGTAATTTTTCTTTTTTGCCTGGGTTTTTATCGCCTTAATCATGGCGTTTTCTAATGCATTAGAACCTTTATCCTGTTGTTGAGTGATGTATTGTTTTCGTTTAATATTTAAAGCTTGTATTTGATTTTGAATATTTTCACGTTCAACGCTTTTTTTCATAACAAAACTCTTAATCTCTTTAGGTGATTTTCCCTTAAGCTCTTTTGGTAGCTCTTCAACTTTTAAATCTTCAATGATTACTTCTTCCATTTCTATCGCATCTACTAGATCCCAGGTAGAATTTTTATATAAATAAGAACTTTTACTAATAGTACGTCCAACAGCGTTGGCATTACTATACGTTTTAGCTTCTGAATCTTGTTCTGCTTGAAGCGCCATCTTTGCTCTTCCAGAACTTCCGTAAGATATATAGGTTTTGTTTAGTTTTGAATTCAATATTAATATATCTTCATCATAAGGTGATGCGACATGTACCGTTGTTTGATTATGGTCTATGGATAAATAATCACCATTAGTAAGTGCAGCACCATCTTTCCAAAACGTGGCAACCCCTTGACCATAATCACCGCAAAAAATAGAATTGATAGTAACATCTTTTTCATTGGCGTTGGTCGCTGCATCTTTGTAGTTTACCTTGCCTTGGGTGAAGGGCTCATTTCCGGCAATAAAAATAAGTTTTAAGTCGTCTGGATTATTTCCCCAATCTAATTGATTTAGGGAGGTTTGTATTACCTGTCCACAAAATTCATTTCCACCATTGGTCGTTAAAGAAAATAGTTCTTTGGAAATGTCATCTAAATCATTAGTGAAACTTAATACTTGACGAATAAACCCTTCTCTTGAATTTAGACCATCGTTACCGTACTCATAGATGGCAATTTGTAAATTGGGACGTACATTATTGCATTGAGCATAAGAGAGTTCATTGATAATACCCCACAATTGTGCTTTTGCTTGGTCAATTAATCCATCCATACTATTGCTAGTATCTAATAGCAAAGCAACTTTAATATATTGCTTACTAGGGGTTTCCTTTTTTTCATTGGCATTACATACTGATAAGCCAACCATAAATGCCATTAATAGGCATGATTTAAACAGTGATTTCATAGTTCTTCGTTTTTTAATTTAATGTAAATCTTGCTAATATGGTTGATTTTAGTAATATAGGTTTTATGGTTAAATTGGTAATTTCTTCGCTTTTATTTCGTTGTGAAGCATAACTAACTACAACTTCATTTAATGAATTTGAATCATATTTATAGTTGTTATAATTTTGTACCTCTTGTATAAAAAGGGCGTTTCCTGCTTTTTGGTCAATTGCTATTGCATATTCATTGGCCTTCTGTTTAGCCATCTTCAATGCCTCTATTTTATTCTCTAGTTTGAGGTTTTCAAGATTGGAATGGCTGACCTTTTGAATGGATATGTTTGAAATATCAATCACATCTAATGCCCTATATACTTCACCAAGCATTTTGCCATTATTCACAATAAGTTGATACGTTTTTTTCTTACTCATCTCATTGTCTGCAAAAAATTTCTTTTTATAAAAACCATTAAAATCTATTACAGATAAGTTTTTATCTAAATCTAATTCAAGGTTCCTTAATTTTGATAGCATTTGATTTTCTTGTTTTTCAATGCTAATGCGTCCTTTTTTATCGCTCTCATTAAGTACTATTCGTAGATAAATTTCATTTGGAGTGATTTCAGTTTCTACTTGTCCCGTAATTTCTATGTATGGTTGATCGATGAAATTTTTTTGCCCATTTTGTGAAAATATTGTAGTAGAGAATAATAGAAATATTAATAAAGGTTTTAGGTTAAATGTCATGGTATATGTTTTTAATGTTATGTAAACTTATAATCAAATTTGTTGCCAAAAAAAGCAGAATGAGTGTAAGGGGTCTTTAAATGAGTGAACGTGTACTATTAATGCGTAAAGTGGAATATTTATAGAGAAATCACCTTAATGAGAGATAAGATGCATTTTATTTTACCATCTAAAGTGTGTAAGTTTACCATATTAGAAACACAATGAAACTAAAATCTATAAAAATTAAAATGTGTGAAAGTATTCAATAGACATATACTAATATATCTGCTTTTGTTTTGCGTTTGTAATTTGAATGCTCAGGACCAAGATTCCAGAACATCAAAGATAACCTTCATAGTAAAAGGGTCAGTTATTGAAAGTGACACTTATAAGCCGATTCCTAAGGTCAATATTTTGGTCAATGGAGGCGCGTATACTACAACTAATTCACAAGGAGAATTTAAAATTGAAGTTGCTAAGGGCGATGAGTTAGTTATTAAACATAGCGACTTTGAAACGGTATATTATATAATAAAAAGCAATGAACGCATAAAAGTAGAAGTTAAGCCTAATGAATCTATATATTCAAGAAGAAAATGGTCAAAATCTGACCCCAATATTTTTAATTCACTAATTGATTCGGCCGATACTTATTTGAAATCAGATGCAGAAAAGAGTATTCAATTTATTACAGATGCCTTGGCTATATCGAGTACAACAAGGGAAAATGCTGAAGTATATGAGAGCTTAGGGGATGTTTATTTTGAATGGAATCAGTATGACTTGGCTGTTTCCAATTATAAAATAAGTCTACAAAATTTGACATCTAATGAAGTGCGATTAAAATTGGCAAAAGCCTTTGAATTCAATAAGAATTATCAAGAATGTATTGGCGTTTATAATGAAATAAATAAAGTAGAGTTAACCAATTGGCAGCTCACTTCATTATATGAAGGACTTGGTGATGTTCACTTTTTTACAAAAAACTACGAAGCATCTATTGATGCATATAAACTAGGATTAGGCGTTGCAGAGAAACATTTAATAACCCCAAAAATAACCGATTTAAATTCGAAAATAGCTCAGGCATATAATGCCAGTGGAGCAATGGAAGAAGCAGAAGGATATTTCGAAAATTCACTGAGTTTAGCGGCAAAAGAAAATAAAAAAAGAGCCGTTGAAGAAAAGGTGAAAGTCGCTGATTTTCAAAATAAAAACCAGGCTTATGATGATGAAATTGTATTACGGAAACAAGCCTTAATAGAGATTGAAAACATTGAGAGCGATTCTGTTTTTGATAATACAAGTGCGATTACACCTCAAAAACAAAATTATAAAATTGGAAGTGCCTATGCGTTGCAAAAGGATTTTGAAAATGCAATTCCTTATCTTGAAAAGAGTATTGAAGAAGCCGATGATAAAGAAGATTTAGTGGTGCAAAAAGATGCAACTAGAAAACTGTCGGAGGTATATCGTGATGCTGGAGAGTCTGAAAAAGCAATTGTAACGGCACGAACTTATGAACGGCTTGTTGATGAATTGTATATTAAAAAAGAGCAGGAAATCTCTCAGGCGGCTCGTTTGTTAAACGACTTTGCTGCTAAGCAAAATAGAATTTCAAGTTTGGAGAGTGATCGTGCGTTATCAGAAAGTAAATATCAACTTACTACCGAACGTAATAAACGCCAAAGTCTTATAATTTATTCTTTAATAGGCGGTGTGTTGTTGTTATTAATTGCTGGATATTTTATGTTTAAAAACATGAAGCAACAAAAGTTGAATAATAATTTACTGGCTTTAAAATCCTTGAGAAGCCAGATGAATCCACATTTCATATTCAACGCTTTAAATTCAGTTAATAGCTTTATATCTGCTAATGACGAGCGAACTGCAAATAAATATTTGACAGATTTTTCATTATTAATGCGCGCAGTTCTTGAAAATAGTGAGGAAGATTTTATTCCTTTAGAAAAAGAAATCGAATTACTAGAATTGTATACTAAGTTGGAACATTTCAGATTTAAAGACAAGTTTAATTATACTATAGCTGTAGATGATAATGTAAATATTTCTGAATTTCAAATTCCCCCGATGTTATTACAGCCTTATATTGAAAATGCAGTATGGCATGGGTTGAGATATAAAAAAATAATGGGAAAGTTGGAGATTGTTATTTCTCAATCTGCGCCTAATGAAATTACAATTACAATCATTGATGATGGTATTGGGCGAGAAAAATCGAAATCATTGAAAACACAACATCAGCAAAAGCAAAATTCTAAAGGCATGGGAAATATAAAAAAGCGGGTAGCCATTTTAAATGCCATGTATAGAGATAAGGTAGATGTGTTTATTGATGATTATCAAGAGGAAGAAGATAAAGGCACTAAAGTTGTAGTAAGATTAAAAAAGTTTAAATAAAACCTTCATAAATACGGGTAGGATATTTAGAATACTGATTAGATGGAGTACATATTTAGAAAAATTAATAACAGATGAAGCTAAATTCAATAATTGTTGAAGACGAAGAAACGAGCAGGTCGATTTTGAGGAATTATCTTAAGAAGTACTGTCCAAATGTTTCTGTTTTAGGAGAAGCGGCGAATGTAGATGAGGCTCTGGTTCTTATTAGAAATAATGATCTTGATCTTGTGTTTCTTGACGTGGAGATGCCATATGGGAATGCTTTCGATTTATTGGATAAAGTAGGAGATAGAACATTTGAAACGGTATTCGTGACGGCATATAATCACTATGCGGTCGATGCTTTAAATGCCCATGCATCGTATTATTTAATGAAACCAATATCTATTGATGAACTTATTAAGGCGGTTGATTATGTGGTTGAAATTAAAACGAAAGAAGATGCTTTACAAGATCAAGTGTTAGTGCCTAAAACGACAAATGTTATTGGTAAAATAACTATCCCACAACAGGATGGATTTGAAGTTATTGAAACGGCTAATATTTTATATTGTAAGGCAGACGATAATTATACTGAAATCTATTTGAACACCGACAGGAAAAAACTTGTGAGTAAAACACTAAAATATTTTGAAACAGCTTTAACTAATTCTAGTTTTGCAAGAGTCCATAAATCATATTTGGTGAACGTGAATGAAGTTGTAAAATATAGAAAAGGAAAAGGAGGAAGCGTTGTATTACGTAATGGAAAGGAAATTATGGTTTCCGCCTCTAGGAAATCTGAATTACTATCTTATTTTAAGTAGCGGACCACTGAGGAAGAAGCGGGCTCACAAATTAGAATGGTGTATAGACTTAATTTTTAGAGCTATTTGATAGCTACGTCAACTGTAAATATTAACCTCATAAAAAAAATTTAACAATGTCGATAATTAAGCCAGTCAATGGAAAATCACCTCAGATACCTGAGGATTGTTATGTTGCAGAAAATGCAACTATAGTAGGAGAAGTAATAATGGGGAGCCAGTGTAGTGTGTGGTTTAATGCCGTGATTAGAGGGGATGTGCATTATATAAAAATGGGTAACAAGGTGAACATACAAGATGGAGCGGTTATACATGCCACCTATAAAACATCACCAACCTCAATAGGAAATAATGTCTCAATTGGGCATAATGCTATTGTACATGGTTGTACCATTCATGATAATGTATTGATAGGCATGGGAAGCATTGTGATGGACGACTGTGTTATTGAAAGTAATAGTATTATTGCTGCTGGGGCAGTAGTTACCAAAAACACTATCGTGAAAGCAGGAAGTATCTATGCTGGAGTTCCGGCAAAAAAAGTAAAAGATATTAGTAAAGAACTTATCAATGGGGAAATAAATAGAATTGCTGATAACTATGTGAAATATTCAGGTTGGTTTAAATAAAGATATCTGTTGAAGGCCATTGTTTTGAGGGCCTAAATTAGATGGAATACAATTACTTTTGTGAGGTAATGTCAAATCAAAAATCTAAATAATCCACATTAAAAACGTTTCCTAAAAGCTTAGCCATTATTTCTGGATTTCCATTACTATAAAATTGATTATTAGTTTGAGTAATTTGAGTATTTAGCAAATTTTGTCGCTCTAATACGGCTTTAGTTTGTCTTGCAACTGCCTCACCAGAGTCAATTATTTTCACATGTGGCGGCAAGAGCTTCAAAAGTAAAGGTGTGAGATATGGATAATGAGAACAGCCCAGCACTAAATAATCAATATGAGCATCAAGCATTGGTTTGAGATATAAGTTGAGGAGTGATTTCATTTCCTCAGAACGAATTTCTCCACTTTCAATTAGGGGGACAATACCTTCTCCTATTTGTTCTATAACACGAATGTTTCTGGCAAACAAATCTGTAGTTTTATAAAATAAAGCACTTGATAAAGTGCCTTTAGTGGCGAGTATACCAACAGCTTTTGTTTTGGTTTGAAGTGCGGCGGGTTTAATTGCCGGCTCAATACCTATAAAAGGGATATGATACGATTCGCGAAGCGTTTTAATAGCGTTAGTAGTGGCGGTATTGCAGGCAACCACAATAAGTTTACAGCCCTTGTCAATTAGAAGCTCTGTATTTTTAACACTTAACTCCGTAATTATAGATTCACCTTTAGAACCATAGGGCGCATGTTTACTATCGGCAAGATATATGGTGTTCTCATTTGGAAGGAGGACATTAATTTCTTTCCATATGGAAGTTCCTCCAACTCCAGAATCAAAAATACCTATAGGGCGTTTACTCATATGGATTAAAATTACGAATTAAAAATACTTAATTAAATGTCCTTCCGAAGTTTTTTAATTCAAAATAAAAAAGCTGTCTTAGAAAGACAGCTTTTTATAATATAATATTTAAGTCGTTTTTTTAGAACCCTAACTCCTTTTTAACATCTGCAAGCAAATCTTTACCATCGGCATAAAGAACTCCTTGACCAGCCATAGAATCTAAAACATAGTTAAATCCTTGTGCTTTCGCTACTGCTTGAATAGCATCATTAACTTTTTTGTAAATCGGTTGTAATAACTCAGCTTCTTTTTTCTGCATATTTTGTTGAGCCTGAGATCTGTATTGACCAATACTTTGTTGCATAGCTTGAACTTCCTGACCTCTTTTTGCGTTTTCTTCGTCAGTTTTGTTTGGAGCTTCAGCTTCGTATTGCTTTATTTTATTTTGGTATTCAGTTGCCATACTTTGGATTTCAACTTCATATGTTTTTCCCAATTTTTCAATTTCTGCTTGAGCAGTTTTTGTTTCCGGCATAGAAGCGACTAGCTCTTGCGTGTTAATATGGGCAACTTTGCTTTGCGCGTTCATTATACTTGTACTTCCTATTAAAAGTGCAGTTGCTAATACTAAGGTCTTCAAATGTTTCATTTTTAAAAAAATTATGTTATAAATTGTTGTCTATTAATTGTTCTCTTTATTTTTAATACTATCTTTTGTTTTCTTACGGGCATCAATTTTGGCTTGTCTAGCTGCCAGTATTTTTTTCTTTTTATCCTCAAGGGCTTTTTTACGAGCTTCCTTAGGGCTTAATTTTTTTGTTGCAGTATTAGTGCTGTCATTTTCAGTTTTTACTGCCGCTTCAGGTTTTCCTGATTTTTTAGCGTTTCGCGCTTCAAGTTTTGCTTGTCTATCAGCTAAAATTTTAGCTTTTTTATCAGCGAGCGCTTTTTTCCTGGCTTCCGCAGGACTCAGCGTTACTTCGTTGTCAGTATTAATCTTTGTTGCAGAAGCATTATTAGCTTCTGTTTTTTTAGCGTTTCGCGCTTCAAGTTTTGCTTGTCTATCAGCTAAAATTTTAGCTTTTTTATCAGCAAGTGCTTTTTTCTTTGCTTCCGCGGGACTCAACGCCGCTTCGTTATCAGTATTATTTTTTACTTCTTCAGCATTATTTGCCTCTGTTTTCTTAGCATTACGCGCTTCAAGTTTTGCTTGTCTATCTGCTAGTATTTTTGCTTTTTTATCATCGAGGGCTTTTTTACGAGCCTGAGCGGGACTTAAAGTAGCTTCGGTGTCATTGCCATCTTTTGTCTCAGTAGCACTATTTGCATTTGCCTTTTTAGCATTACGCGCATCAATTTTTGCTTGTCTATCCGCTAATATTTTTGCTTTTTTATCGTCGAGGGCCTTTTTCTTTGCTTCTCGGTCAGCTAATTGTTTTGTCTGTTTGTCTTCTATAGCTTTCGCACGACTTGCCTTTTTATCTGCTAAAACCTTTTCTCGAGCTTCCTGGGTTTTATTAACTTCAGGAACAAGTTCCTCAGCTTCAGCAACTTTTTTCTCTTGACGATTTTGTGCTTGGTTTCGCTTGGAGGTTCGTGTTATAGAACGTAATACTTGCTCGCTTATATCATACCTGTCTGCCGAATAAAGCATGACTACATCGGCTGATTTGTCAAATACAAAATCGTACTTTTTATTAGCAGCGATTTCTTGAACAGCCGTAAATATCTGATCTTGAATGGGCTGCATTAATTGTTTCTTTTGAATCATTAAATCACCACTGGGACCAAAGCGTTTTTGTTGATAATCAAGAATTTCACTTTCTTCAATGCTAATTTCTTCTTGACGTTCTTCAATGAGTTCTGTGGTAAGTAAAACACTTTCGCTGTTAAGTTGTTTCTTTTTTTTATCAACTTCAGTTAATCGTTTTTCAATTTCAGTTTTCCATTTGAGAACTTTGGTATCCAGTTGAGTAGATGCATCCTTATATTCAGGAACATTTTCTAATATATATTCTGTATCTATATAGCCTATTCGAACACCTCGTTGGGCATAAGTAGAAAGACTAATTAAGGATGTTAATGCCAGTAAAAAAAGAACTTTTGTTTTCATCCGTCTATGTTTTAAATTAATTATTATCATTTTATTAAATTCAAACAATGACAGTTAGCGTTGTGATCCTGTCACTAGAGTTAATATTTATCAAATAAACGAAATATATTTTGAAAAATTTTAACGCTTGTATTAAATCGACAAAGTGATATTAGAAAATATCATGCCAAACTTAAAATTGTTGTCCAATTATAAAGTGTGTTTCCCATCCATGTTTTCCAGTTTGACCAGGTAAGGGATCGAATCCATGACCAAAATCAATACCTAATAATCCAAAGGCTGGCATAAATAATCTTATCCCTAGTCCAGCAGATCGTTTTAAATTAAAAGGATTGTAATCTCTAAAGTTATCAAAAGATGAGCCGCCTTCCATAAAAGCTAAAGCATATATTTTTGCTTGTGCTCCCAATGAAATTGGATATCTTAACTCTAAAGAGAATTTATTGTAAATAGTACCTCCGTCTTGCGAAGATAAAGATTGGTTAGGGTATCCTCTTAAAGCTATGGATTCACGTCCATCTAAACTATAAGTTCCTAATCCATCACCACCAACAAAAAAGCGCTCAAAAGGAATAATACCTCTGTCATTATTATAAGCACCTAAAAACCCAAACTCAACACTTGGTTTAAGTATTAATTTGCCAACGATTCTTGTATACCATTCTCCTTTAAATTTAATTTTGTAAAATTCTAACCATTTAAAGCGTTCTTGATCAATTTCAGCAATTCTTTCTGAAGCATCAACATCAGTAGGGTCATTTTGTAAATCGGTTTCTAATTGATCTCTCTCTTCTTTTAATCCCTTGTAGTCAACGTCATTAAATGCAGAATAAGGTAGAGAAAATTTTGCTGTAACACTAAAACTTGATCCTGCTTCAGGATATATCGGATCAATTTGAGTATTATTTCTACTTAACCCAATAGTATAAGCTAAATTGTTAGAAGAGCCATCTCCAAAGGTAAAGAGTCCTGTATTGTAGTTCTGTAAATTATAATGTTGAAAACTAACAGCTTGTGATAAGATAAAGTAATCATCAGGAACGGTTAGTTTTTTTGCTAATCCAACGGTTATCCCTGTAATATTAAAGCTTCTATTTTTGTCTGCTTTTCGTGTAACAGGGTTATATAAAAATTGTTTTGTATGTGATAAAGAAGTTGAAAAATTAACAGGTTTTTTTCCGCCTAACCAAGGTTCAGAAAACGAGAAACTATAAGTTTGATAAAATCTACTGGCTTGCAAGCGCAAAGCTAATTTTTGACCATCACCCATCGGGATAGGTTGGTAAGCCTCCTTTTTAAAGATATCTTTGATAGAGAAATTGTTAAAAGACAAACCTAAAGTCCCTATAAAACCACCGCCACCATATCCTCCTTGGAGTTCAATTTGACTAGATCCTCTTTCTACTACAGAATATTCCATATCTAAAGTTCCTTCACTAGGGTTGGGGTTTTGAAAATCTGGAACAAGTTGTTGCGCATCAAAAAAGCCTAATTGACCTAATTCTCTAATGGTACGTAATACATTAGCTTTACTATATAATTGTCCAGGACGTGTTCTAATTTCTCTATAAATAACATGGTCGTTGGTTTTTTCATTACCAGTAACCGTAATTTTATTGAAATATGCAGGTTTACCTTCAGTAATTCTAATTTCCATATCAATAACATTTCCATCGGCACTAACTTCAACCGGGCTAATTGATGAAAATAAATAACCACTGTTTTGGTAAAGGTTGCTTATGTCATCGGCATCTGGTTTGCTGTCATCTGTAATACGTTCTTTAAGCTCTACACCATTATAGGTATCTCCTTTATTAATTCGGAGCATACGTTTTAGCTGTTCATCGGTGTAAACAGTATTACCTACAAAATCGATATTTCCAAAAGTATACTTTTCACCTTCTTCTAAATTGATAATTAAAGATATAGTATTGTCGCTGTTTTTAACTATTGAATCTGAAAGGACTCTCGCATCTCTATACCCACTTTCCTTATATTTATCTACAAGGCTTACTAAATCTTCCTTGAAATCTTCTTCAATATATTTAGACCGTTTAAGAAGACGAATTGGATTCTTCTTTTTAGTATTCTTCATTGCTTTACGCAGTTTTTTTGCGCTCAGCTTTTCGCTACCATTAAATAGAATGTCCTTTATTTTTATTTTGTCACCTTTAGCAATTCTCAGTTTCATGTCTACTCTACTTTTTTCAATAGAGTCTTTAACTTTAGAAGTTGTAATAATGACTTTCGCATCTAGAAACCCCTTCTTTTTATACGAGTTTTCTAAATAATTTTTTGTTGTAGTGATAAGATTTTCAGTTACTTTAACCCCAGATTGGAGTTTGTTTTCCTTAATGATATCATCTATTTTAGAATCTTTAATACCTTCAATATTTACCTCTTTTAGTTCGGGTAAATCAACGAGTTGTATTTCTAAATGAGCAACGTTGTCTTCAATTTTATTAACAAAAATATCAATGTTACTAAATAGGTTAGATTTCCATAGTTTTTTAATGGCGGTACCTATAATGGAGCCAGAAGTTGAAGGGATTGTAATTTCTTGTCCTTTACGCAATCCAGAAAAAGTAATAACAGTTTGTGATCCAAAACTTGTATTTCCTGTAACTATAATGTCCCCAATAGTATAAGTTTTCGCGTTTTCTGTAGTATTATTTTGCGCTGTAGCAATACTACTACTAATTAAAAAAGCGCTAAATAAGAGTCGTGTAATATATGTTTTCAATAGTTTAATATTAGCTAAGTTGTTCACTTGTTTTTCCAAATCGTCTTTCTCTTTTTTGATAATTTACTATGGCCTCATACAAATGTTGTTTTGTAAAATCTGGCCAATATACATTAGTAAAATACAATTCTGCATAAGCTATTTGCCATAATAGGAAATTGCTAATGCGTTGTTCACCGCTGGTTCTAATTAACAAATCTACATCTGGCAAATTTTGTGTGTAAAGATGCTGATTTATTACCGATTCATCAATTTTTTCTGGTGAAATTATATTATTTTTAACTTTAATGCTTATTTGTTTTATAGTATTGACTAACTCCTCTCTAGATCCATAACTTAATGCTAAGGTTAAGGTTAGTCGAGTGTTGTCTTTGGTGTTTTCAATGACATCCATAAGCTCATTGTAGACCTTTGATGGCAGTGCTTTGAGGTTGCCTATTGCATTGAATTTAATGTTGTTTTCTTGAAGTGTTTTAATTTCTTTTCTAAGTGAAGAAACTAAAAGGCGCATTAAGGTTTGAACTTCTAATTTTGGTCTATTCCAATTTTCGGTAGAAAAGGCATATAGTGTTAAATTTTTAACACCAATTTCTGCACATCCTTTAACAACTTCTGTTACGGCTTTACTTCCTTTTTCGTGTCCAAAAACACGCAGTTTCCCTTTTTGTTTAGCCCATCGCCCATTACCATCCATTATAATGGCAATATGTTCTGGTAAGTGGTCAATATGTATATCTTCTTTTTTGTTCACTTTAAAAATCACAGTAACAGGGTTTCCTGCCAAATGTATAAGTTAATGTAATACCAGAAAACATAATCCAATCATTATTGTTTAAATTCCCAAAACTATGTGTTGGGATAAGCCATTTTCCATCAGGGGTGCTACCATCAATCTCGTCAGTAAACGTATATCTAGCACCAATCTCTGCTGCTAAAATAATATGATTGGTGAGGGTGGTTTTATATCCTACAATTATAGGGATAGCATAACTAGAGCTAACTGAGTTTTCGTCTATTAAGACATTATTGTCGTAATAAAAATTGTTATAATTTATCAAAGATAAACCAGTAAATATATATGGAGTTGATTTTTTGTCACCACTATGAAGATTGAAATCGAAGAAGGTAAATTCCATACCTCCAGATATTTCAAGTGTTGGGTTGACAAAACCATAACCTCTTTCAACACGTCTAGGATCGCTAGATTTTATATCTTCAGCCTTAAGCTTGGTATAAATTATAGAAAATCTGAAGGAGTGTCTTGGACTTCTGTTCCATTTAATGATGCCTCCGTAGGCCATTTGATTGGGTGAAATATATGTTGTTGCACCCACGTCCCCAATAAAATTACTTCCACCAGCAAATACGCCAACTTCGTAAATTTGGGAATGGCTTAAATGGCAACATAAAGCACTCATAATTAAAATCGTTAAATACCTCATAGGGGTTCAAAAGTTTGCAAATATAATAAATAAGATGAGCCTATTATAATTTGTTGTTTAGTATTACAGATAAACAGGAATTAAGTCAATTTATTGTCTAGTTGCGTTTATCTTCTCCCCAGAGTAGTTTCTTACGAAGCGTGAGTAAAAAACTTTCGTCTTTAAGCTCGATCATTTTAATTTTATAATCGGCTTTTTTAATTATTAATATAGAATTATTGTCTAAAGTGGCTATTCTTGAATCAAGAGAAACCAAGTAGTTATCCTCTCTACCGCTTACTTTTAATTTTATTTCTGTAGATTCAGGAATTACCAGTGGTCTTGCATTTAAATTATGAGGGGCTATTGGGGTTAATGTAAAACTGCCAGTTTCGGGCATTATAACAGGTCCTCCACAGCTTAAAGAATATCCTGTTGATCCCGTTGGAGTAGATATAATTAATCCATCTGCCCAATAAGAAGTTAAATATTCGCCATTTAAGCTTGTTTCAACCGTAATCATTGAGGTTGTGTTTTTTCTGCTCACAGCGATTTCATTTAGAGCAATGTTGAAATCTAGAAGGTCTTTGTTTTCTGGGCTTGTTGAAATAGTGAGTAAACTACGTTCTGAAATTCTATAGTTACCCGCTACAAGGTCATTGATTGCTTTTTCAATATTATTTTTTTGAATGGTCGCTAAAAACCCTAATCGCCCTGTATTAATACCAATTATCGGGATGGATAAATCACGGACATAAGTTATGGCTCTTAATATTGTGCCATCGCCACCAATACTTATTAATAAGTTAAATGAGGTGTCCAGGCGCTCAAAAGTTTTAAAAGATGAACTATCTAATTCAAGAACCTCATTCGCTTCTAGTGCCGTATAAAATTGCTTCTCAATATAAAAAGAGATTGAGTTATTTTGTAAAACACTCAGGAGGGTGTTTATTGGATCTGCCGGGTTTTCATGGTAAAATTGACCAAATATTGCAATTTTCATCTACTATTTCTTATTATCCATTATATGTAATTGCTATTAAAACAATGTTTCTAATTTTAAGATTACAAACGACGCTTTATACATATTACAGGTTTAAATATCTATTTAAATAATCTGAGCGTTCTTTTAAGTTTTTTATGAATGCATCTTCTTCATGCCCAGATACAATATGATAACTATAACGTCTAAAGGTTTGGATGATATCATTAAGACCAGTATTGCCGATTTTTACCGTTATTTGAACCACATCATTTTCAATTTTTGAAATGAAAGCACCAAGTAACTTGCCATTGTTTGATTCAACTATTTGACTAATTTCACTAAATGAATAATCATTATAGCCTTTTTCTATTATTAGCAATCCTCCCGGTTCTGCAAAGAATGGTGTTTGATTAAATAAAGAAATAATATCATTTAATTCATAATAGCCTAAGTAGTTATTTTGGTCATCCAGAATAGGCATAATATTCGAGTCTTTTTTTGCGAATGCTTCTAGGACATCTAACCAAAGTGTACTTTCTCTCACATAGAATCCTTCTAAGGTGTATAAAAAATCCGAAATGGGTTTACTCGATTCAAAACAATGTGCATCAGTGTCGGAAATGCAACCAACATAAATATTGTCCTTGATCACAGGAATATGAGAGTAGGTCAATTGATTAAATAACAGCTGTACCTCTTTAATGTTATCTTTAACATTGAATGGTTTAATATCATTAATAATGTACTCGCTTAGTGGCATAATTGTATTTAAAATCATATGCAAATTAATCAAAAAATAGTAAAATAAGCGTAACTTACTTTGTATTTTTGCCTTTTAAATTTCATAAATGACAAAGTTAAGCGTAAACATTAATAAGATTGCAACATTACGAAACTCCAGAGGCGGAAATACTCCCAATGTAGCTCAATTTGCTAAAGATGTACAGCAATTTGGTGCCGAAGGTGTAACTGTTCACCCTAGGCCCGATGAGCGTCATATAAGGTATCAAGACGCTTTTGATTTAAAACCAATTGTATATACTGAATTTAATATTGAAGGAAATCCTATTCCAAAATTTGTAGATATGGTGTTAGAAATAAAGCCAACACAAGTAACACTAGTTCCTGATGCAGAAGATGCGATAACTTCTAATGCCGGTTGGGATACAATTAAACATCATGGGTTTTTAAGCGAAATCATTCAGGAATTTAAACAAAACAATATTAGAACCTCGATTTTTTTAGATCCTGATATGAAACAAGTTGAAGGCGCAAAAGCGACAGGGGCGGATAGAATAGAATTGTATACTGAGGCATTCGCACATCAGTATGGATTGGGGAATGAGACGGCAATTGTTCCATATTCGGAATGTGCAGCATTTGCGCACAGTTTGAATTTGGGCATTAATGCAGGACATGATTTATCTCTTGAGAATATTAAATTTTTTAAAGAGAATATACCAGAATTATTAGAAGTATCTATAGGTCATGCCTTAATCGCTGAAAGTTTGTACTTAGGAGTTGAGAATGTAGTGAATATGTATCTTCATAAATTAAAATAATGTTGTTGCATTCTAATATATTAGGAGCGGGGAGACCTTTTGTTATTCTTCATGGATTTTTGGGGATGAGTGATAATTGGAAAACACTTGGAAAGCAATTTAGTGCACAAGGATTTGAAGTGCATTTGGTTGATCAACGTAATCATGGCCGAAGTTTTCATGACAATACTTTTAATTACGAAGTACTTACTCAAGATTTAAAGAATTATTGTGAAAATCATCAACTAGATAATATTGTGCTTCTTGGGCATTCTATGGGAGGAAAAACAGCAATGTTATTTGCTGCACTAAACCCGCAAATTGTTTCTAAATTAATTGTTGCCGATATTTCACCACGTTTTTATCCGGTTCACCACGATGCTATTTTGGAAGGCTTATCAGCCTTTGATTTTAGTGTATTAAATGCTAGAAAAGAAGCAGATATAATATTGTCAAATTATGTTCAGGATTTCGGGACACGTCAGTTTTTACTTAAAAATTTATATTGGAAAGAGAAAGGGCAATTAGGCTTGCGGATTAACTTGAAAGTTCTAAAAGAAAATGTTGAAGAAATTGGAGAAGCATTGCCAGAGTATTTAAAATATGATGGAGAGACCTTATTTCTTCGCGGGGATAAATCAGAATATATAGGATCTAATGATAAAGATTTGATTGCATTACAATTTCCAAAAGCAGAAATTTCAACAGTGAGTAACGCCGGGCATTGGCTTCATGCCGAAAACCCTAAAGCCTTCTTTGATTATGTCATTCAATTTATAGCTTAAGTTTTGTATTTTTATTGAAATCAATGAAAATAAATTTATGAAACTAATTATCAAACTTCTTACCAGTGCGGCAGCTGTTTTTATTATTGCTAATTTATTACCTGGAGTTACACTTGTAGACCCAATTAAGGATGCACTAATCGTGGCTATTGTTATAGCAATTCTGAATGTATTATTAAAACCAATATTAATTATATTAACTCTGCCAATAACAATCATTACCCTTGGCTTATTCCTTATTATTATCAACGCGATAATAATTAAAGCGGCGAGCAATATCATTGACGGATTTACTGTTAATAGTTTATGGGTTGCGGTGCTGTTTAGTATTTTATTATCTGTCTTACAGTCGTTTCTAAATTCTTTGTTGAAAGAAGATAAAAAATAGGCTAAGATTTACGCTCTAAACAAGAGTTATCAGATTCATTATATGCACTCTTGAATTGGCCTTTGCTATTGAATATTAATAAATTGAAAGAGATGAGTCTCAATAGGTTAAAAACTTTGCTCAATTGTAAAAATGTTGTACTTTTGCAGCCAAATTTTATTTAGGAAAAATGAACATTACAAGAGAAAACATTGATACCTTAAATGCTGTTGTAAAGGTAGATATCACTAAAGCGGATTATAGTGATAAAGTTGCAAAAATTTTAGCTGATTATCGCAAAACGGCGAACATTCCTGGGTTTAGAAAAGGACATGTGCCAATGGGAATGGTTAAAAAGCAATATGGGAAAGCTGTTTTAGTTGATGAGGTAAACAAATTATTACAAGATGCGCTTAATAAATATTTAACCGAGGAGAAACTTGATGTTTTAGGGAATCCATTACCTAAAGCACAAGATGATTTAAATTGGGATGCTGATGATTTTTCTTTTGAATTTGAATTGGGATTAGCACCAGTGTTTGATGTTGCCCTTAAAGGGAAAAAAGCAATTACTCAATATAATATTGTTGCTGATGACAAAATGATTGATGAGCAGCTTGTAAATATTCAAAAGCAGTATGGGAAGATTATCGCAAAGGATGAGATTGCTGAAGCTGATGAAATTACAGGGACTTTTGTAAATGAAGAAAAAGCAATCAATAGTTCAACAACAATTACTTTAAATAAATTTAAAGGAAAAGCGACTGCTAAGAAATTTATTGGAGCTAAAGTAGGTGATGTAATTACTTTGAAAACAAAAAGTATGTTCGCTGACGATCATGATTTAATGAACGTCTTAAAAGTATCACATGATGATGCTCATGGTCTTGATGTAGAAGTTATCTTTACAGTTAGTGAAATTAATACTAGAGAACTTGCAGAATTGGATCAGGATTTGTTTGATAAATTATTTGGTAAGGATGGTGTAACTTCAGTTACTGAGGTTAAAGCTAAAATTAAAGAAGATGCTGAAAAGCAATTTGTACAACAATCAGATCAAAAGTTATTAAACGATGTAACCGAATATTTGGTTGAAAACACAAAGTTTGATTTACCAGCTGAGTTTTTGCAAAAGTGGATGCAAACAGCAGGTGAAGAACAGATTGATGCTACACAAGCCAAAGAAGAGTATGAGAAGTCTGAGAAAAGCATGCGTTACCAATTAATTGAAGGGAAAATTATTACAGATAATAACTTGCAAATTAATTTTGATGATTTAAAAGCTTATGCTCAAGAAATGATCAAAGGACAAATGGCTCAATTTGGACAATTAAACCCTTCAGAAAAAGAGTTAGATGATGTTTCAGCTAGAGTATTGTCAAATCAAGACGAAGTAAAACGTTTATCTGAACAACTTACAAGTCAGAGATTGTTAGAATTTTATAAAGAAAATGCAAATCTAAAAACTAAAGAATTGTCTTACGATAAATTCGTAAAGGAAGTTTACGGTTCATAGTTTTAAAAAATCATTATATTTAGGGCGTTGAATTCAGTAGAATTCAACGCTTTTTTATTGTCAATCACATTACTTAAATAAACTATGGATTACGGAAAAGAATTTGAAAAATTTGCGATAAAAGATCAAGGTATTAGTAGTACTTATTATAATAAAATTATAAGTAGCATGTACCCTGTTGGCTTGACTCCAAATATTATTGAAGAACGTCAAATGAATGTTGCAATATTTGATGTATTCTCGAGATTAATGATGGATCGCATAATTTTTATGGGAACTGGAATTAATGACCAAGTAGCAAATATTATACAAGCGCAATTATTGTTTCTAGAAAGTACAGATGCTTCAAAAGATATTCAAATATATATAAACTCACCAGGAGGGTCTGTGTATGCTGGATTAGGTATTTATGATACCATGCAACTTATTAAGCCAGATGTAGCAACTATTTGTACAGGAATGGCCGCTTCTATGGGAGCAGTATTATTATGTGCTGGAGAAAAAGGAAAACGCAGTGGGTTAACACACTCTCGTGTTATGATTCACCAACCTATGGGAGGAGCTCAAGGACAAGCGAGTGATATTGAAATTACAGCACGTGAAATATTAATTCTAAAAGAAGAATTATATAATATTATTAGTAAGCATACAGGACAAGATTACGATAAAGTTTATAATGATAGTGATCGTGATTATTGGATGAAAGCTGATAAAGCTTTAGAATATGGAATGATTGATGAGATTTTAGCACGTAAATAATAATGACAACAGATTCAACACGTTGAAGGTTGGATAGTTGAAATTTTAATTTTATTAATAAATTATGTCGAAGGAAGAATTAGAATGCTCGTTTTGTGGAAGAAAAAAACCTGAAACGAATTTACTTATTGCAGGCTTAGATGCACATATTTGTGATCGCTGTATAGAGCAAGCCCATGGTATAGTTGTTGAAGAATCTAAAGATAATGATGCTGGTGGAGAGCTCTCTGCAGAATTGATGCTGCGTAAGCCAATTCAAATCAAAGGTTTTCTTGATGAATATATAATAGGTCAGGAGCGTACTAAACGCGTTATGTCAGTAGCCGTTTATAATCACTATAAACGATTATTACAGCAAGTAACTGAAGATGATATTGAGATTCAAAAAAGTAATATCATTATGGTTGGTCAAACCGGAACAGGTAAAACCTTAATGGCAAAAACTATTGCACGAATGCTTAATGTGCCTTTAGCTATAGTTGATGCCACGGTATTAACTGAAGCGGGATATGTGGGGGAAGATGTTGAAAGTATCTTAACACGTTTGCTTCAAGCGGCCGATTATAATTTGGAAAAAGCAGAGCGTGGGATTGTATTTATTGATGAAATTGATAAAATTGCACGTAAAAGTGACAACCCATCAATTACTCGTGATGTTTCTGGTGAAGGGGTGCAACAAGCATTGCTTAAGTTATTAGAAGGAACCGTAGTAAACGTACCGCCTAAAGGAGGACGTAAACATCCTGATCAAAAATTTATAGAAGTAAATACTGAAAACATATTGTTTATTGCTGGTGGTGCATTTGATGGTATAGAGCGTATGATCTCTAAAAGATTAAATATGTCTGCCATTGGTTATAAAGCGTCTCATGATGAAGATGCCATCGATAAAAATAACTTCTTACAGTATATTACGCCTACCGATTTGAAAGACTTTGGATTGATTCCAGAAATTATTGGGCGACTTCCGGTGTTAACTCACATGAATCCATTGGATAAAGATACACTAAGAGCAATTCTTACAGAACCTAAGAATGCTATTGTTAAGCAATACAAGAAGTTGTTTTTAATGGATGAGATTGAATTGACGATTACCGAAGGTGCACTCGATTTTATTGTAGATAAAGCCATTCAATATAAACTTGGGGCTAGAGGCTTACGTTCATTATGTGAAGAAATATTGACAGATGCCATGTTTAGTCTGCCAGGAAGTGATGAAACAAAGTTAAATGTAACAAAGGCTTACGTCGAAGGGAAACTTACTAGAACAACTCTTAAAAAACTAAAAGCCGTGTCTTAATTTGTTAGACAAATATCTTGTAAACGAAAGAAGCCACTCAAATTTGAGTGGCTTCTTTCGTTTGGATATATAATTAATATTGCAATAAGTTTTTTCTTTAGTGCGTGTTAAAAGTAACATTAATCTTGAAAGATAAAAATTGAGTACGATGATTTTAGATGAATATGGTGCTATTTTCGTTTAAGTAAAAATAAAATCCAATTTTATCGTTTAAACGCAGGCTTTTTTACACATTTAACTGTAATAACTCATCCATATAAAGTCTGGTATTAGATAATCTAGGGATCTTATGTTGACCTCCAAGTTTGTCTTTTTCTTTTAACCAATCATAAAATAACCGAGGGCGTGCAATATTTATTTTAGGTTTATTTAGTGTTATATTATTGAAGCGTTTGGCTTCATAATCTGAATTTAACGATTTAAGAGCGCTGTCAAATAAGTCATTAAAATAATGGAGATCTGTTGGAGGTGTTTTAAATTCAATGAGCCATTCATGAGCCCCCTTTTCTTTGCCTTGCATAAATACAGGAGCCGCAGTATAATCAATAATCTCTGCTTTTGTTTTTTTACATACTTGCTTTAAAGCATCTTCGGCATTTTCAATGATAAGTTCTTCACCAAAAACATTAATATGGTGTTTTGTCCTTCCAGAAACTTTTATCCTATAGGGATAGATGGAAGTGAAACGAACTGTATCTCCAATTTTATAACGCCATAAGCCGGCATTGGTAGTTATTATTACAGCGTAGTTAACCCCTTTTTTTACGTCACTTAATGGAATTATTTGTTCTTGTGATGTTCCATATGCATCCATTGGAATAAATTCGTAAAAAATACCATAGTCCAACATTAATAGTAATTCGTTCGAATTATTTTGGTCTTGAATGGCAAAAAAACCTTCAGAGGCATTGTAAATTTCGTAATATTTAAATTCCTTTTTTGGCAATATCGATTGATATTGATCGGCATATGGAGCAAAACTTACGCCTCCATGAAAGTAAACTTCAAGATTTGGCCAGATATCAAATAGACTTTTTTTATCTGTTGAATCAAGTACATTATTTAACAATACCAGCATCCATGATGGGACACCTGTTAGGCTTGTTACATTCTCGTTAATTGTTTCGTCTACAATAGCTTGCATTTTATGTTCCCAATCACTCATTAAAGAGACTTTACTACTGGGGGTACTACTAAATTCGGCCCAAAATGGCATATTGTCAATTAAAATAGCCGATAAATCGCCAAAAACGGTGCCATTTTCTTCATAGAGTTCTTTACTTCCACCAAGGCGTAAGCTCTTGCCTGTAAATAATTGTGAGTTTTCGTTGTTATTGAGATACATGCATAGTAAGTCTTTACCAGCAGCATAGTGACAGTCTTCTAAAGACTCAGTACTTACGGGTATAAATTTACTTTTTGCATTTGTAGTGCCGCTTGATTTTGCGAACCATTTTATTGGTGTTGGCCAAAATATATTCTGTTCTCCTCGTCGGGAACGTTCTATAACAGATTGGAAATCCTCATATGACGACACTGGAATTCGTTCAGTAAACGCTTTATAATTTTTAATAGAGGCAAAATCATATTGTTTGCCAATTTGAGTGTCTTTTGCAGTGTTTATGAGGTTTAATAGTAATTCATTTTGCACTTCATTAGGGTATTTTAAAAACAATTCAATTTGATGGAATCGTTTTTTTAAAAACCAGGAAGCAACAGAATTTACTAATGGGATTGGCATATATTATTTATCTTTACGAGACTAAAATAATAAAAATCTTTTTATGCAGTACCAAGGTGTGTTAACAAAAATGAAAACAGAGTTTGCTGAACCTATTCAATATTTTTTAGTTTTTGAAACTGATTTTTTAAATATGAATCAATTACTTAATAAAACTCTAAAAATCAGTTTTGTAAAGTACCAATGTTTAAACTGTGGCTTAGACAAACCAAAGTATAGACAGGGTTTCTGTAGAAGTTGTTTTTACGAAATTCCACAGGCAGCAGATTGGATTATGCGTCCTGAGTTAAGTACAGCGCATATAAATAAGGAAGATCGCGATTTGGAATATGAAAAGAGAGCACAGCTTCAGCCTCATATTGTTTACTTAGCAAACTCCAGCAATGTGAAAGTTGGGGTTACTAGAAAAAACCAAGTGCCTACACGTTGGATAGACCAAGGGGCACATGAAGCCATTGAAATTGTTGAGGTGCCTAATCGGTATATGGCGGGTATTACTGAGGTTGCACTGAAAGCCCATGTGGCCGATAAAACCAATTGGCGTAAAATGTTAAAGAATGAAATTGACGACGAAAACCTTTTGGATTGGAGACAGCGTTTAAAAGACTATATTCCTGAAGAAGTAAAAGATTATTTTATCGATACTAATTCCGAAACAAATTTAGTTTTCCCTGTAAATAAATACCCGACAAAGCCTAAAAGTTTAAATATTGAAAAGGCCCAGGAATACACTGGAAAGTTAGTCGGTATAAAAGGGCAATATCTCATCTTTGAAGATGATACAGTATTCAATATAAGAAGTAATGAAGGGACTGTTGTTGCTATAGAAATGCTATAGCAATTATTCAATTTACGTTCACTTCACAGATATAAAAAAGACTGGGGATTAGTTCCCCAGTCTTTGCAATTTTAAATAGTTTAACATATCAATTTGATACAACTTTTTTAATCCCTGTGCCTTTGTTTGTGGTTAATTTAATAAAGTAAAGTTGATCACTAAGCCCTCTAAAATCAATGCTTGTTTCAGCTTTTGATCCGCTATTATAATTGCGATCAATCCTTCTTTTTAATAAGGCTCCTTTGATATCGAATACTTCTATGATGACATCAGTCTCATAGTAAAATTTATAATTAATAAATAAATCATTTTTAAACGGTACTGGATATGCTTCAAAAGTTGGGCTGTCAGAAATTGATGCTGTTGATAGGGAGGCGTCTTCACAGTCTATGAAATTATTTTCATCATTAAGAGGATAGGAATCCGGATTATAGTCAAGATTTAAACAGTCGCAGTTTAAAACGCATGTTACAGCTTGTGTTATAACATGGATGCCATTGGTGTTTTCAACATTAACAGGGCCGATGGTGTACTGGGTTGCATATTCCAAAGGACCGCTATTGTAATTGTAAAGAGCAGGGTCTGCTGTAAACATTCCTTCACCATCTAATGGGTAACTATCGCAACCAATGAAAGCATTAACTTCACTCATGACATAAGGTTGGTATAAGATATATACTATGGTGACTTCACTCCCAGTGTAGTCAATAACAACATAACCTACATTAGTACCATTACTGGAGTATCCACATTCTTCGGCTCCAGCATATAACAAAAGAATATATTGACCAGGCGAGTCATAATACGTTGTCCATCCCCACAGGTTAGAGTCAATTTTATCATCGGTTAAAAAGCAATCACTAAATTCTTTATTTTTTGCATAGGCAATTTCACAATTTATAGGCTCATCTTCTTCCCAATAGAAAGTAACGCTACAGCTGTCTTCTTTTGGGGTACTGTGTGGGCATAAATCATAAGTTTTGTAATAATAAGTTAGACTACGTTCACAACCATTAGTCAGTCTTTCGGTGCGATCTAATGTAACACCTTGACTTTCTCCACTACAGCCATCAGTTGCCGTAATATACCCATCGTCAATTAAACTTTGTCCGCTTGGTATATCTGCATCACTTGGGTTACACCCTAGGTCTGTGTTTTCAGAATAATTACAATATATTTTAGGAGTTTGAGTTTCTGTCCAAAAGAGTGTTTGTGTTATGGTAGTTTCCAAGTCACTACAATCAGTAACTTTCCATGTTTTTGTTATTGAATGGATGCAGTCTTCAACAACTTCATCACCTATAGAAGGGAACCCGTCTACGACTTCCACACCACTACAGCCACCATCGAAAGTTGGGGTGTCAAAAATTAAACCATCAGGATTACAATCCAGATCTTTATCTTGAATGTCCGAAGTCTCTGAAGGCGCAGTATCATCTTCCGTCCATGAGAGTGTTTGTGTCACCGTGGTTTCCAATTCACTACAATCGGTTACTTTCCATGTTTTAGTTTGCGAATGGTTACAACCATCGACCATTTCGGTGCCAAGAGAAGGAAAACCGTCTACGGCTTCCACATCGCTACAATCACCTTCGAAAGTAGGCGTGTCAAAAATGATACTGTCCGGATTACAACCCAGATCTTTATCTTGAACATTAGAAGTCTCTGAAGGCGCATTATCATCTTCCGTCCATGAGAGTGTTTGTGTCACTGTGGTCTCTAAATTACTGCAATCGGTTACTTTCCAGGTTTTAGTTTGGGAATGGTCACAGCCATCAATCATTTCGGAGCCAAGAGAAGGAAAACCATCTACGGCTTCCACATCGCTACATTCCCCATCAAAAGTTGGGGTGTCAAAAGTAATACTGTCTGGGTTACAACCCAGATCTTTATTTTGAATATCAGAAATCTCTGAAGGCGCAGTATCATCTTCCGTCCATGAGAGTGTTTGTGTCACTGTGGTTTCCAATTCACTACAATCGGTAACCTTCCATGTTTTAGTTTGGGAATGGTTGCAACCATCGATCATTTCGGTGCCAAGAGAAGGAAAACCATCTACGGCTTCTACATCACTACAATCACCATCGAAAGTAGGCGTGTCAAAAGCAATACTGTCTGGATTACAACCCAGATCTTTATCTTGAATATCAGAAGTCTCTGAAGGCGCAGTATCATCTTCCGTCCATGAGAGTGTTTGTGTCACTGTGGTTTCTAAATCACTGCAATCGGTTACTTTCCATGTTTTAGTTTGGGAATGGTTACAACCATCGATCATTTCGGTTCCAAGAGAAGGAAAACCATCTACGACTTCCACATCGCTACAATCACCATCGAAAGTTGGGCTGTCAAAAGCAATACTGTCTGGGTTACAACCCAGATCTTTATCTCGAATATTAGAAGTCTCTGAAGGCGCATTATCATCTTCCGTCCATGAGAGTGTTTGTGTCATTGTGGTTTCCAATTCACTACAATCGGTTACTTTCCAGGTTTTAGTTTGCGAATGGTTGCATCCATCAACTACTTCGGTTCCGAGAGAAGGAAACCCGTCTACGGCTTCCACATCACTACAATCCCCATCAAAACTTGGGGTGTCAAAAGCAATACTGTCCGGATTACAACCTAGATCTTTATCTTGAATATCAGAAGTCTCTGAAGGCGCAGTATCATCTTCCGTCCATGTATAAGTGACTTCACAAGTATCCGTTAAATCTCCGCAATCATCAGTAGCAGTAACTAGCCAAGTTTGACTTTTTTCACAATCATCACCTTCCACACCATTTGTAGAAACAGCCGAGGTAATAGTTGCGCCACAATTATCACTAACACTACTAGCAGCAATGACGTCAGTGGCATCTGGGATAGAATCTGGATTACATCCAAGGTCTAATCCTGTTGTTGGACATGTTATCACAGGGGGAGTAGAATCTTCAGTCCAGGTATAAGTGACTTCACAAGTATCCGTTAAATCTCCACAATCATCAGTAGCTGTAACTAACCAAGTTTGGCTTTTTTCACAGCCATCACCTTCCACACCATTAGTAGAAACGGCCGATGTAATAGTTGCACTACAATCGTCATCTACACTGCTAGCCGCAATGACGTTACTGGCATCTGGGATAGAATCTGGGTTACATCCAAGGTCTAATCCTGTTGATGGACATGTTATCACAGGGGGAGTAGAATCTTCAGTCCAGGTATAAGTCACATTACAATTGGCAGTATTATCGCAATTATCGGTAACCACGACATTGAAGACTTGTGTTTTTGTACAGTCACCAGTGATGTCACCCGCAGTAGCAACAACAGATTTCACGCCGCAATTATCATCGGTAATGACAGCATCCTCCGCATCACCAGTAGTTGGTAAAGTTGGATTACAGTCCAGATCGATAGGATCGACTGGACAGTTGATAGTTGGTGGTGTGTTATCATTTACTGTAATAAATTGTTCACAAGTTGTGAATTCTACATCATCAAAAAATAGGGTGTATGTTCTGGTGAAACTAGCGCCATCTCCATCACCACAAATATCGGTATCACCATCATCAGAACTTGACATAGTAACTGTGGCTCCACAAGATTCAATATCTAAAAAGACATCATCAGGACTCGTAAGTGCATCTGGAATGTCGCAACCTTTTATTTCGATTTCAGTTAAGTCGCACGTTGCGGCTAAAGTACAAGGTAAAAGCACTGCCGTTTCAGTATCTACATCAGAAAAAACATCTTGATCAAGATCAGTCAATCCTTTCGCAAATGCCACATTGGTAACAAATTCTGCAACAATATCTGCTGCTGTAATAGTATAGGACCCGGTAAATATCCAAGTCTCTCCGGTTTCGAGGATATCATCTCCATCATCACCCGTGTAGACAGTGAGATCTCCAATCTTGTCATCTGTTACAATAATATCTGTGATATCCGCAGATCCAGAATCTAAAGAGACCGCATATTGGTAATTTATTATATCTCCAACTGTAGAAAATGGATCGCCTGAAGTAATGGTTTTATCTATGAGTAAATCAGAAGGGGTTACACAAGACCCGTTTTGGGTTATATGATTATAAGTAAAGGTGTGTTCGTTATCTGAATTATCTGTAAAAATTAAAATATAAGTTCCAGCCTTAATTGTATCAACGAAATATTCATCACCAACGCCTCCTGTCAAGACCTCACCTTCATCAATTGTGTGACCAGTACCTTCTGGTGCTGGTTCCAAATTAAAGATGTCACTATTTCCAAAGGCAACTAAAGTATAGGGGCCACAATTACCAACATCTTCTAAAGTCATCGAAAAATAACTATTACTTGAATTACAATTCTGTCCAGTTTCAATATCTTGAAAAATAATTCTAAGACATCCATCGTCAGAAGTTTGCCCACAGCCAATACTCTCTGCAATATCATAATTTGCAGGACAATCTTGAGGATCATGAGGTATTCCCGAAGAATATGTAAGGGTTATATTCCCATTTCCTCCTCCATCATCACTTATAAAATTGTATGTAATACCATCTATTGTAAAAGAGCCGCCAGAACAATCCGTTTCATCTCCACCAATTAATACGCCACCATGAGCAACAACAAAATCGCATGCCACAGTTTGGTCAGCCGCGGCATTACCTGCTTCAAATTCAACTGTTAATGCTAAATCACCATTATGACTAATACATTGATAGTTACTTGGGCATTGTCCATAGAACTCTGAAACACCAAAAATTAAAAAAGTCAAAAATAACAACACACGCTTTTTGACTCTAGATAATGAAAATAAATTAGTAGCAGTTTTTACAAAATTTTGACATGAATTAATAGCATCGTTTTTCATAGCAAATGATTTTAAAATAAAACATACATTTTGTATATAGGGAATATACATAGAGCGATTTAATTAGTAAGATGCTTTGTTAGCAATAAAGAAATGTCTCTAACTTTAGAAATTAATCTATAGTCATTGAGAAGTTGAAAGGTTAATTACAAAGACCAACTTAACTCATTAAATTGTTCTAAATTTAATAAGACTAGCTAGTACAAAAGAGAAGATTTTCCCTTAACTTCACTTAAATAACATTTTCTTTTAAAACATATTTCTAATGTCCATCTACAAATCATAAGATTGTAAGAACTGTAAAACATGGGGCATTAAAAGAATAAATGCTATTAAACAAAATTAAAATACACTGACGGAAACTAGTGTATTCCTCTTAAAGATAGTGAATTACAATTAAAACAGCAAATTTTTTTTTAAATATTCAGGTTTTGCGAGTCTAAGGAAATTTCTTCGTTAATTTTTAAATTGAAACGTTTTCTGAAGAGATATACGCCTAAATAAAGGAAAGGGGTATCTATAAGTGCAATGAAGATTTTAAATAAAAACCCCGCTATTAGTAAACCATAAAATTTGTCCCAATCAATGATACTGAAGCTGCATAATAAGATTAATACTGTAAAGGTATCTACAAATTGTGATAAAAACGTCGAAAAATTATTCCGCAACCATAAATGTTTGCCTTTTGTGAGGCGTTTCCAATAGTGATAAATTTGAATATCAAAAAACTGAGCCAACAAATAGGCCATCATACTTGCGCCAACGGCTAAAATTGTTTGTCCAAATACCGTTGAGAAAAGTTTGTCATTCACAGGAGACCAGTCGGTAGCTGGAACTATATTTGCGATATAGATAATAAGTACCGAAAATAAAGAGGCAAAAATACCAACCACTACAATTTGATTGGCTTTTTTTTTGCCATAAATCTCACTAATTAAATCTGTAATTAAAAAAGTAATGGGATAAGGCAATATGCCAACAGAGATCTCAAATAGTTTTGTTCCGAAAATTTCGATGTCAAAGGGATACCAATAAAAAAATTTTTGAAAAATTAAATTAGAAACAACTAGAGATGTAATAAATAAAGCCCCTAAAAGCAGGTATATACGCTGTGCAAGAAGCTTGTCTTTTAATGTCATTTAATAAATTGTGAATAAATACGGAGAGTAAATATAACCTATTAATTTTTGTTTTAGTTATTTTGCGTTTACTTATGAATCAACCTAAAAAAGTTTTCATTTCGTTAGGGAGCAACCAAGGCGAGAAGTTTAGATATTTGCAACAAGCCATTGATCTTATTCATCAAAAAATTGGTGGGATTAAGCAAATCTCTAAAGTGTATGCCTCGGCAGCTTTTGGTTTTGAGGGAGATGAATTTTTAAATGCCTGCATAAGTGTTGAGACCGAATTAAAGCCTAGAAAAGTATTAACTCAATTGCTTGCTATTGAAAAGACTTTAGGGAGAATACGTACTAACAAGAAAAGCTACGAATCTCGGATTATTGATTTAGACATGATTTTTTATGAAGATGAGATTGTTGCAACCAAAACCTTAAGCCTTCCACATCCTGAAATGCATAAACGAAAGTTTGTTTTACTGCCATTAAATGATATTGGATCTGATGTTGTACATCCTAAGAAGAAAAAAGATATTGCAACACTTCTAAATAAATGTAAGGATAAAAGTCGGCCAGAACCAATTAATCTTTGGTTGAAAAACCCATCGCGATCATATGATTTTTCAAAATATAATTTCATTGCTATAGAAGGAAATATAGGTGCAGGAAAAACAAGTTTAGCAATAAAAATGGCGAATGATTTTAATGCAAAAGTCGTGTTGGAACGCTTTGCCGATAATCCGTTTTTACCTAAATTTTATGAAGAGCCTGAGCGTTATGCTTTTACCTTAGAGATGTCTTTTTTAGCCGATCGCTACCAACAAATAAGTGATGATTTATCTCAGTTAGATTTGTTTAAAGATTTCATTATTAGTGATTATGATGTTTTTAAGTCTTTGATATTTTCAAAAATAACCTTGCCGGAAGATGAGTTTATGTTGTATAGAAAATTGTTTTATCAGGTATATAAGGACATCGCAAAGCCAGATTTGTATGTGTATTTATATCAAAACACGGAACGTCTTCAGGCGAATATCAAGAAACGAGGTAGAGATTATGAGCAAAATATTCAGAATTCATATTTGGAAAAAATCAATTCAGGATATTTAGAATTCCTTAAAAGCCACAAAGAGATCAATGTAAAAATCATTGATATTTCCGATAAAGATTTTGTGACATCAAGACAAGATTATCTCGATATTTTAGATAAGGTTGCCCAAGCCATTTCTACAGACTAAGGTTTGAGTTTACTAAATAAGTCCCAAATTACTATTCCTGCACTTACCGATATGTTTAGGGAATGCTTTGTGCCGTATTGCGGAATTTCAATCACAGTATCACTAGCACTTACCACGTCTTGAGTCACGCCTTTAACCTCATTACCAAAAACTATGGCGTATGTTGTATTTGGTTCTGGTGTGAAATTATGGAGCATTGTTGCATTTTCGGCTTGCTCAATGCTTAATATTTTAATTTTGGAGGCTTTCAGTGACTCAATTAATTCCAATGTGCTTTCGGCATAGCTCCAATCGACAGTATCAGTACTTCCAAGTGCTGTTTTATGAATGTCTTTATGAGGTGGCTGTGCGGTAATGCCACAGAGATAAATTTTCTCAATTAAAAAGGCATCACTCGTTCTAAATACAGATCCAATATTGTTTAGACTTCTGATATTATCTAAAACAACTATAATGGGTGTTTTTGAAGATTTCTTGAACCCTTCAACGCTTAATCGGTCTAACTCACTATTTTTTAATTTACGCATATATTGTCAACAATTGTAGATAACTTAAAGGCTATTAATTGTTTAAAAAATCAAATATTAATTACTTTAGCCTTCTAGCTATGGCTACAAAAATAATACTATTTATAAAACAGATTACCATTGGCAAAAAAAACTAAAAAAGTAACACCATTAATGCAGCAGTATAATGCTATTAAGGTAAAGTACCCTGATGCGATGCTGCTTTTTAGAGTAGGGGATTTTTACGAAACCTTTGGTAAAGACGCAGTTAAGGCTTCTAGAATTTTAGGAATTATTTTAACCAAACGCGGTGCGGGAAGTGAAAGTGAAACGGAGTTGGCTGGATTTCCACATCATTCTATAAACACCTATTTGCCTAAATTGGTTAAAGCGGGAGAACGCGTGGCTATTTGTGATCAGTTGGAAGATCCAAAAGCAACAAAAACCATTGTAAAAAGAGGGGTTACTGAACTGGTGACGCCAGGAGTTGCTCTGAATGATGAAGTGTTGCACTCCAAAACCAATAACTTTTTAGCTTCAGTATATTTCGGAAAATATATTGGGGTATCCTTTTTGGATGTCTCAACAGGAGAGTTTTTAACTTCTCAAGGGAATGCTGAGTATATTGATAAGCTATTACAAAATTTTAATCCCAGTGAAGTTTTAATTGAAAAACAAAAGCGAAATGCTTTTACTGAGGCTTTTGGGAATAATTTTCATACGTTTTATTTAGAAGATTGGGTGTATCAAGACGATTATGCAAATGAAACCCTATGCAATCATTTTAAAACAAAATCTCTACAGGGCTTTGGAATAGGCGATTTGTATGAAGGTATTGTAGCTTCAGGATCAATATTACATTATCTTGGAGAGACCCAGCACCATAAATTGCAACACATTACAGCTATTCATAGAATTGCTGAAGATGAATATGTATGGATGGATCGATTTACCATTCGGAATTTAGAATTGTATCATTCTACAAATGCCAATGCGGTGACCCTTATTAATGTTATTGATAAAACCATTTCCCCAATGGGCGGGCGTTTACTTAAGCGCTGGCTGGCATTACCACTAAAAAATGTTGAAAAAATTAGAAGCAGGCATGAAGTGGTTCAATATCTTTTAGATAATGACATTACCCTTCAAAAGGTACAGCATCAAATTAAGCAAGTTGGAGACATTGAACGTTTAATTTCTAAGGTTGCCACTGCAAAAGTTAGTCCGCGTGAAGTAATTCAGCTTAAAAACTCATTAGAAGCGATTGTCCCAATAAAGGCTTTAGCGAGTAATTGTGAGAATGATGCTTTAAAACTTATTGGAGCTAATATTCAGGATACTGATGTGCTTCGCGAAAAAATCAAGGAAACTTTAAATGAAGAAGCTCCTGTTAATATATTAAAAGGAAATACGATTGATTCTACATTTTCTTCAGAACTGAAAGAATTACGCGATATGGCATTTTCAGGGAAAGATTATCTGGATAAAATGCTGCAACGTGAAAGTAAAAGTACAGGTATTCCTTCGTTAAAAATAGCCTCAAATAATGTGTTTGGTTATTATATAGAAGTAAGAAACACACATAAAGATAAGGTTCCTGAAGAATGGATTCGTAAACAAACATTGGTGAATGCTGAGCGTTATATTACCGAAGAATTGAAAGTGTATGAGTCAAAAATTCTTGGCGCCGAAGAACGTATTCTTGCCATAGAGCAACAACTGTTTGCCGAATTGGTAAGCTGGATGCATCAGTTTATAAAACCCGTACAACAAAACGCACAAAGTATTGGGCAATTGGATTGTTTGTGCGGTTTTGCACAGTTAGCCAAAGAAAATAGTTATGTGTACCCTATTATTGACGATTCATTTGATTTAGAGATAAAAGAAGGTCGTCATCCTGTGATTGAAAAACAATTGCCACTAGGCGATTCTTATATCACAAATGATGTGTTTCTAGATAGAACAACACAACAAATAATCATGATTACTGGACCTAATATGTCTGGTAAGTCGGCTATTTTGCGCCAAACAGCCTTAATAGTTCTCTTGGCACAAATGGGGAGTTTTGTACCCGCTAAGGCGGTCCGAATTGGATTGGTGGATAAAATATTCACCAGAGTAGGAGCAAGCGATAATATCTCGATGGGTGAATCTACATTTATGGTAGAAATGAATGAAACCGCTTCTATTTTGAATAATATTTCAGATCGCAGTCTTGTACTGTTGGATGAAATAGGACGAGGTACAAGTACTTATGATGGGATTTCAATTGCTTGGGCAATAAGTGAATATTTGCATGAACACCCATCAAAAGCAAAAACATTATTTGCCACACATTACCATGAGCTTAATGAAATGACTGAAACTTTTGATCGCATTAAAAATTTCAATGTTTCGGTAAAAGAATTAAAGGATAATGTCTTATTTCTTAGAAAACTGGTGGCTGGAGGAAGTGAACACAGTTTCGGAATTCATGTGGCTAAAATGGCAGGAATGCCCCAACAGGTAATTCATCGTGCCAATAAAATATTAAAACAGTTAGAAAAATCACATTCCAGTGAGGAGCTTACTGATAAGGTGAAGTCTTTAAATGATGAAATGCAGTTGAGTTTTTTCAATTTGGATGATCCTCTTTTAGAGGAGATTAAAGATGAGATTTTGCACATCGATATTAATACATTAACACCTGTTGAGGCCTTGATGAAGCTCAATGAAATTAAGAGAATGTTAGTTAAAAAGAAGCAGGCATAAAAAAATGTATTTTTTTTACGAAAAGCCTTTGGTATTATTAGAATTGTTTTAAATTTGCACCCGCAACAGACGTTGCGCGTTCATTAAAAACTGCGAAAGTAGCTCAGGGGTAGAGCATCACCTTGCCAAGGTGGGGGTCGCGGGTTCAAATCCCGTCTTTCGCTCTAT
>CAJXVU010000039.1 GCA_913062555.1 uncultured Bacteroidota bacterium
AACCGGTATTATATTGGTTGTACTTCTGATTTATCTGCTAGAATAAAGCGTCATAACCAAAAGAGTAAGGGTTTTACGGGGAGTGTTAATGATTGGGTTCTGAAATATAAAGAGGATTACACTCAAAAAGCCAGAGCTTTTAATCGAGAGGCAGAAATAAAGAAATGGAAAAGCAAGAAAAAAGTTGTTGAGTTAATTGCTGGTAATTAGCTCAGTTGGTTCAGAGCATCCCGATATTTCGGGAGGGTCAGGGGTTCGAATCCCTTATTGCCCACTATAGCTCCTTCGTTAATTCGTTGGTTTTTTTTTGTTTTTAATAATATGATTTATACAGTTTATATTTTGTTTAGTGCAACAAGGAACCGGTATTATATTGGTTGTACTTCTGATTTATCTGCTAGAATAAAGCGTCATAACCAAAAGAGTAAGGGTTTTACAGGGAGTGTGTAGGATTGCAGTTGCAGTCGTGGTTTGAACTTTTGGGCTCTAATCCTGTGATGAATACGTAAACTTGGCAATAAGTCGCGTTTTTTTTTATTGCTTTAGATTTTATTCAATACGTATCTTTTTGTATTTTCGTCTTTAGAAAAAGAAACTAATCAAACTAATCAAATATGGAAAGTATTCAACTTTCAAACCACAAAATTTTAGTTACTGGCGGAGCTGGTTTTATCGGTTCAAATTTAATAGAAGAGCTTTTAAAAAAAGGTAATAAAGTAATCTGTTTGGATAACTTTGCTACTGGAAAGAGAGAAAACCTAAACGCATTTCAAAACAATTCGGACTTCAAGTTAATTGAAGGAGACATCCGAAATCTAGATGACTGTCATAAAGGGACTCATGGAGTTGATTATGTATTGCATCAGGCGGCTTTAGGGTCAGTTCCAAGATCAATTAACGACCCAATTACATCAAATGATGTAAACGTAAGTGGGTTTTTAAATATGTTGGTAGCTTCAAGAGATGCCGGAGTAAAACGTTTTGTCTACGCTGCAAGTTCGTCAACTTATGGAGATTCTGAATCAATGCCGAAAGTTGAAGAGGTGATAGGGAAGCCATTGTCTCCTTATGCTGTTACAAAATATGTAAATGAATTATATGCAGATGTTTTTTCTAAAACCTATGGACTGGAAACAATTGGATTACGATACTTCAATGTATTTGGAAGAAAACAAGATCCGAATGGTGCCTATGCGGCGGTAATTCCAAAGTTTGTAAGTCAATTAATGAATGGAATTTCTCCTGTAATTAACGGAGATGGTAATTTCTCTAGAGATTTTACTTATATAGATAATGTAATTCAGGCGAACCTACTGAGTTTAGTTTCAACTGATGAAAATGCAATTAATACGGTCTATAATGTTGCATTTGGAGATCGAAATACTTTGAATGATTTAATGTTGTATTTGAAGACGTATTTATCAGAATTTGATTCAAACATTGCGGATATAGCAATAATATACGGACCAAACAGAGCAGGAGATATTCCTCATTCGCATGCTAGTATTAAAAAAGCAAAAAATAATTTAAAATACAACCCACAATTTTCATTGCAGCAAGGACTTAAAGAAGCTGTTCAGTGGTATTGGGAAAACTTATAAAATGAACAAAACAAAAATTGCAATAATAGGATTAGGATATGTAGGATTGCCTTTAGCAAGATTGTTTGCTACAAAATATTCGGTAGTTGGTTTTGATATCAATACAAAAAGAGTTTCAGAATTATTGTCGGGAACAGATGCTACTCTTGAAGTTTCTGATGCCGTTTTACAAGCTGTTTTGAAGAGTAAGTCGTCTACTGAAAATGGGCTTTTCTGTTCAACTTCTGTAGAAGATCTTGAAGATTGTACATATTATATTATTACAGTTCCAACTCCGGTAGATAAAAATAACAGACCAGTATTAACCCCATTAATTAAAGCAAGTGAAACTGTTGGTTCTGTTCTTAAAAAAGGAGACACCGTGATTTATGAATCTACGGTGTATCCAGGTGCAACAGAAGAGGAATGCATTCCGGTATTAGAAAAGGTTTCTGGAATGATATTTAATGAAGATTTTTATGCTGGATATTCACCAGAAAGAATCAATCCGGGAGATAAAGAGCATACAGTAGAGAAAATATTAAAAGTGACTTCTGGCTCCACAAAAGAAGTGGGGCGAAAAGTTGATAACTTGTATAAATCTGTGATTATCGCTGGTACTCATTTAGCACCAACAATTAAAGTAGCAGAAGCAGCAAAAGTGATTGAAAACTCTCAGCGCGATATCAACATTGCATTTGTAAATGAGTTGGCTAAAATATTCAATCTAATGGATATCAATACTCATGATGTACTGGAAGCCGCAGGAACAAAATGGAATTTCTTGCCTTTTAAACCAGGATTGGTTGGAGGACATTGTATCGGTGTAGATCCTTATTATTTAGCTCAAAAAGCACAAGAGTTTGGATATAATCCAGAGATTATTTTAGCAGGAAGAAGGATGAATGACAGTATGGGAGAATATGTAGCCTCAGAAGTTATTAAAACCATGATTCAGAAAGATATCAACATAAAAGGAGCTGATGTTTTGGTATTGGGAATTACTTTTAAAGAAAACTGTCCAGATGTTAGAAATACAAAAGCAGTTGATGTGATTGCTGCATTAAAAGAGTACGGTACAAATATTACAATATTTGATCCATGGGCAAATGTCGCTGAAGTTCAGCATGAATATGGATTGATGTCAATAGATGCTGTGCCAACGAAAAAATTTGATACAATTATTCTAACAGTTGCTCATGATGAATTTAAAGAATTGAATTTTGATACATTGAAGAAAGAAGTATCTGTTGTATATGATGTGAAAAATAGTCTTTCTGAAGATCAAAAAGATAAAGGGCTTTAAAAAAAAAGTCATGCAGTCCGAATGTCATGCAGTCGTTTATCAAGAAGTATGTAGGATGTCATGCAGTTATTTGTTAGACAGCACGACCGCAAAATAATAAGAAGAATAATAGGTCTAATTGTCTAGGAGTCATGCAGTCTCAACGAAATTGAATATATTACACAGAAAAGAAAAAGATGGGTAAAATATTAAATTTTGAAGAATTAGAAATATGGAAATCTTCCAGGATTTTAGCAAAAGAAGTGTATGTTGATTTCAAAATGAATAAGGACTATGGTTTCAAAGGTCAAATCCAAAGATGTTCTGTGTCAGTTATGAATAATATTGCAGAGGGGTTTTGTAGAAAAGGAGATAAAGAGTTTCATCAGTTTTTGAACATAGCAAAGGCTTCCTGCGGAGAATTGAAAAGTATGTATTATTTATCAGAAGATATAGAGTATGTTTCTAGTGAAAAAGCGGTTCAAAGAAGGGAAGAAGCTACTAAAATAATGAATGGTATTGGTAAGTTTATGCAATATCTAAGAAAAAAATAGTTGTTTGTTAGACAGCAAGACAGCAAGACAGCAAGACAGCAAGACAGCAAGACAGCAAGACAGCAAGACAGTAAGACAGCAATAATAGAATGCGAAAAATATCCTTTCATTAAATATAAAATTAACTATATTTGCTCAAAAAAAATGAAAATTGGAATAACTTTTAGTGCCTTTGATTTATTACATGCGGGGCACATTAAAATGTTGGAAGAAGCAAAGCGACAATGCGATTATTTAATTTGTGCCTTACAAACAGACCCAACCTTAGACAGACCCAAAAAAAATAGACCGGTACAATCGGTTGTAGAGCGATATATCCAATTAAAAGGATGTAAGTATGTGGATGAGATAGTGCCGTATGCAACTGAGCAAGATTTAGAGGATGTTTTACGTTCTTTTAAAATTGATGTTCGTATTATAGGAGATGAGTATGCGAACAAACAATTTACAGGAAGAGACTATTGTGAGAAAAAGGGGATCAAATTGTATTTTAATAAAAGAGAGCATCGTTTTTCAAGTAGTGGGTTACGAAAAGAAGTTCAAGAAAAAGAGAATTTAAAAAAGAAAGATAAATAAGTTGAAAATTGCAATTGTTGGTACTGGTTATGTTGGGTTGGTTTCTGGAACTTGTTTTGCGGAAATGGGGAACGAAGTTATTTGTGTTGATGTAGATACAGAAAAAATTGATAAACTAAATAAGGGAGTTGCTCCTATATTTGAACCTGGATTAAAAGAATTAATTAATGGTAATTTAGGTAAGTCACTTTTTTTTTCTGTAGATATCAAAAATGCTGTAGAGAAATCTGATATTATTTTTATTGCTGTTGGTACTCCGATGGATAGTAGTGGCAATGCAGATTTGTCGGCTGTTTATAATGTGGCTAGAATTATTGGTAAAAGTATTAATAATTACAAAATTATTGTGTCAAAGTCTACGGTTCCCGTTGGTACTACATATAAGATAAAAGAAATTATTCAATCGAAATTAATAGAGAGAGAATCTTATGTGAAATTTGATATTGCTTCAAATCCTGAATTTTTAAAAGAAGGAGATGCGATTAACGATTTTATGAAGCCAGATAGGGTAGTGATTGGAGCGGAATCTGAGATCGTTTCATCTCAAATAAAAAAGATTTATGCTTCTTTTTTTAGAGCCAATGAAAGATTTGTTATTATGGATGTTTTTTCTGCTGAAATGACAAAATATGCTGCAAATGCGATGTTGGCAACAAAAATTTCTTTTATTAATGAAATGGCAAATATTTGTGAAAAAATAGGTGCAGACATTAATGAGGTAAGAAAAGGAATAGGTGCTGATGCCAGAATAGGTTATGATTTTATATACCCTGGAATAGGTTATGGTGGAGAGTGCTTTCCTAAGGACATTTCGGCTTTGATGCATATGAGCAATTTAAATGGGTATAAACCGGAAATAATTACTTCAGTTAATCAAGTTAATAAGAATCAAAAAAAACTTTTTCTAGATAAAATTCTAAATAGGTTTGGCGAAAATTTAACAGGGTTAACTTTTGCTATATGGGGGTTGTCTTTTAAGCCAGAAACGGATGATATGAGGGAGGCTCCATCTATTTTTATTATTAAAGAATTGATTAAGAAAAATGCGAAAGTGATTGCTTACGATCCTAAAGCAATATACAAATCAAAAGCGCTATACTTGAAGGGTGTTGATGTTCTTTATTCAAGGGATAAGTATGAAGCTGTTAATGATGTAAATGCATTGATTTTATTAACTGAATGGAAAGAGTTTCGTTCTCCAGATTTTGACTTATTAAAGAAAGAGATGAAAGAGCCTATTATTTTTGATGGAAGAAATCAATACTGTACATTTGAACTTGAAAAAAAAGAATTTGAATATTTTCAAATAGGAAAAAAATAAATTTTATTAATTATAGTATTATTTTGGTTTTGTTTAAGTGTCAGATTATTGTAATGTCAATATGTATTAAGAGTGCGCAAGGCACCTTTATTCAGTTGAACCAATTTCTAGGTGAATAAAAAAACAGATAACTATTATATTTTATGGAGAGAAGGGGTAATAATGCGAGAAAATGGTTTGTTTTATATACAAAATATAGAAATGAACAAAAGGTAGCAGAACGCCTTTCAGAGTAAAGGATTGATATTAATTAGATGATATGAAAGGAAATGAAACATCAGGTTATAATTTAAAAAAAGTTAGTGCTAGTTTTAAATCTTTAGTAGCTGTAAATGATTGTACAATTCTGGGGTATAAGAAGGGTGTTATTTATGTATTTAATCTAAAGGAGAATACATTTCATAAAATTGTAAAACTGCCGCAAACCTTGTTGTTGAAAGTATGTTCTAAAATAAGAATTTTGGAGCGAATATTAAGAATGGAACCAAGATTTGCAATCAAATTGAATAATGATAAGTATCTTATTTCATACCGGGGAGCAATATATAGAGTTTCTTTATCCGAAAAAGACATTATTCTTGAACATAAGTACAAAGATGATATGAACAATCCATTGCATGCCTGTAATATTCAAGGACTGAAAGGTTTTGATGATGGAGTATATTATGGAGAATATTCAGGTAATCCAGAAAAATCATCGGTTTCTGTTTATAGAAGAAATCCTAATACTGGAATATGGAAATCCGTATTTAGTTTTAAAGAAGGGCAAATAAATCATATTCATAATATTGTTCCTGATTATATAAATCAGCGAATGCTAATTCTGACAGGAGACACTAACTCAGCTTCTGGGATTTGGAGCGCTAAAGATAATTTTAGCACTGTTGTACCGTTGTTGATTGGAAAGCAGGCATATAGATCCTGTAGTCTTTTTCCCGTTGGGCAAGGATTTGTTTATGCTACTGATGCTCCATTAGATAAAAATTATATATTTCATAGTAAATTAATAAATGGAAAGTGGACATCCGAAAAGTTATACGAGCTTCAAGGTTCAGTAATATATTCAGTCGAAAATAATGGTGTCTATTATTTCAGTACGACTGTAGAGCCGGATAGTAATATAACAGGGAAGAGGTATTTAATAACTAATAAACTTGGTCCGGGCATTAAAGATAGAAATGTGAACATTATAGCTGGAAACTTAAATGACGGTTTTAGAGCAGTAGTAAAGTATAAAAAAGATATATATCCTATGGGGCTTTGTCAATTTGGAGCTGTTCATTTAACAAAATTACAAAAGGATCAAGTGATATTGCACCCGATTGCAGTGAATGACGTAGAAAATAATTTAATAATTCTTAAAAGAATGAATGAGCATGACTAATTTAGAAAAATACAATAACACATTTATAAGTGCACTTGGAGTGAATATAGATGAATTAACCGATTTGAAATATGGAGATTCTTATAATTGGAAATCATTTGCTCATATGTTGTTAATAACAGCAATTGAAGAGAGTTTTGATATAGAATTTGAACCTGAAGATATAACTCAATTAACCTCTTACAAAGAGGGACGAAAATTATTAAAAAAATTTAATATTAATATAGACTAGATTAAGGTGGCAATAAAAAGGCTTCAATTGTAATGTTTGAATTCAAATATTACAGCTTATTAAAAATAATAAAGCTACAATTACTGCTTTTACATAATATGAATATAGAAAGTTAAGAGTATTAATAAATTATGGATTAAGTATTTTGAATTAAAAGTATTGAAATGAATAAAACTATAAAGAAGTTATATAGTGCGTCTATGATACCTGAAGTAACTATAAGAAAAATTTTTTATTCGTTGCCAGTTTTGCAGAAGTACTACAAAAATAGAAGAAAGAATTCGGTTAATGTAGAGAAGCAAAAATTGGATAAAGAAATATTGTTTTCACAAATTAATAAGGCTAATATTTCAAAGGGATGTTTATTAATAGTACATTCTAGTATGGACTCTTTAAATCATTTTGATATAAGTCCAAGAGAACTAATTGATTTTTTATTGAAATTAATTGGTAACACTGGAACTTTAGCAATGCCAGCATTTCCTATTTACAAAACGGATATTATAAATGACGCTAAAATAGAGCATTTATATAATGTAAAGAAGAAATTATGCGCTACAGGAATGCTTCCAAATGTTTTTTTGAGGTACCCCAATGTAGTTAGGAGTAAATTCCCTTATAACAGTTTAGCTGCTGTTGGGCCGCTTGCAGATGAAATGATGCAAGAAAATTTAAATTCAGACTTAGCATTTGGGAAAGGATCATCATGGTATTTCTGTAAAGAACAAGAAGCTAAGGTCTTGATGTTAGGAGTTCCATCACATCAAACAACCACAATAGTACATGTGGCAGAAGATTATTTAGATGATAAATGGCCAATCAAGAATTGGTATGTCACAAGAAAATTTAAGATAAGAGATGGTCAGGAAACTTTATCAAAAACAATCAGAATAAGGGACCCGTTTTGGGTTCGATTTAATGCATCATACTATAGAACTAAATGTTTTAAAAATGAAGAATTATTAAATGAATGGGAGTATGAAGGAATAAGTTTTGGAGTTATAGAAAATTCGTCGGAATTAGTTGATTATATAGTAGACAGAGCATTAAATAATAAATTGTTTTTCAAAGCGCCACGAAAATATTGGTTATAACACTATGAGAAAAAAAGTATCAATAGCGATGGCTGTGTATAACGGCGAGAAATATATTAAAGAACAGATAGATTCTATTTTAATTCAGTTAAATGATAATGATGAAGTAGTAATATCTTATGATATTTCGACAGATAACACCCTAAATATTATTAATTCATATGCATCTGATAAACGAGTAAGAGTAATCAAAAACCCCAGTAAAGGTGTTGTTAGAAATTTTGAAAACGCAGTAAAACATTGTAAGGGAGAATATATTTTTTATGCAGATCAAGATGATGTTTGGAGTAAGGAAAAAGTTGAAACTGTTCTGGAGGCGTTTCATGATCCAAAGGTAACGGTGGTTATACATGATGCTTGTTTAACAGATAATGAATTAAATATTACGCATCCTTCTACCTTCAAAATTAGAAATGGAAGCCCAAATGTGGTTCATAATTTTATGCGCCTTAGCTACATAGGCTGTTGTTTAGCTTTTAAGTCTGAACTTAAAAATGTAGTTTTACCTATTCCAACTGTTTCAAGATCACATGATTGGTGGACGGGTACGATATGTAGCGTGTTTGGTAAAATGGTAATGATAGATAAAGTCTTAATCCACCATAGGCAACATACAGATAATGCAACACCACATAAAAGGCCGCCATTTAGTTATCAGTTAAGTGTTAGGTGGATTATATTGTTCAATACAATAAAAAGGGCTTTTAAGTATAGAAAAATGTTAATCAAAAGTATAAAATAAGTAGGTTTTTGTGAAAATTATAAATTATTATTTGAATAATTAATACAATTGAATAGTGTTATATCAGTGATTTAACAAAGTCTATACGTGCCTTTAATATTTACAAATTAAGCCCGAACAATAATAAGTAGAGTATTTAAATTAATTATGTTACTTCTTGTTAGAAGAACATTTAGAAATCGATGAATAAAAATAACTTCCAATTATCATATTATTTTATCATATTTTTTCACATATTATCTACATTGTTTGTCGGAATATGGATATTTCTTGATTCCGATAAGCCTTATCACTATGGAGCTCTCCCGTTTTTGCCGATACTACATGGCATAATAAGTTTTTTATTCTATTCTACTTACAAGTATGAAACAAAAAATCTGGTAGTTTTAATTGTATCGGGAGTTTATTTTATAAGGAATGTGGTAACACCATTTACTATGAGCTTAGATGGATACGTAAATTCCTTTCCAATTTCTACAGAAGCTAATTTAATATATTCGATTGGTTTAATGGTTTTTGATACTATTGTTGTATTCTTAACGTTGCATTGGTACTATCAAAAGAAAACTGTGTCTTTTGATAGAGATAATATAAGTAGCAGAAGAATAAACAAAAAGACATTAATTTTCTTTATAGTTTTTGTAATGATTTTTTTAGCTTATTCGTGGATCAATGTTCCGGAACTTCAGTTTCATTACACAAATTTATATGCTAAAAATTCAGGGTCTTTATCTATTAATTTATCTGTTATGGATGAAGTCGTTCCAAGAGGTGGAGTTAAACGAGTACTATATACATTGTTTCTTTTCGTTTTCCCTATTTATAGGATACTATTACCGGGTTATTTAATTTATTTGATACGAAAAAAAGTTAGCTTCACTTTTCTTGCAATTATCCTGTCAGGGTTGTTAATAATGGTGCAAACTTTTTTCATAAGTAAGGATTTTTCAAATACTTTTTTTACTATTTTAGTATTATTTTTACTTCTTTTACATTTGTATCCACGTCAAAGAAGAAAGATGACCCTGATTGCTTTTGTTGGTATATGTATGGTTTTATATATTATAATTTCTAACAAGTTAAACACGCTTTCACAAGTAAACACTTCGGTTATTTTTCAAGCTTATTTTTCAGGTGTTAATAACGTGAATGGTATTTTTAATATTCAAAATTCAAATAAATTATCAACCTTATTTTATGATATCTACTCAACAATTCCATTTAGAAATTCACTTTTTAAGATATCAAATGGGGAAAAATTAGTGGAGGTTTATGGTAAGAGTAATAACATTAGATCACAGATAATCCCGAGTGTTGGCCAGGCCTACCACTATATTGGAATATTTGCTCCAATTGTTACATTTTTTATGATAAGGATAGCACTAAAATATGAAAGACTTAGAAATAATGAAAAGAACATCTTGAAATTTATGACGTATTCACTAATAGTATTATACACTTCATCATCTCCAGTATTATATAATACAACTATATATTTAAAATTATTCTTAAATATAATGCTCCCTATGTTATTATTTACTAATTATTCACGGTTGTTCAAATAATGAGAAACATGACTATAAATATCGTATTGAATATGCCTGCTAGACATCCTATCGGCGGGTATAAAATTGTATTTGAATATGCTAATCGGTTGACAATTAGAGGTCACAAAGTAAATATAATTTACGATTGTAGAAATTCGCTAAAAAAATATAAAATAAACAAAGATTTAATAATATTAATTTGGAAATTATTTCTCAGAACATATTCGCCATGGTTTCAAATAGATAAGAAGGTCCAGCAATTGGTAGTTTGGAAGTCTACAAATGAAAATATTCCTGATGCTGATATAATAATTGCTACTGCAACGATAACATCATATTATGTGAATAATTTAAGCTCTTCAAAAGGTGATAAATACTATTTAATACAACATTATGAAGATTGGAGCAATGATGATAAAACGATACTTGATTCATATTCAATGGGATTAAAAAATATTGTAATTGCAAAATGGTTACAAAAGATAGTAGATAATGCTAGTGGAAAGAAAAGTGTTTTAATACCAAATGGTATAGATTTAGATATGTTTAATGTAATGACTCCTGTTAATCAAAGGAAAAAATATTCATTATCTATGCTTTATCATAACTATGAATGGAAAGGAGCAAAAGATGGGATTAAAGTAATATATAGACTGAAGGAGAAATATCCAGATTTAGAAGTCTCTTTTTTTGGTGTTCCTAAGCGTCCAAAAGAACTACCAAGTTGGATAAAATATACAAGAAATGCTAATCAATTAGAACTTGGACATATATATAATGAATCAGCAATTTATTTATGCCCCAGTTGGAGCGAAGGATTTGGGTTAACAGGTGCCGAAAGTATGGCTTGTGGCTGTGCATTAGTGTCAACAGATACAGATGGTGTACAGGAATATGCTGAAGATAAAGTTAATGCGTTGCTCTCACCACCAAGAGAATTAGATATACTTTATAATAATATTGTAAAGTTATTTGAAAATGATCAGCTACGGATTAGTATTGCAAATGCTGGTATTATGACGATTAATAAATTTTCTTGGGAAAATGCAGTGTCTAAGTTTGAGAATACAATTTCTAATGTTAAATAAAATTAATTAGAGTAACTAGTAACTACTGAGATAAAATTAGGGTCGAGCTTATGAAATTGTCAAAATTAAAAAATACAAAAGCATATCAGTTTATCAGAACTGTCAGATTTTTCTATTTATATGAAGTTTTTTTTAATAGTAGAAAACTATTTAGAAAAATTATAAAACCTGAAGAATATAAAAAATTAAAAAAGTTAAAAAATATTCACAACAACGATAAATGTTTTATTTTAGCTACTGGTCCTAGTTTGACAATGGATGATTTAAAAAAACTAAATAATGAGATAACCTTTGGAATGAATTCCTTATGTCGTGCATTTGATGAAACCGGATGGGAGACAACTTATTTTGCAATACAAGATAAGAGTGTGTATAAAAAGATGTATGAAGATTTAGGGAAATTATCAACTACAAAATTGTTTGTTAGTGATGATAATAACGATGTTTCGCAAATCAATTGTGAGCTTACGCGATTTCCCTTAAATATTTATAATCATAAAACAGTATGTAATAAATTTATTTACAAATATAGTGATTCGATTTGTGATGAAATTAGTTCTGGATTTACTATAGCATATACAATTTTGCAAATAGCGACATATATGGGCTTTAAAGAAATATATTTACTTGGTTGCGATTGTGATTATGTTGATGATAAAGAAAAAAGGCATTTCATTGAAACGGGACATTATGACCCTACTTATAAGACTATTGGGAATAAAATGATTGAAGCTTATAAAGAGGCAAAACAATATGCTGATGCTAATAATATAAAAATATATAACGCGACTAGAGGAGGCAAATTAGAAGTTTTTGAAAGAGTTGATTTAGATGATGTATTAATTCAGAAGAATGATTAAAAGCATGTTTAAAAATAAAAATTTTAAGATTACTTCCTTTTATCTTTTTGGAAATATTTTTGATAAGGCAATCATCTTTTTGACTATTCCAATTTTTACGAGATTAATGTCCCAAAATGATTATGGAATTGTAAACACATATTTGTCGGGGGTTAGTATATTAACAGTAATTGTTGGATTATCATTGGGTAGCTCTATTAGAAGTGCTTACATGGACTATAAAGCAGATATTGAAAATTATATGACTGCGATATTTCAACTCTCTTCGTTTAGTTTTGTAATTATTTTCGTTGTTTCAATTGTCTTTACTAAGATATTCTATAGTGATGCTAATATTATATTAGTCGTATTGGGCTTGGTTCATTCTTATGCGCTATTTATTGTGAGCTGTTTGAATATATTGTACATGATGAGGGTAGATTATATTAAGAAAACGTTATTAATGACATTGTTAAATGTTTTTATCACCATTTTTTCAATTATTCTGCTGCTTTTAATTGACGATAATAAATATTATTCAAGAATTATTCCATACGTAATAATATATAGCCTTGTAGGTGTTTTTTTTTATGTAAAATACATTAATCTTTGGAATAAAAAAAGTATAAAAAATTATTACAAATATGCTTTGACCATATCTGTGCCTCTAGTTTTCCACGGGTTATCAACAACAGTTTTATTTTCTGCAGATAGGATAATGCTAACTTGGTACCGTTCAGCATCTGAAACGGCCGTATATAGTTTGATTTACAGTTTAAGTATGGTGACAATAGTATTAAAAGCTTCATTAGAAAGTCTTTGGATTCCTTGGTTTAATGATAAAATTTCTAAAAATTTAACAGAAGAGATAAATAATGCCGTTAAAAAATACATTACTGCAATTTTATCAGGTATGATTTGTTTGTTATTAGTTAGTCCAGAAATATTACATATTATGGCACCGAAAGAATACTGGGGAGGGGTAAATATGATTCCAATAGTTATATCGGCATCCTTTTTTATGTTTTTATATTCTATTTCTGTTAATTTAGAATATTATTATAAATCAACCAAAATGATAGCAACAAATACAATAATAGTTGCAGGGCTTAATATTATTCTGAATATGATATTCATTCCAAAATATGGAGCAATAGCTGCGGCTTTTACTACGTTGGTTTCATATATAATTTCCTTTGGGGTACATTACCTAATGGCTAGAAAGTTAGATAATAGATTATTTGCATTTAAGCTTTACATAATTCCAATTATTATGATGGGGTCTTCAGTTTTTATATTTTATTATCTTATCGAAGATATATTGATAAGGTGGATAGTTGCTGCTGGTACTTTTGTATGGTGCATACTGCAATTATTAGGGGTTAATAAATTAAAACAGATTAAGAAAAGCATGAATAAATCTAATGAAATTAAATAATGTTATGAAAGTTATAGCAATAGTTCCGATGAAGTTAAATAACAAAAGGTTACCTAACAAGAACACAAAGTCATTTACTAATGGAAAGCCATTATGTCACTATGTGTTATCTACGCTTTTGAATGTTGAAGGAGTAGATGAGGTATATACATACTGTAGTAACCCTGATATTCAGGAGTTTATTCCTAAAGGTGTTACGTTTCTTAAACGTGATAGTTTATTAGATCAAGATACTACTTCAATGAATGAAGTATTACAGGCTTTTGCGAAAGATGTTCCTGCTGACATCTATTTAATGACGCATACTACATCTCCATTTGTAAAAAAAGAAAGTTTAGAAAAAGGGTTGAATGCTGTAGTTAGTGGAGAATATGATTCTGCTTTTGCTGCTAAAAAGATTCAGGACTTTTTATGGGGAAATGGTAAGCCATTTAATTATGAATTAGATAATATTCCAAGAACTCAAGATTTATCACCACTTTATAAAGAAACAAGTGGATTTTATATATACAAAAACGAAATAGTGACGGAATTTAATAGGAGAATTGGAGATAACCCTTATATAGTAGAAGTGGGTGAAATCGAAAGTATTGATATTGATGTGGCAGAAGATTTTGTGATAGCCGATGCAATGTATAACCATTTTAATAGAATTATAAAAAAATAAAAATTATGAAAAATTTAGAAGTTTTAGATTGCACATTGCGTGATGGTGGTTATTGTAATGATTGGAATTTTGGTCATGCAAATATCCAAAAGATTATTACATGTCTACAGGATGCGAATATAGATATTGTTGAGTGTGGGTTTTTACAAGAAAAGGGAGAATACAATTTATCAAGATCAATATTCACAAATCTTAATCAACTTGAAGAATTTTTACCAGAAGATAAAAGTAATAAGACTTTTGTTGTAATGGTAAATTATGGACATTTTAATGTTGATAACTTGCCTAATTGTGAAGACACTGTCATTGGTGGAATAAGATTTGCATTCCACAAAAAAGACAGGTATGATGCTTTAGAACATTGCAAAATAATAAAAGCAAAGGGATATCAAGTATTTATACAACCCATGGTATCTATGTCTTATACAGATTCTGAATTTTTGGAGTTAATCAATTTGTCGAATAAGATAGACCCGTTTGCATTTTATATCGTTGATAGTTTTGGTGTAATGAAGAAAAAGGATTTGATTAGATTGTTCTATCTAATAGACCATAATTTGTTGAAAAACATTAGAATAGGATATCACAGTCACAATAATATGCAATTGGCTTATTCAAATGCACAAGCTTTATTGCAAGCTGAATCATCAAGAAATATGATTGTTGATAGTAGTGTTTTTGGAATGGGAAGAGGGGCCGGAAACTTAAATACTGAATTGTTTATAGAATATTGTAATAACAATTTTATAGATAAATATAATATTAATCCATTACTAGTGGTTATTGATGAAATTTTAAATAGATTCTATAAACAAAAGCCTTGGGGATACTCATTGCCTAATTATTTATCTGCGAAACATAATTTACATCCAAATTATGCAATATTTTTAAGTGATAAGAACACCTTAAATGTTGAGGATATTGACGAAATTTTCTCAATGTTTCCTGTTGATAAGAAAATGAATTTTGATAAGGGTTATATCTCTGAGTTGTATATTGAATACATGGCAAAAAACATAGGGAATGAGAAACACAAAGATGAATTATTTAAGTCGTTATTGGGAAAAGAAGTACTATTGATTGCACCAGGTAAATCAAGTCAGACTGAAATAGGTAAAATAAAAGACTTTATTGTTAAAAAAAATGTTGTAGTTATTGCGATAAACTTTAATTATAAGGAAGTTGAAACTGATTTTGTATTTATTTCTAACATTAGGAGATATCAACAGTTAGAAGATGTAGATTATAATAAGTTGATTATTACCTCAAACATCAAAGGTGAAGAAGCATATTTCAAAACAAAATATTTTGATTTAATAAATAATGAAGAATCTGTTAAGGATAATGCTGGTTTGATGGCAATAAAGATGCTTATGGATTTTAATTTGAGTAAAATATATTTAGCAGGCTTCGATGGATATAGCTATAATACAGATGAGAATTATTATTCAAAAAAACTTGAATTAATTAGCCAAAATAATGTAATTGACAAAATGAATAACGGAATGAATAAAGTTCTTGATAGATATGCTGAAGAAATTAAAATCGAATTTTTAACTACTCCTAATAAAGTAATGTAAATTATGCGAGTTCTAACCTTCGGTGAAATATTATTAAGATTATCTTCGCCCGGATACACCAGATTATTTCAAAAAGATAGTTTAGAGGCTACTTTTTGTGGAAGTGAAGTAAATGTTGCTGTTTCTCTAGCTAAATTTGGTGTAGATACAACATTTTTAACGAAATTACCTAATTCAGATGTAGGCCATGCTGCAATAAATTCTATAAGGTATTTTGGAGTGAATGCTGATAAAGTAATTTATGGTAGCGGTAGAATGGGGCTTTTTTACCTTGAAAAAGGTGTAAGTCAAAGGCCTTCAAAAGTAATGTATGATAGGCAGTATAGTGCAATAGCTGAAGCAAAACCAGATGAATTCAATTGGGAAGCGATATTTCAAGATGTAGATTGGTTCCATTGGACGGGTATTACACCAGCATTATCAGACAGTATGATCGAAACATGCTTAGTTGCTTGTAAATATGCCCATAATGCAGGAATAACTATTAGTTGTGATTTAAATTTTAGAGCTAAACTTTGGAGCTCTGAAATAGCTCAAAAAACTATGAAAGAACTATTTAAATATGTTGATATTTGTATAGCAAATGAAGAAGATGCTGAAAAAGTACTCGGTATTAAAGCAGCGAATAGTAATGTAAATACCGGACAAATTGATAAGGCAAAATATCTAGTTGTAGCACAAGAAATAGTAAAACAATATGGCTGTAAATATGTTGCTATTTCATTAAGAGAAAGCCATTCTGCTTCTGATAACGGTTGGAGCGGTATGCTTTACAATTCTTCTAGTGATGAGTGTTGTTTTTCAAAGCATTATGAGATAAAGCTTGTAGACCGTTTAGGAGGTGGTGATAGTTTTGCGGCAGGAATTATATTTGGATTGGCTAATAAAATGAAAACACAGGATATTATTGAATTTGCAGCGGCAGCAAGTTGCTTGAAACAAACAATGGAAGGTGATTATAATAGATCTTCGGTAGATGAGGTAATGAACTTAGTTAATAGTAACGGAACTGGTAGGATTCAAAGATAATAAAAAGATCTACAGGGCAAATTAGAAGAGTTGATAGTGGTATGGTAATTTAAGATATTTTAAAAAATGAAGTTATTTAATGAAATTCAAAAGAATTCATCTTTAAAATTTATTGATGCAAGAACAAAGGAAGTATTAAAATTTGAGGATATACTTTTTGACACGAGTCCAATTGAAGAAAATTATAGGCAGTTAGTTTTTCTTTATTCTAAAAATGAATTTCGAACTATAGGGATGTATTTTTCGCTTCTAAAAGGAAATTTTACAATTGCTTTATTAAATGAAGGATTGTCTGAAAATTTAAAAATTGAAATAGAAGAAAAATACCAACCAGCAATTATAATAGATGAAAATAGAACTGACATAAAATTTTATTCACCAAATTTAGTAAGATCAAATTTTCATAGAATCCAAGTATTTCAGTTAAATAACAATGAAAAGAATGTTTTAATTCATCCAAATGTTAAACTGCTACTATCAACATCTGGAACTACCGGCTCTCCTAAGTTTGTGAAGCTTTCTGAAGAGAATATATACGAAAATGCAGTCTCTATTTCAAATTATTTACCAATAATTGATAAGGATGTTACACCTCTAAATTTATCTATTTTTTATTCTTATGGATTATCTGTTTTGCACTCAAACGCCCTAAAAGGTGGAGAAATAGTTTGTAACACAGCAGATGTTTTAAGTAAGGGTTTTTGGCATCAATTTGAAGAATTTGGGTTTACATCCATGTCAGGGGTGCCATTTGTGTACGAAATGTTAGATAGAATAGGTTTTAGAAAAAGAAATTACCCTACTTTACGTTATTTAACTCAAGCAGGAGGGAATTTGAACGAAAAGGGCAAACAACGTTTTTTAGATTACTCAATAGAGAATAAATTGAAATTCTTTATAATGTATGGTCAAACAGAGGCTACAGCAAGAATTTCATTCGTACCTACAAGTAGTCTCTCAAAAAAAATAACATCTATTGGCAAACCTATATTAAATGGTAAGTTATCAATAGACAATGACACAAATGAGTTGATTTATGAAGGCCCAAATGTTTTTGGTGGTTATGCTAAAAATTTGCAGGATTTAACCAATTGGGAAGTAATTAAAAAATTATATACAGGTGATTTAGCGATAAAAGATAAAGATGGATTTTATTTTATTACTGGTAGAATGAAGCGTTTTATTAAAATTTTAGGAAATCGTGTGAATTTAGACGAGTTAGAATCTATTTTTAAAAATAAATTGGAAGGAATAAACGTAGCTTGTATTGGGGTAAATGATAAAAATGTAATAGTTTTTACGGATACAGAAGTGAAATTTGAACAATTAAAAAAAGCAGTATCAGAAGAATTAAAAATACATTCGAGTATTATTAAACATGAGATAATTAATGAGATTCCATTAACTTCAAACGGGAAAGTAAATTATAAAGAATTACAAAATGGGTATGAATTTTAAAGATGTAAAAGGTCTCTATGTGCAATTAAAAGATAGTATTCACAATAAAAAAAACTTTAGCAATCGCCTCAAAAGAAGAATTATTAAGAACATTTCAATCATTTAAAAACTAAATTTTACGATTCTAATAGAAATTAGAATTTTATTCAAATATAATATTATCATGAAAGGAATTATTTTAGCGGGAGGAAGTGGAACGCGTTTGTATCCAATTACAAAAGGAGTGTCAAAACAGTTATTACCTGTATATGATAAACCAATGATATATTATCCATTATCGGTATTGATGTTGGCAGGGATTAAAGAAATATTAATTATTTCAACTCCTGAAGATTTACCTAATTTTGAAAAATTGTTGGGTACAGGTGAAGAACTTGGAATCCAGTTGAATTATAAAGTTCAACCCAGTCCAGATGGACTAGCTCAGGCATTTATTTTGGGAAATGAATTCATTGGGGATGATAATGTTTGTTTAATATTAGGTGATAATATTTTCTATGGCCACGGATTAACTGAGATGTTAAAAAGTGCAAAAGAAAATGTTGAAAAGGAAAAGAAAGCTACTGTTTTTGGGTATTATGTAAGTGATCCTCAACGATATGGTGTTGCTGAATTTGATAAACAAGGAGTAGTGACTTCTATTGAAGAAAAGCCAATAAAACCAAAATCAAATTATGCGGTAGTTGGTTTGTATTTTTATACGAATGATGTGTTGCAAATAGCTAAAAACATAAAACCTTCTGACCGAGGTGAGTTAGAGATTACAACGGTTAATCAAGAATATTTAGAAGGAGGGAGATTAAAAGTTGAATTAATGGGCAGAGGATTTGCCTGGTTGGATACAGGCACTCATGACTCACTAATGGAAGCTGGACAATTTATTGAAACTATTGAAAAACGTCAAGGATTAAAAGTTGCTTGCCTTGAAGAAATTGCCTATTATATGAAATATATAGATGCTAATCAGGTGAGGAAATTGGCCGAACCATTAAAAAAGAATAATTACGGGCAATATTTATTAAAACTAGTAAAATAAAGTAAATGAAATTTATTAAAACGGATATACCAGAGGTATTTGTAATAGAATCAACTGTTTATGGAGATAATAGGGGGTATTTTTTTGAGTCATTTAATCAAAAAGAATTTGAAAAACATGTAGGAGAAATAAATTTTGTACAAGATAATGAATCTAAATCGTCCAAAGGAGTTTTAAGAGGTTTACATTTTCAAAAACCACCATATAGTCAGGCAAAATTAGTAAGATGCATTGAAGGTAGAGTAATGGATGTTGCTGTAGATATTAGAAAAGGTTCTTCAACATATGGGAAACACGTGGCAGTAGAATTGTCAGGAGAAAATAAAAGACAACTATTTGTTCCAAGAGGTTTTGCACACGGATTTTCTGTTTTAAGTGAAAACGCAGTTTTTGCATATAAAGTAGATAATACTTACGCGCCTGCATCCGATTCTGGAATTCGTTTTAATGATGAAGACTTGAATATCGACTGGGGTTTAGCAGCAGCTGAAGTTCAATTGTCTGAAAAAGATAAAAACTTGTCATTTTTCAAGGATTTGGATTCACCTTTTAAATTCTAAAAAATGAATATACTAGTCACAGGATCGAATGGTCAGTTAGGTTCAGAAATAAGAGACTTGATACCTCTTTATTCGAACTGTAACTTTCTATTTACGAATTCTTCTGAATTAGATATTTGTAACAATGTCCAAATAGAAACGTATTTTCAAGATAAAGCTGTTGACGTGGTTATAAACTGTGCCGCATATACAGCTGTAGATGCAGCAGAAAAAGACGCATTAGCTGCCGAAAAGGTAAACTCAGAAGGTGTTTTAAATCTTGTGAACGCATTAAATAAAGTAGATGGTAAACTAATTCATATTTCTACAGATTATGTTTTTGACGGCTATCATTATTTACCGTATCAAGAACTAAATGAAGTAAACCCTATAGGAGTTTACGGAAATACCAAAAGGAGTGGAGAATTGGAAGTACTTAATTCTGATATAGATGGTGTTGTTATTAGAACTTCATGGTTGTATTCTGCTTACGGGAATAACTTTGTAAAAACTATGTTAAGACTCGGAAATGAAAGAGAGGAGTTAGGAGTGATTTATGACCAAGTAGGTACACCAACCAATGCAAGTGATTTGGCAAGAACATGTCTTGACATTCTTACTTGCAAAAAGCAATTAAATATTAATGCAAAAGGGAATCTGTATCACTTTTCTAACGAAGGTGTTGCTTCTTGGTACGATTTTGCAATTGCCATAATGGACTTAGGTAGGTTAGATTGTCATGTAAAGCCAATAGAGACAAAAGACTATCCTACACCTGCCAAAAGACCCCATTTTTCGATTTTGAATAAATCAAAAATCAAAAATGATTTTGAAATTGAAATCCCATATTGGAGGGATTCTTTAGTGAAATGTATTGCAAAAATAAAAAACACAAAATGAAAAATATTTTAGTTACCGGAGGCGCAGGTTTTATAGGGTCTCATTTAGTACGTTTATTAGTCAATAAATACCCGAAATATCATATTGTGAATATGGATGTTCTTACCTATGCGGGTAATCTGGAGAATTTGAAAGATATCCAAGATAAAGTGAATTATACTTTTGTGAAATGTGATATTTGTGATTTAGAAAAAGTCAAGCAAGTTTTTAAAGATTATCAAATTGATAGTGTAATTCATTTAGCAGCAGAATCTCATGTAGATCGCTCAATTAAAGATCCCTTTTCTTTTGCACAAACAAATATTATGGGGACCTTAAGTTTATTGCAGGCTGCAAAATTTGAGTGGCAAGGTGATTTTAAAGACAAGCTTTTTTACCATGTTTCTACCGATGAGGTATATGGGTCTTTAGGAGAAGATGGTTATTTCTTGGAAACTACAGCGTATGACCCGCATTCACCGTATTCTGCCTCTAAAGCATCGTCAGATCATTTTGTACGTGCTTTTCATGATACATATGGATTTCCAACGGTGATTTCAAATTGCTCTAATAATTACGGCTCATTTCAGTTCCCTGAAAAATTAATACCTCTTTTCATAAATAATATTTGTCTTAACAAACCATTACCAGTATATGGAAAAGGTGAAAATGTGAGAGATTGGTTGTTTGTAAATGACCATGCAAGAGCAATTGATGTGATTTTTCATAAAGGTAGACTAGGTGAGACTTATAATATTGGAGGATTTAATGAATGGAAGAATATTGATTTAATTAAAGTAATGATTAAAACAGTGGATAGATTACTGGGGAGAGAAGAAGGGGTTTCTGAGAAATTAATCACCTACGTAACTGATCGAGCCGGACATGATGTTCGCTACGCAATTGACTCTACAAAATTGAAAAATGAATTAGGCTGGGAGCCATCTTTGCAATTTGAAGAAGGTATTGAGAAAACGGTAAAATGGTATTTAGAAAATAAAGATTGGATGGAAAATATAACATCTGGAGATTACCAAAAATATTATAAAGAGATGTATAATGTTAATTAAGTAAATGTGCTATATATTAATACACGTGTGAGGATATTCTACATGGATCACGTCGGATTTTCATGATTGCTATATGATTTATAATCTTCGATTATGGTAGCTAGAATTTTTTGAGCTAAAAGAGTTTGGAAAACGAATGTAATTTGAAAAATTGTGTGGGTTTAGTACTAAGTATAAATGAAGTCTAATTCAGGTATAATTTGTTTAAATAGCATGAGGTGTATGCGTTAAAAATTGAAGAAATCCTTTTGATAAAAAACTAAAGGTGTTATTTTTGCATGAACTTGTTCAATATAAGAAACATTTACTAAAGACGAATTTTTAGACTCATGGTTATTATTGGTGGATGTACCTGTTAAATCAATTGAAAGTCTATTTGAAATTAATACAGCCTAAGAACGAGACTAAAAAGACGATAAAAAAATGGATGAAGTAAAGTATTGCTCGTAACGATAAATGCCGAAAAGTACGTTTACACTTATGTAAAAAACATATAATAAAAACAAAAAAATGTTAAAGAATAAAATACTATTAATCACAGGAGGGACAGGTTCTTTTGGAAATGCTGTTTTAAATCGTTTCTTGAATACGGATCATTTCAAAGAAATTCGAATTTTTTCTCGTGACGAGAAAAAACAAGACGACATGCGTGCCCGATTAAAAAATGAGAAATTAAAGTTTTATATTGGTGACGTTCGTGATTATAACAGTGTTGATAAAGCCATGCGTGGTGTAGATTATGTGTTTCATGCAGCAGCTTTAAAACAAGTTCCTTCGTGTGAATTTTTTCCAATTGAAGCTACAAAAACGAATGTGTTTGGAACTCAAAATGTCATAGATGCGGCAGAATGCAATAAAGTAGCCAAAGTAATATGTTTGAGTACAGATAAAGCGGCATACCCAATCAATGCAATGGGGATATCTAAAGCTTTGATGGAAAAAGTTGCCATTGCTGCGGCGAGAAACTGTACTAATACCACGGTGTGTTTAACACGCTATGGAAATGTAATGGCCTCTAGAGGCTCCGTAATTCCATTGTTTTTAAATCAAATTAAAAATAACGAAGAAATAACAATTACAGACCCTAAAATGACTCGTTTTTTAATGTCTTTGGATGAGGCGGTAGAATTAGTGCTGTTCGCTTTTGAACATGGCAACCAAGGTGATTTATTTGTTAATAAGGCACCCGCAGGGACGATTGGTGATTTGGCGCAAGCGTTAAAAGAGTTATGTAATGCTGATAATGAAATTAAAATTATTGGGACGCGTCATGGTGAGAAATTGTATGAGACGTTATGTACTCGTGAAGAAATGGTGAAAGCAGAGGATATGGACGCATTTTACAGAATACCAGCAGACAACAGGGATTTGAATTATGCACGTTATTTTTCTGAAGGAGAAGAAGATGTTGCACTAATTGAAGATTATCATTCTCACAATACAGAACAACAAGACGTAGAAGGCATGAAAAAACTGTTGATGCAGTTAGATGTGGTACAAGAGGCCATCGCTAAGAGAAAAGGAGCTTAGGAAATGAAGCCAACACTTATAAAAGGAAATGCACATTGTGATGTTCGAGGAAATCTGTTGTATAACAATATCTTTGATAGCTCAGCTGTGAAAAGGATGTATGTGATTCAAAACAATAGTTTGGACATCATAAGAGGTTGGCAAGGACATCAAATAGAGCAACGTTGGTTTAGTGCAGTACATGGAAGTTTTTGTATCCAGTTGATGAAAATTGATAACTGGGAGCTGCCGTCAAAACAGTTGTTTTGTGAAGAATTTATCATATCGAATAAAACGTTAGATGTATTGCATGTACCAAAGGGATATGTTTCTTGTATTCAAGCGATGGAAGAGGGATCGATATTATTGGTAATGGCAGATTATTTGATGGGTGAAATAGCCGATGAATATCGATTCGATTTGAAGTACTTTGACAACCGAAGTTAGGTTGATTAAAAATTAAAAGAAGTTAGCTAATATGTTAAAAATAGGAATTACCGGACAAAATGGTTTTGTTGGACAACATTTATACAATTCGTTGGGATTGGTGCCAGAGTCTTATAAGTTGATTGATTTTGAAAAAAGTTTTTTTGAGAATGAACAACAATTAGATACTTTTGTTTCGCAGTGTGATGTAATTGTACATTTAGCGGCAATGAATAGACATGAAGACCCACAGATTATTTATAATACCAATATTCAATTGGTTGAAGGTTTAGTAAGTTCTCTTGATAGAACAAATTCTACCGCTCATATTATTATGTCTTCTTCTTCCCAAGAAGAAAAAGACAATTTATATGGTAAATCAAAAAAAGAAGGGCGCGAATTATTCATCGATTGGGAAAGTAATTCAAGAGGGGTATTCACAGGATTGTTAATCCCTAATGTTTTTGGACCTTTTGGAAAACCAAATTACAACTCAGTTATAGCTACTTTTTGCCATAAAGTCACTAATGGTGAAAAACCTGAAATTCATATTGATGGTGCTGTAGACCTTATTTATGTAGGTGAGTTGGTGCAAGAGATATTGTCAATAATAGATAAAAGGAAACCGAATAAGAAGTTTACAATTAAAGCAACTTCTCAAGTGAAAGTTTCTGAAATATTGAATTTGTTAAATTTATATAAATCTGACTACCAAGATAACGGAGAAATCCCTGAAATCAATTCAGCATTTGAGTTGAACTTATTTAATACATTCCGTTGTTATATGGATGTCAAGAATCATTTCCCTGTTAAGTTTACGGAGCATACTGACCCTAGAGGTTCGTTTGTAGAAATAATTCGTTTGGGAATTGGAGGGCAGGTTTCTTTTTCTACCACGGTACCTGGAATTACCAGAGGAAACCATTTTCATACACGGAAAATAGAACGGTTTGCGGTAATTAAAGGGAAAGCATTAATTCAATTAAGAAGAATTGGCACAGATGAAGTGCTAGATTTTTATCTTGATGGTGATAAACCAGCATATGTAGATATGCCTATTTGGTATACTCATAATATAAAAAATATTGATAAAGAGGTTTTATATACTAATTTCTGGATAAATGAACCTTATAATGAGGAAGATGCGGACACGTATTTTGAAGAAGTTTAAAAAATGAATGATATGAAAAAATTAAAGGTAATAACAGTTGTTGGAACAAGACCCGAAATTATTCGACTGTCAAGAGTGTTGTTGAAATTAGATTCAACTGAAAGTATTGAACACATAGTCGTTCATACAGGGCAAAATTATGATTATGAACTAAATGAGGTTTTTTTCAAGGATTTAGGTCTTAGAAAACCAGATTATTTCTTAAATGCTGCAGGTGGAAATGCAACTAGTACAGCCGGTCAAATATTGATTAATATTGATCCAGTTTTGGAAAATGTGAACCCTGACGCTTTTTTAGTTTTAGGAGATACGAATTCTTGTTTGTGTGCGATTGCTGCAAAAAAGAGGAAAATACCTATTTTTCATATGGAAGCAGGTAATCGATGTTTTGATCAGCGTGTACCGGAAGAAACTAATAGGAAAATTGTTGACCATACTGCAGACATTAATTTAACTTATAGTGATATCGCAAGAGAATATTTATTGAGAGAAGGCTTGCCTGCTGATAGAATTATTAAAACAGGTTCACCAATTTATGAAGTTGTAAACGCATACAGTAAGCAAATAGATGAATCAAAAATTTTATCTGAATTAAGACTTGAAAAAGGCCAATATTTTTTAGTTTCTGCTCATAGAGAAGAAAATATCAATTCAGATAATTTTATGAAATTGGTTGGGGCTTTAAATGCCATTGCTGAAAAATATAAGTTGCCTGTTATAGTGTCAACACACCCGAGAACCCGGAATAAAATTGATGAAATTGGTGTTCAATTTAATTCATTAATTCAGTTAATGAAGCCTTTAGGGTTTCACGATTATAATAATTTACAAAAAAAGGCAAAAGTAGTACTGTCAGATAGTGGTACTATTTCAGAAGAATCTTCGATCATGAACTTTAGAGCATTAAATATTCGAGATGCTCACGAAAGACCAGAAGCAATGGAAGAAGCTTCTGTAATGATGGTTGGTATGAACCCTGAAAGAATTATGCAAGCGCTGGTAGTTCTAGAGCAACAAGGAATTAGTGAAAAGCGATTGTTAAGAGAAGTGGCCGATTACTCTATGCCAAATGTTTCAGATAAAGTTGTTCGTATTATCTTGTCGTATACCGATTACGTGAACCGTGTAGTTTGGAGTAAGGTTTAATTAAAATATTATGTCGAAAGTATTAATAATATCTGCAGTTTTTCTGCCTGAACCATTAGTGTCAGCAAAAATATCTAGTGATATTGCAATCATGATGTCTAACTATGAGGATGTTATGGTTGTTTGCCCTCACCCTTCTAGGCCTGATGGATATAATTTTGAAAAGAATAAGATAGAACAGAAAACTTATTCCGTGCATTATTTAAATTCATATAGATGCCCTAAATCAAAATTATTTGGGAGAATTAAAGAAAGTTATAGTTTTGGAAAACATTGCGTTAATTTTATTAAAAGGAATAGAAAAGATATAAAAAAAATTTATATCAATTCTTGGCCTTTTATATCACAATACTTAATTGTAAAACAGGCAGTAAGAAGTAATATAAAAACGATATTACATATTCAAGATATCTATCCAGAGTCATTGGTGAAAAAAATGCCAAAGATAATTGGCTCATTGTTGTTTAAACTTTTACTACCAATAGATAAATATACATTAAGAAATGCATCAAAAATAATTGGAATTTCAACTAATATGAACAACTATTTGTCATCGAGTAGAAAGGTTAAAGAAAATAAGTTTTCGCTAGTTAGAAATTGGCAAGAGGACAATTTGTTTAACGATTATAAATCAGCGAATCTAAATAATGATAAAAACGTATTTGTATTTATGTATATCGGAAGTATAAGTGCTAGTGCAGGTGTTGATGTAATTATTAAGAGTTTTGATTTAGCTAAAATGAATAACAGTAGATTAATAATTGCTGGAGATGGTTCAGAAAAAGAAAAGTGTATTAAAATAGCAATGGAAACTGGAAATGTACAAATTGAGTTTAAAGATGTGACCCCTAGTCAAACTCCATTTTTACAATCAGAAGCTACTGTTTTATTACTACCTTTGAAAAAAGGAATTGCACTCACAGCGACTCCTTCTAAATTAACAGCATACTTGTTTTCAGGGAGGCCTGTATTAGCAACTGTTGAGCAAAAAACAGATGTATATAATATTATTAGAAAAGGAAAATGTGGAGTCGTTAAAATCCCCGAAAACATTGCATCTATTGCTGAAGGAATGAAAGAATTGTATTTATTACCCAAGCCAGAATTAAATAGATTAGGAGAAAACGGTAGGAAATACGCAGAAGCGAATTTATCAAAAAAAATAAATTTAAAAAAATGTATTTCAATAATTAATAATACATAGAAGATAATATAGGTTATTACAACTCATAGCACTTATTTAATTATATTGCCAAAATCTATTTAGAGTTAATTAATAATTATTATCTAATATAGATGTAGAGTTTTACATGATTTTTTTACAAACCAATTTATTTATTGGGGGAATTAACTCAAATTGAATATGACAAAAAGAAAAATATTACTAGTAAATGATAGTTATTTTGCGTATCAATCTTCGAAAGAGCTAATAGCTAAATTTAGTAATGAGATAGAATTTGTTGTCTTTTCAAATTCTAAAAGCTCAGTGAAAGGGATGTCAAAAATTTTAAAAAAAGTTAGTATTAAGTATTTTGTGTATCGTGTTTTTATACATTTTTTATCAATTTTTTTTTTAAAAAAAAAATCTGTTAAATACTTAACAAAAAAGCATAATATTAAATCTTTTGTGGTGAGTTCAAGAAAGGAGTTAATGAATTTGATAAGTGAAAAAAGTAATTCAGATATTGCTTTTGCATTTAATTTTGATATTATAATAAATAGATTTATTCTCGATGAGTTTAAAAAAGGAATTTACAATATTCATGCATCTAAACTACCAAAAGACAGAGGTGTTTCGCCCGTTTTATGGGCGTTTGCAAGAGGGGATAAAACAATTTGGTCTACTATATATAAAATGAATGAAGGAATTGATACAGGAGATATATGTAAACAAATAGATATAGATGTTTATGAATTTGACACAGTTTTTTCAATTTATAAAAGAGTTAGTCATATTAGTGGGAAATTACTCTGTTCTATTGTTGAAGATTTAACGTTAGGTAAAATTTTATTAAAACAACAACCAACTTGTGAAAAGCCAAACTATTGTACTTGGCCAAATAAAGAATTTGATTATTTGATGAAATCATCAGAAAGGAAAATGATTAAACTAAATGATCTGACCAATAGTTTTAAAGATTAATTAAAAAAATGACTATGATACCATTTTCACCACCTAGAATTGATGAGCGAATAATTAATGAAGTTGCAGACGCATTAAGATCTGGTTGGATTACAACTGGTCCAAAAACAAAATTATTTGAGAAAAAAATAGCAAATTATTGTAATGTTTCTAATGTTTTAGCTGTTAATTCATGGACAACTGGTGCTGAGCTATTATTATATTGGTTTGGAATAAAAGAAGGGGATGAGGTTATTGTTCCCGTTTATACGTATTGTGCATCGGCTAATATTGTTATACATAGAGGCGCTAAGGTAATAATGGTAGATGTTACTTCTGATTTTGGAATAGATATTTCGAAAATAGAAAAACATATTACATCTAAAACTAAAGCTATTATTCCTGTTGATGTTGGTGGTTTGCCAGTGCAATTTGACGAATTGACAGCACTAGTTAATAAGCCAAAAATAAAAGACAAGTTCAATCCTCAATCTGAGAATCAAGAAAAATTAGGAAGAATAATGATTCTTTCTGATGCAGCACATTCTTTTGGAGCTAAATACAACGGGTTAAATGTCGGTTCTGAAGTTGATTTCACAGTCTTTTCTTTTCATGCAGTAAAAAACTTAACAACAGCCGAGGGCGGAGCTATATGTATTAATCTACCTAAGCCTTTTGATAATACAGAGATCTATAAGCAATTAAATACGTTATCTCTTCATGGACAAAATAAAGATGCATTAGCAAAAACTCAAAAAGGAAGCTGGGAATATGATGTTATAGATGCGGGTTTTAAATGTAATATGACAGATATATTAGCGTCAATAGGTTTGGTTGAATTTGATAGATACGAATTAGATACTTTACCTAAAAGAAAACATATTTTTGATACGTATTCAAAAGAATTATATAAATATGATTGGGCAATAACTCCAACCTGTAAAGATGAGAAACGAGAATCATCATATCATTTATATTTACTTAGAATAAAAGGGATTACATTAGAGATTCGGAATCAAATCATACAAGATGTTTTTGAACAAGAAGTCTCTGTTAATGTCCATTACAAACCACTACCCTTACTATCGTATTATAAGTTATTAGGGTATGAAATTAATAATTATCCTAACGCAAAATCTCTTTGGGAAAACGAAATTTCACTGCCTGTTTATTATGACTTATCTGTTGAAAACGTAAATGCTATAATAAAAGCAGTTGTAAATGCTGTAGAAAGTAATATATAAGTTTCATGAAAAGATTTTTTGACATTATAGTATCATTTTTTAGTTTATTATTTTTTGCTCCAATTTTATTGGTTGTTTCGGTTATTGTTAAATTAACTTCAGCTGGTCCAGTTTTTTATAGGCAAATTAGAGTGTGTAAAAATAACAAAGATTTTAAAATATTTAAGTTTAGAACAATGCGAGTTGATTCTGATAAATTGGGTTTGTTAACAGTAAGTGGTTCTGATGAAAGAATCACAAAAGTTGGTTATTATTTAAGAAAATATAAATTAGACGAATTACCTCAGTTAATTAATGTATTTATAGGAAACATGAGTTTAGTTGGTCCTAGACCAGAAGTAAGAAAATATGTAGATTTATACTCTCCAAAACAAATGAAAGTTTTTAATGTTAAGCCAGGAATAACTGATTTAGCTTCTATTGAATTCCGAAATGAGAATGAAATCTTATCCAAAGTAGATAATCCAAACCAATACTATATTGATGTGATTTTGCCTAAAAAAATTGAAATTAATTTAAAATATATTGAAAACAGAACAATTTGGAAAGATATTTCTGTAATCATTAATACTTTTAAAGTTATTTTAAAATAAATATTTTGAAAGAAAAAATACAACTATCTAATTCAAATTTTACTAATTTTTCTTTTGAGAATTACTCAAGAATATTTCATGGATTAAAGGTGATTGATTTTGTTTCAAGATTTGAAACGGATCTAGAAGAGTACCTTGATAAAGACAAATCTGTAGTTGCTCTCAACTCTGGAACATCAGCAATTCATTTAGCTTTAGTTCTCTCTGGAGTGAAATCTGGTGATACGGTAATTTGTCAAACTGCAACTTTTTCAGCTTCTGCTTTTCCTATAATATATCAAAAAGCTGTTCCTGTTTTTATTGATAGTGAAGAAGAAACTAGTAACATGTGTCCTCATTTATTAGAAAAAATAATAGTAAAGCAAATTTCTAACGGTAAAAAACCAAAAGCAATTATAGTCGTACACTTGTATGGAATGCCTGCTAAAATTGATGAAATATCCAATATTGCAAAGAAATATGAGATAGTTCTAATCGAAGATGCGGCAGAAGCACTAGGTTCAACTTATAAAGGTCAAAAATGTGGGACTTTCGGGGATTTCGGTATTTTATCATTTAATAAGAATAAAATAATTACTGCTTTTGGAGGTGGTGCATTAGTGTGTAAAAATATAGAAAACAAACAAAAAGCAATTTTTTTAGCTTCACAAGCCAGAGATAATGCCCCTCATTATCAACATTCTGTAGTTGGGTATAATTATCGAATCAGCAATTTATTGGCTGGAATAGGTAAATGGCAGATGGGAGTATTGGACGAGTATATCGCGTTAAGGAGAATGAATAACGAATTTTATCAAGAGTTATTCAAAGATATTGATGGTGTCACAGTTTTTGTAGAACCAACAAATAATTATTATTCGAATCATTGGTTATCTTGTATTAAAATACAAGAAGAAATTTCAGGATTTAACAGAGAAGACTTACGTTTGCAAATGTTAAAAGATAACATTGAATCAAGACCATTGTGGAAACCCATGCATTTACAGCCAGTTTTTAAAGATTACGATTATCATGGAGGGAATGTTGCAGAGATTTTGTTTAAAAATGGGCTTTGTTTGCCTTCAGGTTCTGACTTGAGAAATGATGAGAGATTTAGAATATCAAGCTCAATAAAAAAAATATTGAAATAAGATAGTTAAAATATTTTACTGCTTTGAAGAGTATTTATCTTAGCTTGAATCAAAGAATTTATCGTAAGTTTGTATTTGAAAAAAGAGTATGATTAGAGAAATTTTATTTAAAAGATTAAACAGATACGCTTCTCGGTGGTTGGTTCTAGGGAT
>CAJXVU010000040.1 GCA_913062555.1 uncultured Bacteroidota bacterium
TAATTTATTAAAAAATGTAATTAGAGAGGAGGTATCTCCCTACTTTAATCATCGATATGCTGCGGCAAAAGTACTTGCTAATGTTCATTTTAGAAAAGCAACAAAGAAGCAGTTTAATGAATTTTCAGGAACATTTAGAGAATATGTGATTACGTCATACGCACAAATATTCACTTTATACACAAATCAAACAATTAAATTTCAGCCTAGCAAAACGTTTAAAAGCAAAAAAATCATTTCTGTTGCAATGGAAATAATTAGTACATCAAGACCTCCAATTGATATTAGCTTTAAATTAAGAATGAATAAAAAAACCAAAGAGTGGAAAATTTTTGATTTGGTAGCTGAAGGGATCAGCTTTCTAGATAGTAAAAGAGCGGAGCTAAATAATCGGTTAAATGAGAAAGGAATTGAGTCAACGAATGGATTTTTGATGAAAAAGAGCCTGTCTGATATTCATTTTCATACAGACAAAATTTAGTGCTTTCTAATTTGAATTAGTAAAATAATGTTTTGAGGAATATACAAAATGAATATCAATGAATTAACGTTAAAGTCACAGCTTAAAATTATGATAGGTATAGGTGTTTTTGCCTTGTTAGTTACATTATATGGTGTTCGACTGATGGGAAAAGCAAATGATTTTTCTTATCTTGAACACCAACATAGCCAATCTATCAGTATTGCAAATATCGAGTTATCAAAAAATGAAATTAATCGGAGCTTAATAATAGAACAAGTTAAAACTGCATATGATGCTGCCATTAGCGTTGATAATGTAGTCTTTAGTATTGAACGTTTATTTTTTAGAATATTAGGTCAAGGATGGATAATAGACTTAGCAGAAGATAGTGAGACTAATTTAGAAAAAGGAATTTATATTCTAGAAAATAGCGAAGAACAGTCCCTTATTAATAGTGAAAAACAAGCTATTGATTTAGTTATGAATAAATCTTTAGGTTTTTCCTCTAAGTTCAGCCAAGGGGTTAAAAACCTATCCACTACGATTAAATACTTTGTCGATTCTTTTATCGTTCTATGTGTAGGTGGGTTAATCATCCTAATTGTAAATATACTTAGAAATACGATCCCTTCATTAGATGAAACGGTACAAGTTCTTGAAAAAATATCTAATGGGAACCTTAAAATTAATATGGATCAAAGTGCAAGTGGAGAAATAGGTCAAATACAGCTTGCGATGAAAAATATGGTTAATGGCTTGCAAGAAATGATAGGAGACATTCATTTGATTGTTGAAGAGCTAATTTGTGCAGCAAATTCATCTGCAAAAATAACAGATCAGACGCTTATCGGGGTAAAAACACAAAAATCTGAAACTGAATTGCTTTCTTCTTCAATAAGAGAAATGAGCATTGCAGTAAATGAAGTTGCAACATCTGCTTCTAGTGCCGCACTTTCTGCTACTGATGGGAATATAGCGGCTGAAAAAGGAAAATGTGTTGTATTGGAGGCTGTTGAATCTATAAATATGCTAGCGACCGAAGTGGAATCATCTGTTACTGCTATTCAAAGGATTGAAGCTGGTAGTAATAAAATAGGTACTGTTATTAAAATCATTAAAGATATTACAGCTCAAACTAATTTACTTGCCTTGAATGCTGCCATAGAAGCCGCACATGCAGGTGAGTTCGGTAAAGGTTTTTCTGTTGTTGCAGATCAAGTTAGGGTTTTAGCAGAGCAAACTGAAAACTCTACAATGGAGATTCAGGTGATGATTAAAGAGCTAAGCAGTAGTACCCAAGCCGCAGTTGAAATAATGGCACATAGTCAAGAGCAAGCACTATTAAGCGTTGATAAAGCCCAACAAGCAGGTAGTACCATCGATGAGATAGTTTCAGCCGTTTCAACAATTAGCATGATGAATGAACAGATAGCTAGTGCTGCGGAAGAACAAAACGTTGTTACAAGTGAAATTACAGGTAATGCTGAAGTTATTAATGATATTGCTGAAGAGGCTGAAGCTGGTGGAAATGAAGTGCTTAAATCAAATAAAAAATTAATTGATATATCAGACAAACTGGTATCAGTTATTAAGCAATATGATTCATAATAAAATTCATATTTTCTGCTTGTTGAACAGTTACTTGTGCTTTAAATTGTTAATTTAAGGTTATTGCATTAGCTTTACCATTTCAGGAAAACTATGTTAAAAAATTCAATCCATTATAAACATTGTTTTGATACATTGAGAGAATCAGAATTATTCTCTAATGTTGATAATGAAATTTTAGATAATATGCTTGAACTGTGTCAATACGAGACTAGGAGTAAAGGGGCTACAGCTATTTCGCAACATCAAGCAAATGACTTCTTTTATATTATTATCAGTGGCCGAGCTAAAGTCTCTGTTTACAATCCCCATAATGGTAGGGAGCATATTATGTTTCTGCTTAGTTCAGGGGATACTTTTGATGTCATTGGGCTTCTTGATAGAAAATGGAATGATGCATTTGCGACAGCGCTTGAAAATATGGAAGTTCTCTCAACAACAGTGAGTCAAGCAAGAGAATGGATTGAACAACATCCAGAATTTAACAAAGCTCTATTACCTTACTTAGGTAAACAAATACATTCACTTGCTAATCAAACCTCTGATCTTTCTCTTTATGATACTGAAGCAAGACTATCAAGGCTCATATTACGAAGTTTACCTAACAATAGGTTAACGGGTGATATTAAACTTCTTAATGAGTTATCTCAAGAAACACTCGCAGCTATGGTTGGCTCAGTAAGAGTTATTATAACTAGACACCTACAAAAGTGGAAACAAGATGATATTGTATCGGGAAAGCGTGGGAAATGGTCCTTACTTGATCTACAAGCGCTTCTTGATAAAACCCAAAAATAATTTGAAAAATGACAGCAAACGGTAACTTAAGTCACATACATACAAACACATCACCATATTTTACTATCTTATAAAGATAAATTATCTTTTGATGGTCTCTAAAATTTACTTTAACAACATATAGAAATATAGAAAAATTGATAAGGCAAATTATCGTGAAGCTGAATAAATCATAATCATTTATTAGAAAATTTGGTTTAGGAGTTGTCTTAACTGAATACTCTATTCTATTGGGAATTACACAATGAATAAAGCAATGTACAGATCACAACCTCCAGTAACACTTGGAATGCACTATAAATACACGGGACATAGAATGAGTATTGATAAAGAGCATTTGTTAAATGGTGAACAAGTTCAGTATGACGTTCAATTAGCGGTTGAATCTGGCTATAATATTAAAGAAAAAATTCAGCGTATTGCAATTAAAGCGCTTACTGAGGGGGAAATACAATCTGTCAAACAAGTTGCTAATGCTGTAATGAAAGGGGCAAAGCTAGGTGCTGAAAGTCACACTAAAGAAGTGATAGATGATGTGATTTATGGGCTAGATGATGCATTGTCAAAAGCTGTTGAAGTTACAAAAATTGCTTTGCAAGGGGCTATGGGAGAAATTGAACCACTAACGCCTACTGTAGTGAAAAGTGTAATAAGTGATATACAAGACTTAGAGTTATTACTAGTAGAAAAAGTGCATGAAACAGCTAAAAACAATCAAGAACAATTAACATCAATTCTTCAGGATTTCACCGAACATAACCAATATAAAGGAACATTAATTGGTGTGAAAATTAATGCAGGATTAAAAGATCTTATTGAGCAGCTTCACAATGCTGGAGATATGCAACTTGAAAGTAGCGTTGAATCAATAAAAGCAACGGGTTCTATTTTAGCTCGCCAATCCTAAAATATATCTGAAAAACAAACCTTCAATAATTACAATCGTACTATTCATGTAGGAAATTACAGATGGTTACATGACCATTTAGGAAACACGCCTGCAACTTGAATAGAGATTACTTTAACGTATATATTGTAAAGTATTAATCAAGGTAAAGTAAAAAGTAGCATTGATTTAATGCTGAATTAGGTTAATAACTTGGTTACCATTTTAAAGCCATTCTCAATGATATTGGTCCATATTTTTTGTCTACAACACTTCTGAACAAACTAAAAAAGATTAAAAAACAATTCAGCGCTGTAACTTAAGTCACATACAAGTATTTGCCTTCAAATTACTATTTTACTAAGGATAAGTAAATTACTTATATCTACTTAATAAGCACAGAAGTTTATTTTAAATATGTATGGAGAAGATGATTATGTTAGAAGAAACAAAGAATAAGTTGAGAGATGGCATCAATGAAGCCAAAAGTAATGGTGAATTAACAGCACATAAAATTTATCATATTACGCACCAAGCGGCACTTGAATCAGGAGAAGAGTTAAAAAATAGTGTTGAGGATATGAAAGAAACAAGCAAAGAAATAATCATGGCAGCGACCAATGGATTAGATCAAATAGGTGAAACTAGCAGTGAAAAAATTTCAGCCGCAGTCCATGGAGTCATAGATGGTGTGAAAACATCCGAAGAGCGATATGTTGTTCAGGCAAATAAGGATTTAATGCACGCCAAGAAAAGATTAAAGCAAGAAGAAGATAATTTAACGGAAAGTTTGAACGAAGCTTTTATTGGAGCAAAAGAAGCTGTTAGTCATTGTGCCCCTGCGATGAAAGAGGAGCTTTATAAAGCATTACACGATGCAAAACTCAATAGTATAGATACACTAGGCTTGACTAAGAAAACAGTAAAAGAAGCAACTAATCTTGTTCTTGAAGCAGGTAAAAATGTTGAAGGAATAGTTGAAAACACTGCTCGTGAAGCCGTTTCTAAAGCGATGAAAGAAGCTAGTTTTTCAGCTGATCGAGCAAGAAGAATATCTGAAATTGTTTTATCCGCTACAGTTGAAGCCGCTCAGGAGTCAAACAAATACGTTAAAGAAGTAGCAAACGCTTCAATAGAAGGTGTTAGGAAGGGGTTGGTTGAGAGTGTTGATTTTGCTCAACATGAATTAACTAGCATGGGCACATCTGTAGAAGAGTATGTACAGAATGATATTGAACAGACAAAAACTGACCTTGAAAGTGTTAGTGAGCTATTTATTGAAGTGCTACGTAAAGTAGCAGATAAATCAGATATGTTAGCTAAAAACATTTTGCACGAAGCTGCGGATGACGCACAAAAAATAGGTTGTATTTTACAAGAAAAATCACATTCAGCTTCCCAAGTTGCGGCTAATAAAATGACAGAACTAGGGCATGAAGCAGTCAAACAAACTGAAGTTGTGGCACATAAAATAACAGAAGAAAGTAAAGAATTAGCTGAAAGAATGTTAGCTGTTGCAAAAGGAGCCACAACTGGAATGTGGGCTGGAGCTAAAGCAGCATTTTACAAAAAAGATGATAAAGGAGATAAGTCATGAATCCTATTTTCAAGAAAAATATAACTACTACTCTTTTGATATGCAGCTTAGGCTTGTGTATATCCTCACCCCAAGTTTTGGCACAAGCAAATATTCACCAAGAAGTTTTACAGAAAAATACCAAACAAAACTGGCAAGATACAATAAAGTCACAGCTTAAATTAGCACAAGCTAAGTTGTCCTTGCTGAAAGCTCAAAATGAACTTTGGTTTACCAAAAATAAAGAAACGACTCAGCAACTATTAAATGAGTCACTTAAAAACTTAGAGGATGCTTGGAAATCATCAGATTCAATAACTCGTGCTCAAATCAAAGATCTTACTCATAGAGTTGACCAAACTAAAAAATTGTTAGCGCAAAAAAATAAAGATGCTATGTTTGAAATGAACTCTTTAGTAGACCATAGTCAATCAATTTTAAATACCGCACTGATTCAAACTCAAGAGAAAAGGGGGGATTTTAAAAATGAAGTATCCACACAATATGCTCTTCTTATCGCTAAAGGGGCTGAACTAAAAGCTATTATTGCTTTGGAAGTTGATCAATCTCCAGAAAAAGCTTTTCAGGAAATTGTAAAAGCTGAGCATGCATATCAACAAGCAAGTAAAACAGCTAACAAAGCTTTGGCGAAAGAGTTGTCCTTACTTAAGAGGAGAGCGACTGATATCCAACGTAGTATCAATGATCATTCAAACGCTTCTAAATCTCAAATCGAGTCATTAATCTCTGCTACAGAAGCACATATAGATGGTTATCAAAAAGCTATTGAACAAAGTAGTGAGGCCGATTTGGTTAGGCATCGCTATGCACAAATTGAAGCTCAATCGGCTTTGTTGAAAGCAAAGTTAGCTCTTTATTCTAATGAGACAAGCTCTATAGTGCTTTCATACTTAGAAGAGTCAAAAGGTTGGTATAATAGTTTGAAGTCACAATCTTCAACTCAATGGCATGATCAGTTGTCGAACATGTCAATTCATATTGATGAAGCCAAAGAATTTGTACACAGTAAAGATACCCAAGCTCGTACAAAAATATCAGAGTTACTTGAACAGGCGGCTGTAATTGTAAAAAAGGAAGAGTCTGGCAATTAAAAGGTTATTTTATAATGCTATGAAAAACTTGTTATTTCATAGCATTACTGATCATAACTTTGCGGGTTACTAGTGGTTATTTAATTATAGAAAGTTATGGCTATTTCAATTCAAATCTGAGCAATATAAAATGTATCATATAAAAGATAAATCGTTAAGTTGCTTTATTTTATGGTTATTAGTTTTCTCAAGCATAACTAAGGCATCGAATGACAATCTAGATATTTGTCTTGCTGAAAAAGCTAAATCTGAAAATCAGGGTATGGTATTGCGAGAGTTAAATCGCATTTGTAGTAGAGTAGTAATTGATAAAAATAACCAGCCAGCAGTGGAAAAAAGGTTCAATTCAGAGAGGAGGCTAGCCTATGATCCTTTTGTTATTACGCCTCATAAAATGAATTATTTATTACCTGTTACGTATACCGACAATATTAATCAATCAGTATATGATGACAAGAGTAATTGGCCTCAAAATTTAGATGATACGGAAGCAAAATTACAAATAAGCTTTAAAGTACCATTACTTACCAATAACCTATTTAACAAAGACGATGCTATTGCTTTTGGTTTTACACTTCAATCTTGGTGGCAAATGTATAACCAAGAGTTATCTCGTCCTTTTAGAGAAACAAACTATAATCCCGAACTTTTTTATTTTACCCCCTTAGATTTCGAAATCGGAGGGGGGAAAACAGGGGTGTTTGTAGGGCTTGAGCATCAATCTAATGGCCAATCACAACAATTATCCCGAAGTTGGAATCGAATATATGCAAATTTTATTTTTGCAAAAGGAAATTATGCCTTGTCATTTCGTCCTTGGTGGAAGATTCCTGAAGGAGATTCATTAACAACGCTTGAAAAGGCTGGTAATGACAACCCTGATATTAGTGACTATATGGGGCATTTTGAACTTATGATGGTGTATAAGTGGGAAGATTATGAATTTTCTACTAAAGGAAGGAATAATTTTGCAACACACCGTGGTGCTGTTGAAATAGGTATAACGTTTCCTCTTAGTGGAAAATTAAGAGGATATTTTCAATATTTCAACGGATATGGTGAAAGCCTAATTGATTACAATCATTCGCAAGAACGATTTGGCTTAGGGATCGCATTAAATGATTATTTTTAAACGGTTAAAAGATAAATGATGGGATCTATAAAAGTATCAGAATCAAGAGTTGAAACACCCTATTCATCGAGATTGAAAAGTGCGTTGATGAAAACATCCTTTGTTCAAGAAAAAGAACGCCTGACTTTTTTGAACTGGCAATAAATGCAGCAAAAACAGCTCAGCAGCAATATGATCATTCTAAATGATTGTTCATATCGAATATTTGATTATTAGCTATCGATATTCAGTTACACCACTGCTTTGCAGTGAAAATTCTATTTCTTCTTTTGGAATAATCGGATATTTTAATTAGCCGCTCTTAATAGTTTTGATACTTTAATAAAAACGATCATTAAACTATACTGTGATTTTGTACAGTTAAATTTAATGGTAATGTTTTAATGAAATTTATCCCTATCTTAATTCAAGCCGGAATATCTGGTTTTGAATCTCCCGCAGCAGAATATAAAGAACTTGGCTTATCGTTAGATAAGCTTTTGATTTCAAATCCTGATGCAACATTTTTTGGTTTAGCGCAAGGAGAGTCAATGGTGGAGGCTGGAATATTTGATGGTGATTTACTATTAGTAGATCGATCAGAAGATGTTAAAGATGGTGATGTAATTGTTGCTAACTACAATGGCTGCTTCACATGTAAATATATAGATAAAAAATATGCGAGATTGCTATCGGCTTCTCCAAAATATCAGCCTGTTTCAATATCTTTAGAAGATGAGTTTCAACTTGAAGGTGTTGTGACTTGCTCGTTTAGACTCCATCGAAAATTAAGAGAGTTACTAGCATGTATGCATTAGTTGATGCTGTTTCTTACTATGCTAGTGCTGAGAAAGTTTTTGATCCAAGCATCAGGAATAAGCCCGTTGTTGTTTTAACAAATAACGATGGTTGTATTTGCGCTGTTGATCCTATTGCTAGAAAACTGGGTATCCCGAAATTCATTCCATATTTTCAAATTAAACACTTTTTAGCAAAACATAATGTAGTGATTCGTTCATCTAACTATGAGTTATATGCCGATTTAAGTGAAAGGATGATGAATGTCATTAGTCGTTTTTGTGATAATCAGTATGTCTATTCTATCGATGAGTCATTTCTTCATTTTAAAAATTACGATTCATTAATTAAAGATTGGCATCAATATGGCCATGAAATAAGACGTGCCGTGTGGAAAGAAACACGGCTTCCTGTGGGTGTTGGTTTCGGTACTACACCAACATTAGCTAAGGCTGCGAATCATGCTGCAAAAAAGCTAAATGGCTATAACGGTGTCGCAGTTATCAATGATGATCACTCACGAAAAGAGATACTAGAGAAAATGTCATTAACCGATGTATGGGGAATAGGCTCTAAGCTAGGTAAGCGTCTTAATATATTAGGGATAAAAACAGGATGGGAACTAGCTAATCAATCCCCCAAGGCAATGCGAAGCCAGTTTAGTGTTCTTGTTGAGCGGACGGTGAATGAATTAAACGGTATTGCATGCTTAAATTGGGATGAAGTTAGACAAGATAAAAAAGAGATCTTTTCTACGCGGAGTTTTGGTCAACGAGTTACTGAGTACAATTCACTTAAAGCAGCCATCACTAGTCACGGGTGTATTGTTGCTCGCAAAATACGAAAGCAACGTTCTCTTATAAAGCGGCTTTTAGTATTTGCTTCAAGCTCACCACATGATGATAATTACTATAAAAAATCACTAATTTATGAGTTTCCCGTTGCGACAGATAACACACTAAAAATTGCTGCTGCTATTTCATTTGTTTTCGATGAAATATTTCTAAATGGTGTCAATTTTTATCGTTGTGGAGTGGGTGCGATTGAGTTAGAAAACTGCCAATTTCAGCAGCAAGATTTTTTTAATACTAGTGTGAATAATCAAGAGTTAATGCAGTGTTATGACCATATAAATAAGCGGTATGGTAATGGAATAATAGAGGTTGCAGCGGCAGGGCAAAGAGAAAAATGGGAAATGAGGCGGAATTTCCTTTCGCCCGGATATACTAGCAAATGGCATGAAATTCCAAAGATTATTTGTTGATAGTAGTAGGTTTTTATTAAGCATAGTAAAGTTATTTTAAAACAATAATTATCTATAAATACATAGAAAAAACATTGCTATTTCATGTGTATATGGCATAAATGTACTATTAAATATTTTATATGACGTATAAGGAAGCACGTTTTGAAAGATAAGGAAAAAATTGCATTATTTATTGACGCTGATAATGCTCCTGCTGCCAAAATAGACATCATACTTTCTGAGCTTGCTCGTTACGGTGTTGTTAATATCCGCAAAGCCTACGGCAATTGGAAAAGTCCATGTATCAAGCCATGGGAAGATGTTCTCCACGAATACGCCATTCAACCTATTCAGCAATTTGATTTAACCAAAGGCAAAAATGCCACCGACATAGCCCTCGTGATCGATACTATGGATATTCTATATACAAAAGATGTTGATACGATTTGTCTTGTTTCATCTGACTGCGACTTTACCCCACTAGTTACTCGTGCATTAGCTGATGGCAAGTTTGTTATAGGATTTGGTGAACGTAAAGCACCAATGGCATTTGTGAATAGCTGTTCAAAATTTTTGTTTCTCGATGATATTGAAATGGCAGAAAAAGCCGTTCAAATTAGAAAGCCAAGTATAAAAAGTGACACAAAGCTTATTAATATGCTCCGCCAAGCAGTAGATGCTTCTGAAGAAAATGACGGTTGGGCGCAATTGGGTCCTATAGGAAAACATATTTCTAACCATGCATCTTTTGATCAACGAAATTATGGTTTCAAAAAGTTGAGTGACTTATTCGCTGCAATCGATTTATTTGAAATGAAACAAACTCATGGTTCTGCAACATGGGTGAGAGATAAACGTAAGCATAAAACTCAAAATAATGATTAGTAATTGGTACAAATTTCAACATTCTAAATACAAAGGTTTAATTATAATTTAGCCACATTTTATTGGCTTTACATAAAGTAGGAAATTCAATGGAAAATTTAGGAATTAATGCAGAAATAGCCAAAGTGTACTCTTTTGCATTTCAACAAAATCAATATCCACTTATAACATCCCTTGAGTTGTATTCTTCTAAAGTAATTACACCTGAAAATCATCACAAAACTTATACAGATTTAAAGCTTGTTTTAACTTCTGATCCAGAAGTGTTTTCTCCTGAAGAATGGCATGTGGACTCAATTGAGGCGGGTCATACACTCTTATTACAAAAACGACTTTTAAAAATATCCAATGAATATTTAGATGCATTGACTGAGCAAATTGAAATTAATTTGAACTTCACCCTCTATAGTTCTGATGAAGTATTAGCAACACAATCGTACCAAACTAATCTACTGCCAAAAAATTTCTGGGGTGGCGAGGAACGAATGGCTGAGCTATTAGCCGCTTTTTCTACCCCTAACGCAAATTATATAGCGGAACTTGTAAAAAAATCGTCCGATGTAATGAAATCCGCAGGGTACGAGTCCAAATTAGATGGCTATCAATCAGAAACGAGGGAAAGACCCTACTTGATGGCCGCAGCATTATGGAATGTGATCTCAAATGAATCTATAGCCTATGTTAACCCACCTGCTAGCTTCGCTTATGAAGGGCAACGTATTAGATTACCAAATGATATTAAAAACCTTAAAACAGGTGCATGTTTAGATTTGTCTTTATTGTTTGCAGCTTGTCTGGAGCATATAGGGCTAAATTCAATAATAGCCATAACTGATGAACATGCGTGTTGTGGCCTCTGGCTAATCAATGAATGCTTTCCTTTATTGACTAATGACGACTCAATGGACATTCGTAAACGTATAGCATCTAAAGACATAGTGCTATTTGAAACTACATTGGCGACTTCTGATTCACCTATTACTTTTGGTCAAGCAATAGAATATGCAGATCAGATAATTTCAGAGGATTCAGAAGATACATTTGTGTATGCAATAGATTTAACACAAGCAAGAAAAAGACAAATTAAACCTATTCCGACCATTGGCGAAAGTAATATTGAGATAGAGAACGATGAAGCAGAAACTGCCATTCAGATTTTACCTGTTGCTCCAGTATTACCGCCAGTTAGAAAAGAAGAGCTTCCTGTTACTGATACGCCAGATGGACGCGTTGAACAATGGCAAAGAAAACTACTTGATCTCACAAAACGAAATAGGCTATTAAATTTATCTAAAACTGCTGTAGCTATTAAATTATTTTGTCCCGACATTGCGCTTTTAGAGGATGAATTAGCATCTAATCAAAGTTTTAATTTTATCACTGCTGGCGATACTCCTTATGCGAATGATGCGCGGGACAAAGAGCTTTTTAAATTTAAAGTTGGTAATGATTTGCAAACAGAGTTTGCAAAAGAACAACTAAAAAGTAATACGTTAATCGCAAATGATTCGTCTAAAAAACTAGAAAGAAATTTACTTTCTTTATACCGAAAAGCAAAAACAGACATTGAAGAAGGAGGCTCTAATACACTTTTTCTTGCTGTTGGCATGCTCAAGTGGAAGGAAACTCCTGACAGTGAAAGAACTTATCAGGCTCCGTTAATCCTTTTACCTGCTGAGTTAAAAAGAAGTAGTGCGCGTTCAAAAATAAAAATTAAACAAAGAGATGGGGAAGAGCCTATTTTCAACGCTACTTTGATAGAGTTTTTACAAAACGATTATGAAGTTGATTTATCCCAATTTAACGAAGTACTACCAACAGATGAAAGTGGTATTGATGTAGATTTAATTTGGTCAGTTGTCAGAGACAAAATCAAAGATATTAAAGGGTTTGAAGTTGTAGAAGAACTGACTTTAAGTACCTTCTCATTCGCGAAATATTTAATGTGGAAAGACTTAAAAGATAGGGTTAACGATTTAAAGTCTAATCCCTTTGTTGAGCACTTAGTCGAACACCCTCAAAAAACTTATGAACAAGATGTTCAATTCGAAGATCAAAATGATATCGATAATACGTTAAAACCTTCAGATGTTTTTGCGCCATTAAATGCTGATAGCTCTCAGTTAGTTGCTATTGATGCATCTACAAAAAGCCAAGACTTTGTTTTGGAAGGACCTCCAGGTACTGGCAAGTCAGAAACGATAGCAAATATTATTTGCCATAACCTAGCTAAAGGTAAAAAAGTTCTATTTGTGGCAGAAAAAATGGCCGCATTAAATGTTGTGTATAGCCGCCTTCATAAGATTGGTTTAGATCACTTATGCTTAGAGCTTCATAGTAATAAAGCCAATAAACGAGCAATATTAGAGCAACTAAAAAAATCATGGACTACACGAGAAACGGCCTCTAGTAGTGAATGGAATGAGAATGCAGATAAACTGTTTAACATACGAAAAAGTTTAAATGCATACGTTAATGAACTTCATCAAGAATCGGCCTTAGGCATAACCCCAAGGCAAGCTATATCGAGATATGTTAGGTATAAAGATATAACAAAGGTAGATCTAGGTTGGGGTCATTCTTATGAAAGCTCTCCTGTTGGCTCAAAGGAAGATTTGGACGATTTATATGAAACAGCTAAAACACTAGGCTTAGCCTTTTCAGATATAGAGGGTTTAAACCTTTCAGATATTTCCATTGTTCAAAATACTGACTGGTCAAATGCTTGGCAATCAGAATTAATTTCAACCATTAAAACAGTGAGAAACTCATCACAAGTAATGAGTAAACACTTTGGAGAGTTAGTTGAGTTATTACAGTTAGCAGATTTAAATGAATACAACGAAAACTATGCAGAAATATATGATTTAGTCACCTTCCTAATTAAACAAAAAGACACTCGATTAAGCTTTATTTATAAGCCAAGTGCTAGAGATGAGTTAGAAAAACTAAATTCATTAGCAGAATTTAAAGGCGTAATAGATGAGCAAGTGAGAAGTTCGAAATTAACATTCTCACTAGACACAATAACTAGTCATCCTACCTCAGATTGGCTTACATCATTTCAAATAGCACAACAAAAAATTTGGCCGTTGAAATGGTTTGCCAAAAGAAAAGTCATAAAAACGCTAGGTGCTGTTGGTGTGCATGGTGAAATAACACTTGAAGAATTATCATTATTAGATGAAATCAATCGTACAGCTAAAAAAGTTACTGAGAATATTAGTGATTTCGAACAAGATAAAATATGGCAAGGGTGGGATACCTCTGGTGAGCACTTAAGTGCTAAATATCAGGAATCTAAGGGGTTGTTTGATATCACCAGGAAGGTAGCCGGAAGACTATCTAATCCATCTGCACTCATTAATAACTTGAATGAAAAAGTTGTAGATAATTTTGAATTCTACCAGTCATCTGCTTTAGCTGTAGCCTGTGATAATTATTCAAAAAGCTATTCTGAATTTAAAAATGATATTGATACTTTTATTACTCTAGGAGGGGATGTTCCAGCGGACAAAACGATAGGTGAATTTATTCACTCTTGTGATGAGGTTATTGCCTTAGAGCCAAAAATAAATGCTTGGTGTAATTGGCTTGAAGCTAAGAAGGTGGCAAGTAATAAAGGTCTCCATAATGTTATTACATGTTTGGAATGTCGAGAAATCAAAGGCGAAGATACAGTACACCAAACAACTAATGCAGTATGTGCTTGGTTAGCGCCTATTCTTATTGACCGCTCTGATGCTTTAAGGACTTTTAGAACATCACAGCATGAAAATTTGATTGAAGAATTTAGAGATCTTGATGAATTAGTCGCAAAAACTACAGCGGAGTATATTTCTTCGATAGTTGCCTCTGGTACACCTGATCCAAATTCGCCACAATCTCCTGCGGAGTATGGGGTTCTTTCTAGAGAATTTAATAAAAAAAGTAATCATAAACCTATCAGACAACTGATTAATGAAATGGGTGAAAACCTGCTTCACCTTACACCATGTTTTATGATGTCACCGCTTTCTGTTTCTCAGTTTTTACCAGCGCACTTTAATGCCTTTGATTTAGTAGTTTTTGATGAAGCCTCTCAAATAACCGTATGGGATGCTGTTGGAACTATTGCCAGAGGTAAAAATGTTATTATTGTTGGCGATCCTAAACAGATGCCACCAACCAATTTCTTCTCAAAAAGCAGCACAGACGATTTAACTGATGAAGCAGATCTAGAAAGTATTTTAGATCAGGCATTATCCGCACGATTACCGCACCACCGTTTAACTGGTCATTATCGAAGCCGTCATGAAAGCTTAATTGCCTTTTCAAACAGTCACTATTATGAAAATTCTTTAGTAACATTCCCTTGTGCAGAAACCAAAGAAAGTGCGGTTAGTCTACACAAAATAGATGGGCTTTATGCCAAAGGAAAAGAGCGAAATAATATTAAAGAAGCTAATGCTGTTGCTGATTATATTGTTGAAAGATTATCGGATAAACGTAAGAAATACACTATTGGTGTTGTTACGTTAAATTCAGAGCAGCAGCGGTGTATAGAAGATTGTTTAGATGATCGTAGACGCAAGCACCCTCATCTAGAGCCATTTTTCCAGGGTAATAAAAATTACGATTCTATTTTTGTTAAAAACCTTGAATCTGTTCAAGGTGATGAACGAGATATAATCATTCTAAGCCTAGGGTATGGGCCTGTAGAGCCTTTAGCCAAGACAATGAGTATGAATTTTGGACCTCTTAATAAACAAGGTGGAGAAAGACGCCTAAATGTTGCAATCACTAGGGCCACAACTGAAATACATGTATTCGCTAGCTTTGATTATACAATGATCGATTTAAGCCGAACCAGCGCTCTTGCAGTGAAGCACCTTAAGTACTTTTTGGAGTACGCAGAAAAAGGTCCTATTGCACTGCCTGAAACAGCAGAGGCAAATTATGGAGTTGACCAATTTGATAGCTACTTTGAGGAAAGTGTTGCCTTCGCCTTAAGAGAAAAAGGTTGGATAGTACAAACTCAAATAGGGGTCAGTAAATTTAGGATTGACCTCGGTGTTATCCATCCGGATAAACCAGGTCAATTTTTAGCTGGGATAGAGTGTGATGGCGCAACCTATCATGGTTCGCCTGCCGCAAGGGATAGAGATCGTGTCAGGCATTTAATATTAGAAAACCTTGGTTGGAAATTATTGCGAATATGGTCAACCGATTACTTTATTGATGAAAATTCAATTATAGAAAAAATCCATGACCAACTAAATGAACTCTTAGTTTTAGATCTAGCTCAAGAAGAAGAGGAAGATGAGTTAGAAGGTATAACTCTAATTGAGCCTGAAGAAGTAGAAGAACAAAGTAGTGTGACAAATATTAATCCTGATAAGTATTTTCATGATAGTTACAAAATGGCTTTAGAAGGTATGGCTAAAGAAATCTTACATGAGAAAAGTGCAATTTCTCTGCATGAGTTGGCATCTGACATTGGTTGGAAACACAATTTAGCAAGAACAACGAAAAAGCAACTCGACCACATTGAATCAATTATTAGTCCATGGGCTGGAATTGCTAAACATGACTCTGGAGAAGTAACCGTATGGAAATCAACAGAAGATATTGAAGATTTAGTGCAGTGGCGTGGTGTAAATGCTTTTGGTATCCCTAGAGAGTGGAATACTATTGCTTACCCTGAAAGGCTTGGTTTGGTTCAAGATGCTTTAGAAAAATCTCCCAATGACCCCGTTGATCATATTTTTAACGAGTTCAGTTTAAACAGGCGAACTAAAAACACTACAAATAAGTTTGAGTCTTGGGTGCAGGAATATCAAACATCAATAGTAAATAATTAGGGATAACTTTTATGAAACTCAATCAAGTTCTTTCATCTATCAATCAAGTAGAAAAATCCAAATTTATCTCTTGTTTGGATAAATTATGCTCAGGTGCTATGCACGATGACAAGCAATTAGCAAAATCTGTTAGTAAAATTGATGGCCAAATTAAAAATGCCTCTGGAAGTGAAATTACTGCTTTATTTTCCTTAGTATCATCATATTTCAAAAAGGAAATACAAGAGCAAATTGCTATGTCTGGTGCGCAAATTGGCTTGTTAATTAACATTTTAACAAGGGATGGTAATAGCATTGCCAGAACATCTTGGATTGAGACGTTATACAACTAGGAATGGAGCAACTTAAAAAAATCATCAAAAGAACTGCAAGTAGAAATTGATACAAGTGAAAACTCAGATGATTTCGATAGAGGGACACAGTTAAGCATCTATCAAGATTGCTTAAAAGTGGCATTTCTCAATGATGAAAAGATAAATCGTGAAGCAAAAATAACGGATGATGAAAGAAGTATTCTCAATGTACTGGCTGATAGATTAAATATCTCAATGGATGAAGCGTCAGCAATTGAACATATCATTGACCCGGTACCACAAAATAATGCTTTAGATGGCTTGAATGCCCTGAGGGAAATGGGAGTTTTATTTATTAACCGTAAACGCTCGGAAGTATTTGTTGCTGATGAGGTTGTTGCTATTCTGAATGAATTACAAGGCAAAGAACTGGCTGACAAGCATACCTTGCGTATTCTTCGTAGCTTAAGTGATGCAGAACTTTCAAATATATTAAAACACTATGGAAAGAAAGTACGAGGTATTGAAAGAACAGAAAAAATTCACGAAATCATCCATTCTCGTGTTGCTATTCGTCACATATTACATCGTGATATTTTTGGTTCAAATGAAACTCAAAACCAAAGAAAAGAAAGACTTAAAGCCTTAATAACTGACTTAGATTTGAATGTAGATAAAATTGGCACAACACTTGACGATAGAATAGATGTCATCATCAATACGCTAAATCAATCTGCTAATGATGAGTTTGAAGCGCTTAGTGCTGCTGGCTTTAAAGAACTATATTCAACCTTGCAAATTCACTTTCCAAAGCTAGAAAAATTATTAAAAAGTGAATTTGAACTGGAGGAATCTGAAGAGCTTGATACAGATAAACTTCGAGCATTAAGCATAACCCCTGTTGATATTTTATATTTGTTAAGTAATGACCAAATTAAAGTTGTACGAGACAAGATGTCGTTATCAAAAAGAGGTAATGCTCGTCAGTTGATTTTAGAATCTTTTGCAAATGCTAATGATAAGCTAATCGAAAACTATCCAGCACTTGCCAAAAGAGATTTAGCAAGCTTAAAAGCTGCTGGTATTGAAATAGCAGAAGCTGAAATTGGCGTTAAGTTTGAAGAAATAACCAAAGAAATATTTGAGACTTTAAACCTTGTTGTTGATGAGGATATTCGTAAGGCTATTAATACCGCTAAAGATAAAGCAGATATAATTATTTCGTTAAGTGATAACGATGTAATTATTGGGGAAGCTAAAACCTGTAAAAATGGCGACTTCGCCAAATACTCTACAACATCGCGCCAAGTTAAAGCATACGTAACTAGATGCGAAAACCAAGGTAAACGAGTTGCACAAGTATTAATTATAGCGCCAAGTTTCTCTAATGATTTTGTTGAAAGTGCTGAAATGGATACCGAAGTGAACATTTCGTTGCTTGAAGCACAAGGGTTAAAGCTAATTTATGATGCTTTCAAAGCTAGACGTCACCCTAAATTTTCTGCGAGGCTATTAACTAAAGGTGGTTTGCTAAAAGCAGAATTAATAGCAAAGAATATTTAATAATTATTTTAAAAGGTGCCTGCTGAACATCTTCAAAAGGCATGTTTTTATCTGGTAAATTTGGCTAAAAACCAATATTCCTTGAGAGATTAAAATGAAATGGATTTTTATTGGTTTGGTGATGGTTGTGTTGCCTGCTCAGGCAGCACAACAATACACTGAATCCTCGTGTATATTGCTCAAACAGCAAGTTAATGACTATAAACGAAGACTAGGAACAAACTCCTCTCTATATGCCCAAACAAGATCAGATTTTGATACTCATTGCCAGAACCCCATAACAGCCAAATCTAGTAATGTAGTTTTACTTACTAATGAACAAGTACAGTCTTCAACAAAAGTATTACCAATTAAGGTAGTGCCAGTGGCTCTACGAGAAGCATCAACAGCGCAATCACAACCAAAGACGAGTCAATCAAGCTCTTTTCCCCAGCTTACTAAGATGCTAATGCCAATGTTTCTATTATTGTTTTTTGGTTTAATTGCGCTTTATTATTTCAAGAAAAAATTACCAGAAATTAAAGGGAGAGTTGGTGAAAAGCATGTAAGAAAAGGTTTGATAAAGTACTTAGATGTAGCCCAATATACCATTATCAATGATGTAACCCTTCCGCTGGAAGATGGTGGTACGACACAAATTGACCATATCGTTGTATCTAATTATGGCGTATTTGTTATTGAGACAAAAAACATGAGTGGTTGGATTTTTGGTAGTGAACATCAAGCAAAATGGACTCAAACAATTCATCGTTCAAAATATCCATTTCAGAACCCATTAAGACAAAACTACAAACACACTAAAACACTGGCACATTTGTTAAATATGTCACATGAACAGTTTCACTCAGTAGTGGTTTTTACGTCAAACGCACAACTGAAAACAAAGATGCCAAACAACGCTGGTCATCTAAAAGAAATGATGCTTTATATCAAGTCTTTCAATGAGGAAGTATCTAATAATCAAACTAAATTAGAGATAATAAACCTTGTACAAAGTATAAAGTTGAAGCAAGGTAGAGCAACAAATAAACAGCACGTAAAATATCTAAAAGAAGAGCACAAGGGTAACGTTGCTATCTAACGGCTTTCCTTTTTTTAATTTAGGTTTTAATAAGTAATAATACCGAAATCTTAATATGTTATAGATAACTTCATTAATCTAATCAATCCAAGTGTTCCCAATTTAATGTTAAATTAATCATAAAAACTATATGTTACCAATTTGGTATGCCTGATATTTCATTTTCACGATTAACCATAGGAAATGAAAATGAATAAAATGATTATGTTAGGGAAATGCCCTAATTGGGTATTACAAAAAGCGAAAACATTAATTAATACTTCTGGCGCTAAACATAAAGTAAGTAAAAAGTTAACTGGTATGAAAAACCATTATTCAATAAAGATTAGCACTAATTATCGGGTTTTATGGACTGATTCAGGAGATTTTTTTGTTGGTAAACATAACCATTACGATAGAAAAATTAAAAATATCAAAAGAAAAGGAACTTGCTAATGGATGCTCATAAACTAGCACTTACGGATGTAGTTAAGAGTCTGGGCTTTAATAATGCCACTGCTGTATCAAATAAAATTCGTGATATTTTAAAAGAAAAAGAAGATTTTAAAGCTCGATTCATTATTGATGAAAGAAATGATTATGAAAGTGAAAACAAAAGTGTTGAAAAAACTTATGTATCTAAAGAAGCAAAAAATCTAGTCGATAATTTAGCTATATTGTTACAGTATTCAGGATTGTTCGGCAGAGGAACATCAGCGACTCTCCCTGCATATAGAGAACTATTAAAAGGAATAGATGATAGTTCATTTAAATTAAAGGTAATTAAGCATACTCAAACAATTAAACAGAATATTGAACTATCCCAAAGTAGTTTAAAAGAATTACCTATTTTCTTTAATGCGGTATTAAACAAAAAAGTCATAGACATTACTAAAGATAGTCTGCGTGAGTTAATGCAAATACATAGTAGTAATAGTGAAGTATTGGATTTAACGAATACTTTCAAATTGAGTGCTTGGAATGAATTACTTGAATATCAAAATGAACTTGAAAACAATGATCAGGACTCAACACTTTATCAAAAAATAGGGGAGAATTTCTTTGAGTTAGGTGATCACGAACAAGCTTTAACATCCTTGGTTACTTCAACAGAATTAGATCCTAAAAATGGTATCGCTTGGGCAATAATCTCACTTATATTTCACTCTAAACTTCGAGAAAATAAACACTCTCATTATCAAGCTCTCGCACGAAATGAATTTTCAGAATCAATTGCTCACCCGATAACATCAGAAGAGCATTGGATAAACGAGCGTATTGATGACACCTACAGTGATATAGTTGATGTAAATAGTCAGTTTGTTACCTCTGCAATTAATGCTTTATATTTTTGGCCTGTATGGGAATATTCAAAGTCTGAAGAAAAGCCAAATTATTTTTATAAATTGAATCAATCGCACGATACGAGTGTTGAAATTGAACGAAGATACTTATTTATCAAATTAATAAATGAAATCAGCTTTAATCAATTTGGGCGATATAAAAGTGAAATGGTTGATATCGTACGTTCATTCCAAGGGTGGAATCCAGAATTATATCCTCAAACTAATTTAATTCACGACATTAATATTAATGACAAATCTAATTTAATGAGAGTCTTAAGTTGGATTTCGGATGCTGATATTAAGAACGCTTTAGATACCTACTTTGCTGATATTTTAAATAATTCATACAGAGCACATGAAGATTTAGCGCTATTGAAAGATGGGGCTGTACAAAGCCTTTATAGAAAACATATAGGAAAAAATGAATATAGAAAAACCTTAAGTACATTATTAAAATTAGACATAAAAAATCAAGAAATAGATATTTTTAACAAGTTATCTAGCCCTCATTTTTTTGACGTTCATTCTCAACTAACAGCGGTCACAAAGAAATTTAATATTGAAAGTAGATTTGGAGAAAACCCACCAAATTGCTATTTAGAAGATATTAAATTGACTAATGAAGAGGTGGAGTTAGCGTTGTCAGAAGCGTTAAAAAACAGCGATGGTTGGTATGACTATTTATCAGAACAAGCATGGATTAATTACCCTTACTCAACAGATATACATTGGCACTTTTATAACCTTGCACTTATTTCAACCTTATTGGAATTAGGTAAAGCACAAAATATAGAAAGAAATATTGAGTTTCTTGATGAACTTTGTGAAAACAATATCGCAATGAGATCATCTTTATCTAGACTGCCGACAGAATTATACTCTGAATTAGTTGAGCGAATTGATGAAGAGACAATGGAAAAATTAAACAGGGATAAGTTATTACTCTGTTTGGAGATTATTTTTGAATTGAGATGTGTACTCGATGATGAAGAAGATGAATACAATGCTACTTTTGATTAAAACTATTTAATCAAATATTTAGCTCACCTCATAAACATGAGGTGAGCTATTTACGTATTAGAAGTATTAAGTTGAATCTCATTTATTAACCATAAATTTAGAATTAGAAAATTGTAGAGTACAATGAAGGATAAATAGAAAAATTGCATTATTTATAGATGCTGATAGAACGAATAGTAATATCTATTTTATCTGGTAAGTCATTCTATGTTATGATAAAAATCAATCAGTAAAACTAATTTATCATAAAGAAGGGAAGTTCGATTGGTAGATAAAACAGTAAATGCAGGAGTTGGAGCGCAACAAGGTTTTGCCTTACAGCGGAATATGGCTTTATTTATAATTCTGGATAACTTTAACGATAAGTTTAAAGGTAATAAATACTTTCTGTCATTAGAGCATTTAGAAGATATTATTTTTTGTTTTACCAATGATACTGGTGAGTCTACTCATATAGATACTTATCAATCTAAAAAGAAATCTACGGGTAACTGGACTGTTAACCAAGAGCTTGCTGAAGTAGTTGTTAAGATACTTGAGACAGGAAGTAAATTAATAAAAGATCCCTTTCCAAAATCCAAGAACTATCACCACTCATTACATTTTTCTTCTAATGCAATTATGCATTTTAAAAAGAGTGTTGCACAAAAAAAACCACTTAAACCAAAGGTTTTTTCAGAAATTATAAATGACCAAAACTTAATTTCATCTTTTCCTTCTTTAAATACTCATATTCAATTAGCGATCAAAGACACCATAATAAAAAAATATAACTACGGTAATTCTTTACCTATAGAGTTAGAACAAGAATTGGATAATTTAAACTTTCTGTTCGTGGATATGACGAAAACAAGTAAAGAGCAAGAAAATCAGTTAGAGGGAAAATTATCATCAATTTTTGGAAATAGAATTAATGATAAGAAAGCAGCAATTGAAACCTTGTTTTCGTTATTTAAAAAAATAGAGCTAACTTACAATCAAAAAAATATAGCTCGTTTAAATGACAAGAATAAAATTGTTGAAAGTAATGAAATTATAGATGCTTTAGATATTATAACTACTAAATCAAAAGCCTTTGATTATTGGCGCAAAGAAGAAAAAAATATATCTCGAAAGCTTCAAATTAAACCTTTCGATAAAGAAGTTTTTGAATTGATGTTTTATTCTGCTTTTGATTTCTTCAAAAGCAATCAAGAAGCGGAACATCAAAGAATATTAACGTTTGTTCAAGAAAACTATTTGTCTTGTCAGGGGTATGATGAAGAAGAATGTGTATCCGAATTATTTGTTATTTTTACTAATACGAATAATTCCACTTTTGAAATTATGAACTTGAAAGCAGTTCTATATGCTGCCTATTTTGAAACTATATATAAAACGGAAGTTAAAAATTGAAAGCAACTATAGAATATGAAAACTTTTTCGCTTTTTCCGAAAACAGAAATAAATACTTTAATACGCCTTTTAATAAAGGAATGAATATAGTTCACGGCAAAAACACCTCTGGTAAAAGCACTTTACTACAAGCAATGCTTTATACATTTGGCATCAATGACGAAAAATTGAAGTTACAAGAGTTATTGGGTGAACGTGTTATTTTTAGATTAGATTTTATATTAAAAAAAGAAACTAATGAAAAAATATCCATTTTAAGAGATGAAGATTTTCTTGTTATTAAACGAGAAGATAGCCCACCTATAACATTCACTGGAATAAGTGGTGATAGATCAGTGGAGCATATAAAACTAAAGCAATTTTTAGGTGATCTGTTTGGTTTTGATCTACATCTTGAGTCTTCAGGGGTATATAGTCCTGCATCAATTGAAGCAATGTTTTTACCGTATTATATAGCTCAAGATGTTGGTTGGGTTTATAAGCATAAATCGTTTAGAGGATTGGATTTTGTCAAAAACTTTAAAGTTGATTTTTTTGATTATTATCTAGGTATAACTAATGATTTTGATCGTGATGAAAAAAAGCGTTTAGAAAAAGAGAAGTCGAATTTAGAGAGCGAGAATAAGTTTTTAGGTAGTATTGAAGAGAAAAAAGATGAACTTAAACTTTCAAAAATGAAAGATGAAGCATTTGTTGTTAAGTCTGTTGAGTATATCGAACCTTATAAAGTTAATAAGACAGAACTAATAGATCTTGAGAAAAAATATTTAGATAGTTGCAATAAATTAGCCTTTTTAGAACAAAGAAAATTGATATTAAATCGAATTAAAAGAGCTTTAAATAAGCAAAAACCAGTTGAGGGTGAATGTCCTGCTTGTAAGCAAGATATGCCTTCGGATTTAGTTAAAATTTATAGTCATTTACAAGATATCAATGATACTACTGCACAGTTACAAGAGATCAAAAAAGAAATAGATAAGCTTAAAGAAATCAAAGGTACTATTAATTCACTTATAAATAATATTTCTAAAAAAAGAAAAGTTGTAGCTAAAGAGTATGATGAATTAACTAAATATAATGTAGATAATTTAACTTATAACTCTTGGATTGAAAATAAAGTTAATGTCCAACTATCTGAAAAATTATTGATTAAATTGGGAGAGAATACTCTTAAATTAAATCAAATAAGCGAACAATTAAGAGAGTTTAAAACTGATGAGCAAGTGAAAAAAGAAAGAGTTAAATATAGTTATATATTTAAAGAAATTTTTGAAAAATCACTTTCCGATTTAGGTGTAAAAAAGTTTGAAAATAATAAGTTTTATTTACTTTATGATATCCCTGCATTTCCAAAACAGGGTGTTGAATTATTAAAAACTCTACTATCGTACTGTTTTTCATTTAATAAAATAATTAAAAACACTGAATACGTTCATCGTTTTCCATTTATGTTAGATGCAATATTTGAAGGTGATCTTGATGAAGAAAATAAAGAAAATATCCTGAAGTTTATTTATAAAAACAAACCGAATGATACTCAAATTATATTTTCGATAGCAGAGTCTAAACAGAATTATATACCTGTAGAAACTTATAACAAAAATTATTTGAATGATGAAGCAAAGCTTATTTGTCTAGGTGAAAATAACAATGAAAGAGCTTTTTTATCTCCCTATGAAGGGCAGCATAAGGAGTACTTAAAAGAAACGTTCACTCTTCTAGGTATGTAATCTTAAATAAAAATACAGTGGTCGTGGTCCAATTAACCTAATGATAAATTTTAACAAACAATTATTTATTTCGTAATTGTTTTTAGCCAATACTTTAGCTTCTGAATGAAGCACTATATTTTTGAGTGATTGATGATTAAAGAATTTGAACAGGCTGATGGTAAAACGCTACAACTAACTGAACACGCCATTACCCATATCACGCAAGGTAACTTTATTGTCAGAGCAATGAAAAACCAAGATGATAAAAAAGTTTTAAGTGGTGGGCTTCATACTTATGACGGTTGGGTAGAGTTCAAGAAAGAATATGCAGACGAATTAGAGCACCTACATTTCTTCAATAGTGATAATCATAAATATTGGTATTACGCTAGAGAGCTTGGTAACGGGGTGATCACGCTTCGACTACCAAAAGATTTATTTAGAGGAAAAGCTGCCAAGATAACTATGTGTCCTGATAATTATTATAAATCAGGATATCTTTGGAAGACCTTATTTCCAAAGAACTATAATAGAGCTAGGATTATAAAAGTTATTGAAGAAGCTCTTGAGTATGAAGACATAGACCAAAGACAGAAGGGGCAACTTGTTGGATATATTAACAATGATGATCCTCTTCTTAAAATGAAGGTAGTAATTCAACATCATGGGAAAGAAATAAAGTCAGCGTTTCCTGCTTGGACACAACCTAACTCTGGCAATAATGGTAAACCATTTAGCCATTATGAAAATATTGGTTTTGTAATAGCTCAATCAACTGAATACTTTGATGATAAAGGCAAGAGTCACTTAAGACCCCCATTTACATTTACAGGCACTAATATAAGTATAGAAGAACTTCACCATCATACTCCTTCACTATTCACTCATAGACGTAAAATTGAAATCACTGAATCACCAAAAAGTTGGGCATTAGAAAGAAATAAAGAATTACAAAACACAATACTATCCCCCGAAGAGAACGATCTGGTTTTTCAATATTTGAATGATTTTGTTTTAGTAAAAAACCATCCTGAATTAATATCAGGTGTATATAGTCATGCTTTTGAAGAGCTATCTGAAAACAGCTCTTTTTATAACACATTTCAGATCGTTCAAAACTTCGTTGATGGATTAAATTATTTATATTTAACGGGGCAATATGAGAGGCTTATAGAAACTATTGTATTTATATTAAATAATATGGTTTCTCACACTCTTTTTGATTTGCTATCAAAAAAGAAGATTATCTCAACAATTATTAACATAGTTGTTTCGGCTAATATTTCAGAGCTATCCTATAAGTTTATCAAGGCGTTCTCGCATTCACCCATTAGACGAGAGGGCTATTTAGAATACAACATAGACTCCTTAAATAAAAAGAAGCTGAATGTTCCTATTAATAACTTTCCAGACGAATTGGTACTGATTAAACACCCTAATTTAGATATCAAAATAACTTATGGAGACTTTATTGAAATCATTAAAGAAATATTAGGAGAAACATACACATTAAATTTTAATGATGATGAATTAGACAAAATGCTCGATAAAGTTGTTAAAGAGCAATCTGAAAACCACGAAAACTTAATTTTAGATTCATTAAGTTTGTTTACTAATGAGGACTTTACTTCCTTAAATGACTGTATTGGGGATATATTAATTTCTGCATCTAAATATGATGCAGGTGATCAAGAGCTATTGATTACTTATACGGGATTAATACTGCGAGATTATTGTCGAATTCAATTTGCTCATCGTCAAAGAATAAACGCTAGATATATAAAATATCACGACTTTGCGAATACAATTTATTTACCAGTAGATCATGATCTTTTGTTTGGAACGATATTGAAGCATGAACGTTGGAGTAATACTCACAACCTAGAAGAATTTACTAAAAACATTTTGAAATTCGCTGTTCTTGTTTCAAATAGCCAACTAAAAAATGACACAGAAAACTTTAGAATACAAATTGGAAAAGAAAAACCCCCTTTACCAGAAAGATAGCCAATTGATTAATGATGCATTAATTTAAGTTTTACAGATGTTCTTCACTTATTCTATAAGAGATTAGCTAGTCATATATTTATGACGATCCTCAGATTAAGTAATAATAAATAGAAAAATAATAACTATTATTTTTAGAGTATGCACTTTTATCGATTAGAGAGATTACTTAAAATGGTACATACAATTAGTTAATACAGTTACCCTTTTTTAAATTAATAAGCAGAGTTTCCTCTCATCAGGCAATAGCCATGACTTTCAGCCCTATATCTATCTAAAAAACCGATCCAGCTTCATTAGAAACGTTCTAGCTCTATATTGGAATGATCACACTCTCACAATAATATCGTAGATTATTTTTATAACAGACCGTTTGGTCGCTTACGCTATCACGATTTTTTCTGGTTTAAGTTAATTTGATTTTAAGCTTATTTACGGCCAATTAACCCAGCTGACATGACATAGACAATCTACAGCTCACTGTGGGGATTTAAAATATCATGAGAAATGTTAAAATCAAATAGACACATACTAATGCCACACAAGCTATTGATGATGGATGTCACCAGTATTATCATCAATAAACCCATGACAACAATACCCTATGAGATTACGAGGTTTTTTATTCATATGTAAAAAATGTTCAAAGCCAACTGTAAAAGCAAAAGGGTTGGCATTGTAATCAGCATAATACATATCTCGCCCAAGTCGCGCTTCATTAACGCCAGAGGAAAAACCACTTAAAAAATCATCCCGGTTGTTCATTATTAAACAAGTCTCAGAACCGTTACTACTAACTAGCTCTAACAAACCTTCGCTAATGAATTTATTAACGACTGACTCGTTAAAATAACCTTTGTACTGTTCGGTTTCATTATCAAAACTAACTGCTGAATTGTTATCAGAAGCTTCCATCAGTGATGAGAAAAATTCGCGTACTTTTTTTGATATCATAGTGTGGTTTATTAACTTGGAAATGTTATTTTGTAATAAATGATATATTACACGAAATAATACAAGAGTTTGAGGTATTTTATGTGCGGAAGAATGAATATCGATACTAAATTATGCCCAATTATCAGTGAGTTTTTTGGCATCAATTTTACAGCACCTAATAATGATAATCTCAGTCCAGGGCAGACAGTTTCTACCATTATAAAGAATGATGGAAATCTCCAGCAGCTCGATGCTGGCTGGGGAATAAAACCTGATTGGTCAAAGAGTTTATTGATTAACGCTCAAAGTGAGACTGTTATTACAAAGCCTACGTTTAGGGATGCCATTAAAGTTAACCGATGTTTAATTCCTTGTTCAGGCTGGTACGAATGGCGGACTGAAAACGGCAAAAAACAAAAGTATTTATTTTCAAATTCAAATGATGAACCATTTCTTATGGCAGGAATTTGGTATCAATCTTCAACACCGCAATTAGTAACATTAACAGCGGCATCTAATGAAAAATGTGGGGTATATCATAAGCGCATGCCAGTGATTATATTGCCGCAAAATAGTGAGCTTTGGTTTCAATCATCGGTGGAACAGTTAGTTCCTTTGTTTGATGCAATTGATGGAAATACTATCGATATCAAAGCGGCTTAGCTTAGTTGTTTCGCTGTGAGTATTTATTGAATCACCGCAGCGAGCTGCGAAAATAGTTCTATGTTATTTTTTATCAGATATTACATTCTAAAATCTTATTAACTGCACCTAAATATTCGGTTGTTAACTAATCAGTATCTTCATCCAAGATATGTACCAAAAAACTCATCTGTAGCACCTGACCTTAATGTATCAACAATAGCATCTATATATAAACATTCATCATGCTCTCGTATATTGCCAGCAAAAAAGCCATATAAAGTGTTTGTTTCTCCACGATTATTTGACACTATTAGTTTAAATAGATGCCCACTAAGGAAAGGTACAGTCCCAAATTGATCGTTATTTAGAATTATACTTATTTCTTCATTTAACCATCTGTTATGACACGTTATTTTAACTTTTACACGTCCATCCTCACAAGTGCCTATATACTTATGTGTAAACTCTTTTGGCTCAATTGGTTTATTAAAGTACTTCCTTGCTTGTTCAACTTGCTCGTCAAGCTCTTTGAGAAAATCTTCTGGATCTGTATCATTTATAATATATTCCTTAATTCCTTCGCGCTTAACCGCGAAATCAACGAATTCTTCCCCAAGCCCAAACTTCTTAGCTAACGCCTTGCCTACCTCTGGCTGCTCGCCATGAGTTTCGGAATCCCAAAGGCAGAATTGCGCTAAATAAGGCTTACCAGTTTCTAGTCCTCCAATTGCTCCGGCTTCACAGAGGAGATTGAAATCCTTCTCTGCTTTACCCGACAGATAAAATGAGTTTCCTCCACCCCAGGGATGAACATCGTCTTCGATGTGCATGTAGTGCGCTGCAAGCTCCATATACATTGGTACTCCGTGGTTTATTAGAAAGATAACCTCTTCGATATCAGTTACTTGAATGGTCTGTTTTTCGATCATGTTGATTTCCTTATTTACTTACTGGTTTTGATTCAGTGAGTTGTTTTTTTAAATCTGTAATTCGTTCATCTTTTTCTTTTAAAACATCTTTTTGAGATGAGAACTGAGTAGTAATCGTTATCAATTTCTCTTTATTAGCTTGTTGTTCTATTCTTATTTCTTTTAGCTCAGATAATAATTTCAAGTTAGTGGATTGCAAGTCTGAAATTGATTGAGCATTTTTAGTTATAAGTGCATTAATTTCTGATTTTAGTTGAACAACAATTGCTTCCGAAGATTCAAGTTTTGTCGAGGTTTCCGTCAATTGAATTCTAAGTTGAGTCGATTCATTAACTGCAATTTCTTTATCCGTTACTGAACCTTCCAATCTTGTTTCAATTTTTGTAATCAATTTTTCAAGAGATTTATTTTTAGTTGTTGATTCAGATAAACTCACTTTTGTATCGGATATCAATAAATTTAATCGAGCTGATTCGTCATTAGCTCTACTTAAATCTGCATCCAAAGCTGCTGATTTAACTTGCTCATTTTCAAGTCTTGTTTCAATTTCTATAATTTTCTCATTCAATTCATCGTTTTTGGTTTCGACTTCATCAAATATTTTTATAGTTAAATTTTGTTCATCCACTAGCTTCTTATTGTTCTCAATCATGGTGTCATATGCAGATCGTGCTCTTTTATCTGCAATATTTGTTGCTAACAAATCGCTTTCTAACGCGAAATTGTTAACTTGAAGAGATAGGTCACTTATCAGCATGTTTACTTTGTCTTCGAGATCTGGAGCTAATATATGATTTTCAGTTGGGGTACTTTCAGATAGGGATATTCCAGTTTGTTCTTTAAGAAAAGAATCCATTACGGCAGCGATATTTCCTAGTCCACCAAAACCTATTTTTTTTCTAATAATACAGGGAGTAACATCACAACTATCATCTTGAAGAGCTTTGATAGTTGTGATGATTTTATCTGGTGTTAAAGTTGCTTTTCTGCCCAACTTCTTTTTTTCTTTTACAACATCATTCATGGGTGTTCCTCTTTGATAACTAAGTAACTAAGTAACTAAGTAACTAAGTAACTAAGTAATTAAGTAGAACTATAGTCTATTTGCTTATATCAGGCAACTCGTAACTTGTTGAAATATAAGGAATATAGTACACATGGCGTACTTTTGATTTTCAGAAGTATGTGAAATACTTAGATTTTTTTGTTTAAAATATAAGGAAATTTATTTAGTAATTTAAAAGATTAGAACCAGTTGATGAAAAGGAATTCTTGCACTAAAGCTTGTTCTAATTATCGATTTTTCAACGAGATGTTACGTAAGTTTTATTGCGTTCAAAATTATTTTATTGGTATTAGGCGAGGAGTGGTAAATGAACAAATATTCATCTCTTTATTCTCAAAAATTCTTATTTCATGAACAGAACTAAGATCGTGAATTAATGGCAAAGTAAAAGTCACCAAAGGAACTTTTGAGGGTTACTTACTGCTTTTAAATGAATTAATATTTGGAAATAATAAAAAATTGGTTTGCTGCATTCAATCAGTTATTTTTAATTTTAGATAAACAGAAAACTCCTGCTCATCATAGTGGTTCTGATTTTATTAAAGTTGTTCAACAATATGATCCAGGCCAAGCGGGGTTCACATTATTTCTAAAAGAAAGAAATAGAAGAGGCTTAAGTAGTAGTCGGAAAGACTTCTACTGGGATATTTTACCCTTTCTATAATTCACATAATAATTTGTTCTGAAGACGTTTTGACCGATAAGTCACTTTGATTGAGCTTGATTAATAATGCCTCTTAAAATTGAATGCCTTTGAGAATCTGCTAACTTATCGTTACTTTATTATTTTAAATTTATTCTGCCAATAACAATCCTGACGCAGAGGAAACTACTATTTAGTATTTTTTTGTATGGGAGTTTTATTGCATTATTTAGTTAACGTATTATCTTCTTATCCAATGCATCGGATGATATATTAACTTTATATTTAGATAGTATTTAGTTTATTTATCGTATATTTCAGCAATTTATTGATATTTATTTACTACAAGTTTTTGACAACGGGTGTGTGGATCTTAGGGAAACCGGTGTTTTTCAAGGCAGTTGTCGCCTAAATTGTTAAGCAGCTTCTTTATATTGCTCTGGATTTAGCTCCACAGCAC
>CAJXVU010000041.1 GCA_913062555.1 uncultured Bacteroidota bacterium
GTATGACCTTCAACTGTAAAGTTAGCTTTAGGATACTCTACTAATATAGCAGTAATTGCTTGTAAAATTTCAACAGTACCAGATTTAAAACTAGATTGGTTAATGTTGAAGTTTATAGAACGAGCATAGCTTGTTAATTTAGCTTCTTCTTCAGCAGTTGGAACAACTACTTCAGGACAACCATTGTTAGCAACGGTTCCAGCTTCGTTAGGACATTGATCATCTTTGTCTAATACACCATCACCGTCAGAATCTGGCCAAGGGCAACCGTTGTTTGCAGCAGGACCTGCTTCATTAGGACAGTTATCACTACCATCAGTAATTCCATCAGAATCAGCATCAGGACAACCTGATAAAGATTTTAATCCAGCTACATTAGGACAGTTATCATTATTGTCAGATACACCATCACCATCACTATCAGGACAGCCATTAAATTCAGCTAAACCAGCTTCATTAGGACAGGTATCTTTTGAATCTTCAATCCCATCGCCATCGCTATCTGGACAACCATTGAAAGCTTCTAAACCAGGAACTTCTGGACAAGCATCATTTTGATCGTAGATCCCATCACCATCAGTGTCTTTTCCACCAAATTTAATTGAAATTCCAACAGAATGTTGGAAGTGTTTTGCTAAATGATCTTCAAAAGAATGTTTGTAACTAGATTGTACAGTAAAACCAACATGCTCAGAAAACCAATAGTTAATACCAAAAGAACCATTTAAAGTTCCAGCTCCAATTTTATCAATCCAAGTGTAACCTCCACCTACTCCAAGGTAAGGCTCAAGTTTGTTCCAGCCAAAAAGATTACTTAAGCTATATTTAATGATACCATCAGCACCGAAATAACTTAAATCATTTACATCTGTATTTCCAATATGTTCAATTCTATTAATAGATCCAGTAACACCAAAAGAGAAACCATCTCCTAAGTATTTAGAAACTGTAAAAGTTGATAAAGAAGGAACAATGTTGTAGTGATCTTCTAAGTTAAAAAACTCTTCGAAATAATTTCCTAAAGGCATATCTTCTCCAACAGGATAAAAGTCTACTGCGTTAAACCCAAAGCTGAATTGCCATGTGTTGTTTTCGTCTTGCGCATTTGCATTGCTAAAACCAATAACAAGCAACAAGGCGAACATTAATCTGCTAAGATTTTTCATATTCTATAATTTAATTTTAAGTGTTAATTGTAAGCAAAAGTAAGTTGTTAAATGTTATTAACAAAGTTTAATATAGGAAAATATTGACCTTTTATCGTTAAAACAGGTATATTTTAGATGATTTCTAATTTTCTTCCAACTTTAATAAAAGCAGTAATAGCATGATCCAAATGATCTTTTTCATGTGCCGCCGATAGTTGTACTCTAATTCTTGCTTTGTCTTTAGGAACTACAGGAAAAAAGAAACCAATAACATAGATGCCTTCTTCTAGTAACATATTGGCCATTGTTTGCGATAATTTTGCATCATATAGCATTACTGGGACTATTGCCGAATCGCCATCAACGATATCAAAACCAGCAGATTTTATGCCTTGTTTAAAATAATTTGTATTCCACTCTAATTTATCTCTAAGTGAAGTGTCATTTGAAAGAATTTCAAAAACTTTAATTGAGGCACCAACTATTGCAGGGGCGAGTGAGTTTGAAAACAAGTAAGGTCTTGATCGCTGACGTAACATATCGATAATTTCCTTTTTGCCAGTAGTATATCCTCCCATAGCACCACCAAGTGCTTTCCCAAGAGTTCCAGTGATAATATCGATACGATCAAGTACGTTTTTTTCTTCAAGAGTTCCACGACCTGTTTTACCAATAAATCCAGCAGAATGACATTCATCAATCATCACCATCGCATCATATTTATCTGCGAGATCACAAATTTTATCTAAAGGAGCAACTAAGCCATCCATTGAAAATACACCATCGGTTACAATAATTTTAAATCGGGCACCATTGGCATTTGCATCTTGAAGTTGTTTCTCCAAATCGGCCATATCACTATTTTGATAGCGATACCTTGCTGCTTTACATAATCTAACACCATCAATAATTGAAGCGTGATTTAAAGAATCTGAAATTATAGCATCTTCTTTTGTGAGTAATGGTTCAAAAACACCACCATTTGCATCGAAAGCTGCAGCGTATAATATAGTGTCTTCAGTTTGGTAAAAGTCAGCAATTTTTTGCTCTAAATCTTTATGAATATCTTGTGTTCCACAAATAAATCTAACCGATGACATTCCAAAACCATGGGTGTCCATAGTATCTTTTGCCGCTTGAATAACTTCTGGATGTGCAGACAATCCTAGATAATTATTAGCACAAAAATTCAATACTTTTTCGCCAGTATTTAATGTGATTTCTGCACCTTGAGCAGAAGTTATGATACGCTCTTCCTTATAAAGACCATTGTTTTTTATGTCTTGAAGTTCTTTTTGAAGTTGTTCTTTTATCGATCCGTACATGCTTTTGTTTTTTGCAAATTTAAACTTCTTTTATTTCTAAAGTATCATTAATATATATAAGAATTTTATTTGTCACAGAAAAACTCATATCCTCTATTGCAGCGCTATATCGCTCAAGCTGAAGGCCGTGTTTTTTATCCGGTAGTCCCGTTTTATAATCGATGATTACGACTTCATTTTTTGCATTGATAACTAATCTGTCAGGGCGTAAAGAGACGCCGTCTTTTGTAATGATATCTTTCTCATTGTAAATGGTATTGTCCGAACTATAATAAGAAACTAATTGTGGGTGATCCACAATATTCAAGAGAATGGTTTCAAGATCTTTTACTTGTGAGTCATTAATAATACCAGTGGATAAAAAATTGGAAAGTGTAATATCCACATCCGATTTAGTTTTTATTTGTGACATTAAATTATGGATGAGATTTCCTTTTTCAATAGCATCTTCTTGTGCTGTATCCCATAAATATCCAGAGTTTGTTACAATACTTATGTTGTGATCTTTTTTGGGTGTTGAAATGAAGTGTTGTTGTTCAATAACGTTTAAATCTTGAACTTCATTAAGGGATTCTTTTTTAGGATTTCCAAAGGTATAGTGAGCCGTATTGTCATCCCATTGCCCTATGTGTTTAAGGTAATTAACAAACATTCCTGAATAAAGTTTTAAGTTTTCATCACCTTTTTTGTCTAATGATTTATGACTAATAATATGCAATTGTTCAATGGCTCTTGTTAAAGTAACATAGAGAATATTAAGGTTATCTAATTCTAATTCGGCTTGATGATTATTAAATATCTCTTCTCCTGTTTCGCCGTAGTTCTTAAAGTCTTTATTGTAATTTAATAATGCTTGAGAAAAACCATAATATTGTTCAGGGTCTAAGGCCATCCATGCTTTTGGATTTAATTCTTTATAGATATCCAAATCGGCATATGGAAAAATGACAACCGGAAATTCTAAGCCTTTAGATTTATGGATGGTCATAATTTGTACGGCATTTTTGCCTTGTGGAGACACAATGCTTAAGCGTTCTTTTTTAGACTCATAATGGTCTAGAAAGCCAGATAAACTTGAATTGATTTTTTGAGAATAGTCTAAAACAAAATCAAGGTAAAATTGCACATAGGCATTTGAAGTTGGTATTAAATTAAAACTATGAATAATGGATTCTATAGCTTCATAAATTGGTAATTGTAAAACATCTTGATGTCTAAAATATATTTGAAATTCACTAAAGGCCTCAAAAAACTTATAGGGCTCTAAATGTAAATAGCTTTTAAAAAAAGAATGCTTGTCGGTGATGTTAAGTTTAATGTCTGTTAAATAGTTTAAAACCGAGACCTTTGCAAGTTCATTTTTTGGATCAAGGATATAACTTAACATGTTGTTTATAAACCGTACTTCTGGACTCCGATCAAGTAATAGTGTTTCGGAAGAAATAATGTCAATCGTATTTTTACTTAAATAATCGGCTATAGCGACTCCTTCTTTCTTTTTCCGTACTAGCACACAAATATCCTTAAGATGAAATCCATTTTCTAAACAGTTATTAATAGTCTCAAGGACGCAGTTAGGATAAATATCATCTTTGTGATCTCCTTTATCGATCTCTAAAAATTTTAAACTGACATACCCATTTTTGTCAATAGATAGATTCTGGGGGCTCTGAGCATACAGGTTTTCGTATGTTTTATTTTTAAATATAAATGTTGATAGGTGTTTGAAAAAGCCATTATTAAATGAAACCACTTCTTTAAAACTCCTATAATTTGTTGGTAAATAATGTTCTTTTTTTTCTGTGACAAAGGGATTGTCATTATTGCATAAGCCAATAAACTGTTCTGCCTTACCACCACGCCATCTATAAATTGATTGTTTGGCGTCACCAACGAGCATTACACTCCCATTTTCGCTTGACAAGGAATTTTGTAAGAGCGGAATTAAATTCTGCCACTGCATAACCGAAGTGTCCTGAAACTCATCAATAAAGTAATGCTTAAACTTTTCGCCGATGCGTTCGTAAATAAATGGGGAAGGCTGGTGTTTTATTTCGTTGCTGATTAAAGAATTGAACTCAGAGATTAATACAATGTTTTGATCTTCTTTTAGGGTGCTAAGCTCATTATTAATAAGATTAAGAACGGATAAAGGCGTCACATTTTTAGTAAAATTCAATACAAATTTATGATGAAACACCTCACGTTTAATTTCATTATATGCCAAGGCTAGTTGAGCTTGTATATTTTCAATTATCGATGCAATATCTGGAGTCACTCTTTTAGGGTAAAGGACTTTAGATTCAAGATCTTCCTGCCATTTGGCTTCAAAATTTATATTGAATTTTTTATCACTTATATTTTTAAAGAACTTAGGCAAATAGCTTCCTGAAAAGTCATTGTATTCTAAGCCGCACTCGCTTATTAAAGTAAGTGCGCTATCTGCTTTGGTGACAATTGAATTTTCATTGGAGATGGTTTGTTTTTTTAATCCAGCTTTTAGTGTTTTAAAATCGTCTAGGGATTTTTCCTTTAGAGCGTTAATAGGTCCAATGTCATTTTCATTAACGAGCAACTTGGCAATGGCATAAAAATCCAGAGCAACATCCCAGCTTTTATCTTCATCGGCTTTTTCAAATGCAAAATCAATTAAAATTTTGGTAAGTACTTTATCTGTCCCAGCTTTAGCTATAAGTTTATCAACGGCTTGGTTTAAGAGTGTCTCTGAATCTAATTCTACTTCAAAATTTAGTGGAAGTTTTAAATCAAAAGCAAAGGCTCTAATTAGTTTTTGAGTAAACTTATCGATGGTAGAGATATCAAATGCCGCATAATTATGAGCAATACGATTTAAAATTATTTGTGCTTTGTGATGCACTTCATTTGGAGCTAATGATAGTTCTTGACAGATGGTGTTAAACATATCATTGGGAGCGTCTAATATGCTTTTGTTTGAAAACTCCTTTAAGGTATCAATGATCCGCATTTTCATTTCGCCAACTGCTTTATTGGTGAACGTAATAGCTAGAATATGTTTGTAAGGTTCTTTGCTGGTAGCACTAAATAAGATTTTTAAATATTCTTTAACTAGAGTGAATGTTTTTCCACTACCGGCCGAAGCATCGTATATGTTGAAAGCGTTAGAATTCAAGAAAGATATTTTTTATACCAAAATAGGTAAACTTAATAACTTATAGAAGTAAATTTTAATCCTTTATCGTAAATTTGATTTGAAAATAAATACTAACATAAAAACAAAATATTATGGCATTCGAATTACCAAAATTACAATATGCGTATGATGCTCTTGAGCCACATATTGATGCAAGAACAATGGAAATACACCATTCTAAACACCATAATGGTTATACATCTAAACTGAATGCTGCTGTTGACGGTACAGATTTAGAGGGAAAATCTATTGAAGATATTTTAGATAACATGGATATGAATAACGCAGCAGTTAGGAATAATGGCGGTGGGTTTTATAACCATTCATTATTTTGGGATGTTATGAATCCAGAAGGTAAAGGACGATTATCAGGTGATTTAAAAGATGCTATAGAAGCTGCTTATGGATCATTTGAAAATTTTAAAGACGCATTTAGTAAAGCCGCAGCAACTCAGTTTGGTTCTGGTTGGGCGTGGTTATGTGTACATAAAGGAGGAAAAGTTGAAGTGTGTTCTACACCAAACCAAGACAATCCATTAATGCCAGGAGTTACTTGTGAAGGAACGCCAATTTTAGGATTGGATGTTTGGGAACATGCTTATTATTTAAATTATCAAAACAGAAGACCCGATTATATTGAAGCTTTTTTTAATGTGATAAACTGGAATGAAGTTGAAAGACGTTTTGCTGAATCTAAATAGGTTTTAAGAAAACATATAAAAATAAAAAAGGTGAACGAGAGTTCACCTTTTTTGCCCCAAATCTACCATAAACTTAACCTACTTATGTTATGGTGAGACAAATATAAGGGCGATTAATTCTAATAAATAAATTTATTAGTTAAAATACTGATAAATTAGTCCAACAGGTTTTGACGGGTTCTTGGAGATTGTGAAAAGGATAATTGAAATAGCTTAGAAAAAGAAGTATAATATTTTACCATTAAGAGCTTATAAGAAAACATATAAAATAAAAAAAGGTGAACGAGAGTTCACCTTTTTTTGCCCCAAATCTACCATGAACTTAACCTACTTATGTTATGGTGATATAAAAGTAAAAGTATTTTACTTAATGCATCTAAATATTAGATGAAATGCTAATTTTTTGGGTTAAAGCGTTAATTTTCATAGACTAACAGACAAAAAACTTATTTTTTCGCTAATATGCACGTTCATTCTTTCCTTCGTAAAAATTAATAAAGGCTCTGTTAACCACTCTATTACCCCCTGGAGTTGGATAGTTGCCTGTAAAGTACCAGTCTCCTAAATGTTCAGGGCATGCAATATGCAGGTTTTCAACGGGTTGGAATATAATATCGATTTCAGCTTTTATAGATTCGTCTCCTAATAATTCCGAAATTTTATGTGATATCTGTTCATCTATAAACGGATCATAAATTTCTTTTACAAAATTTTGAACATCTTTATCCTCCAAATTAACTTGAGCTTTACACTTTTTGTAAACCGCTTCAACGATGTGGTATTTGTTATGGTCTTTTAACAGTTCTAAGGCTGCTCTAAAGGCTACTAGGCTTTCTAAATTAGCCATATCTATTCCATAGCAATCTGGATATCGAATTTGAGGTGCCGAAGAGACAATGACTATCTTTTTTGGATTCAATCGATCCATCATTTTAAGAATACTCATTTTTAATGTGGTACCACGAACAATACTATCATCTATAATAACAAGATTGTCTTCGGGTTTTATAACCCCATAAGTAACATCATAAACGTGCGCAACAAGATCATTTCTACTGCTATCTTCAGTAATAAATGTTCGTAGTTTAACATCCTTAATTGCGATTTTTTCAATTCGTGGATGTTCCGATAAAAGTGCTTTAACATTTTCGGCCGATAACGAACGCTGTCCGTTTAAAATAGCTTCAGTTTTCTTTTTATTTAAATATTCTTCAACGGTTTCAATCATTCCAAAGAATGAAGTTTCAGCCGTATTAGGTATGTATGAAAACACAGAGTTTTTAATATCATGATTGATTGACTCTAAAACTTTAGGCATAATAAGTTTTCCAAGCAATTTACGTTCCTTGTAAATTTCGGCATCACTTCCTCGAGAAAAATAAATACGTTCAAATGAACAAGACTTTCTTTCTAAAGGTTCTAAAATTTCTTGAATTGAAACTTCTCCAGATTTTTTAGTGATAAGGGCGTGTCCTGGATCTAATTCTTTGACATCATCAAAATCTACATTAAAAACAGTTTGAATTACTGGGCGCTCAGAAGCAACTACAACAACTTCATCATCCAGATAGTAATAAACTGGACGAATTCCTGCAGGATCTCTAAGCACGAAAGAATCACCATGACCTAATAACCCAGCCATTGCATAACCACCATCCCAATTTTTAGCCGCTTTTTTTAAAATTTTAGCAATATTTAAGCGCTCTGCAATTAATGGAGAACTCTCAATTTTATTATAACCTTCTTTTTTTAGTTTTTTATAAATTTTACTTACCGCATCATCCAAAAAGTGCCCAATTTTTTCCATAATTGTTATGGTATCGGTATATTCTTTAGGATGCTGTCCCAGTTCCACTAGATTGCTGAAAAGTTCTTTTACATTAGTCATGTTAAAGTTCCCCGCCATAATTAAATTTCGGTGCATCCAGTTATTTTGTCTTAAAAAAGGATGTACACTTTCAACACTATTTTTACCAAAGGTGCCATAACGTACATGGCCTAAAAGCACTTCTCCAATGTATGGAATGTGTTTTTTTTGTAGCTCAACATCATCAGCATACTCTGGGTTTTCAGTAAGTTCTTTATTAATTCTCGAGTTAATTTGAGCAAAAATATCCTGAATGGGTTGCTGCTCAATAGAACGCACTCTACTAATGTAGCGTTCTCCTGGTTTTGTATCTAGTTTAATACTGGCAAAACCGGCACCATCTTGTCCACGATTGTGCTGCTTTTCCATTAATAGATACATTTTATTTACACCATAAAAGGCACTGCCATATTTTTCCTTATAAAATTCTAAAGGTTTTAAAAGCCTAATATGTGCAATACCACACTCATGTTTTAAAGCGTCACTCATTGTTTTAGTGTTTTTGTTTTATTTAGGGATTTCTCCTAAATGACAAATTAATGAATCCATAATAATTATATTATGGTAGATTATTATAATTAAAAAACGCGCTCAATTTTTGAGCGCGTTGGTTTATGTTAATTCTATTTCGAATTGCGTTAAAGCCTTAAATTGCTGTAGTCGCTTATGAATTTCATTTCCATCAAGATTTTCCATGCGCTCGGTTCCAAATTTCTCTACACAAAAAGAAGCTAATGTCGAGCCGTAAATAACGGCCTTCTTCATGTTCTCAAAAGAATGGTCATCAGTTTTAGCTAAGTAACCAGCAAAGCCACCAGCAAAGGTGTCTCCAGCTCCTGTAGGATCAAAAACCTCCTCTAAAGGAAGTGCCGGGGCAAAAAATACATTCTCGTTGTGAAATAATAATGCGCCGTGTTCTCCTTTTTTAATCACTACATATTTTGGACCCATTTCATGAATCTTTCTAGCGGCAACAACTAATGAGTATTCTCCAGTAAGTTGACGAGCTTCTTCATCATTGATGGTAATAACATCAACTCTTTTTATAACAGTTAGAAGGTCTTCCAAAGCACAATCCATCCAAAAATTCATGGTGTCTAAAACGACCAACAGTGGTTCTGTAGTCATTTGGTCTAAAACACTTGATTGTACTAAAGGATGTAAATTACCTAACATTACCACTTTTGAATCACGATAGCTTTTTGGGACTACAGGTTTAAAATCTGCCAACACATTTAATTCGGTTATTAAGGTGTCACGAGAATTCATATCGTTATGATACAATCCACTCCAAAAGAATGTTTTGCCTTCTTTTACGATTTCTATTCCCGAAATATCAATTTCTCTTTCCGATAATAGATCTAAGTGTTCCTGTGGAAAATCACCTCCAACAACTGAAACTATAGCAGAATCTACATTGAATTGAGATGCTGCTAAGCCTATAAAAGTAGCTGCGCCACCTAATATTTTATCTGTCTTTCCAAAAGGGGTTTCAATGGCATCAAATGCTACTGTACCTACAATCACTAATTTACTCATAATGAGGCTTAAAAATTTACTGCAAATATAATCGTTTAAGCACTAATACACGAATATTTTTTAATGCCAATTTAATTTTAAAACGGACTTTTTATAAATTGAATAATTTATGAATTAAAGAAGCCTTTGTTTGCTCCAAAGGGTGTGGTATTTGCCTCTGACGTTGTGTGATAAATCCATGACCTATTAGTAAAAATGGAATGAAACGCGATGGAACTTAATAATAATATTATGCTTATTCTATAACTCCATGTACTATGATAAAGGGACTTATAAATTCAGAGACACTATTTGTTATAAGAAAGAATTAATTCTTTACCAATTTTTTCTCCGGTATCATAAAAATATTCATTAAGATAAAAATACATGAGAATGGCAATAAGAACAATCAAAATTAAATAAATTGGGTTTTTTAAATGTTCTTGTATTTGTTCTTGTAATTTTTTCATATTTATTAAATTTGAGTTTAACAATAACACAACACTTTAGTTTTCATTAGCTTCTTCAACGGCTTCAAGTATTCCTTCTCCAATACCAACTATAAGAGCTCCTCCAAGACTAGAATATTTAAGAACAGTTTTAAATACTGAAAAGGCGGCGTCAAAAAATCCACCTCCATTTATTCTTTTTAATTCAGTTTGAGATAAATAAGTTACGTTTAAATTTTCCATAATTATTCTTTTTAATTAAGAGCTGATTCTGCAAAATCTTTTCCGATTTTTTTTGCTGCATCATATTTTTTGCTTACTAGTCATAAATATTTCTTTGGTTTTTTACAAGTTTAAATATTAGAAACACAACTACTACTAAAGGAACACCAATAATATAAATGGAATAATTGCCATAAATATCTGATATGGATGTTATTTTGGAATTTCCTAAGGTTTTATTCACATATGAGCATAATAGTATGCTCATATTTGCTATGAAATGTAATAGAACAGCCCCAGTTAGGCTGCGAGTTTTATAGAAATAATACCCCAATAAAAGTCCAATAGATAAGCTTGAAAATATCTGTATAAAGTTAAAATGTATGATTGAAAAAAGTATAGCGGATATTAGGATTCCTTTATTCGGTGAGTATTTAGCGTTTTCTAAAAGACCTTTTAAAATTATGCCTCTAAATAAAACTTCTTCCACAATAGGAGCAATTAATATAGCAGCTAATAAATATGAATATGACTCATTTGTGTTAATAGAATCCCCGTTGTCAATAAAAGTTTCTATTAGTAGAATCCCTGGATTAGTAATTGCGATATCTGATAATATTAGAATGAATGCTAAAAAAATAAGTAATCGATAGTCAAGAACTTTTAAGTTGAATTTTATTTTCGCTCTATTTACATAATTTAAAGTAATTATTATTAATCCAATGCTTAAAATCATTGATATACCAGTAATTATATCTTCATCTAATGAGTTGTCAAATAAAACGTAATTTATAAAAATTAGTGGACTTGAGTAAACAAAAAAGAGTAACACTAATAATATAGAATGGACTATGTTTAATTTCATTAGTTAAATAAAAAACTAAAAAAATTAATTCTAGTTAACTTTTTCAGTTAGAATAAAGCTATTTGGTTGTGGTAATTACGGCTACACTAAAGGCTACGCCCATTTTTGCTGCATTGACCCCAATTTTAATCGTGTTGGAAATAGCACTTGCAAAATACCTAAGGCCACTTCCATGTCCTTCATAAGAAACCCCATGAAATAAGTTGTCAAAAAAACCACCTCCATCAGTTTCTCTAATCTCATTTGCATTCAATTCCTGAACGCCTAAACTTTGTAAATTCATAATTTTTAAATTTAAAGACCTGTTAAAAAACAGCTCCAGTTATACAATAAAATATGTTACAAAACAGCTAGGGTTGTTTTGTTAATTGCAATATAAGTAAGAAAAATCATAAAAACAAGTAAGTAATTACTTCTAACAAATGTGTGATAAATTAATGATATATGAATGATGAAATGTAATTTATAAATGGGGCTATCTGATAAGAGAAATTAATAGGCATTACTTCCTCCCAAAATCGGCGGGAATTTCCCCCCAAGCTTTGGTTTCCCATTTTACAAGTGTAGTGGTATAGCTGTTCTTTTTTAACCAATCAACAGCGCGATCTACAAGAATAAATAAATCTTCATTCTTAGCAGAACGTTCCAATTTGGTGTTACATGTTTTTTTCTTAACCCAACTCAGTGCCGTTCTGGAGTCGGTATAAAGAATGCGTTTACTATCGTGTTTTTTTAAAAAAGCCAACCCATGAACAAGCGCCAAGAATTCTCCAATATTATTTGTTCCCTGATTAAAAGGCCCCTGAATAAAAAGCTGTTTTTTGGATTTAGTATCTACCCCACGGTATTCCATAATTCCCGGATTGCCACTTGAGGCAGCGTCTACAGAAATAGAATTATAATTAGGAAGCCCAATTTTTTTTAATTGTACCGCCGATAACTCACTCTTAAAAGACTTAGACGTACCTATATAGTCTTTATAATTTCCGTCAAGCGCTTTTTTTGCAGCATCAAAAGTTAAAAACGATTTGTATTGTGCTCCTTGATAATCTTTTATCTGCGCCTTACAATCATTCCAGGATTCAAAAACACCTGTATGATGCCCTTTCCAAACGGTATAATATTTTTTCTTTTTCTTAGACATTTTATATGCACAAATAGGTGTATCTCAATAGTTTTAATTTGAAAATAAAAGTTGTTCTACAATTTTTGGAAAGTGTTCCATTTCCAATTTGTGAATTTTTTTAGCGACATCTTCGGCATTATCTGTCGGTTCAAGATCACATTTTGCCTGAAAAATGACGGCGCCTTCATCATAATGTTCATTCACATAGTGAATAGTGATGCCAGTTTCGCTTTCTTTATTTTTTACAACGGCTTCATGAACATGCTTTCCATACATCCCTTTTCCACCATAATTTGGCAACAGTGCAGGGTGAATATTAATGACTTTATTAGGGAATTCACTTAAAATATGATCAGGGAATTTCCACAAGAAGCCAGCAAGAACAATAAGGTCTGGTTGCGCATTTTTAAGAATATTTAAAACATCTAGACTGTTGTTTATAGCAGTTTTGTTGAAAGACAAACAGCTTGTTTTTAGCGCATTACATCGTTGAATTACTTTAGCTTGAGGGTTGTTGGTTAATACTAAATTAACAACAGCATTATCTCTGTTTTGAAAAAACTTTATTAAATTTTCAGCATTAGTTCCAGATCCGGAGGCAAAAATTACAACACGTTTCATTTTCAAATATAATGTTAAGATTGGTCAGGCAAAAAAAGGAATAAATATTAACAATTAGAAGCAAAAAGGAAATACTTAAACTTTAAATTCTTAAATTACTTCACATTTTTACAGTAATGGTGCGTTTTAAAATAAAGTTTTTTATTTTTGCGTCCTAATTAAAACTTAAAATTTAAAGATTATGTCAGACATTGCATCAAGAGTAAAAGCGATTATCGTAGACAAATTGGGTGTTGATGAAAACGAAGTTGTAACTGAAGCTAGCTTCACTAACGATTTAGGAGCAGATTCATTAGACACTGTTGAACTAATAATGGAATTTGAAAAAGAATTTGATATTCAAATCCCAGACGATCAAGCTGAAAACATTGGAACAGTAGGTCAAGCAATATCATATATTGAAGACGCAAAATAAGGAATAGTTTATGAAACTAAAGCGAGTTGTTGTTACCGGTTTAGGTGCGCTTACGCCAATAGGAAATACCAAAGATGAATATTGGGAAAGTCTTATTAGTGGTAAAAGCGGTGCTGCGCCAATAACATATTTTGACACTGAGAAGTTCAAGACCAAATTCGCTTGCGAATTAAAAAACTTTAACGCAACCGATTTTCTTGACAGAAAAGAAGCTCGTAAAATGGATCGATTTGCGCAATATGCAATGGTAGCTTCTGATGAAGCTATCGCAGATGCGAAATTAAATCTTGACGAGGTTAACAAATTAAGAGTTGGTGTTATTTGGGGAGCAGGAATTGGAGGCTTGGAAACATTTCAAAACGAAGTTTTAAACTTCTCAGAAGGAAATGGAACCCCAAGATTTAATCCGTTCTTTATTCCTAAAATGATTGCAGATATTGCCCCTGCAAATATTTCCATAAAATATGGATTTATGGGGCCAAATTACACAACAGTTTCTGCTTGCGCATCTTCTGCTAACGCTATGTTTGATGCTTTAAACTTGATTCGTTTAGGGCATTGTGATGTTATTGTTACCGGAGGAAGTGAAGCCGCAGTTACTATTGCTGGAATGGGTGGGTTTAACGCCATGCATGCCTTATCAACTAGAAATGAAAGTCCTGAAACAGCATCACGACCATTTGACGGAACCAGAGATGGTTTTGTCCTTGGAGAAGGTGCAGGGGCACTCGTTCTTGAAGAGTATGAGCATGCTAAGGCAAGAGGAGCAAAAATATATGCTGAGTTTTTAGGAGGTGGTTTATCTTCTGATGCACATCATATGACGGCACCACACCCGGAAGGAATTGGTGTATTTGCAGTGATGCAAAATTGTTTAGAGAATGCAGGATTAAAACCAGAAGATGTTGATGCTATCAACACTCATGGGACATCCACTCCTTTAGGGGATGTAGCCGAACTTAAAGCTATTACAGAAGTGTTTGGTAGTCATGCAAAAAACATAAATATTAATTCAACTAAGTCTATGACTGGTCACTTGCTGGGAGCAGCAGGAGCCATAGAAGCAATTTCAGCCATATTGTCTATGGAACACGGAATTGTTCCACCAACAATTAATCATACAACGGTTGATGAAAACATAGATCCAGGATTAAATTTAACTTTAAACAAGGCACAAAAAAGAGACGTTAAAGTTGCCATGAGTAATACCTTTGGATTTGGTGGTCATAACGCCTGTGTATTATTCAAGAAACTAGATTAAATCCCGAATGAACTTCATTCGTAACATATTAAATTCCCGTTCTGATAAAGACGGGAATTTTTTTATCCAACTTCAGGAAATATTAGGTTTTAAACCTAAAAAAAAGAGTCTTTATAAAAAAGCCTTTACGCATAGATCTATGAATAAGCGTGATGATAAGGGCACACCAATAAATTATGAACGGCTGGAATTTGTAGGAGACGCGATGTTGAGTTCGGTGGTGGCTACCCATTTATTTAATGAAGTTCCACAAGGAGATGAAGGCTATTTAACTAAAATGCGCTCGAAAATTGTGAGTAGAGAACATTTAAATGAGTTGGGTAAAGAACTAAAACTCATCAATTTAGTGGAGAGTAAAATACCAAAAGGTAATTTTGGAGATAACATTCATGGTAACTTATTTGAAGCTTTAGTAGGGGCTATTTTTTTAGATCTTGGCTATTTTTATTGTGAAAAATTTATTTTCAGTCGTGTTATTACCCCTCATGTAGATATTGAAAAACTGGAAGGCAAAGTTATTAGCTATAAAAGTTTACTTATTGAATGGTGCCAAAAAGAAAAAAAGATTTTTGATTATAATGTTTATGAAGATACAGGGAATGATCAACTTAAGCACTTTTCTGTAAAATTATCAATAGACAATAAAGTTATAGCTAAAGCTAGAGCAACTTCAAAAAAGAAAGCTGAAGAGAAAGCTTCTAAGCGTGCGTTTTTTGTGTTTCAAACAGAAATATCCAAAGCGATTTGAATTATGTCCAATAGCGATAACGTTTTCGTAAGGATTTACTACTAAGAAAGCTACTTCTTTAGCAGATTATCTCTCTAAAATATTATATTTACATCTCATAATTTGATGATTATGGCGTTACACAAACTACTTGTAGACGATTTTTATGATGACACTTATGCTCTATTCGCAATTCATTGCACAATAGAAGATTATCGTGTTGCTTATCTTTTAAACCAATTTTTACAGATTAATTTAAAACGTATGCCTCAAGATTTAGATTTTAAAAATGAGGCACTATCATATTCACTTTTCGAATGGGAAGATAAAAATCAGCAAATGACATGGAATTTAGTTTCTAATGCCTGTAAAAAAGAAGAAGTCAGTGAATCAGGAGTAGCGTCCCTATTTAAGACGCAAAGTAAAATTATAAGAAACTATAATTTAATCCCTGAATTTAAAAAGGTAAATTATTTACTCAAGATAGATAATGACGGAAATGTCATTAATGAAAAAGCCATAATTCATAAAATTCAAAAGATATCACAAATTGTAGCGGTTTATAGTATTGATGCAATGCAGTTGAAATCTAAAGACAACCTAATATTTAATTGATGTTGAACAAAAGAAAGAAAACTAAGATAGTTGCAACCTTAGGACCTGCAACAAGTAAGAAAGAAACGCTTAAAGCAATGCTTGATGAAGGTGTAAATGTGTTTCGTATTAATTTTTCTCATGCCGATTACGACGATGTAAAGGAGCGCATTGAAATGATAAGAGAATTAAATGATGAACATGGTTATAACGCTGCAATATTAGGAGATTTACAAGGCCCTAAATTACGTGTTGGCGTTATGCAACATGAGGTTGTTGTAACTGAAGGAGACGAGATTATTTTTGCTACTGGAGAACGATTTGAAGGCACAAAAGAGCGTGTTTATATGACTTATGAAAGGTTTCCTCAAGACGCAAAACCTGGAGAACGAATTTTATTAGATGATGGTAAACTTATCTTTGAGGTGGTCTCAACCGATAAGAAAAGTGAAGTCAAAGCCAAAGTAATTCAAGGGGGACCATTAAAATCAAAAAAAGGGGTAAACCTTCCTAATACTAATATCTCACAACCAGCATTAACTGAGAAAGATATTGAGGATGCTATTTTTGCAATCGAGCAAAAAGTAGATTGGATGGCTTTGTCGTTTGTTCGTCATGCCGAAGATTTAAAGCAACTTGAAGAATTAATAAAAAAACATAGTGATCATAAAATTCCAATCATTGCTAAAATTGAAAAACCTGAAGCGGTTGAGAATATTGATAAAATTGTAGCTTTTTGTGACGGATTAATGGTAGCACGTGGCGATTTGGGTGTTGAAATTCCAGCAGAAGAAGTGCCGCTTATTCAAAAGCAACTTGTATTACGAGCAAAACGCGCGAGAATTCCGGTAATCATTGCCACGCAAATGATGGAAACCATGATTACAAGTTTAACTCCAACTAGAGCAGAAGTAAATGATGTTGCAAATTCAGTAATGGATGGTGCAGATGCCGTGATGTTGTCTGGAGAAACTTCAGTTGGAACCTATCCAGTGGAGGTGATTAAACAAATGTCTAATATTATAAAAAGCGTTGAAGATTCTCATTTGATTTCAGTGCCACATACCCCGCCACATATTCGTACCAATCGTTATATCACAAAATCTATTTGTTATCATGCCGCAAATATGGCGAATGAAATTAATGCCAAAGCCATTTCAACACTGACTAATAGTGGGTATACGGCATTTCAAATTTCAGCATGGCGCCCAGATGCACATATTTTGGTATTCACTTCAAACCATCGCATTCTTACACAACTTAATTTATTATGGGGTGTAAAAGCCTTTCATTATGATAAGTTTGTGAGCACCGATGAAACCATAGAAGATGTAAATGCCATTGCTTGTAAAATGGGTTATTTAGAAAAAGGAGATATGCTTATAAGTTTGGCGGCAATGCCAATTCAGGCTAAAGGAATGGTAAACACATTACGAGTTACAGAAATTGAAGGAGTGTAGTTTTTAAATAAATTGGGCGTTACGGTTTTAATTAAAACCGTCGCGCTTTTATAAGTCGCTCTTTTCAAGGAGCTCCAACAATTGTGCAATCGCTAACGCGGTTAAAAGTCAAACTTTAACTGTACACTAACAGTTTTCTGCACCACCTTTTTCTTGGTTTCTGTATTTAAATTAGATAAGGAAATCCCCAATAAACGCACCGAATTTTTCAACTTCTCTTGGTACAATAATCCTTTAGCAGTTTCAAGAATAATAGCGCTGTCACTAATAAAATAGGGTAAAGTTTTACTTCTTGTTTGTAAAGAGAAATCACTGTATTTTATTTTTAAAGTAACGGTTTTACCAGCAACTTTACTTTTTATTAATCGCCGCGACACCTCATCTGCAATATGCTCAAGTTTATCCAGCATGAAAATCTCACTAGATAAATTTTCACTAAAGGTGCGTTCTGCGGCTAATGATTTTCGAGTCCGATTTGGTCTTACTTCACTATGGTGTTCCCCGCGTACAACATGATAATAATAGGTGCCAGATTTCCCAAAGGACTGTTCTAGAAATTCAAGCGACTTCGTTTTTAAATCGGCACCAGTAAAAATACCTTTTTTGTACATTTTCTCTGCAGTAACTTTTCCAATGCCATAAAATTTCCGAATATCAAGGACTTCCATAAACTCAATAACTTCCTCAGGATTTACTGTTCTTTGACCATTAGGCTTGTTATAATCACTAGCGACTTTCGCAACAAATTTATTTACTGAGATACCCGCAGAAGCGGTTAATCCGACTTCATTAAAAATACGAAGCCTAATTTCTTTAGCAATCAGTGATGCACTAGGGTTTCCTTTTTTATTGCTCGTAACATCAATATAAGCTTCATCTAAAGATAATGGTTCTACCAAATCAGAATAATCAAAAAAAATCTTACGTATTTGTTTTGAGATTTCATTATAACGCTCAAATCGGGGTTTCACAAAAATAAGCTCCGGACATAACTTCTGAGCTAAATTTCCCGCCATTGCACTTCGTACACCAAATTCCCTAGCCTCATAACTTGCGGCACTTACAACACCACGTTTACCGCCACCACCAACAGCTAGGGGTTTTCCTTTAAGATCGGGATTGTCCATTTGCTCTACAGATGCATAAAAGGCATCCATATCGACATGAATAATTTTTCGTATTGGTAAATCGCTAGACATACTGTAAATTTATAACTTCTAATTGAAAACATTAAACAATTAACATGTTAGAAATCGAGCGTAAATTTTTGGTAAACTCAACCGATTTTAAAGGCCAATCTTTTAAGAATACTCAGATTATTCAAGGGTTTTTAAATTCTCATAAAGAACGCACAGTTCGGGTTAGAATTAGAGAAGGGAAAGGCTATTTAACAATAAAAGGATTGTCTACTAGTAACGGACTGTCACGTTTTGAATGGGAAAAGGAAATTTCTAAGAAAGAGGCCGAAACTTTATTACTGCTTTGTGAAGAAGGGGTGATTGATAAAATACGATATGAAGTTAAGATAGACCATCTCATTTTTGAAGTTGACGAGTTTTTTGGAGCTAACGAAGGGCTTATTATTGCAGAGATAGAACTAAATACTGAGGATCAAAAATTTACAAAACCAGCTTGGTTGGGGGATGAAGTTACTGGGCAAATTAAATATTATAATTCCCAGTTAAGTAAACTACCATTTACATCTTGGAGTAAGTAGAAGTGAATCATTCCAAAATATCAATCCATCGTTTGGTTTCGTTTCCAAATTCGTCTACAACAGTAATGAGATGTTTCCCCTGTTTTGGTAAAACAGCCATATCATGAATGGCTTTTGTGCTTCCAATAAAAGTTTCATCCAGATACCAAAACACTGTCGTTTCAGGTTTTGAATGTGCAATTTTTAAAATAAGCGCATTGGTATTGCCATCAAAATCCTTCGGTAAGAAAAACTGCGCCGACTCTTTAGGGTAAATAAACTGCATAGACGCACTTCCTTCTGTTAAACAATCACTTCTATATGGGGGCAAAGATTTATAAAAGGGATTTTTTGTTTTGTAATAATGGGCCATTAAAGGTGGTAATACAAACCAGGATTTATTGGTGATTTTGCTTATAGATTCACAAGAAGTATTTACTTGATATTGGGAGTTACTATCCAAATGGACTAAAACATGATAAGGACAAGGTTTGGTTTTTAATCCGCTGAGTTGTACAAATTGTTTTTCGCGTTCTTCACAATCAGGAGCAGCACGATAGCCACTTTTTGTACAAATTTCTATCTCTTGCATTTCATCAAATGGCTTTGAAAACCAATCACTATTAGGGAGTAAATCGAAAACATCAAACAAAATAGGCGCAGCCGTCTGAACCCCTACTAATCCAGGTCTCCCTTCACCGTCAGCATTGCCTGCCCAAACCCCAACAACATAGTCTTTGGTTGTGCCAATAGCCCAAGCATCACGAAACCCAAAACTAGTTCCTGTTTTCCATGCAATTTGTTTTGAGGAGTCAAAAAACTGCCAGTTTTCAAGGCCTTCCGGACGATTTACCTCTTTCATACTTTCAAAAGTCAAGTATATGGAAGCCGCGTCAAAAACTGTTTTTTCCTTTGAAAATGCTCCAAAGTCAATTGTAGAATTTGATAAATATGTTGGTTCTATAAATTCATTGGAAAAATATTGACTGGAATTGTCATTGAAATGGTTTAAAGTAGACGACATTGCCGCATAGCTTTTGCACAAATCCCAAAGGTTACTTTCCGCACCTCCAAGAATAAGGGATAAGCCATAATGATTTGCATTGTATTTAAGATCTTTTAATTGTAACTGATTTAAATAATGGTAAAACCGATCCAAACCAAATTGTTGTAATAACCGTACGGAAGGGACATTTAGGGAACGTGAAAGGGCACGCTTTGCCGTGACTGCACCGTCATATTCTTTATTGTAGTTTTGCGGATTATAACTTGCAAATTGTGTGGGTACGTCAGGAACTAAGGTGTTTGGGAGTAACTCACCAGAGTCCAGCATAGCAGCGTATAAAAATGGTTTTAGGATACTGCCGGTACTTCTGGGCTTATCTATGACATCAACATCTTTTTGGTGTGCTTTATCAGCCGGAGCATTACCAACATAAGTGAGGATTTTTCGCGTTTTGACATCTAAAACTAAAACAGCAATATTGTGAATTTCGTTTTGGCGTAAGTGATTATAATGACTTTTAACTATTCTATTGACTTGTGTTTGCAGTTCTTTTTTGACCGTAGTTTTTATACGTTGGCCATATTGTTTCTGAGCGATCTTTTGTAATAAATGAGGGGCAATTCGAGGCAAAGGATATGGTTTTTGTGGTAAACCTTCAGCAATTGATAAATTATAAGCTAATGAATCAATAGTTTCATTTTGAAGTAATTTCTCGAGTAATGTATTTCTTTTTTTTAATAAGCGCTCCTGATTTTTCCCTGGATAAATTAAACTTGGAGCATTTGGTAATACAGCAAGTGTAGCACTTTCTGCCCAGGATAAATCTTTCGGATTTCTATTAAAATAGCGCCATGATGCTGCATCAAGACCAACAACATTTCCCCCGAAAGGGGCATTACTGGAATAATAGGCTAAAATTTCATTTTTGCTCGATCTAAATTCTAATCGGGTGGCGAGAATAATCTCTTTGAATTTTTCGAAATATGTTCTTGGCTTTCCTTTTCTGGCTAATCGAATAGTTTGTTGAGTGAGGGTGCTTCCACCACGTTTCACATGCCCAGAATTTATATTGTCCCTCAGCGCTTTGACAATGGAGACGGGATTAAAACCGGGATGCTTATAAAAATATTCATCTTCAAATAGAATGATGCAGGATTTAAATTTATTTGGAATGCTATCATTATGAGGAAAACGCCATTGGCCATCTTTTGCAATATATGCCCCTAATAATTCACCGTCTCGACTCTCAATAACTGTTGCTGTTGGAGCGGTGAATAAGTGCTTAGGTAAACACAAATAATAAGAAATTAGCAGTATTAATGTGACTGCCAATTTGATCTTGTTGTGTTTGATGTAGCCTGTTATGCTATTCATGTTTTTTATTCCAATGTTAAGCCGATTGTCTTTGTGACACCTTCCCATATTAGAGAAGGTGTGTTTGTTTTGCTCCTTAATAAGGGGGAGTGGATTCTGAGATCTAAATGAAAAGGGGTGCTTGTTTATTTATCTCCAAACTCATACTCCCGCTCCACTTTACAAATTTTTGCATTATACCAACGATACCATTGTTGACGCCCTTTTTGCTGTGCTAAAAGATGTTCGGAGTTTTGCTTCCAGATTTTGATAGCGTCTAAACTTTCCCAATAACTAACCGTAATCCCCACGGTTTCTCTTGCACTATCAATACTAATAAAGCCCTCTTGCTGTTTGGCTAAATCTTCCATTTTCTGAGCCATTTCACCATAACCTTCAATGTTTGCTGTTTGTGTTGAAGTGAAAATTACAGCGTAATACGTTTTAAAATCTTTCATCAATAATTTTATTTTTTATTTCCCTGAAAATGGAAATCTAGTTATTTATTAAAATTTAACATCCCATTGGAATCTCAAAGATAATTATCTTCTCTGTAATATGGCCATCAATATCGGTCATAACAATGCGTAAAAATATTTTACTTAAAGTGATGCTTACAGGAGCCTCTTTAATAGATTTTACATCCTTAATGGTCTCGCTCCATGCTTTCCCACAAGTTTCGTTTACGATCAATTTTAATTCTTCAATATCAATTTCTATAAACTTGGTTGTATCTAAATCCGAATATCTTTTTGCTTTAAACTTTCTGTGGTTTTCAATTGCATTTAGCGGTTTCCAACTGGAATAGTAATGCTGCCAATCAATGATATCACAATGTGATGCTTCATCGGTAATTGCTATGCTGTTTTCGTGCTTTTGAAATATTTTTATACTCCTAAATTCCGTGTGGTGTTTCACTCTAATGGTTTTGCCTTCAATAGATTCATCTAAATCTAAGTGAAACGAAAGAATATCATCTCTATTTTCAATCAAGGCTTCTGGCATTTTTTCAGTAACATCTTCAATGCTAACCGTAAATTCATCATAATTAACAATGAATCTCTTTTTTAATTTTTCTACGGTCAAAAAACCATTAAATACAAAGCCTTCTGCCATATCATTATCGTTCTCAATACTCTTGATTTTGACCCATTCTCCAGATATTTTTTCATTATTATCAACAACGTCTAATTGTAGTTGTGTGTGTTCTGTGATTTCAATAGCTGTGCCATAATCAAGTGTTCCAACTCGGATGGCTCCTCTGCTTGGGCGTTCTCTAACCACTAGTCCGTTTTCTGCAGAGACATACTGAATGTCTTGTGCATTAGCAAAATTACTGGCTGCTACTATAACTAATATTTTTATTATTGTTTTCATTTGTTCTAAATTTTAGATGTGTTTGGTCACCCCGAAAAGATTCGGATATCGACATACTTTTTTCGCATCAATTGCGGAATGACAGATTATTTATTTACTTCGATCCACTGGCCTTTTGTTCTCACAAAATAGTCATTGTCGTACATCGCCTCTACTTGGGTTCCAGGTAAATAATAGGAGCCTAAATAGGAAGCGTTCAACAGGACATTAAATGATTTCGTGCTTCCATTTCTAGAGCTCTTATCTAGATTGAAATAGAAGTTTACACGATCATCTCTAATGTCTGTATAATCGGCTTGATTGGTAGTAGCATCTCCAAAAGCTGTAAAACGCGTATTTACAATTTCCCATCCGGATGGGAAAATTTGGGTCAATGCAATATCGTTGATCGGTTCATTTTTTTGATTGCTTACTTTAACGGTAGCCACAAAATCTTGTCCCTGTTGTAGTTTCTTTATATCTATTAATTTTCCATGCGAATCTTTATAAGTAATCGTTACATTCAATCCCCGCTTTTCACTTATTTCTTCTCCCAAAGGCAATTTCCCAGAGCTAATAATTCGGGCATAGATCGTGGCGTTCTTGGTATTATTTACCACAATTTGATTGTTGCCATTTTTAATATCTAAAGTGCGTTGTGAAATGGCATTTTTAGTGTCGATGGTTTGGGGCTGATTTGAGTTCAAAGTATAATTTAAACGCAATGCCTTGCCTCCATTTTTTGACAGCATTTTCGCCATGGCTAATAAACTATAGGCAGTAGATTGTGTACTCATCCATGTTTTGGAAGATAATCGTTTGGCTATATATTCAGCAATTTCTCGTGTTTGAGAATCATTGATTGCGACCATAGTTTCTAAAGCCATGGCTCTATTTCTATCAATAGATCCATAAGTGTAATAATCATTTCTAACAGCTTCAAATTCTATATTTGCGGTAGCCACAATTGCTTTAGCGGCTTCTGCTTGACCTGCCAATCCGTAGGCAGATGCTAGTCGCCATTTCGCTTCGTTTGACAATTCACTAAATTCCTTTAATCTATTCATGGATGCCAAATCCGGATGCCCTGCTAAGGCCAAGGTATACAATCGGTATGCTTGTGCCATATCACTACGAGCGTGTTTGTAACTTGGGCGCCAGTCTTTAGAGGCTTGTTTTTGATATTGTAACCAGTTACTTTTAAATGTTAAAGGGAGTACGTAGCCTTTCTTTTCTGCTTCAATCATAAAATGTCCAGCATATGTGGTACCCCAATCGCTCACATTACTTTGTCCGCTCCAATAAGAGAGTCCGCCATTAGGGCGTTGGAAATGGGCTAGTTTTTTTATTCCACTTTTTACATTATTCTCAATAGCCTTCTTTTTATCAAAGTTTAAATCGAAGATTTCAGTGAAGTACAATTGTGGAAATACACTGGAAGTAGTTTGCTCAACACAACCATGTGGATAACGAATTAAATATTGTAATCGTCTTGTAAAATCCATCGGTGGAAGTGTTGAAAATTCAATTTCGGCACTGTTCGTACCATCCATACCAAAAGTTGAGAAATCTATAGTTTGAGAACTTTCTGAGTTTAAAACAAAATCTGTAATTTTAGTACTAAACGGATTAGGGTTTATAATATTCAATTCCACTTTATAAGACGATTTTTCACCATGACCAGAAGCAATTACTTCAATGGTATTAATTCCTTTGGCTTTATTTACATCGAGTTGGAAATAAGCCATTTTTTCATCTGGATTGGCAAAAGATAGGGTTTGTGTTTTAGTTCCAATAATTGAGATACCATCACTTAGTTTTAAGCTTAGAGTGACATTTTTTATTTTATTTTCCATTGCAAATACGGTTATAGGTAGCGTAACTTTTTCTCCTGGGCTTAATTTGCGAGGTAGTGTCGCCAAGACCATTAATGGCTTTTTTACCGCTGTGGTTTTTTCTACACTACCATAGGCGGCATTTTTGTTGTTTCCAGCAACAATCATTGTACGAACTGACCCAATATATTTAGGAATTTTAATGTTATGAGTTTTGGTTTCTCCAGCTTTTAGTTCAAAAGGGCCTAAATATTTTACCACCGGTTTAAATCGATTCGCTTTCTTCTTTTTTCCAGCATTTGCACTTTCATCACCACCAATTTCAAATACCTGATCTACACTTCCAGTATAGGCACCAATAACATCATCAAAAATATCCCAGGTTTTTACACCCAATGCTTCTCGAGCATAAAATTCATTCCATCCGTTCGGGGTTTTAAATCGGGTTAAATCTAATAATCCTTCATCAACCAAAGCCACGGTATAGGTCATCGCTTTGTTGTTTTTCTCACTTACAGAAACCTTAATATTTTGTTCTGGACGAAGGACAACTGGCATATTTAATAGGGGTTGAAGAATGGTACTTTGATCTTCTACCATTATTGGAATAACACCGTATAAACGAATTGGTAAATCATTTTCTGTAATGGCATGGGGTTGTAATAAAGAAATGTTTATAAATACATTTGGAGCCATATCTTTAGTAATAGGAATACGTGTAGTTGTGGTTCCTTTTTTAGTTTTTACCCAGGTTGCTGATAACACTTCAGTACCATTTTCAATACTCACCAAAGCGCGACCTTGGGATCCTGATGGGAAGGTGATTTTAGCCTCATCTCCTACGTTATAGGTGTCTTTATTTGAAGAAAACACTAACATTTTTGCGGCATCTTTATCTGTTCCAGACTGACGTTCCCACCAGTTTCTGTAAAAATAGGCCGTACGCCCAGTAGCATGACCGCTTTTTGGGTCATAAACCCGAATTAAATATCGCCCACTTTCGTCATCTGGAATATTAATGTTGAAACTTGCTTTACCATTACTATTGGTGTTTACTTTGGTATTGATGTAGGGGGTTCTATAGCTTGATGATTGGTAGGAAGCCAAATCATCATAAGTAGAACTCCACCACCAACGCCATTGGATTTTATAAACACTAATTTCTAAATCAGTTCGTTCAATTGGATTACCAAGGGCATCAACAACAACAATATCAAACTCTTGATTTTCGTCTGTATAAAAAGAGCCATAGGAATGCGCCTTCGGAGATTTTAATCCCACAAAGGCAGCATAAGGCGCATATTTTTTATTAAAAACATCCATTGAAAAATCACCACCATTTTCAAATGCTCTTGTAAGGAATGAGACATTTAAAATCCCTGGAGCATTGGCACCTATATTTAGTTTTTTATTTAATTTTGCAGCGCCTTTAGCGTTTACATTACCCTCGAAAATTGTGATTTCTTCCGTGCTAAATGAGCGAGTTGGATCTTTAAATACATATTTTGGAAAGCCTTTAAATGCTGTATTAGACGATGTGAATTTTGCTTTAATTTCTGTTTTTACATTTTTTGCGGGAGCGCCATGAAGCCAATTTACTTGTAGGGTGCTTTGTAATGGTTTTTGATTTGAAAGTATGGCGTCTTCAAAATCAATTTTAATTTTCAAGCGATTGGGTTTAACAGTTTCAACTTTAAGGGTTTTATAAAATTGAGCGCCACCAACAGATATTTTTGCATTCCAATTTCCCGTTTTATCTTCGGATGACGTTGGAACGGAAAAGCGATAAAAATTGTTAGTCCCATTGGTATTGATATTTCTATAGGATAATTTCCCATTTGCATCGGTGACTTCCATCTTTACAGGGTGACCTTTAGGTAATGGATTGGAATTATCATTGAGCATGAATGTTAAATGCAGTGAATCACCAGGACGCCAAACACCACGTTCTCCATAAATGAAACCTTTGAGGCCACGTTGTAATGTTTTGCCAGAGATATTGAACTTACTTAAGGACAATGAATTCCCGTCATTAAGTTTAATATAACTTCTCTCTTTTCCTTTAGAAACCACAGCAAAATAAGCTTGATTTTCTGCATCAATTATAACTAAGCCTTCAGAATCAGTAGTTACCCGTCTAATGGATTGCTGCTGATAATTAAATAACTCTACTGTAGCATTGGCTATTGGATCTGTACTTAAAATATCCGTTACTGCGAAATAGTACGATTTGTTATTTCCTCGTTTTGCAATCACCCCAATATTTGAGGCCATTAAATTGCTAGAAACAATTCGATCTTCATTATAGTAGGCCTCATGGCACGGGTTATCACGTTCTCTCCAGTTATAAGTATGGCGTCTGTAGCTATAGGTTACATTGTCCCAATATTCTTCTTCTCTAATGTTTTCGTCTTCACTGGTGCTTGCTCTTAAATCATCATTATAGTAGTAATCATCTTCGTAATAATATTCATCATAATCTTCATTGACTTTGGAGATCGCATTATTATTTGTACCACAGTTATAAAGTGAGTAGGTTTTTTTGTAGCTTAACTCTATTCTGTAGATCGCTCCTGGGTCTGCATTGAAATACTTGGAAAGATCAATACTGTAGGCTTTCCACTTGCCATTATTTTCGATGGCATTTTCACCAATTAATTTAATCGTTTTTTTTGCAATTTTTCGACCTACACGTCTTATGCTATTTTCTCGATTGCTTCCTATATTATTGTCTTGCAAAAATTGTAGTGCATTGTTTTCAAATATTTTAATGATTCTAATATCTACAGCTCTTAGATTTACAGCTTCAAAATTGAATTTTAAATCTTGTGAATTCGGAAGAATTCCAGCACCGGTAATGCTTCTAACTTGAGGTTTGAGCTCCTCAAAAGACACTAATTCTGAAAAGGCTTGTTTAAGCTTAAAACCTTCATCGTTTTTTATGCCTTGAAACACATCTACATGTACGTCGCCAACAATTCGAGAATCCGGATAGACTTTTAGTAGATTTCCAGAAATTATAAATTTTGGAGTTTTTATATTTTGAATAGTTACTAGGCCATCAAAATTTTGTTGCTGTTTAAGTTGGTCCGAAAAGTTTATAGATAAATGTTGTTCAGGATATTGAAGCACATTAATATCTACGATTGTAAAGTTATTTATTCCTGGTATGCTAATGGTGTTTTCTCCTTTGTTCTGAGAATTAATGCCTTTACCATTCCATTTTATTTTAATTTCTGAATCTTCTATTTCACGATGAACACTATCAATTTTAAATTCAAAAGCCTTAGCTGAAAGGGTGGATTCATCCCATTTTATTGCCAGTACTTTAGCGTTTTGAGATACTTCAAGCAGTGTTTTTACAGCCTCTAAATTTGTGGCGTCTGCTAATTTTATAATGCCATTTAAGTATTGCCATTCCTTATTATAGGACTGTAAGTCATTAGTAATAACATTAAAATTTGGCTTTATCGTTTTAAATTTAAAGCTGTAATTTTTGAACTCTGAAGAAATTTCAGGATACAAGGCTATCAGTTTAACGGTGACTACATACTCAGTATCTGATTTTAATGGGGACTTAGGAATATAGCTAATTGCTCCCGAATTTTGAACAATTAATTTCCCATCTACTTTTGGTGAGATGGAAATAATATCATCCAAGATCTCTTCGCCTGGAGTCCAAGCTTCTATGTGTTTAACTAATCCAATGTCAATGGGGCTTAAAATCGAGACACGACCAGAAGTAACGTAATTGATGTGATTTTTAAACTTAAATAAATTATCGGTTTCAGAAGATTTTTTTTCACAAGATACAGATAGACCAAGGACTAAAATGAAACAGAGAAAATTTCTAATTGACATAAGTTATAGGTTTTAGATAACAATTAAAAGGAAACAAAGCGAGTAAGGTGTTTCCTGTTAATAAATTTACGAGTGTTTTTTGCTATTCAGATTTCGGGGAGATGTTAAAACTATATTAAAATTAAAATTGTCCCGTAAAAGCGTCATCATTTTTACTGGACAATTTTATTCAAAACTTATAACAAGGCTATTCTTTGTATATTTTCACAATCAAGTCTCCTTTGTCATTCATGGTTGCTCTGTACATCCCGGCGGTATTAAATTCCATAGCAACATTTCCATTTTTATCAACAGCAACAATACCACCATCTCCACCAAGACCACCAACTTTATCATGAATCACTTCGTGAGCGGCTTCTTTTAAGCTCAGTCCTTTGTATTCCATTAATGCCGAAATATCGTGGGCTACCATGGCACGAATAAAATATTCACCCCAACCTGTGCTTGACACTGCACAGGTATTATTATTGGCATAAGTACCAGCGCCAATTATTGGCGCATCTCCAACACGCCCCCAGCGTTTATTAGTCATCCCGCCAGTGGAAGTACCAGCGGCTAGGTTTCCGTATTTATCAAGTGCAGCACAACCTACAGTACCAAATTTTGAGTCTTTGATATCCGAATCATAAAACGCTGTTTTGTCATCGTGATCCAATTCTGTTTTTTGAGTTTCCTTTATTTTTTGGAGGGCATTAAAACGTCTCTCTGTATAAAAATAACGGGGTTCAACAATCTGTAAACCTTGTTCTTTCGCAAAGCGATCGGCTCCTTTACCCGATAGCATCACATGTGGTGAGTTGTCCATCACAGCTCTCGCCAAATCAATTGGGTTTCTCACCGTAGTTGTTCCTGCCGAAGCGCCAGCATTTAGGGATTTTCCATCCATAATGGAAGCATCCAATTCGTTGGTTTCTTCATTAGTAAAAACCGCTCCTTTTCCGGCATTGAATAATGGGGAATCTTCCATTACATTTATAGTTTTAGTAACCGCATCAAGACTAGTGCCTCCATTTTTAAGCACTTCATATCCTGTTCTAATGGCCTCCTCAAGTTTGGCTTTGTAAGCCGCTTCTTTTTCAGGAGTCATATTCTTTTTCAAAATTGTTCCTGCACCGCCATGAATTACAATTGAAAATTCTGGTCTTTCTTGATTGATAGTTGTTTCTGATTTTTCTGTAGCTACTTCATTTTTACATGTAAAAAGAACCAGAGATAGAGCACATAGGTAGAGGATTTTCTTCATAAGATGTTAATTATTGTCTTTAAGTTTTAAAGGTACTGTTTTTCTAGTACGATTCTAGACGACAAAATGTAATAAATTAGTACCTTCGCATCAAATTTTACGAACTCTTTAAAAATAATGGATATATGGAAGCAGTTACTACTGATTTCGGAATAAAAGAAGCACTAAAGCAATTAGGTGTTAATGATGTGAACGATGGGACATCGACAGGTTCAAACAATTTCTCTAGCGGTGATCTTATTGAAAGTTATTCTCCAGTTGATGGAAAATTAATTGGTAAAGTAAAAACAACTACAAGAGAAGATTACGATAAAGTAATGGCAACGGCTTCTAAAGCATTTTTGTCGTTCAGAAACATGCCTGCTCCACAAAGAGGTGAAATTGTTCGTCAATTTGGAAACAAATTGAGAGAATTAAAAGAGCCTTTAGGGAAACTTGTTTCTTATGAAATGGGTAAATCTTTACAAGAAGGATATGGTGAAGTTCAAGAAATGATTGACATCTGTGATTTTGCAGTTGGTTTATCAAGACAATTAAACGGGCAAACAATTCCTTCTGAACGTCCAGGACACGTAATGAGAGAACAATGGCATCCAATTGGTGTTGTTGGAATTATTTCTGCATTTAACTTTCCGGTAGCTGTTTGGGCTTGGAATACTGCTTTAGCTTGGATTTGTGGTGATGTATGTGTTTGGAAAGGTTCTGAAAAAGCGCCTTTATGTGCTGTTGCTTGTCAAAATATCATTGCTGATGTTTTAAAAGAAAACAATTTACCTGAAGGAATCTCTTCAATTATCAATGGAGATTACAAAGTAGGTGAAATGATGACTACAGATGAAAGAATTCCTTTAGTTTCTGCTACTGGATCTACAAGAATGGGAAGAATTGTTGGTGCAACTGTTGCAGGACGTTTCGGAAAATCTTTACTTGAATTAGGAGGTAACAATGCTATTATAATTACTCCTACTGCTGATTTAAAAGTTGTAGTTCCTGGTGCTGTATTTGGTGCTGTTGGTACTTGTGGACAACGATGTACATCTACAAGAAGACTAATTATTCACGAATCTGTGTATGATAAAGTAAAAGATGCTATTGTTGGTGCTTACGGACAATTAACTATTGGAAATCCTTTAGATGAAAAGAATCATATTGGGCCATTAATTGATCATGATGCCGTAAACACCTATTTAGCTGCTATTGAAAAAGCAAAAGCTGAAGGTGGAAATGTATTGGTTGAAGGTGGTGTTTTAGAAGGTGAAGGTTACGAAAGTGGATGCTACGTAAAACCAGCTATTAT
>CAJXVU010000042.1 GCA_913062555.1 uncultured Bacteroidota bacterium
GCAATTAAAAAGATGAAAATTAATTTCTTTATCATAGTTCCTTTTCTATTATTATACTTTTTTTATAGGCCTTAATTAAGCTTTTTATAAAGCTATTCCACGTTTCGAAATCTTTATTTTGAATGCTTAAGGTATTTATATAAATGGTTTTATTTTGAATGATTTCGCTATCGCTTTGGGTATATTTAATTTTATAACCATAATCTGAATTTTCAAATTCAAAATCCTTGGGCACATAATTGATTTTGTAACCTTCGGGAATTTTAAAAGTACTCACAAAGTCTTTTTGAAACTTGTGATCTATTTTTTTGCTGTACTTTCTATCTTCAATATCAATTTTACTCTTTGCTAAAACACGATCTATATTTAAGTTAATATAAGTTTTGTTTGCAATTGTTTTTGCATAGTTATTTAAAGTGAGTTCATAATTTAAACGTAGCGCTATGTTCTTATTATCAAAATTTTGCTTGGTAATATTACTGTATTTAGTTTTGTTATTACCAAGAGCTAGTGTTGTTTTTAAAAATTCCTCCTCGGTTTTATTACTTTTTTTATAGGTATAATCTGCTATAAAATCAACTTTCTCATAGCCTGATAGTTTGCGTTGTTCTAAAACCTTAAGTGTATTATTTTCTAATGTGAATGTACTTGTAACATTGGATGTGTTTTTATTACTGTCCTGAATGGGAACTTTTATGACTTTAAAGGAATCTTCGTCGAGTCCTAATAGCGCTTCTTTAGTTTGAGTGAAGGCACTAGGCATTCCAAACGGTACATAGCTATCTGTGGCATCTAAAAAGATGGTGTCATTATCAATAATAGCAGTGTTAATCATATGATTGTCTACCATAGGAGTTGGAACCTCAAAATAGGAGTAAGGGCGATCTCTGGTACCAATCCATGTTCTATAGGATTCTATATTTACATGATTGAGCATTTCGTAAAGTAAATTTGCCATATCCTTACAATCGCCATAACGCTTGTCACAAACACTAGCAGCATTCCGTGGGATAAACCCTCCTAATCCATCTTCAAATGCAACGTAGGTTATATTGTCTTGTACCCAATTAAAAATTGCCTCAGCTTTTCCGCGTTTTGAGGGTAGATTTTTTGTAATGTCATCTGTAATTTTATGAACCTTTTCTAAAGATTGCTCACCTATTTGTTTAACTAATGAGGCATACCAAGTGTAAAGGTCATTAACATCGTTTAGAATCGGATAATTTTTGCCATTTTGCTCATAACCTTTTATGTAAATTATAATATGGGGTAAATAATATAAAATTGATTCACTTCGGTCTTCACCCTGAAAACCTTTAATATTTTCTATGGACCAGGTATAGATATTTTTCTTCCCAATACTTTCTTTATTAAATTTAATGGGGTAGCCAGTAGTATTGAAGTCTATATAACCAATAGTTACATTTTCAGGAAACTCTATCGTGAGTTTTGCACTTTTGGTGGGGACAAACGATCCAAAACGGAAGATGCCTAAAAAACGAGGGTCCTTTAATATTTCTTCATAATTTAAATGGGTAACAGCCCCTTTTGCAACTGCTGGGAACGTGAAATTTTTAGTTTCCTGATCACTATAAAAGATGCCGTTATCAAATGCGCGTTTGGTTTCAATATAATCTACCTGTATTTTTTTATTTGTATTAGGAGACACTGTAAAGGCGTCAATATTTTCAATAGATGTAAAGCTGTCAAACCCTATAGACTCATTCGCGAAATAAAGCTTTTTAGCCGTTATGTATTTCGCTTGTTCTGTTATTTGTTTAGTAATTCCCAGTTTGCTGTTATCAAAGTTTACCTTGATGTGTTCATGCCGTTTTAAATAGATATAGTCTGCATTAGAAAAATCTTGTGAGAACACCAACAATGGAAAAAAAAGTATGACGAATATTATGGATTTCATGTGCTTGCAAATATTTTGTATAATCGATCCACAGATGACATTCAAGATAACTATCAATTAATTTATTTCTGAAAGTTATCAGAATTCAAAAGGGTGTTTTATGGATTAGGGCATCAATGTCAAATATATTTTATTTAATATAGTTTATTTACTTCTGTTCGTTAAAAATAGCATAATTTTAATTTATCTTAATAGTATACAAAAATGATTCCAAGTTTTTCCAATGTACATTCTAGGTTTAAGTTTAATGAGATTTCATATGGGCATAGAGAATTAAAAGATGTTGCTTACAGTTTTGTGAAAGAAGGTCTGGCATTTGAGAAAAGCATTGGTGTTTTTTTGTTGGATTGGCTAGATGATAATGATTATGTTATTGTGCAAACATCCGGATCTACCGGGCGGCCTAAGCGTATTAAGTTACAAAAACAGGCCATGGAACATTCGGCAATAACGACGGGTAATTATTTTAATTTAAAGCCCGGAGACTCTGCTTTACATTGTTTACCATCAAACTTTATTGCAGGTAAAATGATGTTAGTTAGGGCATTGATTTTAGGTTTGGAATTGGATGTTGTTGCACCATCATCAAATCCATTGGAGCACATTTCAAAGCGCTATGGTTTCTGTGCTATGGTCCCATTGCAATTGGAAAATGCAATAGGTCAATTAAAAAACATTAAAACTTTAATTGTTGGAGGAGCTACTGTATCCAGTGACTTACAGCAAAAATTAAAGGGGTTGTCAACTAAAGTCTTTGCAACTTATGGGATGACAGAAACGGTAAGTCATATTGCGATAAAGCCTCTTAATCATATAGAAGGCATTGCTAATAAGGGTCTGCGAGATGAAAATTTTGAAGTTTTGACAGCTATTTCAATTTCTCAAGACGAAAGAGATTGTTTGGTTATTAATGCTCCAAATTTAAATCCTGCACCAATAATAACAAATGATGTAGTTAAGCTTACCTCTGAAACAACTTTTCAAATATTAGGACGTGATGATAATGTAATTAATTCTGGAGGGATAAAATTATTCCCTGAACAAATTGAGGCAAAACTCAAACCTTATTTGAGTGACCGTTTTTTTATTGCCTCAAAAACAGATTCGAGTCTTGGAGAGCAGCTTATTATGGTTGTGGAAGGAGATTCAAATACCTTAGATTCTTCGGTGTTTAAAAAGCTTGATACTTATGAAAAACCTGGACATATTTATAATGTAAAGCGATTTTGTGAAACAGATTCAGGTAAAATTCAGCGTAAAAAAACATTAGCATTATTAAAATAGTGCGTTAACTCACTCAAAAGTCTATTTCACTCATTCTTAGTTTTCTAGTTTTGAGTTTGGTTTTAGTTTTATATAAACTTTAAAACTAAACCAGATGAAAACATGTATTACATTAATACTTTTAGCGTTTGTTATAACGACGGGTATTGCACAGGAGAAAAAAATCACAGGAATAGTATCTGACCAATCTGGAATGCCTCTTCCAGGAGTTAACGTTATTGTTAAAGGATCAACAAATGGCACTCAATCGGATTTTGATGGGAAATATGAAATCCTATCACAAGCAGGAGATGTTCTAACCTATACTTATGTGGGTTTAAAAACTGTTGAATATACAGTTGCGACTTCAACAATTATTAATGTTACTATGGAAGAAGATGCCGCTTGTTTGGAAGAAGTAGTTGTTACTGCTATGGGTATTAGAAGAGAAAGACGGTCAATGGGTTATACCATATCTACAATTGGGAATTATTCTCCAAGTGCCTCACAGATAAAAAGGCAAAAACAAAAAACGTATCACCATAGTATATCCAAGATGTTACAGGGCAAAGTCTCTGGTGCACAAATAAACAATGTGAATGGAAATACGGGATCTAACACGAATATTTTTATTAGAGGAAATAGTTCAATTAATGGAAATAAACAACCGCTATATATTGTTGATGGTGTCCCGATTCTGTCACAATACAATTCAGTAATTCATTCTATTAACCCTAAGGATATTGACTTTGTAAATGTCTACAAGTCTAGAAAGGCTAGGGAAATTTTTGGTAAATCAGCAAAAAATGGTTGTATCGTAATTTCAACTAAGCCTGGTAATTATAGATTGGAATATGACGAGTCTTATGCTCAAATAAATGAGAATAGTTTTGAGAAAGTGCAACTATCTCCACTTTCAACATTTTCTATAGACGTAGATAAAGCGTCATATAGTAATATTAGAAGGATGATAAATAACGGACAAATTGTTCCGTTTGATGCAGTGAAAATTGAAGAAATGGTTAATTATTTTGAGTATGATTATCCACAGCCACAAAACGAGCACCCATTTTCAATTAATACCGAATTGGTAGAAACACCTTGGAACAAAGACACAAAATTGGTTAGAATTGGTTTGCAAGGAAAGACTTATGAAAATGAAGAGTTACCAGCTGCGAACTTAACCTTTTTGATAGACGTTTCTGGTTCAATGAGTTCTCAAAATAAGTTACCATTACTAAAATCTGCTTTTAAGCTATTAGTCAATCAGTTAAGATCGAAGGATAAAGTTAGTATTGTAGTTTATGCTGGTGCTGCAGGGGTTGTCTTAAAACCAACTTCAGGAGATAATAAAGAAAAAATAATTAAGGCATTAGAAAATTTGCAATCTGGTGGATCAACTGCTGGTGGCCAAGGTATTGAATTAGCCTATAAATTGGCCGAAAAGAATTTTGTAAAAAATGGGAGCAATAGGGTAATTCTAGCTACTGATGGTGATTTTAACGTGGGAGCTTCAAGTGATAAAGCGATGAAAATACTTATTGAAGAAAAGCGTCAGACGGGAGTGTTTTTATCGGTTTTGGGTTTTGGGTATGGAAATTATAAAGATTCAAAACTAGAAATCTTGGCAGATAAAGGCAATGGAAACCATGCATATATTGATAATATGCAAGAAGCTCAAAAAGTATTTGGAAAAGAGTTTGGTGGTACGCTATACACCATTGCTAAGGATGTTAAAATTCAGGTGGAGTTTAATCAAAACAAGGTACAAGCATATAGATTGATAGGTTATGAAAATAGATTGCTTAACGATGAAGACTTTAAGGATGATGCTAAAGATGCAGGAGAATTGGGTAGTGGGCATACTGTAACCGCGCTTTATGAAATAATTCCTGTAGGAGTAGATTCTAAATACTTAAAAAATGTTGATAATTTGAAGTATGCAAAGGCTAATACAGTTAAAGGTAATTCTGATGAATTATTAACAGTAAAATTTAGATATAAAAAACCAGATGAAGATCAGAGTATTGAGATTATTCATGTATTAAATGATGAAGTTATAAAGGCTTCAGAAGATTTTAAATTTGCTGCAGCTGTAGCACTATTTGGAATGCAATTGAGAAAGTCACAATATTTTAATGAAGCAAAAGCTCGAGATGTATTAACCTTGGCAGAAAGCGGAAGAGGCAATGACAAAAATGGCTATAGAGCTGAATTTATAAGATTAATTAAATCGTATACGAATTAATTTCATTCAGATGATGTTAATTAGATCTCCCATATTTTAAAACTTGCCCTAAGCGGAACATCTTTAAGATGTTCCGCTTTTATATTTAGATAGTATTATAAAATTCTATATTTTTATCAAACTAACTAACTATTATTGAATATATGAAAAAGCTCGCATTATTACTTCTGATTTTTACAAGTCAAATACAAGCACAACAAATTTTATCAGAAAGAGAACGCGCAGTTGTCGTCGATGAGATTCTTGCTGATAGATTTGACAACTTGCTGCCAAAATTAATGGATCGTACTGGATTAGACATGTGGATTTTAATTTCCAGAGAGTATAATGAAGATCCGGTATTAAAAACAATGTTACCAGCAACATGGCTTAATGCCAGACGAAGAACAATTATTTTATTTTATAGAAATAAAGAAAAAAATAGTATTGAAAAACTAGCAGTGGCACGATACAATTTTGGAGATAATATTGTCTCTGCATGGGATAAGGATAAAGAACCAAATCAATGGGTGCGCTTAATGCAGTTGATAGAAGAAAGAAATCCTGAAAAAATAGGACTTAATTATTCGACCCATTTTAATATTTCTGATGGACTGGATAAAACTGATTATGATGAATTCATGCAGTATTTACCAAAGGCTTTTAAAAAGAAGGTCGTTTCGGCCGAACGTCTTGCTACAGGGTGGATTGAAACCAGAACAGCTCGAGAAATGGTGATATACAACCAACTGGTAGATATTACACATGATGTTATTGCTGAAGCATTTTCAGAAAAGGTAATTACCCCGGGAATTACAACCACTACAGATGTAGAATGGTGGATGAGAGATAAAATAACGGCGCTTGGATTAGAAACTTGGTTTCATCCAACTGTTGATGTACAGCGTAGTAATAATAATTTGGGTAACCACCTCTATTCATTTTCAGATCGTCCAAATCAAACCGTTATATTGCCAGGAGACCTGTTGCATTGTGATTTTGGGATCACCTATTTACGTTTAAATACAGATTGTCAAGAACTCGCTTATGTGCTTAGGCCCAAAGAAACTGAACCACCGTTATTTTTACAAAAGGCCTTTGATGATGGGAATAAAGTTCAGGATATTTTTACTGCAAATTTTGAAACTGGAAAAACAGGAAATGAGATCTTATTAAAATCCCTGGAAGAAGCTAAGGCACAAGGATTAAAACCATCTATTTATACTCATCCACTTGGAAGTTATGGGCATTCATCTGGACCTACAATAGGCATGTGGGATGCTCAAGGAGGTGTTGTTGGAGCAGGGGATTATCCCTTATACAAAAACACAGTTTATGCTATTGAACTAAATACGACAGTCACAATTCCACAGTGGAAAAGAGATATAAGAATTATGTTTGAAGAAGCTGGGTTTTATGGCGAAAACGGCTTTAGATATGTCAATGGTAGGCAGACAAAATTATTAACCATTCCAAGGGTTAAACAGCATCAAGGGAACTAAAAAAGGGGATTGATTATTGTTGCATTTTCAGATAATAATCGACCGAATTTTTCCCAGAACCATAAAGAAAAAAGAAAATACAAAGTAGCAATACAGTAACAGATAACAATAAGTTTATGGTGTTCATTTCACCAGCAAAATTTATAATTACGGCACCAATTATAATTGGCAATTGTGCTGCTATTGCCCATCTTGTCAATAAACCAAATACAATAAGCAGTCCTCCTATAAGGTGGGCTGGAGCTACATAGTGAATAGCTAGTATGCTTCCTCCAATATTTTGAATTGGTTTTATTAAATCGATAAGTATTTGTGTGTTCCCCATAAAATGTAATCCTTTTATAAATAGGAATACACCTAATGCAATTCTAAGTAAGTCTAAAGGTAAATAAGTATGTCTATTCGCCCATTTATTTAATGTCTTAACAGTTCCCATAATTATACTATATTAGAGTTAGCTCCATTAAGGTACTTATTTATAATGAGATATGAAAATTTCATTTTTTAATAAGTATGAATTTACAATGAGTTTTTTTAGTAAATTGCGGCATTAAAAAATAAGTGTAATACATCTAAATTAAATGACCAAAAGGCATTATCAATATGTTATTATACTGTAATCAATGGCTTTCCGATTGGGTTGGTCATTAAAGAACATAAACGTAAACGAATGAAAAAGATATTTTTAATAGCAATAATAGGAGTTTTTAGTGTTTCTTTTCAAAGTTTGTACGCACAACAAGCTTATACAACTCAAAGAGGTCAAAGAGGATATACACCACCAGCAAAACCACTATCTGATGCTTATATTGAATTGAAAGACCCTTATGAAGAAACAAGTCTAGTACTTCCGAAATGTGTTGAGGCTTTTAAATTAGATGCTTTTGAGAAAGAGATATTGAAGGGGATGCTGATTAAAAAGTATGAAGGATTAAATGCCATTCTCGAAAACAAAGATAATAATCGTGAAGAAAGAAAAACAAAAATGCAAAGTCTCGATAAGGCTTTTCATCTAGAATTGTCATCAATTTTATCGCCTAATGAGATCGAAAGTTTTAAATCGATGGACTTTGTAGAAACCAAAGAAGAGCGGAAAGAAAAGAAAAAGAAGAAGAAGAATCGAAAAAATAAAAATGACTAAAGAAAAGGATAAACTTTATAAAGTTTATCCTTTTTTTATGGGCGAAAACCTCCAATGGTTATCATTTTCAGTATATTAGAGCTATTAGTTGTTAATGGTTTTAAAAATAAAATATGAAATACTTTACAATTGGTTTATTATTCTTGTTTTGCTCTCAGAACTTAACTGCACAAAAAAAAGTAGCCATATATTGGGATGCTTCTTACTCTATGAGTGATAGACTCTTAGATCGTGAATTACAATATCTTGATAATTATTTTAAAAAATACACAAATTCTGATGTTGGTTTAGTGGTGTTCAGTAATGACATAATACTTCGGGAAAATTATTCAGTAGTAAATGGAAACTGGGACCGTTTAAAATTAGAATTGGAAAAAACAATTTATGATGGGGCAACATCATACGATAATTTATTTAAGGATGGATATGATGAATGTCTGTTATTTACAGATGGCATTGAAAATTTAAACAATTTAAAACCACCAACGAATAAGCCTGTGCATATAATTTCCACAACTGCGGACGCTAATATTATAAACTTAAAGTTGATTTCAGGGTTATCATCTGGAACCTATATCAATTTGAAAAATCAAATTGCACAGCCAAATGAAAAAAAATATAAGAACGAGAAAGTTGAAGTCTTTGGAAGTATTTCTTCTGCTGAAGGCGTATTGGCTAATGTGAATATTGTAAATAAAAACACCAATGGAGGGGCGACTTCTTTAAATAACGGGTCATATAAAATAGCGGCTAAGGCTGGTGATCTTTTAGTGTTTACTTTTTTAGGTAAGAAAACTGTAAATATTAGGGTTTCTAATACCAATAATATAAATATTTCCATGCAGGATATAGGTGAGAACCTAGACGAGGTTGTGATTACGGCAGATGTTGAAAAGGAAGAATTGGTTAATACTGGTAATACTACGGTCAATAAAAGAAGTTTGGGGTATACTACCGAATCTATTGGAGAAGAATCTATTTCTGCAATTGATACGGATATAAAACAAGCAGTTGCTGGTCAATTTTCTAATTTAGAGTTAAGCGGGAATAACGGAGCTTCTACTAAACTTGATTTAAGCAAGTTTCTAGGTAGAGGGAAAAATATGACAATCACGGGTAATCAATATGGACTTGTCGTTGTAGATGGGGTGCCAATGCAAACTTCTGATTCTAGTGTTTTTAATGGAAAAGGAGTTAGTCAAACTAATCAAGAAATTGGAGCAACATCTTTAAGTCATATCTCACCAGAGATGATTCATAGTATCACCTATTTGAAGGGGCTGGCAGCTACAAATAAATATGGAACTTTAGGTGCAAATGGAGTTTTATTAATTGTAACAAAAAATGCTGTTGCGGGTAAAGACTACACTAAAAAGAAAATAAAACTAGGAACTACGGCAACTTATAGCGGGAGTGCACAAGCTATAAATGAACTCGCAAATACGGAATATATTGAAAACCTTAAAGCTTCTAAAAATATTGAAGATGCCTTTGATAATTATTTGAACCAAAGAAAAACACATGGTCATAAACCTGAATTTTATTTAGATGTTTATGATTATTTTCAAGGATGGGAAAATGATCTATTATCAGACCGCATACTCTCCAATGTTTTAGAAATCGCTTTTGATGATGTTAATATATTGAAAGCATTATCATATAAACAGCAAGCTGGCGGAGACTATAAAGGTGCGGTCGTAACACTTAAACGAGTTCTAAAGCTAAAACCAAATCAGGCACAATCCTATAGAGATTTGGCCTTAGCGGAAGTTTATGCAAGTAATTATCAAGACGCATTAAAACTGTATGATAAAGTAGATAAAAACAGAGGAGTAGGTAGCTCTAATTTTAGTGGCATCAAAAAAACAATAGTTAATGACACTAAAAATTTAATAACTCAGCACCAATCAGAATTAAATACTACAGGAATAAATTCATTATTTTTAAAACCAATTAAATATAAAGCACGAATAATTTTTGAATGGAACAATCTAAATTCAGAATTTGATTTAAACATTATTAACCCACAGAAACGCTTTTTTACTTGGTCTCATACTAATAGTGAAAATGCTCAAAGAATAAAACAAGAAAATGAAATGGGGTACGGGTTAGAAGAGTTTTATTTAAGCTCATCTGATATTGGAGAATGGACTTTTAATATGAAATACTACGGAAAAACAGCTGTAGATGAAACGCCAACTTTTGTAAAAATAACGATTTATAAAAACTTTGGGTCCCCTAATGAAACTAAGGAAATAAAAGTTATTAGACTTGATAAAAAGAATATTGAGCAAACAGTAGTGAAGCTTTTGGTCAAGTAGAGTTTAAATTATTTATTGCATTTAGTGTTATAATAATAAGCAACTTTATCAAATTCTTTTTTATTATACCATTTTAAACTATTGTGAATCTTGTGCAAATGAATATACGGTACTGAAAATAGACCGATCAAAACTAAAGATTTCATATGTAATCTTGAAGTTGAGCTTGATTTGCTTTAACGAATATTGAATTTTCAACTTATACTTGTATAACACCTAAATTAAATGGCTTTTCAATCGGTGCATGGTTAGCCGCTTCAATCCCCATACTTATCCAAGTTCTAGTATCTAATGGGTTTATAATAGCATCGGTCCAAATTCTTGAGGCTGCATAATATGGTGAGACCTGACTATCATATCTCGATTTTATTTCATTATACAACGCATCTTCTTTCTCTTTAGTGAAAGTTTCGCCTTGTTTTTCAAGAGATGCTTTTTCAATTTGTAAAAGTACTTTTGCGGCAGAATTTCCACTCATTACGGCTAATTCTGCACTAGGCCATGCAACAATTAACCTTGGGTCATAGGCCTTTCCACACATCGCATAATTACCGGCACCATAGCTGTTGCCAATGATAATGGTGAATTTGGGCACCACCGAATTACTTACGGCATTTACCATTTTTGCACCGTCTTTAATAATTCCGCCATGTTCACTCTTGCTGCCAACCATAAAACCAGTTACATCCTGGAGAAATACCAAAGGAATTTTCTTCTGATTGCAATTGGCAATGAATCGTGTGGCTTTGTCTGCACTATCATTATAAATAACACCTCCAAATTGCATTTCACCCTTTTTAGTTTTTACCAATTTTCGCTGATTGGCTACAATGCCAACTGCCCATCCATCAATTCTAGCGTAAGCCGTAATTAATGTTTGTCCATAGCCTGCCTTATATTCATCAAATTCTGAATTATCAACCAATCGATTAATAATTTCATACATATCATATTGCTCAGCTCTTGATTTTGGTAAAATCCCAAAAATGTCTTCAGGCTTTTCAATGGGCTTGATAGATTCAGTACGGTTATAGCCTGCTTTATCAAAATCTCCAATTTTGTCTACAATATTCTTAATAGTGTCAAGGGCGTCCTTGTCGTCCTTCGCTTTGTAATCTGTAACGCCACTAATTTCGCAATGTGTGGTCGCCCCTCCAAGTGTTTCATTATCTATAGATTCACCAATGGCAGCTTTTACTAGGTAACTTCCAGCTAAAAATATACTGCCAGTTTTATCAACTATAAGTGCTTCATCACTCATTATAGGTAAGTAAGCTCCTCCTGCAACACAGCTTCCCATTACAGCAGCAATCTGGGTAATGCCCAAGCTGCTCATTATAGCATTATTTCTAAAAATACGTCCAAAATGTTCTTTATCAGGGAAAATTTCATCTTGCAATGGCAAATACACACCTGCACTATCCACTAAATAAATAATAGGTAATTTATTTTCAATAGCAATTTCTTGTGCTCTTAAGTTTTTCTTAGCGGTAATAGGAAACCAAGCTCCAGCCTTAACAGTAGCGTCATTTGCAACGACAATACATTGTTTTCCTTTCACATACCCCATTTTTACTACAACACCGCCAGAAGGGCAACCACCATGATCAGCGTACATGCCTTCACCGGCAAAAGCAGCTATTTCAATGCTGTTTGAATGCGAATCTAACAAATAGTCAATCCGTTCACGAGCAGTCATTTTTCCCTTTGAATGATGTTTTTCTATTCTCGATTTCCCTCCGCCAAGTTTAACTTTAGCAAAGCGTTTCGTTAATTCTGTTACTAAAAGTTTATTGTGATCTTCGTTTTTATTGAAGTTGATGTCCATTTAAAAATAGTTTGTGCTAAAATACAAAAGTTGTGATTCTCATAAAAACCGATTCATTTTTTATTACAGTGTGGTCTATTGTTTGTTAATAAAAAATAGAGATACGTAATATGGTTGTGAAAAGGAGTGTAAACGCTCGTTTCGAGGATCGTAGATAATTATTTAATCTACATGGAAATATATTCCTAGGAATATATATTTATTTTATGTATATTTGTCAAGAATTAAAATAATAAAAAGATGAAACGAAACAAAATAATATTTTATGTAGCCACAAGCTTGTTAAGCCTTTTGATGCTTTTATCAATTTCTATGTATGTCTTTAATCATGAAGAGATGTCAGGCATGTTTGAGAGCTTTGGCTATCCATCATATATTATATATCCATATGCTGGAGTTAAACTTTTAGGGTTGTTTGCAATTTGGAACCCTAATTTCAAAGTTTTAAAAGAGTGGGCATACGCCGGATTCTTTTTTGCCTTTATTTTAGCTTTTTTCGCACATTTTATGGTTGGAGATGGTGAGCAAATGGGAGCTCTAATGGCTATGGTACTTTTATTGGCGTCCTATTATTTTAGTAAAAAAACAAAATAAATATGAAAAAGTTAATCGCATTTGCAGGGAGTAATAGTAAAAATTCAATAAATAAACAATTGGCGGAATATGCTGCAAATCAAATAAATAATGCCGAACTATCCGTTTTAGATTTAAATGATTTTGAACTTCCGCTTTACGGAATTGATTACGAGATGGAGCATGGTATTCCTGCCAATGCACAAGCATTTTTAGACTTGATTAAATCGGCTAATGGTATTATTCTGTCTTTAGCTGAACATAATGGAGCATATGCTACAGTGTTTAAAAATATATTTGACTGGATGTCACGTATTGATGGTAAATTATGGAGTAATGTACCAATGCTATTGATGGCAACTTCGCCTGGCGGGAGAGGTGGTGCCACGGTTTTAGATATTGCCAAGGGACGATTCCCTCACATGGGTGGGAATATTGTTGCGGCTTTTTCGTTACCCTCATTTGGACAAAATTTTTCAGAAGAAGGCATTGTGGATGCAACATTGCGAAATGATCTAAGCAAGGCAATTGGAGATTTGCAAAAGGCCATTTAATAATTTAAAACTAAAATTATGAGTGCAGAACGAGAAATCATCAAAGAATACTCAAATAAAGAGTTAACCGTAATATGGAAACCAAAAAAATGCATTCATGCAGCCGAATGTGTAAAGCGGTTGCCTGAAGTTTATAATCCAGATGAGAAACCATGGATAAAAGCTGATAACGCGACGGCTGAAGCACTTAAGTCTCAGATCCAAGCTTGTCCATCGGGCGCCCTATCTTATAAAATAGTAGGTGAAAATACTAAAGAAGAACTGTATTTGGAAACCAAAGTTGAAGTACTAGAAAATGGACCATTGTTGGTTTACGGAACTTTGCATGTTACCAAACCAAATGGGGAAAAAGAGCAAAAGAATAAAACAACGGCATTTTGTAGATGTGGAGCGTCTCAAAATAAACCTTATTGTGATGGTTCACATATAAAATCTGGTTTTAAAGGATAGTTTATGGGAGACTTTGCAAAAGATATTAACTCCAGATTTCCAAATAATAAAGTAAAGGCCTTACTCAATATTATTTACACTGCAAATTGGATAAGTAGTGCACAAAGCACATTTTTTAAACCCTTCGGGATTTCGTCTCAACAATTTAATATTTTGAGAATATTAAGAGGCGCGGGAGAGTCTTTGAAAGTACAAACGATAAAAGATCGAATGCTTGAACGGTCTCCTAATACCACGCGATTAATGGATAAATTGTGCGATAAAAACTTAATTGAACGCATTGCATGTCCTGGGGATAGAAGAGTTGTACATATTAACATTACGGATGAAGGGCTCCAGCTTTTGGATGAAATTGCCAAGGAAATGAAAGAGGACTACTTAGAGAATTTAACTGAAGATGAAGCCAGTATTTTAAGTGATTTACTGGACAAGGTGAGATAAAAAACCTAAGATTCCTGATCTTCCAGGAATTGGTTTAAAATAAATAAAACAATTAATAATTTAATGAGACATTCACTAAAGGCTTTCTTTAGGGAATGTTATAAGGAGTGTATATAATGAAATATAATTCTATAAAAACAGTTGGAAGAAGTGATTTTGTGAATATGGGACCAATAGAATTGCGTCAACCCATACCAACACAAAGCATAGAAATGATAGATCCGTTTATTTTGCTACATCATTACGGACCGTATGAAATAAGTGAAGCGAATAATCCTTTTGATCTTGGACCACATCCGCACAGAGGATTTGAGCCCATCACTTTTTTAATACAAGGAGAGCAGTTGCATCGTGATTCATTGGGTCATGAAAGTGTGGTGAAAGCAGGAGATGTACAATGGACTACTGCAGGTCGAGGCATTATTCATGCCGAAGGGCCTACTCAAGAATTTGTGAAAAAAGGCGGAACATTAGAAGGTATCCAGTTATGGTTAAATCTACCCGCTGATAAAAAAATGATCGCAGCAAATTATCAACATGTAAAAAGTGAAGACTTTAATGTTGTACAGTCTGAAGATGGAAAAGTAAGTATTCAAATCGTTGCAGGGGAATTTCACGGAAAACAAGGAAAAATTTCCACCCAAACAGCTGTCAATGCCTTTATTATTGATGTTGAAGACAAGGGTTATTACGACTTTGAAATTAATAAAGATCATCAAAGTTTAATCTATTTGTTAAGCGGAAGTGTTACCGTTAATGGACAAGAAGTTTTGAAGCAAGACGAGAATCAGCTCGTTGAATTACAACAGGATGGCGACGGATTTTCAATCCAAGGGAATGCGTCTAGTAAACTTTTGTTTTTATCAGGAGCCCCATTAAAAGAGGAAGTCACAAGTTGGGGGCCTTATGTTATGAATACTCAAACGGAAATCATGGAAGCCTTACGAGATTATCAACAAGGAAAGATGGGATTTCTTCCTAGTTAATCCACTGAAGATTCTTAAAATCATTGTGTATTGAGGGATTAGTTGATTTTTAGTTTAGTTTTTAATTTATAAGTACAGTTGTTGTTATAATATAATTGTTTCTCAATAAAGCACCCAAAAGGGTGCTTTATTTATGTAAAAAAAGCGATATTTGTTTTTCCATTAATTATAAACATAAAGATAATATGGCAATGAATAAAAACACTGTGCTGGCTTGGGCTACCATGATAATGATATTGGTAGGGCTTAGTTTAATGGCACTAGGTGCATTTAGATATAATGAAATAGCAGGATGGGGTTTTGGAGCTGTGGGGATTGGTTTTTTCGCTATTGCATGGGTGTTTAATGCTTTAAAAGGACGCGTATAATGAGTGATGATAAAAAAATAATATTCTCGATGTCTGGGGTGACTAAAAAATTCCAGAGTGCTAACACACCTGTCTTAAAAAATATTTATTTAAGCTTTTTTTACGGTGCTAAAATTGGAATTTTAGGACTTAATGGTTCAGGTAAATCAACCCTTTTAAAAATTATTGCTGGGATTGACAAAAATTACCAAGGAGACGTTGTGTTTTTACAAGATTATTCGGTTGGTTTTTTAGAACAAGAACCAAAATTAGATGAAACTAAGACTGTTATTGAAATTGTAAAAGAAGGTGTAGCGGAAACGGTAGCTATCCTTGATGAATACAACAAAATCAATGATATGTTTGGTTTGGAAGAAGTGTATTCTGATCCAGACAAAATGCAAAAGCTTATGGATAAGCAGGCAGAACTTCAGGACAAAATAGATGCTTCTAATGCTTGGGAGTTAGACACAAAGCTTGAAATTGCAATGGATGCATTGCGTACTCCAGATGGTGATAAAAAAATCAGTGTATTATCTGGTGGAGAACGTCGTCGGGTTGCATTATGTCGTTTGTTATTGCAAGAACCAGACGTTCTGTTATTGGATGAGCCAACCAATCACTTAGATGCTGAATCTGTACATTGGTTAGAACATCATTTGGCACAATACAAAGGAACTGTTATTGCAGTGACACATGATAGATACTTTTTGGACAATGTTGCAGGATGGATTTTAGAACTCGATAGAGGAGAGGGTATCCCATGGAAAGGAAATTATTCATCATGGTTAGATCAAAAGTCTAAACGTATGGCACAGGAGAGTAAAACAGCCTCTAAGCGTCAAAAAACTTTAGAACGAGAACTGGATTGGGTACGCCAAGGCGCAAAGGGAAGACAAACAAAGCAAAAAGCACGTTTAAAGAATTACGATAAATTAATGAGTCAAGATCAAAAACAACTTGACGAAAAACTTGAAATATATATCCCTAATGGACCGCGATTGGGAACTAATGTTATTGAAGCTGTTGGAGTAAGTAAAGCTTACGATGACAAATTGCTATATGAGGAACTTGGATTTAACTTACCTCAAGCAGGTATCGTAGGCGTGATTGGTCCTAATGGAGCAGGTAAAACAACCATCTTCCGAATGATTATGGGTGAGGAAACTCCAGATAAAGGGGAATTTAAAGTGGGAGCATCTGCTAAGATAGCCTATGTAGATCAGGCACATTCAAATATTAACCAAGACAAGACCATCTGGCAAAACTTTAGCAATGAACAAGAATTGGTGATGATGGGTGGTAAAGAGGTGAATTCTAGAGCTTATTTGAGTCGTTTTAATTTCTCTGGTAGTGAGCAAAATAAAAAAGTTAGTCTGTTATCAGGAGGTGAGCGTAACCGATTGCATTTAGCCATGACTCTCAAGGAAGAGGGTAATGTACTGCTATTAGATGAGCCAACAAATGATCTTGATGTCAATACCTTAAGAGCTTTAGAAGAGGGTCTAGAGAATTTTGCAGGCTGTGCTGTTGTGATTAGTCACGACAGATGGTTTTTAGATAGAATATGTACTCATATCTTAGCCTTTGAAGGAGATTCACAAGTGTATTTCTTTGAAGGGGGATTCAGTGATTATGAAGAAAACAAAAAGAAACGTCTTGGTGGAGATTTAATACCAAAACGAATTAAGTATAAAAAATTAATTAGATAATAAAAAAAGCCTGCAAATGCAGGCTTTTTTTTATTGAAAATAGCGGGTTTTAATTATTACCGTATAGATGACCTTCCGTAAAGTCTTTGTACGGTTTGTTTTCTTCAGATTCTTTGGCTTTCTTTTCGCTCAAGTGCTCATTTTCAGCTTTGAGTTTATAAGATTTTTTTACCCCTAAAATTAAGAGTATAAAAAAGAATGATACCGTTACGATTAAAATCGTGACAATGCTAGATTGTGCAATTAAAAGTATAGGTATAGTAATAGATAATAGTAGGTTATTTAGTAGCATGTTTAGCTATGATTTGGGGTTAATAGCGCTTCAAATATAAACTTTTTATTTAAGTAAACAATTAAAAATGAAATATTTATACTTTATTTTTATGGCAAAAATCCAGAGAACTCTTTATAATTGAGACGTTGTTTGTAGCGTTTAATTAGGTCGTGAGACTAATAAATAAAGAGGACTATGGGTTATATGGGATTGGATTTCCAGCGTTGGATTTATGGGATGCGTCCTCGTAAACCATTTTCAATGCAACGAAAAGGATCATTTTCAACACTTCCAAGCTATCAACGTGAATTTAAAATTCAAGCTTCTAAGGAATAATTTAAGATTAATGTTATTTTAAAGGGTTTCTCAATCATTTTAAAATTTAAACACCCTGTAGATTTGGAGGTCAATTCTTCGTGCTAATTTAGCTTAAATTCCATTTTTATATCACTTCGAATATAAGGACTGTTAAGTTCAACTGGTATTTCAATGAAACCATACTTTTTGTAAATATAAATAGCATTCTCTAGCTTGGTATTGGAGTAGAGTATAAGGCTTTTGAAATTATAATCTTTTGCAAAATCAATACATTGTTGCATCAATTTTTGACCAATTTTAAAACCCCTGTGGTTTGGTGATACGGCCATTTTTGTAAGCTCAAAAACGCCGGCCTCTTTAGTTGGCATAAGGGCAACTGTACCCACAATTGCTTCGTTAAGTTTTGCAAAAAAGATGTGCCCTCCTTTGTTTACTATGTATTTGTCTGGGTTACTTAGTACCTCTTCATCATAAGGTTCTACAACAAAAAAAGCTTTGAGCCATTCGATGTTTAAATTATAAAAGTCCGCGGAGTATTGGGTTTTGAAAGAAATAATTTTTAAGCAATCATCTGCATTTATTTTTGATAGTTTTATTATTGCATTACTCATAGATTGTTCTTTTAATTTATCCTCAAGTTGATTAATATGTTCAATTAAACAACTTGAGGTGTGTGTTGTATAAGCTTTAATGACCTTGTCTATTGAATCCCAAATTGGGGTCATCTTTAAAATTGTTTTTTTGCCTTTATCTGAAAGCTTAATATTTTTTTTTCTTTTGTCAGAATCATCAGTAATGACTACAACTAATCCTTTACTAATGAGCTTATTAACAGATTGTGTTATTGCTGGCTGGGTCAGTCTTAATTTTTCTCGTACTTCAGTATTGGTTATCCCATCATAATGATTAATGATTTTAATAATTGGAAACAAATAGGGATCAAAATCAATATTGAAGTGATCATATACCAATTGGGTTTCTTTCATCATATGTTCACTTAGGCGTTTTAATCGAGACCCGAGACCTAATTCACCAAAACCTTTCAATGCATCCATAATATAATAATTTATATAAGTACTTATGCAAATATATATATAATTTAATTTCTACAATGAAATAGAATGTTAAGCTTTCATAAAATCGGTAATTAGATAGGAGATAAGTTTTGCAGTATGCTTTACCATTTTCTTTGGCGCTAAGTTTGGAGCGGCCTCACAAATATGCAAATATTGTGCATTTTTATGAGACGCAAAATAATTAAGGAATTCTCTCGATTTATTGGGGCTAAACCCAGAAGGGGTCATGGCACTACTAGGAATGCCTTCAATCGCATCACAGTCAATTTCAATGCCAAAGGGTTTACCTGACACAAAATCAAGAGCTCGTTTATATTCTGCTTTAAGCTTTAGCTTCTTTCTAATCATCAAATCTTCAAATGAATTATAAGCAACGCGGACACTCAAATGGTTGACGGTTTCTAAAACATGTTGCAACATATAATTTTCATGAATTCCAAACACAAAATACTTATCTAAAAATCCTTCAGCATAGGCATATGAAAATGCATTACCACTATGTCTACCATCTTCAGCTCTAAAGTCGGTATGTGCATCCAAATTAATTACATTAATAGAGTTATTTAAAGCTAATGCTGTCCCCTTAATGTTTCCATAGGCATTATTATGTCCTCCACCAATAATTATAGGTTTTTTTTCTGCCTTTATAATATCATGCATAAGTTGAGTGACATGCGTATCAATTTCGCTAACCAATTTACGTGCCTTTTTAATATCACTTTCTCTATTTTGATTGAGTTGAGAAATGGCAAGTTGTGCTTCCTTAAAATCCAAATAACCAAGAATTGCAAGTCTGTGAGGCTTGCTAAATTGATTATTTTGAATATTTAATAATATTTTTATTGTGGCCTCCCAAGTAGCTGAAGTACCTGGTAATCCGTGATTTGCAAATACACCAACATCTTCTGGAATACCAAATAACACATAGTCGACATCCAAATTTTTAAGTTGGTCGTATATATTGCAAGTATCAGTAATTAATTGGACATGGTTGCCAAATTTAGAATCTCCGGATTCTTTATTAATGAACTTGTTTTTATCTATTTCGGTAAATAGAATGAGTTTATCCATTGGAAAAAAAAGTAAGTGTTTTGAGCTTACAAAACTACAATTATTTTACGTTGCATATAAATATCAAAACATTAATAAATTAAATTAAAAAGTACATTTAGTACAAAAAGAGAAATGATTATGGAAAACAAAACTGCAAGCAACAACAGAAGTTTAAAAGTAATTTTAAGTATCGCAGTATTATTACTATTGGGAACGGCATATTATACTTATTCATTATATAATGAAAGTGTAGATACAAAAAATCAATTGACAGCCGAAAAAGAATTAGTAATAAATGATTTAAATGACATGACGGCTAAATTTGATGCCGCCATTGGTGAAAATGAAGTTGCGAATAAAAAATTAGTGGAAGCTAGAGGACGTATTGTTGGTTTAATGGATTCGTTAAAGGTTTCAGATAACAGTGTGAGAAGTTTATGGAGATATAAAAAGAAATTTTTAACACTTCAAACAGAAATGGATGTTGTTTTAGCTGAAAACGATTCATTAAAAGTTGAAAATGTATTATTAGCTAGTTCATTAGATAGCACAAAAACTCAACTAGAAGAGCGTGTAATGTTTTCGGATTCTTTATTAGTTCAAAATACAGAATTGGCTGATATTGTTGAAAATGCGGCAGTGTTAACCACTACAAATTTAGAAGGTTATGCTGTAATTGTTCGGAGTTCTGGAAAATTAATTCCAACTGAAAGAGCACGTAGATCAGACAAGCTTAGAGTATGCTATACCGTTGCTAAAAACACATTGGTAGATGCAGGTGATAAAGAATTTTTTGTTCAAGTTCTTGATCCAATGAGTAATGTATTAGGACTTAATGAGCAAGTTCAGTTTGACAATGTTGTTCTAAACTATAGCTTAATAAGTAAATTTAACTACGAGTCTAGAAACTTAGATATTTGTGAATTTATTGAAGCACGTGGTGCAGACAAGTTTGCAACTGGTCGTTATATAGTAAACGTGTTTGATCAAAAAGCATTAGTCTCTACTACAGAATTTGAATTGAAATAAGAAAAATAGATTGAATATTAAGAGCCTTATGAGTTTAATAACTTATAAGGCTCTTTTTTTATATACGAACGCCGTTAATAATAACAGTATCAATATTGTTTTCTCCAAAAGCATAGGGTAAATAGTTATAGCTAGGAATGTTTTTAGTAATAATTAAGTTGGCCTTTTTTCCTTTGGTGATACTTCCATAATCATTGGAAATCCCCATGGCGTAGGCCCCATTAATAGTGGCAGCGTTAATCGCTTCTTCAGGTGTCATTTTCATTTTTATACACGCCGTACTTACTACAAAATTCATATTTCCACTAGGTGTTGATCCAGGATTATAATCGGTTGCTAAAGCTAATGGTAAGCCAGCATCTATAATACGTCTAGCAGGCGTATATGGAATGCTCAAAAAGTAAGAACATGATGGCAATGCCACAGGCATGGTATTGCTGTTTTGTAATGCTGTTATATCGCTGTCATTCAATTCTTCAAGATGATCTACTGATAATGCATCATGTTTAACCCCAAGAGCAATGCCGCCAAAAGCATTAAATTGGTTCACATGTATTTTTGGGATTAATCCAAAGCGCTTTCCCGCTGATAATATTTTATCAGTATCTTCAAGCGTAAAATAGCCTTTTTCACAAAATATATCCACATAATCAGCTAGCTGTTCCGTTTCAATTATTGGGAGCATTTCATTTATGATCAGATTTAAATAAGCCTCTTTATTATTCTGATATGCTTTCGGTAGAGCGTGTGCACCGAGAAAAGTAGCTTTGACCTTAATAGGGAATGAGCTTTTTATTCGCTTTATTACACGAAGCATTTTAAGTTCTGCATCAACAGTTAAGCCGTAGCCAGATTTAATTTCAATTGCACCTGTCCCTAGTTTCATTACTGTTTTTACACGCTGAATGGATTGTTGATATAATTCATCTTCACTTGTATTTTGAAGGGTCTCGGCCGAATTCAATATCCCACCACCGCGATTTGCGATTTCTTCGTAACTAAGACCATTGATTCGATCTACAAATTCCTGTTCTCTATTCCCTGCATATACAATATGGCTATGAGAATCACACCAAGTTGGTAGGACAATTTTATTTGTGGCATCTATAATAGTCTCAGCATCAAATTCTTTACAGTTGACCATTGATCCATAAGCAACAATGCGATCATTTTCAATATACACAAATGCGTCTTTAAGGCTTGGTAAATGTCTCATGTCATTGCCGGAAACTTTATAAGTGGTTGAATCTCTTACTTGTAACAATTCTTTTATATTGGTAATTAATACGGACATATTCGTAGTGTTATATGAAGTTATGTTTGTGCCGATAAAAATATGAAATTTAAAACTCCGAAGTTTAAAGAATTATATTATCTTTAATATAGGTATGAGTTTTAAAAATATAAACATCTATTAAATGGATCGTAATCACGCATTTTTAAATTCATTTTCCGAAGTGTCACATGACACTTTTGTAAAACTTCAGAATATGTCTTCCTATAAGTTATTAAAGACGAATACAGTTGTCACAAAAGAAGGAGAGATACCAAATAAAATCTATATTTTATTATCTGGATTAATGCGTACTTATTTTGATTCAGAGGCTGGAAAACAACATAATAAAAAAATATTTTCGCCAACATCATTTGTTGGAGCCTTGACCGCAATTATAAAAAAGGAACCCTCAAAGTTAGCCTACGAAACCTTAACCGACTGTAAAGTTTTTGAGATTGACTTTGACATCTTTATGAAATTATGTAAAACAGATGTGGATATTGCTAATTTATATGCTAAAATTTTGGAACGAATTTTTATGCAGTATGAAAAACGGAGTTTAGAGCTAATATCTCTTGATGCCACACAACGCTATATAAAACTAAGAGAGCAAATTCCTAATATTGACGATTTGATTCCACAATTTCAAATTGCATCCTATTTAAGTATTACCCCAGTACAGTTGAGTAGAATAAGAAAAAAAATGAATTGAAATTTGGTTTTTAACAAATGTTAATGGCAAAATAGACTAGGAGTAATATATTTATGCCATTATTTTACATAACATCCTAAGAGGTTAATAGCCGAAAAAGTTTAACTAACTAACCAACTAAAAAAGCAAGTGTATAACACTTGCTTTTTTTTGTAGATTAATTTTAAAAGGGATTATAAATATATAAATAGTGTAAACTAACTATTTTAAACCACCAACCATGTCTTCTGGTTTAACCCAAGCATCATAATCTTCGGCAGTGACATAGCCCAAATTAATAGCTTCAGTTTTTAGTGTGGTTCCGTTTTTATGAGCAGTATTAGCAATTTCTGCAGCTTTATAATATCCTATTTTTGTATTTAATGCGGTTACTAACATTAAAGAATTATTAAGTAATTCTGTTATAACTGCATGATTAGGTTCAATACCAGCAGCACAATTCACATCAAAACTAACGCAAGCATCACCAATAAGTTGAGCCGATTGCAAAAGGTTAGATGCCATCATAGGTTTAAACACATTCAATTCGTAATGCCCTTGAGTTCCACCAACAGTAACGGCAACATCATTACCCATGACTTGTGCACATACCATTGTTAAAGCTTCACATTGTGTTGGATTTACTTTTCCTGGCATAATGGAACTTCCTGGTTCGTTGGCTGGAATGATTATTTCTCCAATACCACTTCTAGGCCCTGAAGCCATCATACGAATATCATTCGCAATTTTATTCAATGATACTGCTAATTGTTTAAGAGCACCATGAGTTTCTACAATAGCGTCATGAGCTGCTAAAGCTTCAAATTTGTTCGCTGCTGTTATAAAAGGTAACCCGGTGAATTCGGCAATATATTTTGCAACTAAAACATCATAACCAGCAGGAGTATTTAACCCTGTACCAACAGCGGTACCGCCAAGAGCCAATTCGCTTAAATGTGCTAAAGTGTTTTCTAAGGCTTTTAAGCCGTGATTTAATTGAGAAACATAACCGGAGAATTCTTGACCTAATGTTAATGGTGTGGCATCCATAAGGTGAGTTCTACCAATTTTCACAACATCTTTAAAGGTTTCAACTTTAGCCTGCAATGTGTCACGTAATTGCTTTACGCCAGGAATGGTGTTTTCTACTACTTTTTTATAAGCAGCAATATGCATTCCGGTAGGGAAGGTGTCGTTAGACGATTGCGATTTATTGACATCATCATTAGGTTGAATCGTTTTTTCACCCTCACCAACAATATGACCAGCAATTTGATGCGCTCGATTAGCAACGACCTCATTCACATTCATATTACTTTGAGTTCCTGATCCTGTTTGCCATATCACTAAAGGAAACTGGTCGTCGTGTTTCGCTTCTAAAATCTCATCACAAGCTTGTGCAATTAAATCGCGTTTCTCAACTGGTAAAATATCAAGCTCACAATTAGTATAGGCAGCGGCTTTTTTTAAATATGCAAAACCATATACTATTTCTAATGGCATTGAAGCAGATGCACCAATTTTAAAATTATTTCTTGATCGCTCAGTTTGTGCGCCCCAAAGTTTGTTGGATGGCACTTTAACTTCGCCCATAGTATCTTTCTCTATTCTGTAACTCATTGTTGTGTTGCTTTATGTAAGTCACAAAGTTACAGTTTTTGAAGAGTATTTATATATGATAATTGTTAGTTTTTTGAAGTAATTTAAATGCATTTGCTCATGCCTGAAAGTAAATAGTGCTTTTAACGGCTTTTTTAATAAGCTGTTAATAAATCTCGCATTTCTTATTGTTTAAAATAAAGGATTGACTTATCTTTGTCGGAGATTTTTTTAATGACACACACATATTATGTTCGATTTTGATCAATATTTAGGATTTTTAGCTTTTTTAACCATTTTAACTATTGGATTTTGGTTAATGATATTTTTAATAACTTTCGTAATCCCTTACTGGATTGGAGGAGCTTTAATCGAGCGTCTTAAAGAAATGAAAGCAGAAAGAAAAGCAAAGCGTGAAGCATTAGCACAATAATTGTGTTTTAAGTATATAAAAAAAAGGAAGCCATTGGCTTCCTTTTTTTGTTGTATCTCCTTTGAAATTATCCTTGAAATTCCATTTCTTCTTCTCCGCCACCATTTGCACCACGACCTCTACTACGTTTCTTCTTCTGGTTAAACCTGTAAGTGAATGATAAATTAAAGCTACGTTTACGCCATTGAAATTCACTATAATTATTATAGGTATCTGTAAAAATATCTGATTGACGCTTTCTAGTATTAAATAAATCACTTACTCTAACTGAAATTGAAGCTTTGTCTTTAAACAAATCCTTACTAAATGCCATATTAGTCCCAATCATCCCTTTACTTTTTGATTGTGCCGTTTCTCTCGGACCTCTATATGACAAGGTAGTTTGCCAATCAATATTTCCTGGAAGGACATATTTATTACTAATTCTGGCTCTCCAGCTAATATTATCGGCATCAAAATTTGTGTCATTAAAATCACCTTTAGTGACTGTCTTGTAGAAATTAAAATCACCGTTGATACGCCATTTTCTACTTGGGCTATAGGTCAAATTGAATTCATATCCATATCGATCGTTAGTAGCTAAGTTTATAGGTGACCGTTGAATAACCGGTACTTCTTGTCCGCTAACTGTTACCGTTTCACCAGTATCAAAACTTACAAAGTTAAATACATCTGTAGAATGTTGATAGTAAATAGAAGTACTTAAAGTAACTTTGCCAAAACGATTTAAATACCCTAAATCAAAAGTCCCTGAATAGGTTGGGTCTAGGTTAGGATTTCCTGTAAAGATACTAGTTACACTTGATCTCGAAGGAAACGGATTGAGGAACCAAGAACGTGGACGACGTAAACGGCGGCTATAGCCTAAAGTTAAATTTTCTTTTTCACTCAATTCATAATTTAAATTTACTGTGGGAAAAAAACCAGTATAATCTTTCTTTTCATAATCACCACTCGTAGGCTGATCAATTATGATATGTGTACTTTCAAATCGCAGTCCTAATAAAAATGAAAACTTATTCAATTTAGTACCATACTGTGTATATAAGGCATTAATATTTTCTTTAAAATTTAAAATATTTGATAAACCTAGATCTTCATTAAATTCACCGGTGCCTGTGTTTAAAATATTAACCGTATAATCGGTTGATTGATCTCTATAACTTCCACGATACCCGATTTCAAATTGTGTCTTTTCACCAATAGGAAGTACATAATCTGATTGAATCAAATAACGAGTTTGTTCATTTAATGTTGCTACCTTTTCTGAGTTTAGGTCATTTACAAATACATCAGAACCTTCATCTTCATCACTATTTTCATATTGAAAATCCATGGTAAACTTACCACTATTTTCAAAGTTCTTGGTAAAATTAGTCGAGTATTGAACTGTTTTATTATCCTGCTTTTCAGGGTCAAAACGGGAACTTTCTCCTGTTAAAATTCTATTACTGTCATATTGTAATAATCGGTTTAATGTTGCACTCTCATTGTCGCTGTCTCTAAATACGATAGACGATGTCAATGAAGCAGAATCAGTAATATACCATTCTACACCAAAATTAGTAGTGATCCCTTTTCTAATTCTATTTGTTTCTCTAAACTCATCTAAAAAGGTACCACTTTGAAGGTATTCGGTTAGTGAAATCGAGCTCCCAGGTGAATCATTATATCTATAACTTAAATTATTAAAAATGTTTAAGTCGCCAGTTCTATAGTTAATATTACCAGCAATTCCAGCAGATGTTGGATGTCCTGCATTTAATGTAAGAGCACCGTTTAGTCCTTGTAATTTACTTCTACGTAAAATGATATTTATTATTCCTGCGGTACCTTCAGACTCATAACGTGCAGAAGGAGAGGTGATCACTTCAACTTTTTCAATAGACTCTGCTGGTAACTGACGCAATGCTTCAGTAGAATTTAATCCAACTAATCCAGAAGGCTTACCATTAATAAGTATACGTACATTATCATTTCCTCTTAAGGCAACATTACCTTCTACATCTACAGAAACTGATGGGACATTATCAAGAACATCGCTCACGTTACCACCGCTTACCGTAAGATCTTTTCCAACATTATATATTTTTTTATCTAATCGTATCTCAACTGTTGTTCGTTCTGCGATGACTTCAACAGCATCTAAGGCTTCAGCATCAATATCTAGAGTAAATGTACCAATATTTTCATTTTTGATAATTCTTTTATTAGCAATAGTTTGGGTTTTAAACGAAATGTATTCAATAGAGATATCGTACATTCCAGTAGGAACAGAGATGTTAAAATCTCCTTTAATATCGGTAATACCACCAGTTATAATTTTATTTTCGCGTTTACTAAAAAAGGCAATTGTTGCATATTCTAAAGGCTCATTGCTTTCTCTATCAATGACTTTTCCAGTAATGGAAACTTGCTTGGGTTCTGGTCGTTGTGCCTTTGCGTTTAATACAAATAATCCTATAAAAAGGATGGTTAGGGTTAATTTATTCATGTATGATTTTTTGCAAGTTAGACCGCAAATGTATCTTATGGTTTAACGGGGTTTGGTTAAATATTTGTTAAAAGAAAAAACTCCAAAAATGCAATTTGATTTTTGGAGTTCTAATAAATCTTAAATAATGTCTAGAATAAGCTCTGGAGGCCTACCAATTACGGCTTTGTTACCATTTAGAACAATGGGCCGCTCTATTAGCTTTGGATGTTTTACCATAGCTTCAATAAGTTCTATATCTGTAAGGGATTTGGATTTAAAATTTTCCTTCCAAATGGCTTCTCCTTTTCTAACCAATTGTAATGCTGAGATTCCTAATATTTCAATGAGTTTTGTTAACTCTTCAACTGAAGGCGTGTCTTCTAAGTATTTTACAATTTCAAAGTCCGTTCCTGAGTCTTCTAAAATTTGTAATCCGCAGCGTGATTTGCTGCATCGGCTATTGTGGTATATTTTTATCATAATGTAATATCAAAATCTTGCAACTGTGTTTTTAATAATTCCGGACTTTTAAAATGAATACCATTAATTCCCAATCGGTTTGCTGTTGCTATATTTTCGGCATTATCATCAATAAATATAGATTCTTCAGGTTTTATGTTGAATCGGTTAAGCGTGGTTAGATAAATATCGTCAAAAGGTTTCCTGGTTTTTTCTTCTCCAGAAACCACAATCCCTTCAAACCAATGTAAAAACTCGAAACGCTCTAGAGCCACCGGAAATGTTTCATGACTCCAATTGGTCAATGCTACAATTTTATAGTTTTCCTTGAGCTTATTTAAAACAGCTACAGTACCCTCTATGGCTTCGCCTAGCATTTCTTCCCACCGACCATAAAACATTTCAATTAGGTCTTTGTGTTCAGGAAATAGAGCGATACGTTCTTTAGTTGCTTCGGCTAGGGGATACCCGGCATCTTGATTTAGATTCCAATCTGAGGGACAAATTTCATCAAAAAACCATTTCATTTTTTGTCTATCGCCATTAAAAACATCCAAATATACATATTCCGGATTCCAATCTATGAGTACACCTCCAAGGTCAAAAATGACATTTTTTATATTATTCACAGGGTTCTGTTTTTTACATTAATAATTTTTATTCACTGCTTTCTTTTTGTCCCATGGTCATTAAATAAGACTTTAAAAAGGCTTCAATATTTCCATCCATAACGGCATCGACATTACCTGTTTCATGGGCTGTTCTTACGTCTTTAACCAATTTATAGGGATGCATCACATAATTTCGGATTTGACTTCCCCATTCAATTTTCATTTTCCCAGCCTCAATATCTTCACGTTGAGCCAATTGTTTTTTAAGTTCAATTTCATAGAGTTGCGATTTCAACATTTGTAAAGCTCGAGATCTATTATCGTGCTGCGAACGCGTTTCCGAACATGAGATTTGAATCCCCGTAGGCTTATGTGTTAACTGTACTTTGGTTTCTACCTTATTTACATTTTGCCCACCGGCACCACTGGATCTGGCAGTTACAATTTCAATATCCGCCGGATTAATTTCAATTTCTATAGTATCGTCAACTAGAGGATACACATATACAGAGGCAAAACTTGTGTGGCGTTTGGCATTACTATCAAAAGGAGAAATTCGTACTAAACGATGAACTCCATTTTCACCTTTTAACCAACCAAAAGCAAAGTCGCCTTCAATTTCTATGGTTACGGTTTTTATACCTGCGGAATCTCCAGCTTGATAATTGAGTTCTCGTACTTTATGTCCACATTTTTCAGCATACATTAAATACATTCTCATGAGCATTTGTGCCCAGTCACAACTTTCGGTACCTCCAGCTCCTGCCGTAATTTGTAACACGGCACTTAGGCTATCACCTTCTTCTGAAAGCATATTTTTAAACTCTATATCTTCTAATAGGGTACTTGCTTTTTCAAATTGATCTACCACTTCTTCTTCAGTAGCTTCGCCTTCTTTGTAAAAATCGTAAAGGACCTCTAAGTCACCGGTAAGGGATTTTATGGTGTTAAAATCCGCCACCCATTTCTTTTTTACTCGAAGTGATTTCATCACTATTTCGGCAGCTTTGGAATCGTTCCAAAAGTTGGGGTCGAAGGTTTGCTCTTCTTCGTTTTGTATTTCTATAAGTTTGGCATCAATGTCAAAGATACCTCCTCAACGCGCCAAGGCGTTCAATAAGATCTTTAATCTGATCTGTAGTTACCATAAAGAATTCAATTTTCAACAAAAATAGAATTTATAAACCTATGAAAAAACTTAGGATGGGATTATTTTATTAGGAAAAGCCACTCAGACGTTAAACTCCTTTTTTGTAACCATTTATTTGTTTAGTTTTAAGCACTATTTTATTTAAAATGAACCCTAGTTTATGTTCCTTTTAAATAATTAGAAACTAACTAACTAAGATAATTAAGCAATATAATTATCTGCAAACCAATCTAAATGAAAAAATATAGTACTTGTTTTGTATTATTCCTATGTGCCAGCATCGGATTTTCACAATCGTTCAGTGACAAAAAGCTAGAAAATTTTAATGGATATTTTGATTTCTTTTATGAAGAATCAGAAGATAAAATGTATCTGGAAGTAAAACATCTCGATCAGGAGTTTTTATACGTAAATTCATTATCAAGTGGTATAGGGTCAAATGATATAGGACTTGATCGCGGACAACTAGGAGGTAGTCGAGTTGTTAAATTTGTAAAAAAGGGAAATAAACTGTTGCTTATACAGCCAAATCAACAATACAGAGCGCTTACCGATAATGAATTGGAACGCAAAAGTATTGAGCAAGCATTCGCTAAGTCGGTGATCTTTGGATTTAAAATAATAGAAGAAAAAGCAGATGGTTTTATTATTGATATCACCCCATTTTTAGTTCAAGATACCCATGGCGTTGCTAATCGATTAAAACGGCAAGGTGAAGGATCTTATAGTTTAGATAAAAGTAAAAGTGCGCTAAATCTTGAACGTACAAGAGCATTTCCAAAAAATATTGAGTTGGATGTGATATTAACCTTTAAAGGGCAGGCTACTGGGCGAAACCTGAGAAGTGTTACACCAACATCATCATTAGTAACTGTAACGCAGCATCATTCATTTGTTGAATTGCCTGATGATAATTATAAACCACGTGAATTTGATGTTCGTAGTGGTGCAATATCTATGTCCTATCTGGATTATGCAACCCCAGTTCAGGAGCAAATTAGAAAGCGTTATGTCGCGCGTCACCGTTTAGAAAAAAAGAATCCAGGTGCAGCTATGAGTGAGGCTGTTGAGCCAATTATATATTATTTAGACAATGGCACACCAGAACCTATTCGTTCGGCATTATTAGACGGGGCAAAATGGTGGAATCAAGCTTATGAAGC
>CAJXVU010000043.1 GCA_913062555.1 uncultured Bacteroidota bacterium
AAAAATTATTGATTAATAGCAATTGTAAAACCTCGACTCTCTCGAGGTTTTATTGTTTTATAGATTTAGCAGCCTCAATTACCTTGGCTTTTAATCCTTCTTTATACATTATAATTTTATCCTGAACACAAGTATCTGAAGCTCCAATAATTTGAGCGGCCAGAATACCAGCATTTTTAGCGCCATCAAGTGCAACCGTTGCTACAGGTACGCCACCAGGCATTTGTAAAATAGACAATATAGAATCCCAACCATCAATTGAATTTCTTGATTTAACAGGAACCCCAATTACCGGTAAAGGGGATAATGAGGCAATCATTCCAGGCAAGTGAGCCGCACCACCAGCTCCGGCAATAATCACCTTGATTCCGCGCTTATGTGCTTCTTTACCATAGTCGAACATTTTTTCAGGAGTTCTATGTGCCGAAACAATATCCACTTCTATGGCGATGTCAAATCCTTTTAAAATGTCAATTGCGTCTTGCATCACCGGAAGATCGCTATTGCTTCCCATAATTATACCTACTTTACTCATGGATTTATATATTTAAATTTCAAAAACTAATTGTAATCATTAGATTTTCTGTGAGTTATTTGCTTATTACTTTAATCGTATTCTTTACAACTTCAGCAATGCGTCTCGCTTCGTCAATATTTTCATGGACAATGGTAACATGTCCCATTTTACGAAAAGGACGAGTTTGTTTTTTTCCATAAATATGAGGTGTAACACCATCCATTTCCATTATGGAATTAATATTTTCATAAATTACATCGCCTTCATAACCTTCAGCACCTACCAAATTTACCATAATTCCGCCAACTTTACGCTCTGTTTTTCCTAAAGGTAAATCTAAAACTGCACGAAGGTGTTGCTCAAATTGTGAAGTATAACTTGCTTCTATAGTATGATGACCAGAATTGTGAGGTCTTGGTGCAACTTCATTAATCAAAATTTCATCATTTTCAGTCTGGAACATTTCCACCGCTAAAAGGCCGACATGATTAAATGCTTCAGAGACTTTTAAAGCAATTGACTCTGCTTTCAAAGCCACGTCTTTACTGATTCTTGCAGGGCAAATAACATATTCCACTTGATTGGCTTCAGGATGAAATTCCATTTCAACAACCGGATATACTTTCACTGTACCATTAACTGTTCTTGCAACAATTACTGAAAGTTCATTTTTAAACGGAATAAGTTCCTCAGTGATACATTCAACATTTGGAAGTCCAGATAAGTCGGATGCCGAGCGAACTACTTTTACACCGGTTCCATCATAGCCAAATTGAGCACTTTTCCATACAAAAGGATAACTTAAAGACTCATGTGCTACAGCCGTTAGCATTTCGTCTTTATAGGCAAATCTTGAAAAAGCCGCAGTAGGCAAATCATGATCTACATAAAATAACTTCTGCTTTGCTTTATTATTAATGAGTCTCAATGTTTTAGATGAGGGATATACTTTTATTCCATCATTTTCTAGAGCTTCTAAGGCATCAACATTTACATTTTCAATCTCTATGGTAAGTACATCTACATTTTTTCCAAAGTTATAGACGGTATCATAATTCATCAAATCACCTTGGTAAAATTCGTTCGATGCAATTTTACAAGGCGCTTGATCACTAGGGTCTAAAACGCAAGTATAAATATCGAATTTTCGAGTCTCATTGAGTAGCATTTTACCTAGTTGTCCTCCACCTAGAATGCCTAATTTAAAGTTTGAAGAAAAGTAGTTCATTTATTTGAAGTATCACTCGTTTTGTGTGTTTTCATTGCAAAAATACATTTAAATATTGAACCAATTTCTAAAAAGCTAAATCAAAATATCGTATATACTTAATCAATTGATTATCTTTGCATCTTTCTTAAAAATGTTAGGATGATAAAGCTTCATGATAAATACTTTAAACCCTTTATTTCTGCACAAGAAATAGATACTGCCATTTCAAAAATGGCCAATGATATTGCTGCAGACCTTGGAGATGAAGTTCCGGTTTTTATTGGAATTTTAAATGGTTCCTTTATGGTAGTGAGTGATTTTGTTAAAAAGTACCCTAAACCTTGTGAAGTTACTTTTATAAAATTGGCTTCTTATGAGGGCGTTAAATCTAATGAAGATATTCAACGATTAATTGGGTTAACTCAAGATTTAACAGGGAGAACCGTGGTGATTTTGGAGGATATTATCGATACAGGTAATACCTTGACAGAGGTGCATAGAATTTTTAAAAATGAAAAGGTTAAATCCTTAATAATTGCAACCCTATTTTATAAGCCAGAAGCATATAAGAAAGATTATAAATTACACTATGTTGGAATAGAAATTCCGAATAAATTTATTGTTGGTTACGGATTAGACTACGATGGATTAGGAAGAGATATTCCAGAAGTTTATCAAATAAAGACGACACAACACATGACAAATTTAGTATTATTCGGCCCTCCGGGAGCAGGAAAAGGAACCCAGGCCGAATTCTTAAAAGAAAAATATAGCTTAGTACACATTTCTACTGGAGATGTTTTTAGATTTAATATAAAAAATGAAACGGCACTTGGGATGCTTGCTAAATCTTATATGGATAAGGGAGAGCTGGTTCCAGATGAAGTAACAATTAAAATGCTTAATGCCGAAGTTGATAAAAATGCGGATGCTAATGGTTTTATTTTTGATGGCTTCCCACGAACTGATGCTCAAGCCGAAGCATTAGAAGTGTTAATGGAATCAAAAGATTCAAGTATAAATGCTATGATTGCCTTGGAGGTTGATGATGAAGTGCTGGTAGGGCGTTTATTAGAACGTGGAAAAACAAGTGGTCGTACTGATGATGCCGATGAGTCTATTATTAGAAATAGAATCACAGAATATTATACCAAAACTGCTATTTTAAAAGATTATTATTCTTCACAAAATAAATATTTTGGTGTTGATGGGGTTGGAAGTATTGAAGATATTACAGTAAGATTGAGTGCTGTTATTGATAAACTCTAAATTACTCTTAAATAAAATAGGGAGTAAAAGAATTATACGAATTAATTAGATTTTCACTGCGGTGGAAAAGAGATATGACTGAAGGGAATTTTGTAGATTACGTAAAAATGTATGCTGCTTCCGGAAATGGAGGTAAAGGATCTGTACACTTGCATCGCGAGAAATATATCACTAAAGGAGGCCCTGATGGTGGCGATGGTGGACGTGGTGGCCATGTTATTTTGAGAGGAAACTCAAATCTTTGGACACTTTATCATTTAAAGCATAAACGACACTTTAGAGCGGGTCATGGGGAGCACGGTAGTAAAAGTAGAAGTACTGGAGCTGATGGGCTTGATGTATATGTTGATGTGCCTTTAGGAACTGTAATTAGAGATACTGATACCAATGAGATACTTTTTGAAATCACTAGTGAGCATGAAGAACGTGTTATTTGTGAAGGTGGAAAAGGAGGTCGCGGTAATTGGCATTTTAAAAGCTCGACAAACCAAACACCTCGATATGCTCAGCCTGGAATTTTGATGGAAGAGAAGTATGTTACCCTAGAGTTAAAAGTATTGGCAGATGTTGGCTTGGTTGGTTTTCCAAATGCAGGAAAGTCCACATTGCTATCGGTAGTCACTTCAGCAAAACCTAAAATTGCAGATTATGAATTTACAACTCTAAAACCAAACTTGGGTATTGTAGAGTACCGTGAGTTTCAGTCGTTTGTAATGGCTGATATTCCTGGAATTATTGAAGGAGCAGCAGAAGGTAAGGGACTTGGACATTATTTTTTAAGACATATTGAACGTAATTCATCCTTATTGTTTTTAATCCCTGCAGATGCCGATGATATCAAGAAACAATACGATATTTTATTAGACGAATTGCGTCGTTACAATCCGGAAATGCTGGATAAAGATCGTTTAATTGCGATTTCTAAATGTGATATGTTGGATGAAGAACTCAAGGCAGAACTTAAAGAAGAGCTGGATAATGAGCTTCCAGTCGATTATCTATTTATTTCCTCAGTAGCACAGCAAGGGATCACAGAACTTAAAGACAGGTTGTGGAAAATGTTGAATGATTAAAAAGGATGAAAGAATACATCAAAGGCATTGTAGAAATTAATGATAATAGGTTAAGTAGATACTTTGCATTTTTTATTCAAGCCTTGATTTTGCTTTCCATCATTACGTTTTCTATTGAAACTATTCCAAACTTAAAACCACAAACTAAAATTATTTTGCAAGGGATAGAATGGTTTAGTGTAATTGTTTTTTCTTTGGAATACGGTTTTAGAATTTTTGTCGCTGATAGTAAACCAAAATTTATATTTAGTTTTTTTGGAATTATTGATGCATTTGCAATTCTTCCATTTTATCTTTCCTTCGGTGTAGATTTACGATCTTTAAGAGCCTTACGTTTTTTACGGTTGTTTAGAATTTTGAAATTGGTGCGTTATAATAAAGCGATGAACCATTTTTCAAAAGCAATTAAAACGGCTAAAGAAGAAATTTTATTATTCATATTTATCACACTTATTCTTATTTACTTTTCAGCAGTTGGCATATATTATTTCGAAAATCAGGCACAACCGGAACATTTTTCATCCATTTTTGATAGTTTATGGTGGGCAATAATTACGCTTACAACGGTTGGTTATGGTGACGTCTATCCAATAACCGTTGGTGGAAAGGTGTTTACTTTTTTTATTCTTATGATTGGCCTAGGTATTATTGCGATTCCAACAGGAATTATATCTTCAGCCTTGACAAAATCAATAGATCGTAAAGAAGTGGAATAATTTTTGATTAATTTTATTGAAAACAATAGATCTTCAGATGAAATTATTCAGAATCTTAATCTTGTCATTATTGGTGGTTTCATGTGCTTCAATCCGTGTAAACTACGACTATGATGTTAAGACCAACTTCAATACGTATAAAACTTATAATTATTATTCGGATTTAGATACGGGTTTAAGTGAGTTAGATACTAAACGACTGCTAGATGTGTTGGATTCTCATTTATTGTCTAAAGAACTCTATTTATCTGAAACTCCAGATTTTTTTATAAATATTACGAGTAGTGAATATGTAAACCAATCTGGCAATTCTGTTGGTGTCGGTATAGGAGGGAGTGGCCGTAACATTGGTGGTGGAATCTCAATTGGTTTACCAATTGGACGAGCAAAAATTAATAGGCAAATTCAAATTGATTTTATCGATGAAGGGGCAATTGGTCTCTTTTGGAAAGCTATTAGTGAAAGTGCATTTAATCCAAATGCATTGCCAGAAAAACGAGAAGCAAAGTTAAGAATGATTGTTGAGAAAGTAATGTCTCAATACCCACCAGAGCATTAGAAATTTGAGGGAATTCTGTAAAATTTTAATTCAAAAAAAACCTCTCAAATTAATGAGAGGTCTCAATACTTTTTAGTTGAACCATTTGCTTTTCAAATTGAGCTTAACTTTCTACAAGAATTATCCTTTAAGCATATCCTTATATTTGTCTTTGTAATTATAAAGCATTACAATATTAAGAGCTATTAATACTAAAGCCATTGCAATACTTGCTGAGTCCATAGTGATATGGTACAGCACCGCGTTAACTGAAACGCTCATTAAAATAACCATCATAAGTGCCGCATACTTATTTAAAAGTAAAGACAGTCCTGCTGCAACTTCTACAATTGCAACTAACGTCATTGTTTTGGCTGTTGTTAAAGCAGCCCAATATCCCATTGCCTCGGCTGGTGGTGCTGGTGGGTCCATAAAATGGAATAATTTATTCGCACCAAAAAATAGCAATGCCAATGCAAACACAATTCTGAGAATCATTAAAACTTTTGAATTCATATTATTTTGTGTGTTAGTTAAGTCTCTAAGATATAGAATTTTAAATTAAATAGTTTGAAATGTTGAGAAGGAGAAGATTAGAAATCAAAAATAAATTCGTGTTTTTGAATGAATTAGACCTTTAGTCTAATAAAAGTAATGGTAGTTACTTTTGTGAAATATCTTTAATTCAACCTCTAAAAAAACTTATATTTACAGTCTACAAAATAAGTAAATGAACGTACATTTTATTGCTATTGGTGGTGCCGCAATGCACAATTTGGCCATTGCATTGCATAACAAAGGCTATCGTGTAACTGGTAGTGATGATACTATCTTCAACCCTTCAAAATCACGATTAGAAGCCAAAGGCTTGTTGCCAGAAAATTTTGGATGGTTTCCAGAGAAAATCACTTCAGATTTGGATGCTATTGTATTGGGAATGCATGCTAAGGCTGATAATCCTGAATTATTGAAAGCTCAAGAAATGGACTTGAAAATATACAGTTATCCCGAGTTTTTGTACGAACAGTCAAAGTATAAAACCAGAGTTGTTATTGGAGGAAGTCATGGTAAAACAACAATCACCTCTATGATTTTGCATGTGATGCATTATCATGGCCGCGATGTGGATTATATGGTGGGTGCTCAATTGGAAGGATTTGATGTGATGGTAAAACTAACCGATGACAATGATTTTATTGTCTTAGAAGGCGATGAGTATTTAAGTTCACCTATTGATAGACGTCCAAAATTTCATTTATACCAACCTAACATAGCATTATTAAGTGGCATAGCCTGGGATCATATTAATGTGTTTCCAACTTTTGAAAATTATGTAGAGCAGTTTAAGATTTTTGTTGACAGCATTACTAATGGCGGAAGTATCAGTTATAATATTGAAGATGATGCTGTAAAAACGCTTGTAGAGGCTAGCGAAAATGCCATAAGAAAATTTCCTTATGAGACCCCAGAATATACAGTTGACGATGGTGAAACACTATTGGAAACACCAGAAGGAACAATGCCCATTGAAATTTTTGGAAAACATAATTTAAATAATCTTTCCGGAGCCAAGTGGATTTGCCAGCATATGGGTATAGATGAAGACGATTTCTATGAATCTATTTCTACCTTTAAAGGCGCCAGTAAGCGCTTAGAAAAAATTGCCGAAGGTGAGCATAGTGTAGCATACAAAGATTTTGCGCATTCGCCCAGTAAGGTAAAAGCGACTACTAATGCGGTGAAAGAACAATATAAAAATAGAACAATAGTTGCCTGTTTAGAGCTGCATACTTATAGCAGTTTAAATGCCGAATTTTTAAAAGAATATAAAGGGGCTCTCGATGCAGCTGATGTTGCCGTTGTGTTTTACTCACCACATGCCGTAGAGATTAAAAAATTAGAAGCGGTGACCCATGAGCAAATTGCCATGGCTTTTGAACGTGATGATTTAATTATATATACCAATCCTACCGATTTTAAAAACTATTTATTCACTCAAGATTTCAATAATAAAGCTTTACTGCTCATGAGCTCCGGGGATTATGGAGGACTAGATTTTGAGGCGCTTAAAGCGGTGATTGAGTAAATCAGTTTTCGAGTATTTGGTTTGCCTATTTTTAATAAGAACAATTTGCAACTGCACTTGAATTTGAGAATTGTTTATTCCACCAATTTTAGGCCATCTAATACATAAGGCATCAATTCTGAAACTGTTGGATGTACTAAAACAACTTTTCTATAACTTTTATAGGTAATGCCGTTTTGCATAATTGAGGCAAACATATTGATAATCTCATCGCCTCCAGGACCATGAATTGCAGCTCCTATTATTAAATCCGAATCAGCATCTACAATTAATTTGGCAAATCCTTTGGTTTCACCCATTTCTTTAGCTCTTGATATGCGGCTCATTGGCATGGTGGCCTTGAGGATTTTATGCCCCTCTTCAAGAGCTGCTTTTTCTGTTAAGCCAATCCGTCCCAGTGGTGGGTCAGTAAACAATCCATAGATTGGAATTCTTTCGGAGAGTTTTCGGGAGCCACCAAATAGGTAGTCTAAAACAATTTCACCATCATTAACAGCGGTATGTGTAAAAGCACCATGACCATTAACATCTCCAACAGCAAATACACCTTCAATGTTTGTCTTACAGAAATCGTCAACTTCAATGAACCCTCTGCCATAAGTTTTAATTTCAGCCCTCTCCAAATCCAAGGTATCACTATTTGATTTTCTTCCAGCGGCAACCAAAAGGTGAGAGCCCTGCAGGACCTGCTTTTTTCCATCGGTTTCTACTTCTAATTGATAACCTCCATCTTTACGGACTGAAAGAGTGTTGGTACTAAGTAGAACTTGGATACCTTCGCTTTTTAAAACTTCTAATACACTGTTTGCAACATCGTTATCTTCAAAGGGCATTAATTGTTTATTTCTTTGGATGATAGTGACTTTTGATCCAAGCCTTCTAAATACCTGACCAAATTCAACACCAATATATCCGCCACCTATGATTAATAAATGATCGGGTAATTCTTTTAATTCAAGTAATTTGGAACTGTCCATCCATGCCACAGTATCTAACCCATCAATTGGTGGTGGAGTCGGTCTAGTGCCCACATTGAGGTAGATATTTCCACCTTCTAGTTCTTCATCATTTACTTTTAAGGTCTTTTGATTTGTGAAAGATGCCATTCCTCGAATAAGTGTCACATTTTTAGTAGATTCCAACCAATTGGTTAAGCCGTTAGAAGACGCTTCTCTTACCTCATTCATCCGCTCCATAACGCGCTCAAAATTTAAAACTGGCGATGCCTTGAACCCATAGAAATCACCTCTTTTGGCTTGATGAAGTGCCTTGGCTGATGCGACCATCGTTTTAGTTGGCGTACATCCATAATTCACACAACTACCCCCAACTTTATTGCCTTCAATAACTGCAATGGATGCTCCTGTTGGAATGAGTTTTGCTAATATTGTACCTGTAGCTTGTCCGGTACCTACAATGATGTGGTCAAAGAATTTCATTATTGTTCTTGTTTTTAAATTGTCTGTTATGATTGATTTACTTTCTAAGAATCCTTTTTTGCTATAATATGGAATTAGTTCAAATTATCTAATACTGCTAATAGTAACTCTGGGGTAATCCGTTGTTTGTAATTAGGAGCAATATATTCAAACATGATTTCGCCTTTGGTATTTACAACGAGTACGGTTGGTACCGGTAAAACTTCGGTAGTCTTTCCAATGGTTTTTTTAGTAATATAAGTCATTGTCCTTGGTGATGGTGTAAAGGCGATTCCAACTTTTTGAATAAATTCACCTCCTGGATCTGCAAATACTTTGTAATTTACCTGGTCTTTTTTTATGGTTGGTTCGAGATTTCTATAGTCGTCAGGACTTACCGCTATAATTTGATATCCTAACTTGATAATAGTTGACTCGGCATCGGCTAGAGCTGATAATTGCATATTACAATAAGGGCACCAACCCCCGCGATAAAAGACTAATACAGTTTTCTTTTTGTTAATCTCATCATTCAAGTTTGTCGTTTCTCCTTGGTCGTTAATGAGATGAGCATCAGGTAATACTTCCCCAATGAGTAAGGGCGATATATCTTCAGGGTTTTCGACTATTTGAGCGTTAAGAGCAGGTAGGTTTATTAGAATAAAAAGAAGCAACAAAGAAAAAGATTTAACTGTCGTCATAATATTTCGTTTTAATATCAGTTTTTCAATGACTTATAATGTTTTGGTATTCATGTTTAACGAAGTTAATGTTTTTTCTTGCATAGTCAAGCGTGATCTATAAAGGCATTAATTGAGTGCCTTTGCTAAAGGAATTCACAACCGAGGCTTTACATCATTTATATAAATAGTAAACCAATTGCCAAAGTGATGCTAATGATCTTTAAATTCCAATCAGGTGTTTTCTAAATATGAGGCATTATAAAAACAACAACGAATAATTTAATGAGTTCTGGTAATTTGGAGCTAGTATTTTGATGAAGTGAAGGGTTTGTTTAAGTTTGTTATTCTGCACTTGATGCGGAATCTAAATTAAACCAAAACATTAAAACAGATGAAACACATAATCAGCTTAATTTTAATATTTGCGCTTAACTCATTTTCCGTGTACTCACAAAGTATGGAGAACGGCGAAAGTTCGCGTTTAGAATCATTAGATAATTATTGGTTGGAAGTTTCGCGTGCTGTGAATGAAGGGGACTTTGAGGCATACTCGGCAACCTGTCATGTTAAAGCGACATTGGTTGCGGGCATAGGGAAAAAGGCCTATCCGTTATCAAAGGCATTAGCGCGATGGAAAAAGGAATTTGACGATACTAAAGCTGGGATTCGACAATCATCTGTGGTGTTTAGATTTAGTCAACGCCTGGGTGACGATAAAGCGGCGCATGAAACAGGTATTTTTCTGTACTCCTATGAACAAGATGGTAAAACGGGAAGTGATTACATCAATTTTGAAGCACTTTTAGTTAAAGAGGGCACATGGAAAATTATGATGGAATATCAAAAATCATTGGCTACAAAAGAAGAATGGGATAAATTGAAGCCTTTATAATATATTTTTAAAAAGCAAACGTACTAGGATCTTTCCGTTAGTAAAAACACATAGCGCTTATTTTTATTATAAACGCTATGTGGATGTGTAATTAGTATCAATTAGAAGTTTTTATAGATCTTAATCCTTCTCAATTTTCGTGTAAGAATATTTACTTTTCTTCCAGTCAATTAATGGTGAAGGGTAATATTTAACCTTCATACGATCTAAAAAAGGTGCTTGGTTTGCCAATCGTACTTTATAACTCTCCCAATCTCTATTTTCTTGGGTTGTCCAACTGAGCTCCGAATAACCAATAGCTCTTGGAAAAGCCAAGTATTCTAATTCGTCAATATTACTAATAGTTTCTGACCAAAGCGGGGCTTCGATTCCTAATATGTTTTTTAATGGGATCCCTTCGTAATATTCAGGTGTCCAGATATATGCGGTATCTGTTGGGATATAGGCGGCCCAATGTAAGCCATGCTTGGAAGTGAGGTCATACTGCATATCTAAATACGCTTTTTTGGCAGGTGACATAATGATTTTTAACCCCTTGTTTACGGAGGTTTGTGCATTTTCTTTGCTGGCCCAGAATTGTGATATTGAAGTTGAGTCCACATCGGCGGTGGCAACTTCATCCCATCCTATCATCTTCTTGCCATGCTTTTGTACAATCTTTTCTACTTTATTTATGAAATAAATATAATCGTTCTTTTTAGTGACATGACTTTCATCGCCTCCAATATGAAAATAAGGCCCTGGTGAAAGCGCCGCAACTTCACGAATTACATCATCAATAAAGGTATAAACAGTATCTTTTCTAGTATCGAATGTGCTAAAACCAACCTCTGTACCTTCATATAATTTAGCTATTTTGCCATTGCCATTCAAAAATGGATAGGCAACCGAGGCCGCATTGGTATGTCCCGGCATATCAATTTCAGGGACAATCATGATATGATGTACAGCTGCATAATTTACGATTTCGGTATAGTCTTCCTGCGTATAAAAACCACCAGATGCTCCACCCACCTCAGTGCTTCCTCCAATTTCAGTAAGTTTTGGCCATGACTTGATTTCAATGCGCCATCCTTGATCATCTGAAAGATGTAAATGCAGGACGTTGTATTTGTAGTATGCCAAAATATCAATGTATTTCTTGACATCTTCTACGCTAAAGAAATGACGTGCCACATCTAACATTGATCCTCGGTATTCAAATTGAGGACTGTCAATAATTTCTCCTGTTGGAATCATCCATATTTTAGTGTCGGCAAGAGTATCATTGCTAGTTTCTGGTATGATCTGTCTTAAAGTTTGAATCCCTCTAAAAATCCCTGCTGCTGTACTCGAATTCAAGATTACTGAATCTTGAGTAATATTAAGTTGATAAGCTTCTGTTCCATCCAGATCAGTATTTTCAGATTGGTTGATATAGATTACGGTTTCCAAATCTGGAATCGCATCTACATTCACTTTTATATCTAAATTAGTTTTTGCTTTAATTTTGTCTGCTAAGAACTTTCCAGCCTCTTCAAAACCTGCTATGTTTTTATTGGTGTAGATGGCAGTAAATTTATCAAGTGCAAACCCCCCATTAGTAGGTGTTACTTTTAGAGGTTTTGGAATTAAATGTGACGCCGCCAAATCTGTTTTTGGAAAATTGATGACTCTTTTCTTTCCACATGCGATAAAAGTGAATACAAGAAATAATACTGTCAGGCTTCTAATTGTTATAGATTTTATCATGAAATTTAGTTCAGTTGTTATACTTTTAAGTTATTATCAATTAATGAAGGGTGGTTTAAATTGTACTCTTTAATTCTAATGTTAGCCTTTTAATTTTTGTTAAAGTATTTATTTATAATCTGGGTAAAAAAAAAGATATATAAACAACGACCTTTAGCGCATAGACAACAAAATACCATCGATAAGTGTTTTTGACTTATTAAACAAGTACAGATTTTATTATTAATGAAACAGACTTAGGATGCTTTCAACCATTAAGAAATTGAGTTAATTGATTTTTCTGATAAGATCAAAAGCAAAGCGCTAGCGTTTTATGTAGATAATTTTTTCTAAAAATTCTTCAATACTTTCTTTATTAGCTCTAATTAGTTCTGCTTTAGCATTGGCGGTATCACTTTTCTTTTTGTCTTGAGAAAGCTTGAATTTGCCTTCCCATTTGGTAATGGTAATTTCAAACATTTTAATATAGTTTATGGCGCCTTCCATTCTTGGATTGTCTACTTCTAAAACATATTTGTGCTCAGGTTGTTCTAAGAACTGTGTCATCTTAATAAGAGATTCCTTTAAATCATCTTTGCTCTCAATGGCTCTTACAGTGCCCTTTAAATGTACTTTTATGTAATTCCAGGTTGGTAATTGGGTTGTGGTATAAACGCTTGGAGAAATATAACATTGCGGTCCAGAAAACAGGATGGTTATTTCATTGTTATCCTTCAATAAATTTGTCTGGGGATTGTATATATCAATATGACCTATAAGTTTTCCGTCTTCACGATAAATTAATGGTAAATGAGTTATTAAAGGTTGGTTGTTCTTAACCGAAATAACAGTAGCTAAAGGATAAGCTTTTATCACTTCAATCAAATGTAGCTTGTCATTGTCTTGATGATAAGGAGGAGGGTAGTTGCTCATAGAATTATACGTCAAATTGTTTTAAATGATGATCTAAATGTTTGTATTGCATTTTACCTCTTTGGTCCGTTGTGAAATGTCCAAAGAGTGGATGTTCAGGCCAATTAGTGTTGTCTTTTTTACTTACAAATTCATTAATGAGCTCAATAAGATAATCTTTCTCAGTGGTAAAATTATAGTGATTAGTTATTATTAATTCTTTTGCTGTTTTTAGGTTGTGCCTCCAGGGTTTGTCGTTATACATCATGGGCTTAAATAGGCTAAAAATAATTTTTTTAAAGCCATTAGCGCTACCTTTCATCTCGCGTTTGCCATTAGCAATTTCTAAAGTTAATTGACAATGTTTCAACATTTGGTCAACGCTCATTTTCCCCCAAAGTGCTGGTGAGTTGTTGTCTAAACATTCTATTCTTTTTAAGATATTATCGTGAACTTTAGAATCAAATAAAGATTTCATACTCATCGAATTTATTACACTTGAAATGTACAATAATAAAATGTCTGTTAAACTCGAGCGCATAAATATTTATTGAATATTTTACTTTTCATTTTTTAGTATATCCCTTATAATTAGATACGAAAAAATAAGTACATTTACTTTATGTCAGAAAAATCGCCTTCATTTTCGATTAAAAATTGGTCAAAAGATGACCAGCCTAGAGAAAAACTATATCATAAAGGCAAGGAAACATTAAGTAATGCAGAGCTGGTCGCTATTATAATTGGTGCTGGTAATAGGGAAGAAAGTGCTGTGGCTTTATCTAAGCGAATTTTAGATAGTGTAGCCAATAATTTAAGTGAATTAGGAAAATTATCACTCGCACAGCTGAAGACTTTTAAGGGTATTGGCGAGGCCAAAGCTATCAGTATTGCTGCAGCCATGGAATTGGGTAGACGACGAAGAGAAGGGGAGGCTTTGAAACGAAAAAAAATCGAATCTAGCCATTCCGTTTTTGAATTTATGCAACCCATATTAGGAGATTTACCTCATGAGGAATTCTGGATCATTTATGTAAATAATTCTAATAGAATCATTCAGAAAAATCAATTAAGTAAAGGTGGGATAACAGGAACTTTGGTCGATATTAGATTGGTGCTTAAAACAGCGTTACAAGTAGGAGCAACAGGGCTTATTTTAGTTCATAATCATCCTTCTGGAACTTTAAGACCAAGTCACATGGATAAACAGTTAACCCAAAAATTAAAACTGGCAGGAACGAGCTTAGATATAAAGGTATTGGACCACCTTATCATTACGGAGCAAGCATACTTTAGTTTTTCTGATAATGGCATTTTATAAATTTAATATGAGGATCTCAGGATTCTAATGAAAAAATCTTTGCATATTATTTTACAATAAAAGTTATGGGTATTTGTAATTTCTTATTTTTGGTATTTATAAATTGATGCTTCTAGTTTATACACATAAAATAACCCCAAGATTAAAGTACATTTTTAAACATATTTGTACCAGGATTTTAGGGTTTCCAGTTTCATTTACGACTACTGTTGAAGATTTTATTGCCCACGATAGCCTAAAAATGTCGTATTCTAGACAGGCTCTGGGAAATGAATTTTTTGTAAAAAGTCACGATATAATATTTGAGCAAGGCTTGTCTGATGTCGATTTCCAAGTGCATGATTGGGAGGAAACAAAATGTTTTTTTTATAATGGCGAAAAAAGTGGAATCCCTTTTGATATTTTCGCTGCTTCATTTTATTTATTAAGTAGATATGAAGAGTATTTACCACATGTAAAAGATGATTATGGTCGTTTTATGGCTAAAGATAGTTTGGCTTTTAAGCACGATTTTTTACATCAACCTGTAGTAGATATTTGGGCTCAAAAATTTAAGTCGGCCATACAAGAACGTTTTCCCGATTTTATATTTGAATCAAAACACTATCGTGTATCTCCAATAATTGATGTGCCAATGGCATATTATTTTAAACAAAAAGGCTTGATGCGCACCGTGGGTGGTACCTTAGGGGACTTATTCAGACTTCGACTAAAACAATTATACCAACGCTATCTTGTTTTGCTGGGTTTTAAAAGAGATCCTTATAATACCTTTAAGTGGCTCATCAATATGCAAAAACATACAAAAAGTAAATTTGTTGTGTTTTTTCTAATAGGGGATTATACCACTTACGATAAGAATATAAATATCAACAAACGAAATTTTGTGTCTTTAATTAAATCGGTAGCCGATTATTCTCGTGTTGGTTTGAAAGTTTCCTATTTTGCTTTAGAGAATTTTGATATTTTGAAGAAAGAGAAGGTCAATATGGAATCTATAATCAATACGACTTTAGAGGTTTCTAGAAATTCATTTTCTAAATTAAGTTTACCCAAGGCTTATCGTAATTTGGTAGAACTGGAGATCAATGAAGATTATACAATGGGATATGTTAACGAAATTGGTTTTAGAGCCGGCACATGTACACCGTTTTTGTTTTATGATTTGGATTATGAAATACAAACGCCTTTAATGATATACCCATTTCAGTTAATGGATTATGCATTACTTAAAAATGTATCCTTGTTGGATAAAAAAGAATCCCTTTTTAAGATAATAAACGAAATAAAGTTGGTAAATGGGACGTTTACACCTGTGTTTCATAATTATTCATTTAGTGATGACCCACAATGGGTTGGCTTTAGGGAATTATTTACTTTAATTTTAGATTCTACAAATGAAAATTAATAATATTTCTCATGTGTTTTTTGATTTGGATCATACCCTTTGGGACTTTGATAAAAATTCGGCGCTTACTTTCGAAAAGATATTTCAAATCAATAAAATTGATGTGGAATTGGAGGCCTTTTTAGAGATTTATGAACCTATAAATTTTCAATATTGGAAATTATATAGGGAAGAAAAAATCGAAAAATCAAAATTGCGCTTTGGACGGCTACATGACGCTTTTAATGCGATGGATGTCAAAATAAAACCAAGTATGATTTATAAGCTTTCTGACGATTATATTACACATTTGTGTACGTTTAATCACTTATTTGAAGGCACTTTGGAAATATTGGAATATCTCCAGGCGAAATATGAACTTCATATTATCACTAATGGGTTTAAGGAGGTGCAACAAGGGAAACTGAATAACGCCAATATTAATCACTTTTTTAATACAGTTACTAATTCTGAAATGGTGGGTGTTAAAAAACCAAACCCAAAAATATTTAATCAAGCTTTAAATGGGGCCAAAGCAACTCTTGAAAATAGTATTATGATTGGTGATAACCTTGAGGCCGATGTTTTTGGAGCCTTAAATATAGGGTTAGACGCAATTTGTTTTAATTACCATAATGAAATATTGAATGGTGATGTTAAGCATGTTGACAATCTATTAGAACTCAAACAGTATTTATAGAAACAAAATGTATATTTACAATCCCTTGGAAATTAATTAAATAAAAAAATGAAAAAAGTAATAATAACATTAATTCTAGTGCTAAGCGCTGTAGTTTTTACTAATGCTCAATCTAGTATAAATGACTATAAATATGTTGTAGTGCCTCATTTTTACGAATTTTTAAAAGGTAAAGATGTTTATCGGTTAAACACGATAACCAGATTCCTACTAAAGAAAAAAGGCTTTAACGCCTTTATGAAAGAAGAAATTAATGAGAGTGATTATAGCAATAATAAATGTCTGGCCTTAACAACAGATGTTGTAAGCTTTAACAGCATGCTTAAAACGAAACTTAAAGTCGTATTAAAAAATTGTGATGGTGATATTATCTTTGAATCTAAATTAGGAGATTCAAAGTCTAAAACTTATGAAGTTGCATATAAAGAAGCTTTGAATAAAGCCTTTGATAGTTTTGGAGATATAAACTACCATTATACTCCAAATGAGAATATAATTAGCAGAGCAAATAAAGATGAACATACAGCAAAAGAGGAAGCAGCAAAAGAAGTTGAAAAACTCAAAGCAGAAATCGAGGAATTAAAAGAAAAGCAAATTAAGGTTGAAACCAACGAAACACTGAAAAAAGAAGCGCCTTCAAGATACGCATCGGATGATGTTAAGATTGAGAAATCAAAAAGCTATTTAAAAGCTAAGCCTATAACAAACGGTTTCGAACTCATTAATAGTATTTCAAATAAGGTTGAGTTTATTGTTCATTCTGCTACAATTCCTAATGTATTTATGATTAAAAACAAAAAGGGAATTATATACAAAAAGGATAACCAATGGGTTAGAGAATATGTTGAAGGAGAAAAGACGATTGTAGAGGAATTGGATATTAGATTCTAATAATTATACTTGTCTTTCCAGCGTTGTTTTAAAAATTCACGAAGACCATTTTCACGAGGATTATTACCAGGCTCATAGAGTTTGGTATGCTTTACTTCATCTGGTAAAAACTCATGAATGGCAAAATTTTGCTCATGATTATGGGCGTATTTATAGTTACCGCCATAGCCTAAATCCTTCATTAATTTTGTCGGTGCATTCCTAATTGACAAGGGGACACTTAAATCACCTGTTTCTTTTACGAGTTGTTGGGCATTTTTTATGGCTTGATATGAGGCATTGCTTTTTGCAGAACAAGCCAAATAGGTAGCACACTGGCTCAAAATAATTCTGGACTCAGGATAGCCAATTGTACTTACTGATTGGAAGGTACTATTCGCAATAACTAACGCAGTTGGATTTGCATTACCAATATCTTCACTAGCAAGAATTAATAATCGACGTGCAATAAATTTCACATCTTCTCCTCCCTCAATCATTCTAGCTAACCAATATACAGCTGCATTAGGATCGCTGCCACGAATCGATTTTATAAAAGCTGAAATTATATCGTAATGTTGGTCACCGGTTTTGTCATAACGAACTGTGTTATTTTGAACTTTTTCAAAAACCTTATCATTCGTTATTGTGATGCTTTCCGAATCATAAGAATTTACGATCAATTCAAAAATATTCAATAATTTTCGAGCATCACCACCGGAAAGGCGTAAAAGCGCATCCGTTTCGTCGAGGATTATTTGCTTTTTAGATAATATGTCATCTTTTTCAACAGCACGAGTTAGAAGGGCTTCTAAATCTGCTTTTTCAAATGAATTTAGTACATATACTTGACATCGAGATAATAATGCGGGAATAACTTCAAAACTTGGATTTTCGGTTGTTGCTCCAATAAGTGTCACCCATCCTTTTTCAACAGCTTGTAATAATGAATCTTGTTGAGATTTACTAAATCTATGAATTTCATCAATGAACAATATGGGGTTTTTGGTTGTAAATAAACCGCCACTTTGCTTTGCTTTCTCAATGACTTCTCGCACATCTTTTACACCAGAACTAATTGCACTTAACGAATAGAATGGGCGTTTAGACGTGTTTGCAATGATATTTGCTAAGGTCGTTTTACCTGTTCCTGGAGGCCCCCAAAATATCATGGAAGGAATAAGCCCTTGCTTAATTTGTTGTGTTAAGATACCTTTAGGTCCAACCAAGTGTGACTGACTTATATATGCTTCTAAAGTTTTTGGTCTTAAACGTTCGGCTAAGGGTTCATTCATAAGGTAAAATTAAGTTAAATTTAGGCGATATAGAAGAATCATCAAGACAAAAATATAAATACCAATATTGTGCTAATTATGGATGTTTTTATTGAGAATTTAATCCGTGTTTATGACAATTTATCATAAGCGTATATTATGGTTAACTATTTGCAATCTTTTCTTTAATTTTAGGAATGTACAAGATTGTCGCGATCAAATATTTACGGACAGTCTTATTAAAATATTAAAATATAAATGAAAACTCAAGATCAATTTAGATTTAGTACTGGTGTCATTGGTTATCCAGTGTTGTTTATTCTTATCATATGGATTGTATTTTGGTTTGAAGTACGTTTTGGATTCGATTTCAAATATTTAGGAATATATCCAAAAACTTTAAGCGGTTTAAAGGGGCTTATTTTTAGTCCTTTTATTCATGGTGATATTGAACACCTCTATCACAATACAGTTCCTTTGTTTGTACTCTCTACTGCACTGTTTTATTTTTATAGAGCTATTTCTTGGAAAATTATTTTTTATGGAATACTGCTCTCTGGATTTTTAACATGGTGCATTGGGAGACCAGCTTATCATATTGGTGCAAGTGGATTAATTTATGTCTTAATGAGTTTTACATTATTTAAAGGCATTTTCGCAAAACATTTCAGGCTGATCGCTTTATCACTTTTAATTGTGTTTCTATATGGTAGTATGATTTGGTATGTATTTCCTGTTAAGTCTGGGATATCATGGGAAGGCCATCTATCCGGTTTATTAGTGGGGTTGTTTTTCGCAATAATATTTAAAAAGTCAATTGCAAAACCTAAGAGATATGCTTGGGAGCAAGATGACTATAATGAGGACGATGATCCATTTTTAAGACATTTTGATGCCGATGGAAATTTTATTGAAACCATAGAAGAACCCGAACCAGTCGCAGAGGAGCAAACTAAAAAGAGCAGGATAAAAATTACCTATCATTTTAAAAAAGATAAAGAAACCTAAAGCCGCTGTCTAACCACCTCATATAGAAAAGCACCACAAGCTACGGAAACATTTAAGGATCCTATCGTACCATACATGGGAAGTTTAGCTTTAGCATCTACTAATTTTAAAACGGAAGGGTTTATTCCTCGACCTTCAGACCCCATAATAATTGCACAGGGCTCAGCGAATGATACATCATAAATAGTATCATCTGTTTTTTCAGTTGCAGCAATTACTTTTATACCCGAAGCTTGTAAATGAAACATAGCATCCTTTATATGGTCTACTTTACAAATAGGCACATTAAATACTGCACCAGCACTAGTTTTAACAGTATCTCCATTAATTGGGGCGCCTCCTTTTTTCTGGATAATAATACCATCAACGCCAGTACATTCGGCAGTTCTTATAATGGCACCAAAATTTCTAACATCACTTAATTGGTCTAAAAGTAAAAAAAGAGGGGTTTTACCAGATTCAATAACATTCATTACTAAATTATCAAGATCGTAATATTCGACTGGTGATATTTGAGCGACCACACCTTGATGGTTTTTGCTGGAGAGTCTATTTAGTTTTTCAACTGGTACATATGATGCGTTAATAGAATGTTGTCTAATGAGTTTTTCGAGATCACTAAATAACTCCCCTCGCAATCCTTTTTGAAGAAAGATTTTATCAATAGTTTTATCAGCATTTATGGCTTCAATAACTGCTCTAATTCCAAATATTTTGGTTTCCTTTTCCATTACCATTATTAGTATTTTTTATTGTTTATTAAATTCAAAAGTTTCGATACTGCTATTATTACTCCCTATAATGATGAGCTTAGATTTATTCTTCCTCTCAATCACTTTTACAGATTTAGCATTTGTACTGAGATATAAGCCTGTTTCATAAGGTGTTTTGACATCATATCCATCTTTACCATTTGATAATAGGATTAGTGCATAGGGATTGTCAAGACGGGGTGTTTCGACCTCGGTGTTATATATATTCCCGACGACTACAATATCTTCAAAGCCATCATTATTAAAATCGGAAGTGTCACTATCAAGAATAGGCATCGATTGAGCTAAAATTGGAAGATCTACTTTTGTGAATTTACCACTGCCATCATTTATAAGAACAATAGATTTGAATTGTGTCACTTCTCTTTGGTAGGATGCATTTATATTTTCGCCATAAACATCTACTAAGCTTGAGTTAGCAAATTCATTAAAAGTCGGTATCTTTTCTGCAATAAAGGGCATTTGTTGGGTCGAACATTCTTTACCTCTCATGGGTACAAAAATACCGTTATATTTTTTACTAAGCACGACATCATGTGTGCCATTACCATCAAAATCATCTGCATAAATGCGTAAAGGCTTCTCTTGGCTCACCTTGAACTTAATGTTTTTACCAACATTACCTACGAGATAATCTTTATGCCCATCGTTGTTTATGTCAGTCTCAGTAATATTAAACCACCAGCCCTTCTCTAAGTCCAATTTACTTTCACTAGAAACATCTTTAAAAACACCATTCTCGTTTAAAAAGAGACCAATATGTGTCCATTCACCTACAGCGATAAAATCTTCCCAACCATCATTATTGAAATCGGTAGCAATGACTTTATTTACAATACCAAAATCTTCAAAATCTGGAGCTATATTACCTGTGACATTTGAGAAAACACCATTTATGTTTTCATAAATTAGCGACGGTTCATGTAAAGGATATTTTTGTGGTTTGATACGATTGCCAACAATTAGGTCAAAATCACCATCCTTGTCATAATCAATTTTAGTAACTGTTTTTCCACTGATAGTATAATTATCAATGTCTTGCCCGGTCACTCTTGAGAAATTTCCTTTACCATCGTTGAGATAAATCCTGTCTTTCAACTGCTGTGAGCGTTCATTAAATTCACTTCCGCCACTAACCACATATAAATCGTTATCCTGGTCATTATCAATGTCTATGAACAGGGCTTCCATATCTTCATAATTGGCATCTTTTAGAAATATAGGATTATTTACTTTTGAAAAGCCATTAACTGTTTGAACAAAGATCTGTCCGGGTTGTCCTAAGGCACCGCCAATATAAATGTCATCTTTTTGGTCGCCATTGACATCGCCTTTGGTTATGTAAGGGCCAAGTGTTGATTGTTTGTATGGGAGTAAAATTTCTTTATTAAAATCATTAAAATTATTTTCTTTATGAGTAAAAATAATACCATTATTAATTTGATTAAACCATGGTGTTTCTTGAATTGGATTAGCTATAATCTGTTTTTTTGCGTTTTTTTCATCAAAGGAAATTGTGGTATTAGCCATTACATCATAGTGTTCAATATATTTTCCTGATGGCCAAACAACTTTTAGCGTATCAATAATTGTAGTATTGCCTAGGCCAAAATGAATGGCATTATCTACGGCAGATAAATAACCTCGTACGCGCTTTGATTCTTTCGTTTTAGATATCCCGTTATAGCTTATGGTGACTTTTGAGAAATCTTCAGACAAGGTTCCTTTTGTATATACTTTTAAAAAATTGCCAGTACCATTTTCTATAGACATATTTTTGAATAAAAAGGCGTTGTCGTCCATATTGTTAACTACAATATCTAAATCACCATCATTATCTAAATCGGAATAAACAGCGCCATTAGAGAATGAAGGCTCATTTAATTCAGAAAAGGAAGTCACATTCTCAAAGCCTAAATTACCGTTGTTTTGGAATAATATATTAGCGAGCTTTTCGGAAGGCAAATTAACATAAAGCGCTTCTTTTACAGCTAAAGGGACATTACCTCGATGTTGCTGTTGTGCTTTAGTAATTTCCATTCTAGAATCATTATCGGAAGCATAGCGTCTATAACCATTAGTCACATAAATATCTTCATACGAGTCATTGTTAGTGTCAAAGATTAATCCTGCCCAACTCCAATCTGTTTTAGATATTCCTGTGAGCTGTGCAACATTGTGAAATTTGTTACGTCCCATGTTTAATTGTAAAGAGTTAAACATGTATTGGTGTTGTAGTCCTAACGTATTTGTTAATAATTCCATTTTAGGCACGTTCATAGAGGCCATTAATGTTTTGGAACGGATATGGTCATTAGAGGCCATGTCTAGAACAAAAATGTCCTTTAAATTATCGTTATTAACATCTGCTATGTCAACGCCCATTCCATAAAAAGATACCTGATTGGTTGTAGTTTTTATTTGGTCTGTAAATGTGCCATTTTTATTATTTATATAAAGCGCATCTGGAATGTAATAGTCATTTGCAATATAAATGTCCAGCCAGCTATCATTATTAATATCACTCACGCAGAGTCCTAAACCAAAAGTTGGTTTTAAAAGGCCAGCTTGCTCGGTGATGTCAATAAATTTACCATTGACATTTTTATAAAGATGACTAGAGTTTTCCTTAAGCTTTTGTTTGTCCTTTAAAATATTGTAAAATGCAGAAGGCTCAATTCCGTAATAGTCATTTTCGTTCATAACGATGCAATCTAAATCACCGTCTTTATCAAAATCGAAAAATGCAGATTGTGTGCTAATACCAGTATCGGTTAAGCCGTATGTTGTAGCTTCTTCCTTGAAGCTGTTATTTTTTTGGTTGATAAATAGAAGATTATTTCGTTTTATCCTTTCCTTTGGTCCGCCTTGAGAAATATATATATCGAGCCAACCATCATTATTGACATCGGCAAATGTGACGCCATTGGACCAATGCTTATTGGTGTTAATATTTGCTGTTGAACTGATGTCTTCAAAAACTAAATTCCCCTTATTGATAAAAAGTTTGTTGGGGACTTGATTCCCACAAAAAAAGATGTCTTGTAAGCCATCGTTGTTTATATCGGCTACACCTACGCCAGCACCATTATAGAAATAGTCGTAGTCAAATAGGTTGGCCTTAGTGGCAATATCATGAATTACTTTATTATTGAAAGTTAGTCCACTTTGCTCAGTAGCTATTTTCACAAAATTGGAAGATAAATTGTTATTACTGATCTTGTTTTGTGAGTCCTTGTTTTGATTATTGCGATTAGTTTTAGTCTCATTTTCACAAGAATACAAGATAAAAACAGCTAAAAAGGGGGTAAAAAATAATCGAGTATTTAACATCACAATTAGGGTTGGTTATAATTTGTATAAATATAAAAAACATCTGATTAACCAGAAGTTTTTTATGTTTAAATCATTTAACTTATTTATTATAAATACGCTAAGTAGCTGTTATTTTATGTATAAGTGATTTAAGAGAATAGTTTAGTGTTTTGTTTTTTTTTGGAGGCTAATATTTCTGTCTCAGTGGAGTTTTAAAATGAGATGGGGACGAATATTTTAATCGTTTGGATTGTAAGGATATTATTGATGAAATTATATGGGTATTGGAAGGGATCATTGAACTTAGGTATTCAATGAGATTGTATTGTATAAAAAAAGAGCTTTATTAAAAAATAAAGCTCTTTTTATAAAAGTTATATTGTAACTCTTTGTTTTAGTTTGTAGCACATAGAGCTACAGGAAGTAATCCTCCTGCAGTATCTCCAGGTCCACCACTAGCGAAAAGCAAAGCGTCATTTGGTCCATATACTTCGAAGAAAATTTCTCCGTATCGATCTCCTGGGAAATCCCAAGTTGCTTCAAGAGCTCCAACAGGAATAGTAACTACTGCCGAACCGTCATATCCGTCATTAGGAGTACAACCTCCAAGACTTTCATCTAAGAATGTTCCAACATTACTTCCACCATAAGGTGAACAGATTCCTACTTCAGCAAATACTGATCCATCTACAGTCACTGTGATTCCGGCTCCACCACTACCAGTAGTAGTTTGCCATCCATCTCCATATGAATCATGCATATCAACAGTGTAATCACCTGGTTCCGGCGCACATAATAGTAATGCATTATATCTGTGAGGTGCGTTAAAGAAACCACCAGTTACAGATCCACCTTGAGTTGCATCGTCAAATATACGACCATCTGTTAGCTCTAGTTTTAATACAAAAACTATAATATCACCACCAGTTGAGTTCCCATTATTTAATCCCATTGCAGCAGCAGTTTCTCCCCAAGTAGCAGATACTGTTGTTCTTGGTAAACCTACTGGTCCAGTTGTAAATACAGAAGCCTCATAAGACTTAATTAAAATGTCTTCAGCAACTGTATTTCCATTGTCTGTAGTTAAATCTCTAAGAGTACCATAAACATGGACTGCTTTTAATAGACCACCATCTTCTCCATCCTGTTCCTCAATTGAAACAGTGAAATTTGTTGAAGGATCTCCAGAGTTTAGTGTATTACTCACTATCTCAATGGTTCTTAATATTGCTCCAGTTTCATAATCTAATACTTCGTCGATTACATTGTCACTGTCACTACAAGAGCTAAAAGAAACAACCAATGCACATGACATTAATACTTTTATTATTTTTTTCATAATATATTCTTCTTTTTATTTTATTAATTAGCTGGACTAGTTGTTCCTGCATCCCAAAATACCTTCGTACTTAGATCTGTTCTTTGGAGAATGTTAGGATTAGCTCCAACTTCGTTGCCTGGGTAAAGAACTGTTCTTGGGAAAGTTCCTGGGTTAGGATCCCAACTTCTTGCCATAGTTCTAGGGTAACCTGTTCTTCTAACAAAGTTAAAAGCATCAGCTCCACCGCCAAACATGGTTACAAAAAATTGCTCACTTAAAATATCCATTTTATCCGCAGCAACAGGGAACCCATTACCATCTAATGCAGATCCCATAGCAGGAGCAGCGTCAAATTCAGCTTTTATTCTAGCGATAAAGGCATCAACAGTAGCAGCATCTGGTGCTTGAGAGAAATCTCCACCACCATCTAAACTTCCAAAGCTCATTACTTTAGCAATAGATATTGTTAATGCGTCTTCTATGTTTGTTGAAGCAGCTGCAGTGTTACCTAACATTAAGTTAGCTTCTGCTCTCCAGAATTCTACATAAGAAGCAAGAATGATAGGCTCAATTCCTTGGCCTCCACCACCGTTACCTAAACCAACTGCTTGGTTATATGTACCGGAAATAGATTCTCCAACATATGGAAAGGCATCAGCTCTTCCATCAAAACTACCACCAGCAGGATATACACCTGAAGCAGTTCTTAAGAAATTATCTGGAGGTGTACCTTCATCATTACCATGAGATCTACCCCAGTATCCTAAGTGCATAGAGCACCAGATATCTTCACCAGGAGTAAATTCTAAGTGTGAAAAAACAGAATTACCAGAACATTCAAGAGTTTCGGCATTTGCGCCTCCAGTAGAGATATATATATTTCCAGCTGGACCAAAAGCACCATTTACATCTTCATATAACGCATAGTTATTGGGAGTTCTCCAGTTTTGACGGTAAAAATAGTAACGTCTTCTAGGATCTGTTGATCCAATAGCATCTACATCTCCGTATTGACTAACCATAATGTCAATTAACCAATGTGACTGGTAAATGTTAGATCCATCAGATCTGTAATCTGCAGCATAATCAGGGTGACGGTTATCAGGTGATAATTCGTTAGTTCCATAATTGAACTCAAGATCATCAGATGTACTTGAAATTACGTTAGAAGCAGAAACTACTGCTGCATAATTACCAGTAGTTAAATTAGCACGCATTTTAATAGTGTTAGCTAACTTAACCCAATTAGAAGAATTAGGACTATCTCCAGCAGTTCCTCCGTAGAAAAGGTCAGTAACTCCAGCGCCGATAGTATTATCGTCTGTAATTGAATTTAGGTATGCAATACCTTCATCGATAATAGCTAAAGCTGCAGTATATACAGTTTGATCATCATCTAATACAGGCGTTGGAAATTCAGCAGGGTTATTTGCTTCAGAATGAACAATATCCCCTAAGAAATCTACCAACATAATCATAAGATGACCTTGCATGACTTTAGAAATTCCTAAATGGAATGACAAATCATTTTCAGCCGAATGTTGACCTTCAATAGCCGCGATATCCGGAATCATTGAAGTGTAAAGGTTATTCCAAGGGCCCTGAACAGTTCCAGAACCATAATTATTGAAATAGTTTCGTCCACCCATATAATCAATACGACCTAGATCAGCACCTCTATTATTAAAAGTAGTCATAGAGAACATATAACTTCTTTGAATATTATTAAGGAGCAAATCAACATCTGCTTGAGTTGGAGACAATGAATTTGGGCTAGTTAAATTCTCTAGCTCTACAGTCTCACAAGAGTAGAACAATGTGCCCGTAGAGAACATTGCCAATAGAATATATTTATATATTTTTTTCATAATACTGTGATTTATAAATAAGATGCAAGATTAAGATAAAGGTTGCGTCTTATTTTCAATTTTTTTTAATTAAAATGATGCTTTAATACTTAATCCGTATCTTTTAGAACTTGGACCATTTAAATAGTCGAAACCTCTACCGTTACCAACACCAACACCCGCTACATTTGGATCAAAGTTAGTTGCGTCTGGCGTGTTATATGCATCGTACCATAAGTTAAAACCACTAGCAGTAATAGATAATGATCCGAATGGTGTGTTTTCTAAGAATTTCTCTGGGAAAGTATATCCAAATGAGATCTCTTGTAATCTAAGAACAGAACCATCATAAACTTGTAGTTCAGAAGGGCCAAATAACACATTATTAAAGTAATAAGATGAGTTGTTTATTTGAACTTGATTTGCTTGTCCAGTATTTTGATTAACACCTGGTAAGATGAAAGTATTCTTTCTGTCTTCACCAATTAATCCACGACCAAATAATGTAGCAATAGTAGAAGAATAAATATCTCCACCTTTAGTATGACTTACTTGGAATCCTAAATTAAAGTTTCTGTAAGATAATGAATTGATAAAATTCATTACATAATCAGGATTTGGATCACCAATAATTGGAGTAATTGATCTCCCATCAGCTAAAACTATATTTGCTTCGTTTACGTAGTTACCATTAGCATCTACTGTAAAGTTACCATTTGCATCTCTTAATATTCTACTACCAACAATAACACCTAATTGTTCTCCTCGAATAGCAGCATTACCTTGGTTAGTGAAACCTGCGTAAACAATTTGATCATCAGCTTGTTCAGTTACAATTTGCTCACTTTTAGTAAAGTTCATTCTTGAGTTCCAGTTAAAACCATTTCCATCGTTTCTAACAAGATCAACACTTAAATCAACTTCCCATCCGTCTCCTTCTACTTTACCAATATTATCTTGAGTTCTTGTAAATCCAGAAGACGGTGCTAATGGTTTGTTTACAATTAAGTCTTTAGTTTGTCTATCAAAATAAGATACACTCATATCAACTCTGTTATCCCAGAATCTTGTATCAAAACCAAATTCTATTTCACTAATTAACTCAGGCTTTAAATCTGGGTTTGCTAAAGTGTTACTAATAGTATTAGTAATAATACCACCAGATCCACCTACAGAACCACCATTTTGTTGAGTTGATTGTCCAGCTGTGTTAACTGTAGGGAAACCTCCAGGAAAACCTGCAGACTGACCTAAACCAGCTCTAAGTTTTAAATAGTTAAGACCTTTTCCACTTGCAGATTTGAATCCTTCAAATGCTGAAGTTGGAATGAATGAAGCACTTACACTTGGGTAAAATTGACTATTGTTTTCAGAAGGTAAGTTAGATACCCAATCCTGTCTAGCTGATACTGATAAGTAAGCGTAATCTTTATAATCAAAAGAAGTTTCTCCAAATACACCAATAATGTTTCTTGAACTTGTGAATTGAAGAGGTGTTTGATTAGCAAAATTAAAGTGTCTTAATACTCCAAATACTAATTGACCAGAACTAGCTACACCTTGTAAATCAAATTCAGTAGATCTACTAGTTGCACCAGTAACGAAACTTAAACCAATATCTTCTGATAATTCAAAGCTACCATTAATTGCAGCATAATGATCCCAAATTCTATTGTTGTTATCTGTTGTATTATAGAATCCAAATATTGCAGCGTTAAAGTTTACACCAAGTTTATTCGAATATGAAGTAACTCTTTCATTGTAAAAATCAATACCTGCACGATAAGTAAATCCTAAATTATCATTAAGTTCATAAGATAATGTAGCAGTACCAAAGATTCTGTTTGTCAACTGAGTTGTTCCTGCATTTTTAACAGTCCAACGTGGGTTGATAATATCATTACCATTTCTATAGTAAACACTACCACCTGTTTCAGGAACTTCAAATTCTAATCCCATTAAATCAACGTTTCTAGGAGTAAAGAAAATATTACCTAACACTGAGAAACCAGTTGTACCATTACCTTGAGAGGCAGATACTGGAGGAGAAGAGAAATCTGTTCTAGAATAGTTTAATGTTGCTTGAACAGTAAATTTATTACTAAGTTTTGCACGTCCACCAACAGAAAGGTTATTTCTTCTTAAACCATTTCCAGGAGTAAATCCTTTTTCATCTAGGTGACCGTAGTTTACATTATAAGAAATGTTACCATCAGTTGAAGCACCTCTAATATTAAGAGAAGTTTTGCTTACACCACCAGTTCTAAAGAAATTGTCAACACTATTATAAGGTTTCCAATCGTAACGAACACCTGCATATTTAGCAGCTAAAATTGGACTTAAATTTTGAGTAGTCACAACGTTAGTACTATATGGGTGAGCTACTGTACCGTTTTCATCAATTAATCCAGCAGGATCATTAAGATAACCGTCTACACCACCAGCTCTAAAACTTGGACCCCAGTTACTAAAGAACCATCCAAATGACTGGTTGAAACCACCACCATAAGAATCTTGGTAATCAGGAGTAGAAGCAACTTCGTTTACAAAATAAGATGTGTTAACTGTTATTTCAGTTTTTCTTGGACCAGCACCTGCTCCAGAACCTGATTTAGTTGTAATTACAATTACACCATTACGACCAGCACTACCATATAATGTAGCTGCAGCCAAACCTTTAAGCACATTTACGCTTTCAATGTTGTCTGGATCTAAATCTAAAAATCTAGAAGATCCAACATTACCACTAGCAAAACTACCAGTTGTATTATTGTCACTACTAAAAGGAACACCATCCACAATGAATAATGCCTGGTTACTACCATTAATAGAAGAGTACCCTCTAATTACAACATTTGTTGCAGAACCAGAAGATCCACTTTGTGAAGTAATTTGTACACCTGAAGCTTTTCCTGAAAGTACTCTGGCAACATCACCTTCTGTACGATTTTCAAGCTCTTCGGCTTTTACTTCACTCACGGCATAACCAAGAGCTTTCTTTTCTCTCTTAATACCTTGGGCAGTTACAACTACTTCGTCAAGAACAGCTGCATCTTCTTCCATTGTTACATCAATAGTATTTGCAGATCCAACTGTACGTTCTACAGATTTAAGACCTACATAAGTAAAAGTTAACACGGCACCAGTATTCGCATTGATAGTATAGTTACCATCAAAATCGGATTGTGTACCATTGGTTGTACCTTTTACAATAATATTAACTCCAGGGAGCGGCATTCCAGATTGATCCGAAATTGTTCCTGAAATTGTTTTCTCCTGTGCAAAGGATATCTGCACAACAAACGCCAGCAATAGCGTTAAAATTCCACTAAACTTTGTTTTCATTTTATAATTTATTTGAATTAGTCTAGGCCAAAAATCATAATAAAAAGTTAATAAAACAATTATTATTTGCTAAAATTTTGATTTTTTTTTGAAAATCTGCTATTAAATCATAAGCTTTAGTTAAAAATTCGCATTTAGACTGATATGGAATTTTGAATTGGAGAGTTTGAATTTTTGA
>CAJXVU010000044.1 GCA_913062555.1 uncultured Bacteroidota bacterium
CCGGCACGTTATAGTGCATCCCGTTTCCCTGGGAAATTAATGCAAGATCTTGAAGGAAAAACAGTTATACGTCGTACCTACGAGGCAACTTTAGCGACCAAGTTGTTCGATGAAGTTTATGTTGTAACCGATAGTGATATTATTTATAATGAAATTACTAGTCACGGTGGTAGCGCAATTATGAGCAAGAAAATACACGAATCTGGTAGTGATAGAATTGCAGAGGCCGTTCAAGATGTTGATTGTGATATTGTGGTGAATGTACAAGGAGATGAACCTTTTACAGAACGTTCAAGTTTAGAAAAAGTGCTTCAAGTATTTTATAGAGATGATGAACAAGAAATTGATTTAGCATCGCTCATGGTTGAAATTCATGATTGGGACGAAATTAAAAATCCGAATACCGTAAAAGTAATTGTAGACCAACGCAACTTTGCTTTATATTTTTCGAGAAGTCCAGTACCATTTCCTAGAGATAAGGACGTAGGTACACGTTATTTTAAGCATAAAGGGATATATGCTTTTAGAAAACAAGCTTTAATTGACTTTAGTAATCTTCCAATGCAATTCCTTGAAGCTTCTGAGAAAATTGAATGCATTCGCTATTTGGAATATGGCAAAAAAATAAAAATGGTTGAAACGGACGTTGAAGGTGTTGAGATTGATACACCAGAAGATCTAGAACGCGCTAAGAAATTATGGAAGTAGAGTACAAAAACATAAAAGTAATTGGTTTTGATGCCGATGATACACTTTGGGTAAACGAAACTTACTTTAGAGAGGCTGAACAGGCATTCGCGAAACTGCTTAGTGCTTATGAAACTGAAAACAAAATTGACCAAGAGCTTTTTAAAAAAGAAATGGATAACCTTGAATTATACGGTTATGGCGTGAAAAGTTTTGTATTGTCAATGATTGAATCTGCTATGGAGCTATCAAATCATTCAGTTTCAAATCAAACAATTCAACAAATTTTAATTATTGGAAAAGCGATGTTAAATAAGCCTGTTGAGTTGCTTGATGGTGTTGAAGAAGTTTTGAAAAAATTATCGACAAAGTATAAATTAATTGTAGCAACTAAAGGAGATTTGCTTGATCAGGAACGTAAGTTAAAAAAGTCGGGACTATTGGATTATTTTCATCATATAGAAGTTTTAAGTGATAAAAAGGAAGAAAATTATTCAAAATTATTAGATCATCTAGATATAAAACCTTCTGAGTTTCTAATGGTTGGAAATTCTTTAAAATCTGATGTTTTACCCCTTATCAATATTCAGGCTATGGCAGTTCATGTTCCGTTTCATACAACTTGGGCGCACGAACAAGTTAATGAGGATCAGTCGAGGATTAAAACATATAAAACTTTAAACAGTTTGAGAGAACTAATAGATTTAGTAAATTAATTTGAAAACAATTGATCTAAATACTTGGAATAGGAAAGAGCATTTTAAACACTTTATGGCGCTGTCAGATCCATATTTTGGAATAACGATTCCATTTGATGTTACCCATGCATATCATTTTTCCAAAACGAATAATGTAAGTTTTTTTGCACGATATTTGCACGACTGTATGAAAGCAATAAATGATGTTGAAAATTTTAAATATAGAATAATTGATAATAACGTTGTTGTATATGACACGATTCATGCCTCGGCTACAATAATGAGAACTAATAAGACATTTGGATTTTCGTTTATTGAATTTGATGATGATTTAATGGTGTTTTCGAGGAATTTAGAAAATGAAAAAGAACGTATAGAATCCAGTAATAATTTATATCCACCGCAAAATAGTTTGGACTGTATCTATTGTTCGGCTTTGCCATGGTTTAATTTTTCTGGTCATAAAGAACCTGTATCGGGTCTCGTAGAATCGGTACCGAAATTGGCCTTTAGTAAAATAAGTGATGCCAAAGAAAACATAATGATGAATGTTGCAATTTCCGTCAATCATGCCTTAGTTGATGGCTATCATGTTGCATTGTTTGCTGAAAAATTTCAGCGGTATTTAAATTTATAAACCCCAAAATTATAGTAACAGCATAAAGATGAATACAAAATTGAAGAGTTATAGAAATTTCCCCATGGTACCAAGAGTTGTTTTTGGTCGTGGTAGCTTTAACCAATTAAGTGAAATTATTTCTCCAAAAAGAAAAAGTAGAAAGGCTCCTTTTATAATTTTAGTAGATGATGTTTTTAAAGGGAACGCCTGGTTAACCTCTAGAATTCCTTTATCATACGACGATAGATTGATTTATATATCGGCAAATGAAGAACCAAAAACGTCTCAAGTGGATGCTTTGGTTGAAGAAATTATTTTATCTACAAAGGAACGCCCGTCTGGAATTATTGGTATTGGTGGCGGTACATTATTAGATTTAGCTAAGGCTGTTTCAATAATGTTGACAAATGAAGGAAGCGCCAGTGATTATCAAGGTTGGGATTTGGTAAAAAGCCCAGCTATTTACCATGTTGGTATTCCAACTATTTCTGGGACAGGGGCCGAAGTGTCACGAACTACAGTTTTAACAGGGCCTGAAAAGAAGCTTGGTATAAATAGTGACTTTACACCATTTGATCAAGTGATTTTAGATCCAGAGCTAACCAAAGATGTACCCACCGAACAATGGTTTTTTACTGGAATGGATTGTTTTATTCATTGCATTGAATCACTTAATGGCACTTATTTAAATGCCTTCAGTGAAAGTTATGGTGAAAAGGCTTATGAATTATGTCTCGAAGTTTTTGTTGTGGATAAATTAACTCCAGAAGAAGCTCAGGATAAATTAATGATGGCCTCATGGCACGGCGGAATGAGTATCGCTTATTCTCAAGTGGGTGTTGCACATGCGTTGAGTTATGGACTCTCATATTTGCTTGGAACTAAACATGGCATTGGAAATTGTATTGTTTTTAATCACTTGGAAGAGTTTTATCCAGAAGGGGTGAAACTTTTTAAGGACATGATGAAACTTCATAATGTAGAATTACCAATTGGACTTTGTGCCAATCTTGAGGATCATCATTTCGATACGATGATTAATGTGGCATTAAGTCTAGAACCGCTATGGGAAAATGCAATTGGGAAAGATTGGAAAAAAACAATCACTCCTGAAAGACTAAAAGCATTATATAAAAAGATATAACCATGAGTAAGCTTTCTAAATTTATCTATTATAAACTTCTAGGATGGAAAGTTACTGGATTTAATGATTTTGACAGTGTTAAAAAAGCCGTGATTATAGCTGTTCCACATACGAGTTGGGTAGATTTTCCAATGGGTATTTTGTTGCGCTCAACTTTAAAAATAGAGACGAATTATGTCGGTAAAAAAGGCCTGTTCAAATTTCCACATGGCTGGTTTTTTAGAATGCTTGGTGGGGCACCCGTTGAACGACGTAATAATGAAAATCAAGTAGATGCTATTGCTAGATTGTTTCACGAAAAAGACTTGTTTAGAATGACAATGGCACCAGAAGGCACCCGTAAAAAAGTAGAGGAGTGGCGAACAGGTTTTTATTATATTGCCAAAGCAGCAAATGTTCCAATTATCATGTTTACCCTAGATTTCGCTAAAAAAGAAAATCGATTCTCAGAACCCTTTTACCCAACAGATGATAAAGCTGCAGATTTCAAATTTATGAAGGCTTTTTATAAAGATGTTATTGGAAAGGTACCTGAATATTCTTAGTGAACAATACCCTGATTTTATCCCATAAGGACTTAAATGTATTTTATTGTTTTCAAGCGAGTTCTATTTTAGAACTTTGATGAATTGCTAATCCATTGAATTAAAGCCTCTAAACGAGCTATTTTCCTTGATAAAGCCGATTTTTGTTGACTGTTTCTAAATTTATAAATTTGGAGTATATTAACACTTAATATAATCAACCAAAAATTCAAAGTATGTTATTCAAGCAACAATTGCCATCTCAACTCTTTATATATGCAAATTTACTGCTCTTATTTAGTTTGAGTTGTAAAGACTCTAGTTTTGATTATACTGTAGACGTGGCTTTGAATCCATATAAAATATCGCCATTAACAGCACAACTTAAAGTAATTTCAAATATGCCCTGTAGTGCTTCTTTTAAAGTTTTAGGAGCATCACCAATTGAGCAGTCTTTTGATGAAATCTCTGAAAATTTAACAATACCAATTGTTGGATTGTATCCTGATACGATGAATGAAGTCGCTATTACATTTACATACGATGGAGGTCAGAGAACAGATACTATTAAGATTAGAACAGCTAAGCTTCCTGTGGGTTTACCAGATATTATAATAAATACTCTAGACAGAAGCAAAATGGAACCCGGATTACATGGTTGTGATGTTCATTTAGCTAATCATGGGACTTTTAATTCAATGCCTTTAATATTCGATGACCAAGGTCAAATTCGTTGGTATTTGGATTTAAGTTTTAGCGGTAAAATGATTAGCCCTTTTCAACGATTAAAAGACGGGACATTGTTAATGGTAAGCAGACAGAATATATTTGAATTTGACATGCTAGGAAAGCAATTAAAACAGCGCATGATCAATCAAAATTATGGAATGCATCACGATGTTGTTGCCCTTCCCAATGGAAACCTTTTAGTCTGCGTTGGAAAGAGAAATGCATATATCAATGTAGAAGGAGAACAAATACAATCAGATAGTGATTTTATAATGTTGTATGATAGAGAAAAAGGTAAAATAGTTAAAGAGTGGGATTTGGCTAAGCATTTGGATGTGAGCAGGCAAGAACGTAATTATATTAAAAAAGGAGATTGGCTTCATATGAATGGACTAGCGTTTAATGAGAAGGATAGTACTATAATTGTTTCAGGAAGAAATCAAGGCTTATCTAAAATTTCTTGGGATGATAATTTGGAATGGATTTTATCTGAGAATAAAAATTGGGGTAAATCTGGCAGAAATGGAAATGGTTTTGAAACCAAACCTTATTTATTAAAAGCAATAGATCAAGAAGGAAAAGAATACTCTAAAGATGTTCAAAATGGAAATAAAAGTGCTGAAGATTTCGATTTTGCTTGGGGTCCTCATGCTCCTGAGGTTTTGCCTAACGGTAATATTATTGTTTTTGATAATGGCGTAAATAGAAATTTTAATGATGAAAAGAATTATTCTCGTGCAGTTGAGTACGAAATTAATGCATCAAAGAAAACGGTTAAACAAATTTGGCAATTTGGAAAAGAACGGGGAGAATCGTTTTATTCTTCAATAATTAGTGATGTAGATTACCTTGCAAAATCAAATAACATTTTAGTAACCTCTGGTTTTGTAACACCAAAAAAAGACCACTCTGGAAAAATTGTAGAAATTGACTATGATACCGGTAAAGAGGTGTTTGAAGCGACCTTATACTTCAAAACCTTGACTGGTAACAAAGTTGCTGGTTGGGGTCAAACAGATCTTATGTATCGATCTGAACGTCTCGAACTAAAATATTAATAAGCCTTTAAATAAAGTAGACGAGAAAATTATTGATGGTCCCAGGCGCGTTCATCATCTTTATTATTTGGTGATAAGCCCAATACTTCATTTGTAGTGGTGACACCAAGGCCTAAGACAGTTCGGTTAGCATAATTGAAATAAGAGATAACCTGATTCATTTCAAGTATATCGCCATCATCATTGCCATGTGATTTTAAAATTTCTATATCCGCTTTAGTGATATTATTTGCTTCAAAAGTTAACTTTTTAGCATAATTAATAGCTGCCATATCTCTGGTGTTAAGATATTCATTAAGAGAATCTTGCTCGATATGAAACCTGAGTGCATCTGCTTTTTCATCATTAGCTAGGAATCGTTTCATACCTGCAAAATGATGTTCATAACAATATTCGCAGTTATTGATAAAGCTTGTATACGTCCCTAAGAGCTCTAAAAACCAATTAGGAAAGCTATTGTCACTATGATGTAAAGTGTTTTTATAGAGGCTCATGTGACCCGTAAGTGTGTGTGGTCTTAGACTATGAATACTTAAAACATTATCAATTTGATCATTTGGCCCTTTGATTTTTTTATAGATCTGTTTCAATTTACCCGTAGCTTCCTCAAAAGGAATAACTTTAATCCAACTCATAACTGTTTATTTTGTGACGATTGAAAAGCTAAAATAATGATTAATAGAAATAAATAATTAAAAATGGCATAAGTTTTGCAACGAGGTAAGTAGGTTTAGTTAGAACGTAAATGAAACATAAATTAAACATGGTTGCATGTCCCTAAAAAGAAACATTTACTAAAATTAGTAAACAAACCATTTGAAAGCCACCTATCTCCACAATAAGGTGGCTTTGCCTTTAGGTTTGTAAAATTATTCATGAGTTTGTGCAACAGTTTACAAATCCATGTCAGAAATAAATTTCTTATCAGATATTGATTTCATTATTTCTTATTTTTATCATTATTTGAATTGTTAATTATTAAAATGGAGCCCAAAGATTCTTTTGTCACTGTAAAACCGAAATCGCAATTAATTAAAAACCATATTGCCTACTATTATTTTCATAAATCTGAGCTTATTGATTTCTCCAATAAATTTCAGTATTATCCCAATTACAAAAATGCTTTAACCATATACAAGCATTCCAATATTAAGTATCAGGGTAATCATTCCATGTCATACCCAGATAAAACTACGCCATTTTATATGGCCTATTCTGGAGTACAATCACAACCAAGAATTGCCGAAATCAAAGCCCCATTTAATAAAATTGGGATTATATTTCAGCCATTGGGATTGCATCATTTTATTAAAGAAGATTTGAAAAAAATTATAAGCCAGACAGAGGATAAAACTTTCAATTATTTTGGTGACCCTCTAACCAAGTCCTGTAAATTGATTTATGAAACAAACTCCATTGATGAAAAAGTACAGCTATTGGATGCTTTTTTTACCACTCATTATGCTAATTTTAATGAAGAACGCCTTAAAAGGGCTGTCCAGTTATTGTTAGAACCTGAGCAAGAATACACCGTACAAGGACTTGCTGGAACCCTTCAAATACATCGAAAAACCTTATTGCGCTTATTTATTAAGCATTTGAACTGTACGGTTAAAGATTATATTGGAATTATACAATTTAGGAAAGCATTGAATCAATACCAGAATGCAGAAAATAAACCGCAATTTGTAGAACTTGCCTATAAAAGTAATTATTATGATCAATCTAATTTTATAAATCATTTTAAAAAAATTACAGGCTTTAATCCTAAACGATTATTTAAAGGAATGGATCATATAGGTAATGAAGATACTTTTTTTACATTTCTTAAAAATTGATAACTGTCCCATTTTACCAATTTATTAATGGCAATATCATATACTTTTGTACAAATTATAAAAACTTACATATGAAGAATATACTTTTCCTAGCTTGTGTTTTATTTAGTTTGAATGTCGCTAGTCAAGATAGCTTAATGAATAAGTTTAATGAAATAAATAATCAATTATATCATAAAAAACCAATTAATTATTTGAAAGGTTTGGATATTTTAAAACATAATGAACCTGTTTTTGTTGGGTCACAATTGGAATCATTCTATTACCAGATAGAAGCAGGATTTTATACTAGAATTGGAAAACCTCAAAAAGCAAAGGCCTATTATTTCAAGCAGGATGATCAACAAAAGAAAGTAAATCTGGAGCGTCAAAATGTAAATAATGAAATTAAAAAACAAATTTTAAACAAGTCAAAAAGCACACGGGTTGTCATGATAAACGAAAACCATGTTTTCCCTGAGCATCGTGTATTTACGACAAGTTTGTTAGAAGGTCTTTATAATAATGGATTTAGGTATTTGGCCCTAGAAGACCTTTCTGCAAAGCATGTCGCGGAATTAAATAGCAGGAATTACCCGAAAGTAAAGGATGGGTTCTATATAAATGAAATAATGTATGCTAATATGGTAAGGCGTGCCAGAGCAATTGGATTTAAAATGGTTGCTTATGATGATAATATGGCTTGGGATATTGCAAAGCGTGATTCTATTGGCGCATCAGAATTGAACAAAGTTTTTATTAAAGACCCTAAAGCAAAAGTGTTGGTGCATTGTGGTTTTGGACATATTGACAAAACCGCTAAAGTACTAGCATATTTTATTTCTGAAAATATAGGAATAGACCCCTTAATTATTAATCAGGTTAATTATACTAATGATATTCAAAGGGCTATTTATAAGCCTGTTGGGATTACTCCAATCACAAAAGATGCTGGTGATAATTATCAATTTCCAGCAGATATTCAAGTGTTGCATCCTAATTACACATCAATCGATAATAGACCAGATTATCTATTTAAAAATGGACGAATTAAAAAAGTTATAGATCTATCAAATATTATCAGAAAAGGGGCGGCAATAATAGAAATAAGAGTATTGGGAGAAGATGAATTGTCAATGCCTTTGGATCGAATCTTAATTGATGAGAGCACAAAAAAAATATCGGTTTCAAGTCTACCTAAGGGTACAGAGGCTGTCATTAGAGACAAAAATGGGAAGGTGATAAAAAGATTTAATATCTAAACCTAATGTTAAAGTGTAGTGTTGTTTGTAGACGATATGATATTTTAGGTTTTGAATTCTAATTATTAATCAAATTTAAAAATGGCTAACAGGATATTAACAGTTTTAATTATTGTCTTAATGAGTAATATTGAAGGATTTTCACAAATAGATACCATAAATATTGATACTCATGATTTACAAATGAAACATTTAAAAGAAGGGAAAAATAAGTATTTAGTATATATTGAAAGACCAGATGGTGTTGTAATGGATATGTCTATCTGGGAACGAGAAATTGTGTTTTCTAAATTTAAAAACGAACAAAGTATTAACATTATCCAAAATTGGAAGAATCAAGATACTGCTAAAACCAGATATATATATTCTATTAATAAACGTGAAAATTTTGAACCCTTATATCATTATGCAAAAAGTGGTACTGGGAAAATAGATGCTTTTAATTTTGCTTCCAATAAAATTGTTGCTGCAGATTCAGTAACTAATAACTCAAAAGCGGATTTTAAAGTAGATTTGCAAACAGCAACACTTAATTGGGAATTAGACTTAGAAGTATTTCAAACGCTTCCATTTGCTGAAGGTAAAACCTTCAGAATAAACTTTTATCACCCTGGAAGTAAGTCACTACCTAAATACTATGAATATAAAGTTGAAGGACAGGAGACCTTGACGACAGTTAATAATAAAAGTATTGATTGCTGGTTATTAAAAATTGAATATGCACCAAAGAGTTCTGCAACATTTTGGATTAATAAAACAACTCGTGACGTGGTAAAAATGACGGAAGTATTTAATCAAATTAAACGATATAAAGTAAAATTTTAACCTGTTAGTTATAGGCTTCTGGCCGTAACTCTCCAGTTGCTCTGGTCGCTTCTATTAATTTGTGGTTAAAACGGATGAATGAACGTCTGTTAAGCTCTTTCCAAAGTTTATCAGATTGATAAATGGAGGGATCTATAGTGCCATATCTGATTGCTTTTCGAGATCCAAAATAGAGTAAATATTCAAAATAATCTTGACGTTTGTTTTTTGAAGGGGGCCTTGTAGAGACAGCAGTTGGAGCTGTAGCAATTGCTTGGGTATTCCCAGTTGAAGTAGCACTCATCATCATTCTTCTTGGACCTGGCAATAAACCTATCCACGTATTTTTTACCTTAGCTATAGTTCCTAAAGACCAATTAAGTTGTGCTTCTTTTGCTTCATTCCCTTTCCACAAACCAGAAGTTGCTAAAACTACCGTTATTGAATTGGGATATAATTTTTCTATTCTCTGATTTACTTTGTTTTTTTTCGGACTATGATTTCCGAAATGTGCACCGCCATTTATTAAAAGTGCTTTGCGTCCTTTTAATAATACTTTATCTATAACTGTTTGGGCATAATAAGCATCTCTACTGCCTCTTGTAGTTTCATAATCTTCAAGGGAATTAATAAGTTTCCAGTCCATAGGAGGATCTGCCGCGATGACTCGTATTCTATGATCTCTGGCAATCTTGCTATTAAGCACTCTTATCGTTTTTAACAATTTATAATACACATCAACACTCCATGGGTCTACTGGAGATTGGGTCGTATTTAACCATACTTTTTGTAAATCTTCAAAAGCAACATTTTCACCAAAAATATATTTATCTAGAGTCTCTTGATAAAATGCATTTCCGGACTCGATTAAAATATCATTTACATTTTTGTAAAATCCTTCAGTTTGAATAAGTTTATCTAGAAAATCATATAATTGTTGATGTCCATGTGTTTCTCCAATAGCAACAATTGCTTTTTCTTTAAATAAGTCAATGATAGTTGGTATTCCTTTTTGTGCAATTGGTTCATTTTGGGCCGAAATGAAACCACAACAAAAGAGAAATAAGAATAGTAAATTTTTCATGATGATTTTTGATTGATTTTGATGAGAGGCTCTAAAATATAAATTATACATATGATAATATCCTTTCATAGTGTTAAATCCCAATTTATGGCCTCTTTTAGTTCAAAAAAGTTATTATCAATTAGGCGGGAAAACCTTACATGTACTTGGTATTCAGAATAATAATCCGTAAATTATTAAAGTCTCAAATTGGAGTATATGACCTTACTTATTATGTTTTTTAATAATAAATTTCAAACGTCATGAAAACAGTACTAATTACAGGTTGTAGTTCAGGGTTCGGACTATTGGCAGCCAAGAAACTAGCAGCACGAGGTGATCGTGTTTTTGCAACAATGCGTGATCCATTTGGTAAAAATAGAAATGCGGCAGAAGAATTGGTAAAATTGAATATCGAGGTTCTTGATTTGGATGTAACCTCAGAAAGCTCCGTGGAGACTGCGGCTGAAACTATGGAACGTGAAGGAGGCGCACCAGATGTCATAATTAATAATGCTGGCCAAATGTTTGTTGGTCTTATAGAAGCCTTTACAGGAGAAGAACTTAGTAATCAATTGGATGTTAATATAGTGGGAGTTCATCGCGTTACTAGAGCTTTCTTACCAGCGATGCGGAAACAATCAAAAGGATTATTTATTAATATTAGTTCAATTGCAGGTAGATTAGCTATTCCATTCTTTGCAATTTATAATGCAAGTAAATGGGCTGTTGAAGGTTATTCATTAGCAGCACGTAGAGAGTTGGCTTCTGTAGGTGTTGATGTAGTAGTTGTAGAACCAGGGCCTTTTACAACTGAACTTTTTCCTCAAAGTCCGCATCCACAGGATACAGAACATCGCGCAAAAAGTTATCCAGATGTTTTTAATGAAACTTTTGAAGATATGAATTCTGCTTTTGAAGGCATGTTTAGTAACCCCGAAGTTCCAACAGATCCAGCCATGGTAGTCGATAAGTTTATTGAACTCATAGATATGGCTCCTGGGACACGTCCTTTTAGAAACGTAGTGGGCGTAGACTTAGGTGTTACCGAAAGAAATGCAAGTGATGAAGTTCATGATGCGCCATTTTTAGAAGCGATGCATTTAGCAAAGTTTGTGAAACTCCAAACAAATTAGAAATGGAAGTCTAGAAGTCATAAAAAAAGCCGAAACATATTTGCTTCGGCTTTTAGCAATAAATATTAAATTTTCTTGTGCTAAATGGATTAATTGGCTTTTTGGAATGTCAGTTCGAATCTGCCTAGTCTTAGCAATGGTTTTTTTGGCAGATTAAGAAATGGAAATAAAATGGTAAAGGGAACTATTCTGTAAGCTCTTCCATGGTATGGTAGACATTTTGTACGTCATCATCTTCTTCTAATTTTTCCAGAAGTTTTTCTACTTCAACTACATGGTCTTCATTCAATTGTTTAGTCACTTGAGGAATACGTTCAAATCCTGACGATAATATTTCTATATCACGAGTCTCAAGTTCGGCTTGAATGGCTCCAAAGCTTTCAAAAGGGGCATAGATTAAAATCCCATCATCATCAGCAAATACCTCTTCGGCTCCAAAGTCAATAAATTCAAATTCTATTTCTTCGGCATCTAAACCCTCTGAATTTATTCTAAAATTACAGCTATGGTCAAACATAAATACTACAGATCCTGAAGTCCCTAAGCTTCCGTTGCATTTATTGAAATAACTTCTAACATTTGCAACTGTACGTGTATTATTATCTGTAGCCGTTTCAACCAACACAGCAATCCCATGAGGTGCGTAGCCTTCAAAAATCACTTCCTTATAATCGCCTTGCCCTTTCTCGCTCGCTTTTTTAATGGCACGTTCAACATTATCCTTAGGCATGTTAACAGCCTTGGCATTTTGTATGACAGCTCTTAAACGAGAATTACTGGCAGGATCTGGACCTCCTTCTTTAACAGCCATAACAATATCTTTACCAATTCGTGTAAAGGCTTTGCTCATAGCCGACCAACGTTTCATTTTACGTGCTTTACGAAATTCAAAAGCTCTTCCCATAATTTATCTTGACTCCCAGCAAAAAGCAGGAATATTTTAATTATTAATATTTAAAATACTATTTGTTGCACAAATTTAAAAAGGCTAGAAACAAAAACAAATTATTCTTCAACTTCTACAATAGATTCTATTGCTTGAGCCAATTTAAAGTCCATTGCTGTAACGCCTTGTGCACTATGAGTTGATATTGAAATACTGAGTATATTGTATGTGTTAGCCCATTCTGGATGATGGTTAAGTGCTTCACACTCAAATGCAATACGGCTCATTGCACTAAAACAATCTTTGAAATTTTCAAATTCAAATTCGGCATGAATAGCATTGTTGTAATAATCCCAATCTGGAAATTGGAGGAGTCGTTTTTCGATATCTTCTTCTGAAAGTTTAGACATAATATTTTTTATTAGGGTTTTCAGTCTATTAAGAATGACGATTTAATTGTAAGATTGGATAAAATAATCTCAGTATCATTTTCAACTAAATTTAAGCAATTTGTATCTTAAAGACAACTAAACTTCCAAATCTGATAAAATATCTTGACTTCTAAGTTGCAAATGCTTAGGTAGCATGTTGTCTTTAGGTAATACGGCTAGATATCGATCGTTGTTGGTTGTGTAAACCTGTTTTACAAGAGGATTAAGATAACCGAGCGATTTCAAAATATCTGTAATAAATTCGTCATGATGAATCAAGTCTTTGCTTCCTAAATGAAATACACCAAATTTATTTCTATTTATGATATAATGTATTTGCTGTGTTAGTTTTTTATCAGTGGTCACATTTAGAATTAAATTAGGAAACACTTCAATGGCTGATTTATCCATTAACTGTGTTTTCATTTCTTCAATTCTAGGTGATCCTGATCCAAAAACCATAGGGATTCTTAACACTGCTATTTGCCGTTTTGGCAATCGTAATAGGGCATTCTCAATTTTTATTTTAAAATGCCCATAAATGCTATTACTGAGTGTTTTATCGTATTCATAACTAGGATATTTACTATAGGCATCAAAAACATTTGCTGAAGACAAGAAAATGAATTTGGTTTTGTGAACTTTTATATATTCAATGAGATGCTTATGTGCAATAATTTGTGCCGAAAAATTGCCGCGAAGGGCCGATATAATTATGGTTGGCTTTACACTTTCTAAAATTTCGAAAATATCATCTTCTTCAATATCGTATTGAAAAAAGTGTTCGTTCTTTGAAAATTCAGAGGAATCAGAACGATAGGTTCCATAGGTATTAAAATAGGAGCAAAGCTCTTTATAAATAGCATTACCTATAAAGCCGCTTGCTCCTAAAATTAAAATTTTATGTTTGTGCACTCTCATCTTCATTGTCAACTATTATAGAGTGCTTTTATTATCCTTTATAAAAAGGAAGTTTTATGATGGTAGCAGAAATAGCTTTTTTACGTACTTGAATATAGATCTTGAGGTCCACTCCAGAAGTGTTTTTTGGTACATAACCCATCCCGATTCCTTTTCCTAAAGATGGCGACATGGTTCCAGAAGTTACGATACCAATTTTTGTTCCTTCAGCATCAACAATGTCATAACCTTGACGCGGTATACCACGTTCATCAAGTTCAAAAGCGACAAGCTTACGAGTCACTCCTTCTTGTTTTTGTTGTGCTAATGCTTCACTGTTTGTAAATGTTTTCGTGAATTTAGTAATCCATCCTAATCCCGCTTCAATTGGTGAAGTTGTATCGTCTATATCATTTCCATAAAGACAATATCCCATTTCTAATCTTAAGGTATCTCGGGCAGCAAGACCGATTGGCTTGATACCAAAGGCTGCTCCAGCTTCAAAAACTTTATCCCAAACTTGTTGTGCGTCTTCATTTTTGCAATAAATCTCAAACCCACCGCTTCCAGTATATCCAGTTGCTGAGATGATTACATTTTCAACACCTGCAAAGTCTCCAACTTCAAAATTGTAGAATTTAATTCCAGCTAAATCATGACTCGTTATAGATTGCATCGCTTCAATAGCTTTTGGCCCTTGAATAGCCAATAATGAATAATCATCAGATAGATTTCTCATTGCTGCTCCAACATCATTCTTAGAACTTATCCAGTTCCAGTCTTTATCAATATTACTGGCATTAACTACCAATAAATAAGTTTCCTCTTTAAGTTTATAAACAATCAAATCATCAATAATACCACCATCATTATTAGGGAAACAGCTATATTGTGCTTTACCAATAGTGAGTTTTGAAGCATCATTACTTGTTACTTTTTGAATTAAATCTAAGGCATTAGGACCTTCGATTAGGAACTCTCCCATATGAGAAACATCAAACACACCTACCGACTTTCTCACAGTTTCGTGTTCTATATTTACACCTTCATACTGTACAGGCATATTGTAACCTGCAAAAGGGACAATTTTTGCGCCAAGTGCTTCATGGGTTACTGATAAGGCTATATTTTTCATATTAATCTGTCTTTTTATTATAGAAATTAAGTGGCACAAAACTAAGCAAAATTATAACATAATATTTACTGTATATTGATGAAATATTATTCAATTTCAAAGATTGTGTTCTCTTAAAATTGATAATGATATATCTCACTTGAAAACCGGGACATTTATTTCAATAAATAGCGCTTCAAACCTTCGTAATTTTTGACTTTAATAGACACTTTTACCTTTCCCATTACCGCTTCAATTTGGGTTGGCAGCCCTTGTTTTTCAGGTATAACTTCTTCAACAACATCTAAAAACTTTGTTGGATGAGCAGTTTCTAAAAAGACACAGTGCGCTTCTGGATGCGATTCTAAGTAGGATTTTGCACCTAAATAACCAACCGCACCATGTGGATCTGCAACATAGTTGTAAGTGTTGTAAATCTCTTTCATGGCAGCCTTGGTCTGAATGTCAGAAAAACTATAAGAAGACAAGTTTTGCTCCAAAGACTCGAAATTATTTTTATAAATATTTTGAATGCGAATAAAATTGCTTGGATCTCCAACATCCATGGCGTTGGAAATAGTTTGTATAGAAGGTTTCGGATTATACAATTGTGATTTTAGATATTCTGTAACCACATTGTTTTCGTTATTGGAGGCAATAAAATGTGCAACCGGTAGGCCTAATTGTTGTGCCATCATTCCAGCACATACATTCCCAAAATTACCACTGGGTACAGAAAATACAATGTCTTTATATTTTCGCTTTAATTGTCTATAGGCAAATATGAAGTAGAATAATTGTGGTAGCCATCGTGCGACATTAATTGAATTTGCCGAAGTCAATTGCATATGATTCGTCAACGCTTTATCTAAAAACGCATTTTTCACCATGTTTTGACAATCGTCGAATGTTCCATCTACTTCTAATGCTGTAATATTTTGCCCAAGTGTAGTCAGTTGCTTTTCTTGAATGTCACTTACCTTACCACTAGGATATAAAATAACCACCTTAACTCCTTTTACCCCAAGGAAACCATTAGCTACCGCTCCTCCAGTGTCACCAGAAGTCGCGACTAGCACCGTGATTTCTTCAGTATTTTCTTTGTTGAAGTACCCTAAACAACGCGCCATGAATCGCGCACCAACATCCTTAAATGCCATAGTAGGCCCATGAAACAATTCTAAAGTGGATATATTTTCATTAAAGGATATTACCGGGAATTCAAATGCTAATGTTTCTGTTACAATTTGTTTTAATACATCTTCAGGGATATCGGGAGACACGAATTGTTTAATAGTCTCAAAAGCAATTTCAGCATGACTTAGACTTTCTATGTTTTCAAAAAACACTTTTGGTAAAGGACTGATGCTTTCTGGAAAATACAAGCCTTTATCTGGAGCCAGCCCTTTAATAACTGCGTTTTTAAAGCTTGTGTTAGGAGCTTGTTTATTTAGTGAATAATAATTCATATAACTTTTTCTTTAGGTCGTTTTGAAGCAATGCTTTAATTACAGGATTTTAATCCCTGCGGTATTAATTTTAGAGATATAAGTGTCAAATTCTATATTTGTTTCAGCATAAACAATCTGTATTGCGTTTTCAACTTTTTTTGCATCCTCTGGTCCATGGCACAACATAAAAATTGAGGGGCCAGAACCGGAAATAGCAGCCCCTAAAGCACCTGCATTTAAAGCCGCTTGTTTTACATCGTCAAAAAATGGAATCAATTTACTTCTATAAGGCTCTACAATGACGTCTTGTAATGATCGTTGTAACAATCCGTAATCACTTGTGTGTAAAGCGTGAATTAGACTTCCAACATTCGCCCATTGAGTTATTGCATCTTGAAGAGCAACCTCTGTAGGCAATATAGCTCTAGCTTCCGATGTTTTAATTTCAATTTGTGGATGGATAATCGTGGCATAGAGCTCCGTTGGTGTTGGGATTTCCAGAATTTCTAAAGGAGAAATGCTTTTAACCAAAGTAAACCCACCAAAAATGGCTGGTGCTAAATTATCAGCATGTTCACTTTTACTTGCAACAGCTTCTCCTTTCATGGCAAAGTAGGTGAGATCTGTATTGCTATAAGGTCTTCCTAATAACTCATTTATACCAAAGACACTTCCAGCAGCACTTGCAGCGCTGCTACCAATGCCACTCCCTGGCTTAATATTTTTATAAATTTCTATTTCGAAACCACAGTCTGGGTTAGCATCTTCAATAAGCGCTAATGCAGAAACTCCAGCGACATTTAGTTCTGCTTCATACGGAAGATCGTAGCCCTCAATTTTAGTAATTATAATGCCTTTCTTTGAAATTTTCCTAATTATCATTTCATCACCAATACTATCCAAACAAAAGCCAAGGACATCAAATCCACAAGCCACATTAGCAACTGTTGCAGGTGAAAATATTTTTATTTCTTTCATCTTACTTAATTGTTAGCTATTCTAATGATATCGGCGAATAATCCTGAAGCAGTAACATCAGCACCAGCACCCGCTCCTTTAATGATTAAGGGTTGTTCGGGATAGCGCTCTGTATAAAACATGACGATATTATCTTTTCCTTCCAGATTATAGAATGGATGCCTTTCGGGGATTTCTTTTAAGGCAACATTAGCCTTACCATTATTAAATTCGGCTACATATTTTAGCTGACAGTTATTTGCTTTAGCAGAGGCATATAATTTTTGGTAATGTGCTTCATCTTTAATCAAGGAGTCATAGAAATCAGTAACCGAATCAGCTTCTAATCCTGATGGTGATAAGAATGATGTATTTTGAATGTCTTCCAGATTCATTTCAGTACCACTTTCACGAGCTAGGATAAGTATTTTACGAGCAACATCCACACCACTTAAATCAATTCTTGGATCAGGTTCAGTATAGCCTTCTTCTTGGGCTTGTTTCACAACATCATAAAAACGTGTACCATCATTGAAATTATTAAACACAAAATTTAAACTACCAGATAAAACCGCCTGGATTGAATTGACTTTATCTCCTGAAGTGATTAAATGATTTAAGGTGTCTATAACAGGTAATCCCGCACCAACATTAGTTTCAAATAAGAAAGGGGTGTTGTATTTAAATGATAGCCTTTTGAGTAAATTGTAATTGTCGTAATCATTAGAGCAAGCGATCTTATTACAAGCAACTACTCCAATATTTTGACTTAAATACTCCGAATATAAATTTGCTACATCATGGTTTGCTGTAACATCTACAAACACACTATTTCTTAAATTATGGGACTTGATACCTTTTAGAAACCCATTAAGAGAGGCTTTTTCTCCATTGGCGAGTATATTTTTCCAAGCGCTTAAGTCAATACCATCAGTATCAAAAGCCATGGTTCTGGAATTGGACAAGCCAATAACTCTTAAATTGAGTTTTAAATTTTCTTTTACATATTCTTTTTGCTGATGTATTTGTTCAATGAGGCGTTCTCCTACATTTCCAACGCCAGTTATGAATAAATTGAGTTGTTTGATTTTTGATTCAAAAAATCGCTCATGAAGGGTATTCAATGCCTTTTTCACGTCCCTTTTTTGAATAACAGCGGAAATATTTCTTTCTGAAGCCCCTTGAGCAATTGCCCTAATATTGACATTGTTCTTTCCAAGAGCGCTAAACATTTTTCCACTTATACCTTGATGGTTTTTCATATTGTCACCAACAACAGCAATTATTGCGAGATGATCTTCTACTATTATGGGGTCAATTTTGTGAAGTGATATTTCGTTCTCAAAAGTAACATCTATAGCTACTTTTGCTGCTTCAGCATCTTTTTCAGCAATTCCAATGCATATGGAATGCTCAGAAGACGCTTGAGTAATTAAAATTACATTTATTTTTTCCTGAGATAGTGTTTCAAAGAGCCGTCTAGAAAATCCAGGAATACCAACCATACCATTGCCTTGAAGGGTTAATAATGCAATATCACTAATATTACTAATGCCTTTTACAGCCGAGTTATTAGTTTTGCTAGTATGCTTTGTTATGGCAGTTCCAGAATCTTCTGGAGCTAGTGTGTTTTTAATAACAATAGGAATTTCCTTATCCAAAACAGGCTGTACAGTAGGAGGGTACAATACTTTTGCTCCAAAGTGTGATAATTCTACCGCTTCTTGATAGCTCAATTTTTGAATAGGTAGTGCTTGTTTTACAAGTTTTGGATTGGTAGTAAACATACCACTTACATCAGTCCAAATTTGTAGTTCTTCAGCATTTAGAGCGGCTGCAATAATTGCAGCAGTATAATCTGACCCACCACGTCCTAGCGTTGTAATTTCTCCATCATTAGATCTAGAAATAAAGCCTGGAAGTAATGTAATTGCTTTATTGTTATTTTTGAAATAAGCACATATATTGGCGTCTGTGTCCTTAAAATTAACAGCGGCATTTGTAAAAACTTTATCAGTAACAATAAGGTCTTGGGAATTTTTAAGAGCGACATTTAACCCGTTAGCCTTTAGGGCTTCACTAATAATATAAGACGATAAAAGTTCTCCGAAACTTAATAGTTTGTCCGTGGTTTTTGGAGATAATTCATTTATTAAATACAATCCATTTAGTAGCTGTTCAAGTTGAGTTAATTTTTCGCTGACGACTTTGGTAACCAAGTCCTGTGAATTGTCAGGGATAAGTTCATTAATAATAGATATATGTTGTTCTCTAATCGTATTAAAGGTCTCTTTATATTGACTTTTTTTATCCACGGCTTGATGAGCTGCAGCGAGTAACTTATCTGTAATACCACCAACTGCAGAAACAACAACCGCAATTGCTTCATTTTGTGAACTACTTTCTAATATTTGAATTACTTTACTTATGTTTTTGGCTGATCCAACGGAGGTTCCACCGAATTTTAATACTCTCATATTATATGTTTTAATCTTTTGAAACAATCGCTATTATGATAAAAAACACATATAGCGTATAGAAACGGAGGTAAATATAATTAGTAACCCAAACGGGTAATTGTGCCAGTTGTAGTAATGAAAGTAATACCAAAAGAAATAGTCGCCTCGGTCGAAGCGTAAAGTGAAATGATGTTTTGGCCTATTTTACTCATTTATGACTTAATACATATCAAAAGTATTATTTTTACGGTAATAAAAAAACAAATTTTTGACTTTTACGAATTTATAATTTTTGTCTTATTTTTTTTCTGGATAAAAAGATAAATAGTATTAAATATGTCATTATAATAATAAGATGTGAAGATATTTTCTAAAGAACAGATTTATCAAGGGGATAAATTAACAGCCGAACGACAACAAATTGCTTCTACCGATTTAATGGAACGTGCAGGCAGTCAGATTTTTAATTGGATTGATAAGCGAATGCAAGGGGCTCAAGTTCCTATTCATGTGTTTTGTGGTATAGGTAATAATGGTGGTGACGGTTTAGTGTTAGCCAGACATTTGATAACTCACGGGTACAATGTAATTAGCTATGTAGTGAATTGTAGCGATAAACGTTCTAAAGATTTCCTGGTTAACTATGATCGGGTTAAAAATGTAACGAAAGAATGGCCTATTCTTTTGAGCTGTACTGAAGAATTTCCTGAAATTGGATCGGACGATATTATTGTCGATGCGGTCTTTGGAATTGGACTCAATAGAGCAGCAGATGATTGGGTTAAAGCATTGTTTCAGCATTTTAAAGCCTCTAAAGCATTTACACTTGCCATTGATATGCCATCTGGTTTATATGCCAATAGGATTCCAGATGATGAGAATGGCGTAGTCTGGGCAGATTATACTTTAAGTTTTGCGTCTCCTAAATTAGTTTTCTTTTTACCCGAGACAGCGAAGTATACTATACAATGGGAAGTTTTGGATATTGGATTTGATCCAAAGTTTCAAGAAGAAACAATTACGGAAGCTGAATTAATTGGCAAGTACGAGATTTTACCATTATATATGCCAAGAGAGAAATTTGCTCATAAAGGCACTTATGGTCACAGTGTGATACTAGGAGGGAGCTATGGCAAAATAGGAGCAGTATTATTGGCTAGTAGAGCAGCTTTATCTGTGGGTTCGGGCTTAATTACGGCATTTATTCCTAAATGTGGTTATACCATTATGCAATCGGCATTTCCGGAAGCAATGGTTATTACCGATGTTAACGAGACCATGTTAACTCAGGTTGAAATGGATCTAAAGCCAACAGTGGTTGGACTTGGGATTGGTATGGGAACTCATGAAAACACGGTAAATGCACTTAAATTATTTCTAGAACAAAATAAGGCACCGCTAGTTATTGATGCCGATGGCATAAATATATTATCCAAACAAAAGGATTTACTTATGTTGTTACCAAAAGAAACTGTCCTCACACCACATCCTAAAGAATTGGAACGTTTGATAGGTAAATGGACTGACGATTTTGATAAATTGGCAAAAGCGAAGGCATTTGCAAAGCAATACAACCTTATTTTAGTTATTAAAGGCGCACATACCATAACGATTGTTAACGAACGTTTATATATCAATTCCACAGGAAATCCTGGATTAGCAACCGCGGGTAGTGGAGATGTGCTTACAGGGATAATTACAGGATTAATTGCTCAGGGTTATGAACCTAAGGCAGCAGCAATATTTGGGGTTTACTTACATGGAAAATCTGGAGATATAGCATTAAAGGACTTTGGGTATCAAAGTTTAATAGCAAGTCATCTCATATCATATCTAGGAGAAGCGTATTTAGACTTATTTAAACAGCCGGAACCAGAACCATCCAATGAGAATCATCAAGAGGTGAATGGATGATAAACACAAAAAAAGAGGGCTTAAAATGTCATCATAATTCCATTTTAAGCCCTCTTTTTTTTATTAAAATTTTTGACTTATATCTTTAAATCGTTAAACATTTCAACAAGTTTTGGGTTGCTGGGTCTTGGTGCATCTGCACTAATGATGTTTCCATCGGGACCAATTAAAATAAATCTTGGAATACCTTCTATAGCATAACCTGTAACAAACTCAGACTGCCAATCATTATCAGCAAATAATTGAATACCACCTAAAGCCATGTCTTTTACCATAGTTACCCATGCCTCATGGTCTTTTGCTCGATCTATAGAGGTACTAACAAATGCAATATTTTTACCGTGGTAATTTTTTTCTACTTCTTTTAAATATGGTATTTCACGCTTACAAGGTCCACACCATGTAGCCCAAACGTCAACGTACACATATTTTCCTTTTAAATCTTCAAGAGAAGTATCACCTCCTTTATGATTTTCATAATCTAAAAATACTGGAGATGGTTTGCCTGGTAATAGGTCTTTGTTTTTATTGAACTTTGCTGTTAATTTGTCCTTGAATTCCCCATCCGTACTATTAGACATAAAGAAATTATACAAGTCTTCCATCCTTGGGTTTGCAGGCGAAATTAAAAAACTCCCCATTGATTTTATAATATCATTTTTAAGTTGTTGAATTTTCACATCGTTCAATGGTGACAAGTGCTCTAAATACACTCCTTGGTAATCCTCTCCAATGTTCTCATAAATAATATTCGAAGTTTTATTCATCGCAATGCTTCTGTAGCCTTGAAATGATTCATAATTTTGCTCATTATCAAAGGTCATGTTTTTAAATGTTTCAGGTAGAAAATCTTTTGAAACTTTAAATCCTTTCTTTTTAGCATAATAGGCATGTGCTGGCTCATATGATGAGAATGATGCTAAATAATCATAATCAAGATTTTTCGTTTCTAATGCTTTAAACTCATCATCGATATTGACCCCTTTTTTTAAAGCCTCAAGGTTACAATCCTTAATAGCCAAGAGTTTTTGTTTAAACTCAGTTTCCTCTAGGGCATAGAATAAATTGCTATCCCCTTGTAATTTTTCTATACTCAACGCTTTGGTAGCTAAGTAATTACTTATTTCGGCTCCAATTCCTGTATATGATAAAGTTTCATCAAATTCTTTGGTGTCAACAGTTAGGTTTAAGTCATAACCAGAATTTAAGTAAAGTGTAGTGTTTTCTCTACCGTGATTAAGGGTGTAATAACCAGAGGTAATTCTAAGAGTATCTGTAAAGGTGCCGTCTTCATTGATATTAATAACTTGATTAAAACTGCCATTCTGGATTGTAATTGTTTTTCCAGCTGGATTTTCAATATTTCCAGCCAATAAGGCATAATCTATTTGAGGCTCATTTTTACAAGATAACATGGACGTTGTAATTGCTAACAACAGTAAGGTCTTTTTCATAATAGTATTGTTTTTTAATAAAATAAAAATAAGACAAAAAAAATCTTTAACCATATTTAAATGGCATCTAAATATAACGCCCTAATACATACAGGTGTTTTACGAGATATTATACAAACAAAAAAAGCCTCATAATGCGGCTTTTTTTGTTTTTTTGAATTGTACTATTTAATATCTAATTCTTCAAAAAGTTCTACGAGTTCATTTTCGGAAGGTCGTGGTGCATTAGAGTTTACAATGTCTCCATTGGGGTCTACTAAAATAAAACGAGGGATTCCCTTTATTAAATAGTCCTGAACAAATTTTGAATTCCAGTCGTTATCAGCAAATACTTGAATACCTCCTAATTCTTTATCTACAATCATTTTTTGCCAAGCGCTGTGATCTTTTTCTTTATCTATAGAAAGACTAACGAACTCAATATTTTTACCGTGGTAGTTGCTTTCAACTTCTTTTAGGAACGGTATTTCACGCTTGCAAGGTCCACACCAAGTAGCCCAAACATCTATATATACATATTTCCCTTTTAAATCGTCAAGAGAAGTGGTTCCACCAGCATAATTTTCATAATTCACGAACTTAGGAGAGGTTTGCCCTTTGGCTACTGTTTTTAACTTATTATAACTTTCGGTAATCTCTTTTATATGTGTATCATTTGTCGATCCTGCCATAAATGCTTGATAGAAATCTTCAAGATTACTCGTATAAGTCACATCATATTTAGCACTATCATAGAGTAAACTATTTTTAATAGTCTCATTGGTAATAGCTCCGGCTACTTTTAATATTGCAATATCTTGTGCAATAGAATCAGTCTTGGCCATTTCGGAAGCTATTTTACGGTAATGCGTTGATACTAAGTTTTTATAATCTTGTGAAAATGTATAATCTGCTTCAGAATCATAAGAAATACCATCTAATTCACTTAAAAACCCTTCTGAAACTTCAAAATCAGATTTTTTTGCGTAATAAGAATGGTAGGATTTATAAATATTCAATTTGTTCAAATATGAATAATTAAGACTTCTTTTTTCTATTGATTTATAGGCTTCAGAGATGCCTTCAGAAGACCCAATCATTTCTTCTACAGTAGTTTTAATACTATTGAATTTAGCTTTGTAATCGGCTTCTTCCAGTTCATAAACCGTAGTGCCTTCACCCATCATTTCTTTTTGCTTATTTGCTTTGGCCAGTAAATAATTGCTAATTTCTGCACCATTACCACTAAAGGTCAAAGTATTATCAAAATCTTTTACATCAAATTTTACAGCGATAGAATTACCATGATCCAAATACACCTGAGTGAAGTTTTTTCCATCATATAGCATATAAGTACCGGCGTCAATTTTTAAGGTATCTATAAAACTACCATCGGTAGCAACATCAATAACCTTTTTAAAAGAGCGATCCAAACTGTTAATTGTAAAATCATCGGTGCTTTTATTTACGATCGTTCCCGATAGAATCGCGTAATCAACTTGAGGTTCATTTTTGCAGGAAACAATTGTAGTTGCAACTGCTAATAACATTAATAATTTTCTCATTATGAGTGTGTTTTAGTTTTTTAAGATTTCCAAAAATAACAGAATGGGAATTTATATGCATTATAATTAACAATAATTTGGAAATAATTTTTTGAATGTTGAATTTTGAGGGCTAAATAGAAATCATGACCGCTATACATTTAATTACAAATGCAACCCTTGACTTAAAGACGATACAAGAAATTGTAACTACAGGAAAACAGATTAAGCTTTCAGACGAGGCGATAGTTAAAATTAAGAACTGCAGACAATATTTAGATGATAAAATGGAGCGTCATAATGACCCTATTTATGGTATAAACACAGGGTTTGGCTCTTTATATAATGTAAAAATAACATCAAACAACCTTACCAAGCTACAAGAAAATTTGATGATGTCTCATGCTTGTGGTACTGGAGAGGAGGTACCAAAGGAAGTTGTGAAATTGATGTTACTGTTAAAAATACAGTCTTTGAGCTATGGACACAGTGGTAGCCAATTGGAAACTGTAAATAGACTTATAGATTTTTATAATAACGATGTTTTGCCAGTTATATACACACAAGGATCTCTAGGAGCATCTGGAGATTTAGCACCGCTTGCACATTTGGCCTTACCATTAATAGGAAAAGGAGACGTTTGGCATAAAAACGAAATTAAAACGGCGCATGCAGTTAATGAACTGTACAATTGGAAAAATATAACACTTAAGTCAAAAGAGGGATTAGCATTATTAAATGGTACGCAGTTTATGAGTGCCTATGGGGTTCACTTATTGCTAAAATCTTTTAAACTCTCATATTTTGCAGATTTGATTGGTGCGATCTCATTGGATGCTTTTGATGGTAGAATAGAACCTTTTGATGAATTGGTACATTTGGTACGACCTCATAATGGGCAATTGAAAACTGCAGAACGCGTACGAGAATTTTTGGAAGGGAGTGCCCTTATTTCTCAACAAAAGAAACATGTTCAAGATCCGTATTCTTTTAGATGTATTCCTCAAGTACATGGGGCAACAAAAGACACCTTAGAATTTGTTAGCAAAACCTTTATTACAGAAATTAATTCGGTAACTGATAACCCTAATATATTTATAGGAGAGGATAAAATTATTTCTGGAGGAAATTTTCATGGTCAACCTCTAGCCTTGGCTTTAGATTATTTAAAAATTGCTATGGCCGAACTTGGTAATATTTCCGAACGAAGAACTTACCAATTAGTTTCGGGCTTACGAGACCTTCCCGCTTTTTTGGTTGATAACCCTGGGTTGAATTCTGGTTTTATGATTCCACAATATACAGCAGCTAGTATTGTAAGTGCTAATAAACAATTAGCATCACCAGCGAGTATAGATTCTATTGTTTCATCTAACGGACAAGAGGATCATGTAAGCATGGGAGCAAATGCTGCAACACAAGCATTTCAGCTTATAAATAATGTGGAACGTGTGCTTGCTATTGAATTGTTTAACGCAAGCCAAGCCATGGAATTTAGGCTGCCATTGAAAACTTCAATTTTTTTAGAATCCTTTATAAATGCTTATAGAATGGAGGTCTCTTTTGTAAAAGAGGATCGCGTACTGCATGACGATATTCAAGCTTCAATCACCTTCTTAGCTACCGTAAACATTGATAGTGACGTGCTTTTAAGCTAGATTTACATCATGTTTTTCGTTTAAATGCTTAAAAATTAGATGAACTCACTTGGAAAGACGAAAGAGATACTCTAATTTTGATATAGGCAAATATGTTTAGTATTTGTTTATCAGTTTATATTATTATAGAAGGGATTATTTATTTCTCTATAATTGTTTACTACACTAAAGACTAATTGTTTAATAGCACAACAATTTATCGATTTTTAGCACTTTTTATTGATTGTTTACAATGTTATAATTTACACCTATAGATTGTATTATTGTATGCAGTTACCTGAAATTCATTGTTTAATAGCAAAACAATTTATTGATTATTAGCACATTTTATTTTTGAGCATTTGCCTTTTTGGTAAATGTAGATTTTTTACAATTTAACGCTGTCATTAAAGATTTTCTTTTTGGACGATGTTTTGTTGTTAAGTCCCATATCTACTAAGTTCGACAAGACCTGTTTGGTTATGTAAATAGCAGCGATGCTATTGTAAAATGTTAAAAATAATTTTAATTAAATCTAAATGTTATGTTTATGAACAATTTTACCAAAAGTAGTGCTAGGGCCTATTGGCATTCTATCACAAATTTACCGTGTTGTAGTCCTATGTTTAGGAATCTACAAAAAAGCAGCATGAAGGCCATGATGTTCTTTATGTTATTTGCATTAAGCTCCGGAGCGATGTTTGCTCAATTGGATTCTGAGGGTGGCGATGGCGAAGTCTATTCTGATATAGATGCCTGTACAAACGCTATTCCTGAAATGACTTCTACTGCAGATATGCTAGCCGATGGATACAATAATGATGTATTTAAAAAATGCTCTGACAGTGATGAGGATTTCGCAATTCATTTTCTTGAAGAAGATGGTTATGGCGAATGGGGTGTTAGTACAGGATTTGCTTATGATAGTGACAACTGTAACTGGACCTATTATTACGTGTACATTATAAAATGTGCAGGTGAGCAAACCATGTATACCATTGAGTATAATGGAGGTGATAGAACACCACCACAAATACAAAAAGGGATTACATTGGAACCAGAAGAAACAAAAGATATTAACGCTTGTTATGATGACAGGCCTTTAGCTCCTTATACACCAGAAGAAATTGCATCTTATTTTGAAGATGCTTGTGGACATGATAAGTCTGGAGATTTAGAAATTACAGATCCTTTACATATTGGATTGAGAACAAAAACAAGACAAAGTGATTGTGATTGGACTGTAATATATATATATACTATTTCTGATGAATGTGATGAAACTGCTGATGTTGAGCTTTCATTCTCATATTCAGGAGGTGATAAAACACCACCAGAATTTGAAACTCATCCAGGAGATGTTACTGTAGAATGTGGTAATGTACCAGATGCTGCAGGATTAGATTGGACTGACAATTGTGGAGGTAGTGGAACTTCTGCACTTCCAGTTGATACAGGGTTTGAAGGTCCTGAATGTGCAGGTGGAGTAATTACTAGAACTTGGACTATTACAGACGAGTGTGGTAACGAACAAACACATGTTCAAAAAATAACAGTTGAAGCAGCGCTTCCAATTGCTTTTCTTCCTATAGCGGATATCTATGTGCCTTGTGCAGATAGAGATAATATTGCTGATTATATTCCTCAAGCACATTATACTAATGAGCCACAAACAAGTAGAACTTCTACTGTTGGGTGTGTTATTAGTGGAAATGTAGATGGAGAATATGAAGTTCCAGACACAAGTTGTGGTTCTTTCAAAGTAAGCTATAAATTTGAAGATGAATGTGGTGCTATC
>CAJXVU010000045.1 GCA_913062555.1 uncultured Bacteroidota bacterium
GTATGTGCATTCGATTTAAAACAAACATCAGAATCCTTAAGACCTCAAATTTTAGAAATGGCGAAAAAAATTCGTCATCGTGGACCAGATTGGAGTGGGATATATAGTAATGATAAAGCCATATTAGCGCATGAGCGTTTGGCTATTGTTGATCCAGCTTCTGGAAAGCAACCATTGTTTAGTGAAGATAACCAACTAATTCTTGCCGCTAATGGCGAAATATATAACCATAGAGAATTGCGTAAACAGTTTGAAGGGACTTATAATTTTCAAACCGAATCTGACTGTGAAGTAATTTTGGCTTTATATAAAAAAAAGGGCGTTGATTTTATAGATGAAATGAATGGCATATTTGGTTTTGCAATATATGATGTTGAAAAAGATGAATATTTTATTGCTCGTGACCATATGGGTATTATTCCTTTATATATAGGTTGGGATCAAAACGGGACTTTTTATGTGGCTTCAGAATTAAAAGCACTAGAAGGTGTATGTACAAAAATTGAACTTTTCCCTCCTGGACATTATATGTCAAGTGCCGACGGCCAATTTGTAAAATGGTATCAAAGAGAATGGACAGATTTTGAAGCTGTAAAGGATAATGAGACTAGTATTAAAGAAGTAAAACAAGCTTTGGAAGACGCAGTACATCGTCAATTAATGAGTGATGTGCCTTATGGAGTGTTGTTGTCTGGAGGATTGGATTCTTCTGTAACATCAGCTATAGCAAAGAAATATGCAGAAAAACGTGTAGAGTCCGGGGATACACAAGCCGCTTGGTGGCCACAATTACACTCTTTTTCTGTAGGATTAGATGGTTCTCCAGATTTGGCAGCTGCACAAATAGTGGCAGACCATATTGGGACAGTACACCATGAAATTAAGTTCACTATTCAAGAAGGGTTAGATGCTATTAAAGATGTTATTTATAACTTAGAAACTTACGATATTACAACTATTAGAGCCTCGACTCCTATGTATTTAATGGCAAGAGTTATTAAATCTATGGGGATTAAAATGGTATTATCAGGAGAAGGTGCAGACGAATTGTTTGGGGGCTATTTATATTTCCATAAAGCGCCAAATGCAAGAGAATTCCATGAAGAGACCGTTCGTAAATTAGATAAGTTACACATGTACGATTGTCTAAGGGCTAACAAAAGTTTAGCAGCTTGGGGAATAGAAGGTCGTGTACCATTTTTAGATAAAGAATTTATGGATGTTGCTATGCGAATTAACCCTCAGGATAAAATGATAAACGGAGAACGAATGGAAAAATGGGTAGTGCGTAAAGCTTTTGAAGACATGTTGCCAGAAAGTGTAGCATGGAGACAAAAAGAACAATTTAGTGATGGTGTTGGATATAGCTGGATAGACACACTTAAAGAAGTGGTTGATGCTGCAGTAACCGATGAGCAGTTAGCAAACGCTAAGTATAAATTCCCAATACAAACACCACAAAATAAAGAAGAGTTTTATTACCGTTCTATTTTTACAGGACATTTCCCTAGTGATGCAGCTGCTTTATGTGTGCCGCAAGAACCAAGTGTTGCCTGTAGTACAAAAATTGCATTGGAGTGGGATGAAGCATTCAAGAATATGAATGATCCAAGTGGAAGAGCAGTAGCAAAAGTACATGAAGATGCTTATTAAATAGCTAATTTGGTTAGTTAATTAGTTATTAGATTAGGTTGGCAATTTGCCAACCTTTTTTATTTGAAAAAAGTTTATCTTTAAATCCTTAATTAAGCATTCTCCTCCTTTGAGGGGATAAAGGGGTGGGCATCACGATGAGAAAAATTATACCATACAATCTAGATTTAGTCACATTTGCAATAAAATTGTACAACAACATGATCATGGGAGAAATAGGTCTGTGTCATGATATACAAGGCAAAAATATTGGTTTATGAAATTAAAACTAGCAACGAAGCCTTTTCAGCTTATTTTAAAGCATCCTTTTACAATTTCCAGATCAACAAGAACTACTCAAGATTCTGTAATTGTATCTATATCTGATGACATTAATACTGGATATGGAGAAGCCATTCCCTATCCATATTATAATATTACACATCAAAAGATTGAACAATCCATTTTAAAATCTCAAGCCGTAATTGAAAACGCTTCTGGGATGCATCCTGATGATTTATGGCAACAGTTGGAATTCAAATTAAAAGACGACTATTTTACATTGTGCGCTATTAACTGTGCCTATTGGGATTATTATGCACAAACTGAGAACAGAACTACAAGAAGTTACTTTTGTGATGATTTTGAAAATCCACCATTAAGTGATTATACAATAGGGATAGATACTATTGAAGTAATGAAACAGAAAATAATTGAAACGCCTTGGCCAATCTATAAAATCAAACTAGGCACAGATAAAGATGTTGAAATTATATCTGAATTAAGAAAAGTAACAGATGCAGTTTTTAGAATTGATGCCAATTGTGCTTGGACAGTTGAGGAAACGCTTAATAATGCAATTAAGTTAAAAGAATTGGGCGTTGAATTTATAGAACAGCCTCTTAATGCTGATGATTGGGAAGGGATGAAACGATTAAAGAGAAAATGTGTATTGCCCTTAATTGCTGACGAAAGTTGCCAGCGTTTTGAAGATGTCGAGAAATGTTTTGAAGGATTTCATGGTATTAACATCAAGCTCATGAAATGTGGAGGACTTACACCAGCTATAAAAATGATACATAAGGCAAGAGCGCTCAATTTAGATGTGATGGCCGGTTGTATGGCAGAATCTACTGTTGGTATTTCAAGCCTAGCTCAAATAGGGCCGCTTTTAGACTTTATAGATGCAGACGGAGGCATGTTATTAAAAAATGACACTGCAAATGGTGTAAAATTAGATTACGGATGCTTAGTTTACCCAAAAGAAAATGGTTCAGGAATAACATTGCTTGATTAAATACAAAAGGCCAATTGTAATATTTAGCACTTTTTTTCTTGAGAGGATGTTACCAAATATCACTTCTAATGACTCTTTTTGTTTTGATCGATAAACGGACTGATAAAAATCATCAAAAATCCATTTTAAGCTACCTTTTAGTCGATTTAAGACGCTTTTAAGTAATTAACAAATGTTGATAATTATGTAGAAAACACAATAAAGACCTTAAAAAGGAGGTTTAATAATTGTATATTTGTTTGTATTGGAAATGATACGTTTTGTATCATTTTTTTTATGACATAAATTGAAAATTATAGAATCAAAATATATGAGCGAAGATATTAATAAAAAAAATGATTACTCAGCGGATAGTATCCAGGCCTTGGAAGGTATGGAACATGTGCGTATGCGTCCATCGATGTATATTGGGGATGTTGGGGTAAGAGGGTTACATCATTTGGTATATGAAGTTGTAGATAACTCTATTGATGAAGCAATGGCAGGACATTGTGATAAGATTGATGTTATTATAAACGAAGATAATTCTGTTACAACTGTAGATAATGGTCGTGGTATTCCTGTTGATTTACACAAGAAAGAAGGCATTTCTGCTTTGGAAGTTGTAATGACAAAAATTGGAGCAGGAGGAAAATTTGATAAAGATTCTTATAAAGTGTCAGGAGGTTTGCACGGTGTAGGTGTCTCTGTTGTAAATGCATTATCTATTCATTTAAAAGCAACCGTTTTTAGAGAAGGAAAAATTTGGGAGCAGGAATATGAACGTGGAAAATCGATGTATCCTGTAAAAGCTGTTGGAGAATCAGATAAAAACGGAACAACGGTAACTTTTAGACCAGACACTACAATTTTTACACAATCTATCGAGTATAATTATGATACGTTGTCAAGCAGGATGCGTGAGTTGTCTTATCTTAATAAAGGACTCACAATTTCTATAACAGATAAACGCCATAAAGATGATAATGGCGAATTTATTTCTGAATCTTTTTATTCTGAGATTGGTTTACCAGAATTTATTAGATACCTCGATGCAACACGTGAGCCTTTAATGAAAGATGTTATTGCTTTTGAAGGTGAAAAAAATGGTGTTCCTGTTGAGGTTGCAATGATTTATAACACGTCATATGCAGAGAATTTACACAGTTATGTAAACAATATTAATACGCATGAAGGTGGAACGCATTTATCAGGTTTTCGTCGTGGACTGACGCATACACTTAAAAAGTTTGCCGATAATTCTGGAATGTTAGATAAACTGAAGTTTGATATTGCAGGAGATGATTTTAGAGAAGGGTTAACCGCAATTATTTCGGTAAAAGTTGCAGAGCCACAATTTGAAGGCCAAACCAAAACCAAATTAGGAAATAGAGAAGTTTCTGCATCAGTAAGTCAGGCCGTGTCAGAAATGTTAACTGATTATCTTGAAGAACATCCAGATGATGCTAAAACCATTGTGCAAAAAGTGATTCTCGCTGCTCAAGCACGTCACGCTGCAAATAAGGCTCGTGAAATGGTTCAACGTAAAACTGTAATGAGTATTGGAGGATTGCCTGGGAAATTATCAGATTGTTCTGAACAAGACCCTGCAAAATGTGAAGTATTTCTTGTTGAGGGAGATTCGGCAGGTGGAACTGCAAAGCAAGGGCGTGATAGAATGTTTCAAGCTATTCTTCCGTTACGTGGTAAGATTTTGAACGTTGAAAAAGCGATGGTACATAAGGTTTTTGAAAATGAAGAAATAAAAAACATATTCACGGCGCTTGGTGTAACTATTGGGACAGAAGAAGATAGTAAGGCATTGAACTTATCAAAATTACGTTATCACAAAGTAGTAATTATGTGTGATGCCGATATTGATGGTAGTCATATTGAAACTTTAATTTTGACATTTTTCTTTAGGTATATGAAAGAGCTTATTGAAAATGGACATATTTATATAGCAACACCACCGTTATTTTTAGTAAAGAAAGGAGCTAAAAAGCAATATGCTTGGAGTGATGAAGAACGGGCTCAAATTATGGCCGATTTTGGTGATGGTAGTAAGATACAACGTTATAAAGGTCTTGGAGAAATGAATGCATCTCAACTTTGGGATACAACAATGAATCCAGATTTTAGAACATTAAGACAAGTTCAAATAGATAATGGAGCTGAAGCCGATAGAATTTTCTCTATGTTAATGGGAGACGAAGTACCTCCGCGTAGAGAATTTATTGAGAAAAATGCTATTTATGCAAATATTGACGCATAATAGAAACTGATAGTTCAACTATAAATACGCCTCTAAAATATTTTGGAGGCGTATTTTTTTTGGATTTTAGGTAGATGAAAAATTTGTAATTCAAAGAAAATGCGTTGTTATCCGTACACATAACAGGCGTTATTTTGAGAATTTAAGAATAGACAAAAAGCAAACTAACCTCGATTAATAGTTGTTGTATTGTGATATTTATGTAGATTAGTACTAAGGCTTCATTTTGCTAAATGGATTTTTAGTAGTGTTAGGACGATAAATGAAGATTTCATTTTATACTATAAATACGCTAAGCCATGTTAAAATATCCTTAGTTGAAGCTGATTTATGCCATTGTGAAATAAATTAAATTTCGTGTTCGAGTGGTAATTCTAAGTTCTTAATTTTTTATCTAAATGAGCAATCAATCTTTCAATTCTAAAACTCTGTTTGATTTGATGAATGGCTTAGTGGGTCAACTATCAGAGCTGAATGTTTTGGAAAACTATATGCCAGTATATCTTAAACATTTAAACTGTTTTGTGGCCTGTATCCTTAAAAAGCAAAAGAGTAATTATATTGAGAAGTATATGTTACCTCATACATTCAATAAAAACAAGGATTGGGATAACATTCAGGAACAGATTGTTAATTTTCATCAGACAAAATCTTTAGATAATGTTGAAATTCAAATTGAGAATTGTTATTATTATGGATACTCTCTTACAGAATACGGTGTCCTAATCTTAGGAAGTAAAGAACCCTTTAAAACAATAGTTAAAAAAGAACTGATTGTAATGATTAGACTTTTAAATAAAAGTTTAAACCAAGTTACAGAGAAGCTACTTTTAATTGAATCTAAAGACCAACTGGAAGAATCTATTCAGAAGGGGCAAAAAAGAATCCATGGATTTACTCAAGCAACTGAGGTCTTGCTTAACCATTCAAATTTGGCAGATACCATAGGTGATAGCTTAAGTGTTTTGGGAGTAACATTCGGTGTTGGAAGAACTTATCTATATCAAAATTCAATGAGTATTGAATCTGAGACGGTGACATCCAGATGCTATGAATGGACGGCCAATGATATAAAATCTTCAAGCGTACTTCATTATGACTTAAACAATATTCCAATAGCTGTCTTTGAAAAGTTCTTGCCTGATTTATATAAAAAAGAAGCATTTGAAACTTTGGTTTCTCAAATGGATGATGGCTTATTTATGAAAAAGATATTGCTATTACTAGAGGTGAAATCTGTTTTGTTAATTCCTGTTTTTAGCCGAGATAAGTTTTGGGGTATTATTGGCTTTGATGATTGTATTGAAGAACGAAAGTGGCAACAAGAAGAAAAAGTACTATTAAAAAGTTTTGCCAATAGTTTAGCTAATGCTTTCGAAATTGCAGATACAGCCAATAAACTAGAAGATATGGCTTTATTTGCATTAGAAAATCCAGACCCAATAGTTAGAATTAATCTCAAGGGAGATGTATTATTAAAAAACATACCATCTAAGGTTTTAGACCACATAACTGAAAGAAATAATAAAAAAATTACCGAAGAGGAATTATATTTAAATCTTTGTGCTAACATAAGTAAAAAGCACAGAAAAGAAGTTTTTGAAATTACTACTGGTAAGGAATTTTATTTAGCAACTGCGAGATTATCAGAAACTAACGAATACATAAACATTTATTTTAGCGATATAACACAGCGAAAGCAAAACGAGCTTAAACTCAAACTACAGGAAGAAAAATTTAGAAATATCATTTCAAATATGAATTTGGGATTATTAGAAGTCGATCTTGATGATAAGATGCTCTACTGTAATCAAAGTTTCGAAAAATCTTTAGGGTATACTTTTGATGAGTTAAGAGGTAAGAAAACAAAGGACATATTTGTAACTGAGAATAATCATAAAATTGTTGATGAAAAAAACAAACTCCGAAGTTCGGGGATATATGATAGCTATGAAATGTTGGTAACAGATAAAGCGGGGGATATTAAGTGGTTATTAATTAGTGGTGCTCCAAACTATAACGATTATGGAGAGATTATAGGTTCTATTGGTGTGCATTTAGACATCACGAAGCAAAAGAGTTTAGAAAAGGAAATGGAAAAGGCTTTGCGTGAATCACAAAAAACATCAGAGGCTAAAGAATTGTTTTTGGCAAATATGAGCCATGAAATTAGAACCCCACTTAATGGAATTGTTGGAATGTTGAGAGAGTTGGAAAAAGAAGAAATGTCAGGCAAACAAAAAGCATATTTAAGCAGTACAATGAAAGCTTCTAAACATTTGTCTTCAATTGTAAACAGGATTTTAGAAATCACAAAAATTGAAGCTGGAGAGTTAATATTACAATTTCAACATTTCAATTTTAGAGAACTTTTAGATGAAGTATCGTCAATTTTCGAAACCAATGTAAATCAGAAAGGGGTTGCTTTTAAAACATCAATTGATCAAAATGTTTCAGAAGTCTTTTTTGGAGATGCATCTGCTATACGTCAAGTGCTAATTAATTTGGTAGGCAATGCAATTAAATTCACTGAAAAAGGCAGCGTTACCATTCATTGTATTGGCGTTAAAAAATCTCGAGGAGAACAAGCGTTGAAAATCGTTATAGCAGATACCGGAATTGGAATGGATCAGGACTATTTGGAACGTATTTTTGAAAAATTCCAACAAGAAGATCCATCTATTTCACGTATATATGGAGGTACAGGATTGGGTATGTTTATTACTAAAAAATTAGTAGATATAATGCATGGTTCTATACAAGTGCATAGCATAAAAGATAAAGGTACTGAAGTTAAACTCTTGTTACCATTACAAATTGGATCATTATCTGAACTAAAGCAAGAAGAAATTTCAATTGAAAAGGACGCTTTAGACAATGCAAAAATTCTTTTGGTAGAAGACGATGAAATTAATCGATTGGTCGTTGCCAATGCCTTAGCTCTTTATAATGTAGATATTACTGAAGCTCAAAACGGGATAGAAGCCATAGGAATATTAAAGAAGGAATCCTTTGATATGATTTTTATGGATTTACAAATGCCAGTCATGGGAGGTATTGAAGCTTCAAAAATTATTCGGAAGACCTTAAAAGTTAATACTCCAATAATAGCATTATCCGCAAATGCCTTTAAATCTCAATTGGATAAATGTCTTGCAATGGGAATGAATGATTATATGACAAAACCATTTGAAGAACAGGAATTGGTGCGATTAATTTTAAAATATAATAACACTTCTAAAAAAAAATCAAGATGAATAGAAATATAATAAATTCTAAAAGAGTGAAATACAACCAATTCATTATCTTATACGTGCTTTAATAAATGGTTGTTTCATCGATAAAAGGCAAATAAAACACGATTAATGGTTGTTTTTTGAAATCTTTTTCTATTTTTGTGTTAACCCAAATTTGCAATAAAATGAAAAAGCTAATTTTAATGCTATCGTTATGTATAGCTACACAGGTATCCTACACACAAGAACTGGAAACCATATTACTAGCAGCCGATGATGCTAGCAAATTAATGCAAGGATATATTAATCCAGCAACCAAAGGCTTAATGTATAGTATGAATGGTGGTTGGTTTACTACTGCTAAAACACACAAAAAACTAGGATTCGATATTTCTATTTCTGCAAACGCATCATTTGTTCCAAGTGCAGATGAACTATTTGATTTTATACCAAGTGACTACGAGTTTTTAACCCTTCAAGGTGGTGAAAGCGTTATCCCTACAATAATGGGAAAATCGGGAGATGGGACGATGGTAGATGTAAGAGTTCCAATTGAGGGGAGTAGCGATTTTAAAGTTGCTAGCTTTGAAATGCCTGGAGGAATAACAGGAGATTTACCCCTAAATGCTGTGCCTTCCCCAATGGTACAACTTGGTGTTGGACTCCCTTTAAAAACAGATCTAAAAGTGAGATATGTTCCTAAAGTTAATTTCGGTGATAATGTAGAAGCCAATCTTGTTGGTTTTGGATTGCAGCATGATATCATGCAGTATTTAGGGCCACTTGATAGGTTACCCTTAAATGTTTCAATCCTGGCAGCATTTACTAAAATGGACGTTAGCTACAATATAGATGACCAAAGCGTAATGGATGATGTTTCAGTTACCGATGGCGCTGTTAAATTTGAAATGAATACATGGACCGTTCAAGCTATTGGATCATTAGATTTTGTACTTGTATCATTATATGGAAGTGTTGGGTACAATGGTGGAAAGTCATCTTTGAAAATGAAAGGCGATTATAACCTTAACTATAGTGTGGAAGATGGTAGTGGAAATAATGTAGGTAGCATTAATGAAACCATAAGCGACCCTGTTAATTTGAATTTTGAAGCAAATGGTGTAAGAGCTACATTGGGAGCCAGATTAAACTTGGCTTTTTTCAAGATATTTATAGATTATACAATCCAGGAATACAATACCGCTACAGCAGGAATTGCTTTTAGTTTCAGATAAATACAATAAAAACTTAGATATTGAAAAGCATAAGATTTAATCTTATGCTTTTTTTATTTAGACCATATTTATGCTTAATTTTGCAGTCTTAAAAACAACACAATAATAAGATAATAATATGAAAGTAACAGTAGTAGGAGCAGGAGCTGTAGGCGCAAGTTGTGCAGAATACATCGCAATTAAAAATTTTGCTTCAGAAGTCGTTGTTCTAGACATTAAAGAAGGATATGCAGAAGGTAAAGCAATGGATTTAATGCAGACCGCTTCATTAAATGGGTTCGACACAAAAATAACTGGAACGACAAGTGATTATTCTAAAACAGCAAATAGTGATATTTGTGTAATTACTTCTGGAATTCCTCGTAAACCTGGAATGACTCGTGAAGAATTAATTGGGATTAATGCTGGTATTGTAAAAACAGTATCTTCAAGTTTACTTGAACATTCACCTAATACCATTATTATCGTAGTTAGTAACCCTATGGATACGATGACCTACTTGGTACATAAAACTACTGGATTACCAAAAAATAGAATTATTGGAATGGGTGGGGCTTTAGATTCAGCACGTTTCAAATATAGATTAGCCGAAGCTTTAGATGCGCCAATAAGTGATGTAGATGGAATGGTAATCGGTGGTCATAGTGACAAAGGAATGGTGCCGTTAACTGCTCATGCAACTAGAAATAGTTTAAAGGTTTCTGAATTTTTATCAGAAGAACGACTAAATCAAGTTAAAGAAGACACTAAAGTAGGTGGTGCAACATTAACCAAATTATTAGGAACCTCTGCTTGGTATGCGCCAGGTGCTGCAGTAAGTGGATTGGTTCAAGCCATTGCATGTGATCAAAAGAAAATGTTCCCGTGTTCAGTTTTATTAGAAGGAGAATATGGTTTAAACGATTTGTGTATTGGAGTTCCAGTAATATTAGGGAAAAATGGAATTGAAAAAATCGTTGAGATTGAGTTAAGTACTGCTGAAAAAGCACATATGTCTGAAAGTGCAGAAGGCGTTAAAAAAACTAACGAATTATTAAATGCATAAAAAATTTGATGTGAAACATTAAGTTTTTCTAAATAAAAAAAGAGGCGATATCAATTGATATCGCCTCTTTTTTTATTTATTTTTTTGAATCCTTATTCTTTCTTTTTTGTCTCTTCAAGAACTACCCTACTCGGCGTATCATTGCCGTTAATTATGGTTTCAGTTCCTAATGCAATCGCTTTAATAGTTTCAGTAATTGTAGAAACATTTAAAGTTTTCGCTTCATCAGAAGACTGATGATAATATGGATCTGTGTCAATAGGACAGGTTGAAAAAGTATGAGAAGGAATTCCTAAGCGCGCCAAAGAAGCATTATCCGATCTAAAAAATAAGTTTTGACTTGGGTAGGGATCTGGATGTAAAACATAGCCAGTACCTTCTAAATTTTTCTGAATTATTTCTCCGAAATTAGAACGGTTAAAACCCGTAAGCCAAGCTGTTTTTGGGCCAAACTTAGAATCTTTACCGATCATCTCAATATTGATTCCTGCAATATATTTACTCGCATCAACATTTTTTCCAAAATGAGTAGATCCTAACAGTCCCATTTCTTCACCCGTAAATGCAACAAAAACAATAGTACGTTCATTATTTCCTTTTTTAGTAAAATATTCGGCTAATGTTAATACAGCAGTAGTTCCTGAAGCATCATCATCAGCACCGTTGTAAATACTATCGGTTTGGTTCTCTTTGTTTCTAATTCCTAAATGATCATAATGTCCTGAAATGACAACATATTCATCTTTCTTACTATTGCCTTCTAATACACCTATAACATTAAACATGCTTAAATTACGCATTTCAAAGTTTTGACGATAAGAGGTTAAATTGTCAAATGTTTTAAGTCCAATTCTTTTAAACTCCCCTTCAATATATTGTGCTGCTTTTTCAATTCCTGGAGTTCCAGTCTTGCGACCTTCCATTTCATCAGAAGCAAGTGTATACAAATGTTTTCTAACAGTTGAGCTGTCAATTTCTTGAACGGTATACGCTTCGCTTTTTTGTTTTTCTGTTTTTGCGTTTTTACAAGAGCTAGAAAAAACGCCACAACAGAGTGCTAAAGTTAATAATTGTAATTTCATAAGTTTTAGTGTTTTGTGTTTTGAAATTTTTAGAAGCGTTATGACAATCCTGAGATTACGCCGTCGTTATCAATAGACATTCCTTCTGAAGCTGGTATCGGAGGTAACCCTGGCATACGCATCATTTTGCCCAATATAGGAATGATAAATTGTGCACCAGCAGCAATCTCTATTTCTCGAACGGTAACTTTAAATCCTGTAGGTCTGCCAATTAATTTATCATCATCTGAAAAGGATTTTTGAGTTTTTGCCATACAAATAGCAAAATCATTAAATCCGAGACGATCAATACGACGTAAATTTAATTCTGCTTTCTTATCGTAAATAACACCATCTGCACCATAAATTTCTTTAGCAATGGTTTCTATTTTTTCTTTTACAGGACTCTTCCAGTCATATAATGGCTTAAATTGAGTGGCTTTGTTTTCTACAACATTCACCACAGCGCGAGCTAATGCTTTGGTTCCTTCACCACCTTTAGCCCAGCCTTCAGATAATACGGCTTGTACACCTAGGCTTTCACAAGCTTCCTTTACATAATTAACTTCTTCATCACTGTCTGATATAAAGGAGTTAATGGCAACAACAGGTTCAATATTAAACTTTCTTATGTTTTCAATATGCTTTTCTAAATTTTTAAATCCTGTTTTTATAGCATTTAAATTAGGAGTATTGTAATCCTCTTTTTGCACACCTCCATGATGACGCAATGCCCTAATTGTAGCAACAAGAACAACGGCTTTCGGATTTAATCCAGCGAATGCGGATTTAATATTCAAGAATTTTTCTGCCCCTAAATCTGCCCCAAATCCAGCTTCGGTTACCACATAATTTGAGAGTGATAAGCCCATTTTAGTAGCAATTATAGTATTGGTCCCTTGAGCGATATTTGCAAATGGGCCGCCATGTATAATCGCCGGGTTTTCTTCAAGCGTTTGAACTAAATTTGGTTTAATGGCATCTTTTAATAAAATGGACATCGCATTTTCTGCTTTTAAATCTCTAGCAAAAATTGGTTTTTTATCAAATGTAAAACCAATAAATATATCTCCTAAGCGCTTTTTTAAATTCTCAAAATCAGTAGCCATACATATAATAGCCATCACCTCAGATGCTGGCGTAATATTAAAGCCATCTTCTCTCGGAATACCATTAGCCGTACCACCTAATCCAATAGTGATTTGGCGTAAAGCGCGGTCGTTCATGTCAATTACCCGTTTCCATAATATAGTACGAGCATCAATATTTAAGTTTTGTGTTTTACTTTGAAGATTATTATCAATCAAAGCAGAGAGTAAATTGTTGGCTTTTTCAATGGCATTAAAATCTCCAGTAAAATGCAAGTTAATATCCTCCATTGGAACAACTTGGGAGTATCCACCACCGGCAGCCCCTCCTTTAATCCCAAAAACAGGACCTAATGAAGGCTCTCGTAATACCACTGTTGCTTGTTTGTCTATTTTGTTTAACCCTTCGGTTAGGCCAATTGAAACCGTGGTTTTCCCTTCTCCTGCGGGCGTAGGTGTAAGGGCGGTAACTAATATTAAATTGTTTTTTTTGATGTTTTCCTCATTAATTAAATCTAGAGGGAGTTTAGCCTTGTATTTGCCATACATTTCTAAATCATCTTCTTTAATATTTATTTTTTTTGCTATGTTTTTAACGTGATTTATATCATTTGCCTGGGCAATTTCAATATCTGATAAATGCGTCATTTTTAGTTAGTTTTTTTTAAGAGGTTCAATGTACAGAATTAAATAGTAATAGCATTATGCTTTAACTTTAATATCGCTGTGAATGTATATGAGTCGTGAAATAATTTAAATGATAAATGTCATTCAAAGTCAAAATGAAAATTCAAATCGCCTTCTTAATAAATAACTTAAATAGAAAAAGCAGAATAAATCTTTTTCTTTTTAATATAAATATCTCATTTCTATTGCCAAATCTTTATGTAAATCATATATTTGCTCGTTTTAAAAATAGGAATAGATTAAAATAATATAGAATGCAAAATAAAGGATTAGTAAAGTTGTTTGCCCTGTTATTTGGATTGGTAAGTATTTATCAGTTGTCATTTTCATTTAAGGCGAATCAAATTGAAGGTAATGCAAAGGAGATTGCGGTAAGTAGAATTGCCGAGACTGAAGTAAAATACGATTCGTTAAGAGGAGTTGAAGAGGCAAAATACTTAGACTCACTTTCTGGTGAATCAGTATTTAATATCGGTATAGCCGATTACACTTTCAAAGAAGTTAAGGAAAAATCAATGAATCTTGGTTTGGACCTTAAGGGAGGGATTAGTGTTATTCTTCAAATTTCAGTAGATGATATCCTTAAAGGATTAGCTAATGATAGTAGAGATCCTATTTTTAGAAGAGCTTTGGATGATGCAAAGGAGATTCAGAAAAACAGTCAGAATACCTACTTAGAAGATTTCTTTGTTGCATTTGATGCAATTAAAGGTGATACTAAGTTAGCTTCACCAGATATTTTTGCGAATAAAGATTTGAGTGATGAGATTACTTTTAATATGACAGATGATGAGGTTCAACCAATTCTAAAAACTAAAATTGACGAATCTATTGTTTCTGCATTTGAAGTATTACGTAAGCGTATTGACCAATTTGGTGTAACTCAACCTAACATTCAACGTTTAGGGACTTCTGGACGTATTTTGGTAGAGTTACCAGGTGTGAAAGATAAAAAACGTGCTACGGAATTAATTACTACAACAGCCCAATTAGAATTTTGGGATGCTAATAAAGCTGAAGATTTAGGCGCATTTTTAAATCAGGCCAATGAAACTTTAAAAGGAATTGTAAATGTTGCTCCGGTGACTGAAGAGGTAGAGCCTCAAGATTCTGATGAAAGTCAAATTGATGACCTTTTAGGAGAAACATCAACAGATTCTTCTGCGGTTGGAAATGCTTCATTAGGACCTTTATTTGATTTAATTAAAGCACCGGGACAACCAGGACAACCAGTTTTAGCAATGTTTGATGCAAAAGACAAGCAAATTGTTTTAGATTATTTAAATAAACCTGAAGTAAGAAGTTTATTAGGAGCTGATCAACGTTATACGAAATTTGCTTGGGGAATTCAGGTTGAAGGTAGTGAGCTCGTTGAGTTGTATGCATTAAAGGGAAATAGAGAAAACAAACCAGAATTAAGTGGAGCTGTTATTACAGATGCACGTCAATCTTATTCACCTAGTGGACAGCCAACAGTTACTATGCAAATGAATAGTAAAGGGTCTAAGATATGGGAAACCATGACAGGACGCGCGTTTAGTACTGGTGGTCAAATTGCTATTGTTCTTGATAATATTGTGTATTCTGCACCAGGTGTTACAACAGGTGCTATTTCAGGAGGAAACTCTGAAATATCAGGATCATTTACTTTAAATGAAGCTGTCGATTTAGCAAACGTTTTAAGAGCTGGTAAATTACCTGCGTCTGCTGAAATTGTTGAAGCCGAGGTTGTTGGGCCTTCATTGGGTCAGGAAGCTATTGATAGTGGGATGAAATCATTCTTAATTGCATTGGCTTTAGTTTTAATTTGGATGTTGTTCTATTATGGAAAATCAGGGATCTTTTCAGATATCGCTTTATTATTAAATATATTATTAATATTTGGTGTGTTATCTGGTTTAGGTGCTGTATTAACACTTCCTGGAATTGCAGGTATCGTACTTACAATTGGTATCGCGGTAGATGCCAACGTTCTTATTTATGAGCGTATTCGTGAAGAGTTAACTAAAGGAAAGAGTCAAAAAGAAGCAATCCAAGATGGATTTAGTAATGCATTATCTTCAATTTTAGATGCCAACATTACTACAGGTTTAACTGCTTTAATTTTATTCATATTTGGTACAGGTCCAATTAAAGGATTTGCAACTACTTTATTAATTGGTATTGTGACATCATTGTTTACAGCAATCTTTATTACACGTTTATTAATTGATTGGTATGTGAATAAAGGCAATAAGTTAGATTTCTCTACAAGTGTTACGAAAGGCTTATTCAGAAATATCAAAATTGACTTTTTAAGAAAACGTAAATTCGCATATATCGTTTCTACTTTAATTATAGCAGGTGGTGTCGGATCATTGTTAACTACTGGATTAGATGAAGGGATTGATTTTGTAGGAGGGCGTACTTATACAGTTCGTTTTGCTCAGGATGTAAATGCTGAAGAGGTTAAAGGCTCAGTAGAAGGAACTTTTGGTAGTGCAGAAGTAAAAACAATCGGGGGTGCTAATCAATTAAAAATATCTACTAAGTATAAAATTGATGAAAATTCAACGGATGTAGATGAAGAAGTGCAAAATAAATTATATCAGTCATTAGTTACATTTTTACCTGATGGATTAAAATACGATGAGTTTTCAAATCCTGTTAGTACTGTTGGTGTAATGAGTTCTGGGAAAGTTAGCCCTACCATTGCCGATGATATTAAAAAATCGTCTATTTGGGCTGTTTTAGGATCATTGATTGTAGTCTTCTTATATATATTATTACGATTTAAGAAATGGCAATTCTCATTAGGTGCAGTTGCGGCTGTTTTCCATGATGTATTGATTGTATTAGGGATATTCTCTATTACTTGGAGATTTATGCCATTTAGCATGGAGATTGACCAAGCCTTTATTGCAGCCATATTAACTGTGATAGGATACTCTCTGAATGATACAGTTGTTGTGTTTGATAGAATTAGAGAGTTCTTGAATGAGCACACTGGCTGGGAATTTGATAAAACAGTTAACTCAGCATTAAATAGTACATTGAGTAGAACATTGAATACGTCATTAACAACTTTAGTGGTGTTATTAGCAATGTTCACTTTTGGTGCAGATTCTCTAAGAGGATTATTATTCGCATTGATAGTAGGTGTAGTTGTTGGTACATACTCATCTGTATTTATTGCAACACCAATCATGCGTGATACTGTTAGAAAATTGGGAAGTAAAGAGGAAAAGTAATCTCCTTTTTTATAATATAAAGAAAGCCTTTCTGTTCATTCAGAAAGGCTTTTTGTTTACAATAAGATTAGATGTAACTTTCTAAAAAAAATAGATGAGGATTGTAATACTAATTTTTGGGATGCTATTGTTTTGTTTGAGTTGTAAAAAAAATGAAGAGAAAGCTGTAAAAATAGATGAGGTAAAGCTAAGACATGTTCATGATACCATTGGATTTGCACAATATGATTGGCAAATGGATTCGATTTATAATAGATTGGATATAAAAGATGTTCCTAACAAGTTACAATGGAAGGCTGCAATATGTCCACATGATGATTATAAATATGCAGGAGGCCTGTATTATGAATCATTAAAAGGAATTAATGCTCCCAATATAATATTAATAGGTGTTGCGCATCGGGCAAGAAATTATGACTTACAGGATAAAATAATATTAGGAAGTTATACACATTGGCAATCACCATATGGCGATTTAAAAGTGTCTTCAATAAATGGGGATATCATGGAGAAACTCCCCAAAAACAGCTTTGTAGTTCACGATAGCATGCAAGTATTGGAACATTCGTTGGAAGCTATAATTCCATTCCTTCATAAAAAAAATAAAGATATTGAGATTGTACCAATATTAGTGCCTTATATAAATTATACCACTATCGATAGTATTAGTGACCATTTGGCTAATGTAGTTAGTGCTATATTAGAAGCGAATAATTGGGAGTACGGAAAGGACTTAGCGGTTGTTATTTCCAATGATGCTGTACATTATGGAAATGACGAATGGGGGAGTAGTAATTTAGCTCCTTTTGGAATTGATGATACTGGGACTGAAAAAGCACGACAACAAGATTTAGAAATTATAGAAAACTGTTTGACAGAAGAAATAGATGATTCTAAAATTAAAATGTTTACCACATATACAGTACAAGAGAAAAATTATAAGGACTACAAGTGGGTATGGTGCGGTCGCTATTCATTACCTTTTGGATTAGCTTTTGCTAATAAGCTTAATATAAAAATCAATAATGCCGCTTTAACAGGTGCTTTTTTAAACTACCAATCGAGTATTGATCATGATTTAATTACCGTAGAAGATTTAGGAATGGGTACCACCGCAATTGCTACACAGCGCCATTGGGTAGCCTATGCGAGCATTAAATATGAATAAGGCTAATTATTCTTAGTAAATTCTATGCGGTCACCAGGAGTTATTGACCATTGTTTGGATAGCCCTGCATTAATCTCTAAAACATATTGTGCAGGTGTCCCTGAAGGTAAAGAAGTTTCGTCTAAAGGTTTAGCATTTTCCTGGATACTAATAATGTTTTTTTTATCATCTAAATAAATGATGTCAAGTGATAATAAGGTGTTTTTCATGTAAAAAGAACGCATTCTCATATCGGGAAAAATAAAGAGCATGGCATTATTGTTAGCCATGGATTGACGATGCATTAGCCCTGTTTGAGTCTCGTAATCATTATCGGCAATCTCAATATCAAAACTTGTTATTAATGAATCCGATGTGCCTTTATATACACTGAGTTCCCCTTCTTTCTTAAATTCTATAGTTATAGGGTTTATTGATTTCTGATCTTCTTTACATGAAGAAACAAGAAGTAATAAAGAACTTAGTGCTAATAGAATTAACGATTTAATTAATGTTATCTTCAAGAGTTATGCAGTTTTAGGCTTGTAAAAAAACATAAAATATAGTCCAATTAAAATGAATGGAATACTTAGGGCTTGTCCAGTATTTAAACTGAAGATCCAATCTTCACGACCTGTAACTTGTTCAATTTTAAAATTTTCAACAAACAAACGGACGGTCATCAAAAGGACTAAAAACAAACCAAATAAAAACCCAGTTTGATTGCTTTTTTTAGTTTTCCAATATAAGAACATAAGGATGGCAAGCACGAAAATATAACCAAAGGCTTCGTATAATTGCCCTGGATGACGTGCAACATTATCAACTTTTTTAAATATTATAGCCCATGGTAAGGATTCGTCTGCTGGTTTACCAATCATTTCAGAATTGAAGAAATTTCCAATTCTAACAAATATAGCGCCAGAAGCAACCGGAAGAACAACGCGATCCAATATCCAAACCACCGATTTTTTAAGCACTTTTTTATTGTATAAATACATTGATATAATCATGCCAATTGCAGCGCCATGACTTGCCAGTCCACGAAAACCAGTAAACTCAAATCCACCGGTAAATTTAAAAGGTAAAAAGATGCTTAAGGGATCTTGTAGTATAAGTTCCGATTGATAAAAAACAACATGGCCAACACGTGCGCCAATCATAATTCCAAGTACAGAGTAAATGAAAAGAGAGTCTAACTTTTCTTCCGTTTGACCTTCGTTTCTGTATATTTTCTTCATAATATACCAGCCTAGAATAAAAGCGGCCATCCACATCATACTATAATAGTGAATTGTAAAACCGAATATTTCTAAACCATCTGCGGAAGGGTTCCAAACAATTTGTAAAGCGTGCATAGTTTTGTGTTTTGTTCCGTAAATATATAGAATTGAAACGGATTATACGGAACACTAAGTATGAGAATATTTATTTTTCTGAATCCTTTTCAGGAACGGGGTCATATCCTGATTTTCCCCATGGATGACAACTGAAAATTCTCTTAATTGCCAAACGACCTCCGTAAAATATACCATGTTTTTGTAATGCTTCAACGGCGTAGTGGGAGCATGTAGGTTGGAATCTGCAGGTGGCAGGAGTTAATGGTGATATTAGCGTTTGATATACTTTAACTAAAAAAATGAATGGTGCTATGAGAATCTTTTTTAACATTAATGTGTAAAGTTGATGAGTCGTTTATCTGTTAAGTGTTCAAAAAGCGGGCTATTACAACATCTATTGATACTTTATAAACGATTAATTAGTCGAAAAAGAAGTGCCGTCTTTACCATCTTTTAATTGAATCCCTACGGCTAATAATTCGTCTCTAATTTTATCAGATAAAGCAAAATCTTTATTAGCTCTTGCTTCTGCTCTCATTTTAATTAAAACTTCAACCGTATCCGATAATTTCTCGGAACCATCATCTCCATTAGTGTCATTTAGTAATCCGAGAATATCAAAAACAAAAGCGTGGAGCGTTTGAGTTAAAAGTTCTAAATCCTCTTTGCTAATTGTAGCTTTGCCATCTTTCACTTGATTGATGAATTTAACAGCACTGAACAATTCTGCAATTAAAATAGGCGTATTAAAATCATCATTCATTGCTTTATAGCAATCTGCTTTCCAAGCTTCAATATTAAAACTAGAAGTATCATTAACTGTTAATTTGCCTAAGGTATTTATCGCGTCAATTAATTTATTAAATCCTTTTTCTGAAGCTTCTAAAGCGTCATTACTAAAATCTAAAATACTTCTGTAATGCGCTTGCATCATGAAAAAACGGGCGACACTTGGTGAAAACGCTTTGCTTAGATTGTCATTCTCTCCTGTAAATATTTCATGAGGTAAAATATTGTTTCCTGTAGATTTTGCCATTTTTTGCCCATTAAGAGTGAGCATATTGGCGTGCATCCAAGTGTTTACGGGACTATGACCATTACATGCTTCTGCCTGTGCAATTTCACATTCGTGATGTGGAAATTTCAAATCCATACCACCACCATGAATATCAAATTGTTCACCGAGATATTTAGTGCTCATTGCAGTACATTCTAAATGCCATCCTGGAAATCCATCACTCCAAGGAGATGGCCAACGCATTATGTGCTGTGGTTCTGCTTTTTTCCAAAGTGCAAAATCTTGAGGATTTTTCTTATCAGATTGCCCATCAAGTGCTCTGGTATTATGAATTAAGTCTTCAACATTTCTGCCACTTAAGATGCCATATTTTTTGGTTTCATTAAACTTGAGAACATCAAAATAAACGGAACCATTAATTTCATAAGCTAATCCTTTGTCTAAAATGGTTTTAATGATTTCAATTTGTTCGATAATGTGCCCTGTTGCTGTGGGTTCAATACTTGGTGGTAGGAAATTAAATTTGTTGAGTGTATTATGGAAATCTACAGTATACATCTGCACCACTTCCATAGGTTCAATTTTTTCTAATCTCGCTTTTTTAGCAATACGATCTTCCCCTTCATCAGCATCATTTTCTAAATGACCAGCATCTGTAATATTTCTAACATAACGAACCTTAAACCCTAAATGTTTAAAATAACGGAAAATCATGTCAAAGGACATAAACGTTCTCACATTACCTAAATGCACATTGCTATAAACCGTGGGCCCACAAACATACATACCAACATAACCTTCATCAATAGGTTTGAAAGTGTCTTTTTTACTTGATAAAGAATTGTATATTTTAAGGGGTTGATTTTTATAGAGCTGCATATTTATATAAGAGGTTTTGGGTTGATTGAAGAAATAATTACTAAAAGTTAGTATCTAATTTAATATAATCCAGAAATTCTCTACGAGTTTCCTTCTCTTTAAATTTCCCACCAAATTCACTAGTTACTGTGCTACTTGCTACATCTCGAATACCACGAGAGTTTACACATAAATGTTTGGCGTCTATAACGCATGCAACATCTTCAGTGTTTAATACTTCTTGTAATTCTTTTACAATTTGAATTGTCAATCGTTCCTGTACTTGAGGTCGTTTGGCGTAATAGTCAACAATGCGATTCATTTTAGACAAACCAACAACACTACCGTTTGAAATGTAAGCAACATGAGCTTTTCCAACGATAGGTAATAAATGATGTTCACAAGTAGAATATACAGTAATATTCTTTTCAACGAGCATTTCACCATATTGGTATTTGTTCTCAAATGTAGAAGCTTTTGGTTTTTTATTGGGATCCAATCCTCCAAAAATTTCTTTTACAAACATTTTAGCTACCCTATTTGGAGTGCCTTTTAAACTATCATCAGTAAGATCTAATCCAAGCGTCTCCATAATGTTTCTAACATCACCTTTAATACGCTCAATTTTTTCCTCTTTTGATAATTTAAAAGCATCAGCTCTTAAAGGTGTATTTGAAGATGTTCCAATATGATCATCACCCAAAACATCAAAATCTTCAATTTCTTTTTCTATTTTCATTACAAAATCCTATCTACAGTAGATTAAACAGGCAACAAAGGTAAGCAATTCCAATATTTTACCTATTGTATTAACAAAGTATTAATTTCATCGAGTATTTGTAATAATTCAAAGGATAAGTTCGTTTATGTTGATAAAAATACTTTAGTTTGGAATGCCTTGAATTGATAATACGTTAAAAATGAGTTTATTGTTTTAATACATTAACATGTATAAACAATTCGGGCAATAAGCTTGTTTGACATGAAAAAAAGTCTTCTTTTACTGTTTTTAGTGCATTCTGCTCTAGCTTTTTCACAAAAGAGCATAGCGTCAAAATACACTCCAAAAACAAATGAATTGAGTTCAAATAATGTGATGCCTTGTCAGGATATCACGGCTAATATTGAAAATTCAACACCTGTATTTGATCATGACGATATTATCAGGATTTGTCAAGGACAAACCGTGCAATTTGAAGGAGGTGGTGTTTTTTCTGTTGATGGTACTGGAGCTGTTTACAATTGGGATTTTGGTAATGGTACTTTTGGAACAGGTGAAACAACAAATGTTACTTATCCAGAGACGGGTCTTTTTACAGTCAATTTGGTAATTACTGATACCAATCCGGAAGGATGTTCAAGTTCAAATGATAATACAATTTTCGTATACGTGTCTTCAACTCCAGATTTTTCAAACACACAAGCCGCAGAGACTTCAATTTGTTTAGGAGAAGCGACAACTATTGAAGGGGTGGTCGAGCCGCAATTGGTAGTTGCTAATTGTGCGAATAATGGAGAATTAGCAGTATTGGATGATGTAGGTGAATATATTTCAGTTTTAGATTTAAGTTGTTTTGATGGTGAGATATTATCTGATGTATCTCAATTGGAAAGTATTTGCTTGGTCATGGAGCATTCTTATCTCGGGGATTTGGAAATTATCGTGACCAGTCCTGATGGGCGAGAAGTTGTATTGCATGATAGAGGTGGTGGTTCATTGTTTGTAGGAAATCCAACAGATGTTGGTTTAAGTGGACCTGGAATTGGATGGGAGTATTGTTTTTCAATGTCAGCTACAACCTTGCTAGGTGATGGAGAAACTGAATTATCTGGGACACCAGATCCTAAGCCATCTGTAAAAGCTGGAACCTATTTGCCTGTTGGAGATTTTAATGACTTTGTTGGTGCAGCAATAGATGGTCAATGGGAGCTTAAGATTATTGATCATAGTACCTCTGATGACGGTACAATTTTTGGATGGTCCTTAAATTTTGAAGAGGCCTTAATCTCAACAGATATTTCGTTTACGCCAACAATCACTTCTGAGGTTTGGGATGCGGATCCTTCTATAACTGACACCACAGGAAATACGATTACAGTACAACCAACAACAGCGGGGTCACATTGCTATACATATCGGGCAATAGATGATTTTGGATGTGAATATTTTGAAGAGATTTGCATTGAGGTATTTCCAGAAGTTCTTCCAATAGAACCTACCGAATTTCAAGAATGTGATGATGATAATGCTGATGGCATTACCACTTTTAATTTGACACTCAAAGAAAATGAGATAACCGGGGGTAATGCAAATTGGCAAGTTTCGTACTATGAAACAGATAGTGATGCTCAAAATGATATGGATAGAATAGACCTGTCAAGCACTTATTTAAATATAGCAAATCCCCAAATAATATATGTTAGAGTTGCAGATAACTCGACAAATTGTTTTGGTTTTACGACTTTAAGTTTAAACGTTTTGAATAATCCTGAGTCATTAACTGATGCCCCAAATTTGGAGCTATGTGATGACTTAAATGCGGGAGATAACGAAGAAGTTTTTGATATTACAGTAAATGAGATGTATATCATAAATAATGAAATTGGAGTCGAAGCAACTTATTACGAAACATTTGTGGATGCTCAAGATGAAACAAATGAAATTTCAAACCCTACAACCTATATTAATTTAAGTCCAATACAAACAATTTTTGTACGTATAACTAATACCACAACCAGCTGTTTTGCAATTGTCGACTTTGACATCATTGTACATGAATTACCTCAAATAACCGAGGTGTTTGATATTGTTGTTTGTGAAGTTAACGCCGATGGTATCAATGCATTTGATCTAGAGGATAAAACAGATGAAGTCTTAAATGGTCAAGATGCGGCAGTTTTTGAAGTCACTTATCATGAAACACAAGGAAGTGCTGATACTGGCATAAACCCTTTAATTAGCCCTTTTACAAATACAAATAATCCTCAAACTATTTATGTGAAGATTAGAAATACTATTACTGGCTGTAGTGTGTCTTCAATGAATTTTAATATTGAAGAAATAAATAACCCTAGTGCAAATAGTGATGGAATTGCTATTGACTATATTTTATGTGACACTATTGGGAATAATAATGGAATAACACAATTTGATTTAACCACTCAGGACGCGTTGGTTTTAGATAACCAAGATCCAGCATCTCATGCAATAAGTTATTATTTGTCTCAGGCGGATGCCAATATTGGTATAAATGCTATAGCTAATAATTTCGAGAACACACAAAACCCACAAGTGATTTATGCGCGTGTCGAAAGTATTTTGACTACAAATACGAGTTGCTATGCTATTACCAATTTGACTTTACATGTTAATTTACTTCCAGAATTTTATTTACAAGACAGTTATATACTTTGTGTTAATACCAATGGAACCGAAGTTATTAATCCGCCGTTGTTAGAGACAAATTTATCTGAACTAGAATATACATTTGAATGGTCTTTGAACGGTATTGTAATTAATGGCGCCACCAACTCGAGTTATTTGGTTGAAGAGTCAGGATCATATAGTGTCTCGGTGACCAATGATATAACGGGTTGTCAAAGTACTTCAAGCACAACCGTAAATGAGAGTTCAGTTCCTAATATTAGTGCTAGAGTAGTATCACAGGTATTTGCCAATAATAATGTGGTTGAAGTTGATGTTGTAGGAACTGGTGTTTATGAATATCAATTGGATAATGGTGTTTGGCAAAATAGTAATGTCTTTGAAGATGTGTCTACAGGAGAGCATCTTATTACTGTCAGAGATGTTAATGGCTGTGGTAGTGTGAGTACAACAATTATGGTCATGGATTATCCTAAGTATTTTACACCCAATGGGGACGGTTATCATGATCACTGGAATATTGTTGGAATTAATTCACAGCCCGATGCTAAAATTTTTATTTTCGATAGATATGGTAAATTATTGAAACAATTGAGTCCATTAGGAATTGGTTGGGATGGTATTTTTAATGGAAGAATGATGCCGTCCAGTGATTATTGGTTTACTATTGAATATAAGGAGCAGAGTAACGGTGCCTTAAAACAATTTTCAGCACATTTTACGTTAAAAAGGTAGGGGCTTTTTGCTTTAATGAAAATTTCTTAATTTTCAGGTTTACAATTATTGTAATACGTTTAATTTATTAAATGAAATACTTTTTATTCTTAGTATTGTGTTCTGCATCGCTATTTGCACAAGAACCTAATGATTGTTTTGACGCAACTGTAATTTGTGGGAATATCAATTATACCTATACGCCTAGAAGTGGAGGTGCTAATGATTTTGAAATAAATCCAAATCCAATATGTTTACCTATGGACCCCGTTGAGGCACAAAGTGTATGGCTTCAAATTACCATTGATAACCCTGGAGATCTAGAATTCACTCTGAACCCAAACAATGGAATGGACGATTATGATTGGGCTATTTTTGGTGCCGATGTGTCTTGTGATAATTTGGGGAATTCAATTCGTTGTTCTTCAACAATGTTTGTTGGAAATGGATCCACAGGACTAGGAAATGGTACTGTAGATGTTTCTGAAGGTCCAGGAACTGGCGATGGCTTTTTGGCTCCATTAGTAGTGAATACGGGTGAAACGTATTATCTTTTTATTAACAACTGGTCTAATTCGTCATCGGGATTTCAGCTTACTTTTGGAGGTACGGCAACATTTAACGAGCCCCCTACAATTGAAACTCCTTTTGGGATTTCCATTGATTTGGAGGAGTGTGACAATGATGGTGATTTTGATGGCCAAACAATTTTTGACTTAACATTGAACTCTCCTATTATTTTAGGAACTCAAACTGGATTATCTGTTGAGTATTTTACAAATGATAGTGATGCGCAAATAGGCAATAATTCAATCCGAGATGCTAATGTTTTTCGCAATACAACTAATCCACAAACAATTAATGTTAGAGTAACAGATCTTACTACTGGCTGTTTTGAAACTACTGAATTTCAAGTTATTGTAACAAATAGTATGAATTTAGGAACTCCAAACAATTTAGTGATCTGTGATAATGATAACGATGGTATTTCAGAATTTAATTTATCACAAAATGATAATATTATTAGAGGCGGGGAAATAAATACAATTTTGACATATTACAAATTAGAAGATGATGCAATATCTGGTACTAATGCTTTACCTGTATTATACTCTAATGGCACAGCATATACCCAAGAAATTATTTGGGTAAGAATTGAAAATACTATTACCGGATGTTTTCAAATCCTATCCTATAATATCAATGTATATCAAACCCCAACTGCCACTTCAATTCCAGATCAATTAATTTGTGATAATAATAATGATGGTTTATGGGATTTTGATTTTAGTACTTTAAATG
>CAJXVU010000046.1 GCA_913062555.1 uncultured Bacteroidota bacterium
TTTAAACACTATATTGAATTATAACTATGGGAAGACCAGCAACAAAGCCACTAGATTTAAAAGATGGATTTTATATTGAGATAAGAAATAGAGGATCTAGAACTGGAATAAAGATTAGAAGAGATAATCAAAAACAAATGGAATTCGCAATAAAAGAATACGAAAAAGCAAAAGATGTTATCGTATTAGGCGAATATAAAAACGGAAAAAGCGTTAACAAATAGCCTCAAAGTTAACACATTACATATATTTTAAGTGATGAAAGATGCTGCATTGGATGGTGACTACAGAAAAAACATCCAAACTGGTATAAATGTTGAAATTGTCCAAAAGCATCATCAGCGTACGGGCATTTTAACACTAGGTATTGTAAAACGAATTCTAACGAAATCGCCAAACCATCCTCACGGTATTAAAGTTCAATTAGTATCTGGTGAAGTTGGTCGCGTTAAACATATTTTAGATTCATAATCTAAAATCACTCAATGTATGCCATTTAAAGCGCTTCAATTACACAATTCAATTGTAAAGGCACTTACCGAAAAGAAATATGGTAGTCCTACTCCTATTCAAGAAAAGGCTATTCCAATAGTTTTAGCAAATAAAGACTTAATCGCTTCTGCTGAAACAGGAACTGGAAAAACTGCCGCTTTCGCTTTGCCAATTATCCAAAAGTTAATTAGCAAGAAAGAAGCTCCAAAAAAAGGAAAGCAAATAAAAGCTTTAATTGTAAGTCCAACAAGAGAGTTGGCTAGTCAAATTAATGACAGCTTTAAAGCATATAGCAAATTCACCAATTTAAAAAGTACTGTTGTATTTGGGGGCACCTCAATTGAACCACAAATTGATATTTTAAAAAAAGGAGTTGATATTTTAGTTGCTACTCCAGGACGATTACTCGACTTGCACAAGCAGGATATTGTAAATCTAGATTTTATTGAAATCTTGGTTTTGGATGAGGCCGATTTGATGTTGGATATGGGCTTTATTGATGATGTAAAAAAAATTGAACGTCTCTGTCCGAAGTCAAAACAATTATTGTTGTTTTCGGCTACGATGCCTTATAAAGTTGAACAATTAGCCACTACTATTTTAAAATTCCCTGTTAGAGTTAAGGTTTCATCTAAGACCCCAGTAACTAAAAATATAGAACAACGTTTATACTTTACGCCTAAACCTAAGAAAATAGAGCTGTGTTTACACTTATTACGAAATACGATTAAAGGGAACATTATCATTTTCAGACGTACTAAATATGGTGTTGACAAGTTGGAAAAAACGCTTCTACAAAATAATTATAGGGCTGATAGTATTCATGGTGATAAAACACAAAGTGCAAGACAAACAGCGCTTAACAAACTTAAAAATAAAGATATTAATATCTTAGTTGCTACTGATGTTGCAGCACGAGGTATTGATATTGAAAATCTGGATGCGGTCATAAATTTTGATCTTCCTAATGTTCCTGAAACTTATATACATCGCATCGGTAGAACAGGTAGAGCTGGTAATACTGGAACAGCCTACTCCTTTTGCTCGGCAGATGAAAAGGCCTATGTTTTAGGCATTCAAAAATTAATACATACAACAATCACTGTTGAAGAAGATCATCCGTACCCATTAGATCCTAAGGCGAAACCTGAAGTTCATAAAAAGAAAGGCAGCAAACATCGTAAAGGACGAAAATCGGAAGCTTCAAAAAAGAAAAAGAAGCGTTGGTATTAGTATAGTGTCTTGCCTTTTATGTTTTCTAATTTATAATTTCATCAACCCACTGAACAGGATATTTCATCCAAGTGTTATTCTTTTTTTTATAAATAAAAATACAATCAAAAACACGATCATTAGGTACAATACTTATAGTGTTTCCTTTCTTTTCATCTTCCTCAATTTTTTTTTGCCTTTTCTTAACAGCAATATTAATAAACGCATTGATATCAACAGCAACAATTTTATTCATTTCAGAATCACATAAATTTTCTTCCTTTTTCAAAGAAATAAAATGTTCCTTATTAATATAAAAATTAATTCGCCCTTCAGAATCAACATATTTCCTTTGGATATTGCTATGATCTTCATTATAGATCAAATGCATACCGTCATTTTGTGCAGTATCATCACATGGAATAATAATATAAATCAGAATTAAAAAAAACATAGAATCGTATATAAAATGTGCTAATTATTTTCAATGATTATAGGCTCAACAATACATAGTGTGGCCGTTTTATGCTTCTCATCAATTTCAATGATATTGAACCGTATATTATCAAATTTAGAGGTGTGATTTTTTTTAAGCCTAATAAATAATTCATTTCTGGTATTAATTGAAATATAGAATCCAATCCCAAGAAATTATAGGAGTTCAAGTCATCAAATTTTATACGTCTAGTATCTCTAACATTGAATTGGATTGTGATTTCTGATAATACAGCAATACTATATGTCTTAGTTTCTTCCTTTATATCAATGATTTTCCGTGGATATTGGTAGAAGTTATTTTCAATACTATCATATATTGATCGTTGCTCCTTATCCAATTTAGAAAGTTCATTAATATTTACTATTACTCTTTGCGGATCAAAAGATTTAGGAAATAACGTATCGAATTTTGACCAATCTAATAATTGATTAGAGTCATTATCTGCATTAAACAGGATATATACATTTTCCTTAAAAATTAATTTATCAAGATTATTATGATAAATTATAACAAGTGTAATAATCACGAGGGGTAATAAATATCCGATTTTTTTAATGAAGGGTTTCATAGTTAATTACAGTCTGTATGATTATTTCGAGATGAATAATCAGTATCCCTATAGTAATAAAGACTCAATGTAGGTCAGATAATTATGAAAAGCCTGTTTCTTATAATTATTCTACTATTTTTAATTTCATTAATTTATGCCTTCACAATTTATAAATGGCCTATCATCTTCCGTTAAATAAAAATCAATTTTGACAAAATTATTATTCTTAAGATTTAAAAAAATTGTTTCAATTGTTTTGTATCCTACAGATATTCCTTTTATATAGGTAATTTCAGTATCTGATTTTATAATCTTAAAAGAATACTCACCATTTAAATTCGTTTTAATTTTTAGACAGCCTATAACTAACTCTGCATTCGCTATTGGTTCTCTATTTGAAACATCGAATACTTTTCCAACAAAATGAATCTCGGTTGGATCAATATTTAAATTGTTTTCAATGGTTATTTTATACCCACCTTTGTTATCTGTAGGGATTAGTTTATTCTTAATCGAAGAACAACCAATTCCTATAATCATGGATACAAGAATTATTAATTTCGAATTTGAATTTTTCATAGTACAATAGTTTTAACAGCCAGCATTTCTGCCTTTTTGCGTTTTGATATTTGAGTTAGTATCACTTCCAGTTAATTCAGTTGCAATAGTATCCAAAATTCTTTTCTGATCACTAGCTGAAAGTGCTTTAAATGTCGATGTGTTCTGCAGCCCACCCCATGCCATATCCTCATAAAATTGGGCGCTTAAGTTATATCCCATCATCTTTCCATAGTCTTCTAAAGCCAATGCAACAGCAGATACTAAACTTCTCGCAATTTCTTCGTGATGAACACCGTTCCAGTTTTGTATAGATCCCCAATCTTGCACCATTTGAGGATACGTAGCTATCCAGTTTGGCCTATTAATTTTATAATAAGATGCCAAAAATGCATGAATTGATTCATGAAGAATAGTTCTGGCCCAAGATAAATCGGTTGCATTTGTCCAAGCTTGAGTATCAAAAGTAGTAATTATACCCGAATTCGCATTATATGTAGATGGGGAATTAGTACTCGCCGTTTGTCCTGCTAGCGAACCTGATTTTGTAACCCAATTATATCCAGGGAAATTGCCTGAAAATTTAGCAACCATATTGCCTGGTCCATTCTGTATATTTTTAAGGACCTTCAAAATATTCTTCAAGCATGGCTTAAGATTAGTCTCATCTATATTCTCTTCAAATTCATCTATAGCCAATTGCCTATAATAATTTGCATACGCCGTTCCCATAGTACTATAATTATTAAGAGACCTATTCCATTGGTATACATTACTAATTAAGTAATGATTAGTGTACGCATAGTAATAAGGACTGACTGTGGGGGCTGTTATAACTACTTCTTCTAAATCTATACCACAGCCAATACCCCAACATGGTACTGGATCAGGATTATATGAATTAAGATTAATTTCACCCAAAAGATTTCCTGAATTGTATGCGTAATTATTTAAAACAATACCAGATATATTTGTTATCACGATATTTCCTGTAAAATTATAGCCTGAAATAGCGTTTCTTTCAGTTCTAGATTGTGGAGCATCTTTTGGTATAACATTAAATAAAACGGTCTGCACCTGTCCATCAATATTTATTTGAAGGACACTGGTTTCTATATTATTAAATTTAGTAGTTGCTTTAGCTATATTTAATTTAGCATCTGTATTGCTAATTGGAACTTGTTCTAATGAATTAAGATCAATATTCAAATTAAAAGAGTTAGTTGTCAGACCCACTCTAGTTGTATTCAAAGATTTAAAAAAATCTAAAGATTCTTCTAAAGGCACAGAACTTAGACCATCATCCTGCTCAATTTCTGAATCCAAAACCAATTCGTTTTCTACTTCTACAGGTTCATTTGTGCAGGTAAATAATAAAAGACATGCCATTAGTATGCTACTCTTTGTGATAGGGTATATTGTTCTCATAACTCATACATTTAAAACAGTTGTATAAATTAAGACACACTTTAATCAAAAAAGTCACATTAATGTTGTGGACAGCATATCACAACACCTATAAGAAGCATAGAAATTTAGAAACTTGCCAAGTGTTCATAAAAAGAAAGGCAGCAAACATCGTAAAGGCCGAAAATCGGAAGCTTCAAAAAAGAAAAAGAAGCGTTGGTATTAGTATAAAGCGATCTTTGTTTTCTTAGCGCCTAACGACTTTAAATAATCTTTAACCTCTAGAGCCTCATCTTTCCCTTTTTCGGCATGATGCAATAAGGTAAACCCATGTGGCCCTTTAGCATGGATAAGGTTTGGTGAAAAATCTAGCATTGGCTTAATAATATCCATCCTACCAAACAACGCCGCCGTAAATATATTTGCCTGAGCGCCATGTTCCAAAAAATAACTCACTAGCGCTTTATAACCCACATGACTTGCTGCACCTAATCCTGTTTCAAAATCGCCTAATTTCCAGTCGTGGGCAGCATTGAGTAAGGTTGGATGTTCTTCGAGAAGTTCTTTAACCTTATCCATATCACTATGTGATTTACCAACAAACTCTTGAACCAATTTTTTGTCTAATTGCATGACCTCTTCTTCTTGTTTTACAAATGAAAATAAAGGGATAGCTGGAATTATTAAAGCCCCTACGCCTACGGATCTTAAAAACTTATTTCGTTTCATGGTTTAGTATTTTGCTTAAGTTAAAAAGAAATAAATATATAGGATAAGTGTTTAACATGTCATTATGTTAAACTTTAAAACGATAGCGGTATTTTAGCTTTTAAATTTACCACTCACCAAAAACAAAAAATTAACTTTGGAAAACACCTGTAATCAGGTTAGTTAAAATATATTTATGACGATCAGTATTACGAATCTAATTTCTTTAATAATCATTTTTCAGAGCGTATTATTCGCTTTTGTATTATTTTCTCATAAGGGAGAAAAAAAAGTAAGTAATGTTTTATTGGCTGTTTTTTTATTAGTATTAGCGTCTCAATTTTCATTATTTATTATTGACGAATTCGACTTAAGCACCCTAAACACCAATGCCTATTTATGTGTGTTTGGCTTTGCTTATGGGCCATTGCTATATCTTTATTCAAACTCTTTAATTTTTGATTACTTTAAATTCAAACCAGCATATTTATATCATTTCATTCCCAGTATAATAATTTTTATTAGCCCATTCATGGGCTATCCTTTGTGTTTAAAAATTGGATCTTTACTTTATTTAAGTCTGGGCATTTATGTAGTTCTTGCAATAAAACAACTGATAGTTTATCGAAAAATAGTTCTGCAAACGCAATCATCGTTTTCTCGAAAAAATTTAAAATGGCTGCAATGGACTATGATTATTTTCACAATTGCATTATTACTAGATATTATCAATCAGTTTGTTTTCCCATTATATCTCCCCTTTGACATATCCATTACTCACCTCACACTACTTTTTTTAGTAAACTGGATTTTCTATAAGGGCCTTAAACAGCCACAGCTTTTTCTTGGAATATCTGAAACGGATAGCGCTATTATATCAGACTCTTTGAAAGAAAACATAGAGACTCTTGAAGATGTACAAACTGAGTTAGCTCATATCAAGCAGTATTTTGAAACACACAAACCCTATACTAACTCTGATATTTCATTGCATAATCTTGCCATTGAATTGGAAATTCCGGTAAGACGCCTCTCCTATTTGATAAATAATTATTTCAATCAGAATTTTATGGGCTTCATTAATCATTATAGAATAGAACAAGCAAAAGAGCGTTTTATCAATCCCGTAGATCCTAAAGAAACCATATTAGAGGTCATGTATGATATTGGCTTTAGTTCTAAATCTTCATTCAATACTATTTTTAAACAAACAACTGGTCTTACGCCTTCTGAGTATAAAAAGCAAAGTAAATCTTAAACGGATAATTTCAATACTTCACACCGCACAACTGTACTTTTATATCAAAATTTGGTTTGAATACATGTTTCCGAACTTCTGAAACTCAAATATTACTGTTATTTGAGCTTTCATATACAATCAAAAAATCAAATCAATGAAACGTGCGGTTAAAATTTTAAAAAAAATCATCCTAAGCATACTAGCCTTAGTACTCCTTTTAATGCTAATATTGGCAATCTCTATTCCTTATGGTAAAAGTAAAACCAGTTCACCTATAACCTCTCCTGGAGCAGAGCAATCCAAAATGGTGCTCCAGAATGTACATATTGTTGCTATGGATACCAGCGAGGTGATATACAATAAGAATGTATATATAAATCTAGGAAAAATTGTTAATATCACTCCAGACAGTCTTCCTCTAATAAAAGGATATACACCTATTAACACACATGGTAAATACCTAGTACCAGGGCTTATAGACATGCATGCCCATATATTTGATCGTACCGATCTAACACAATACCTATCATATGGTGTGACCACTGTAAGAAACATGATGGGTTTCCCTATGCATTTGCGATGGAAACAGCAATGGGAGGCTAATGAAATTGCAGGCAGTCGATTAATTACTGCCACCCCAACCTTGAACAGTGGAGAAGATACAGGACCGTTCCATAAAAATATTGACACTGCCTCTGAAGCAGAAAAGGCTGTGGAAGACTATGCAAATGCCGGCTATGATTTTGTAAAAATATATAATGGCATAGATTCATTGCAACTAAAAGCTATTGAAAGTGCTGCACAAAAAAATAACATGGACATCGCTGGACATCCACCATCAATTAGTCTTGACGGGATATTATCCTCTGAAATTGTTTCCATTGAACATATTGAAGAACTCTACTACCTTCTTGGCGAAGATTATAGTGCCTCTAAAATGAGGGGAATTGCAAAAAAATTAAAAATTTCAGGTAAAGCGGTTGTTATTAATTTGGCGGCATTCCATAGAATTTACAAAACAGTTGTAGAAGGACAAACTTATTATGACGGACTTGAAAGTGAGCACTTAAATCCAATCATCTCTTTTATAGGCAAGAAGCAATTGAAGGATTATTTAGAAGCAGGACCGAAGTATGTCGACTATTGTAAAACAAAATACAAAGCCATGCAGGACTTTACACAAATCTTAGCTCAAGAAGAAGTAAAAATTCTTTTTGGAACAGATACAGGTCCAAATCTCATAATACCAGGCGCTACAGTTTTAGAAGAAATAATATTACTAAAAGACGCAGGTCTCTCCTCTTTTCAAATATTACAATCGGCCACCTACAATGCCGCCAATGTTTTAAACAGATCAGATTTAGGGATAATCGCTGTAGGTTCTCAAGCAGAATTAATAATCCTGGAAGACAATCCATTGGAAAATTTACAAACGCTTAAACAACCAAAATGGCTCCTGGCACATGGACAAATATATAATGAAGATGCCATAAAAAAATTACGTGAAAAGGGTCAAAACAAACAAAACACCTATGCCACAATTGGCCTCTGGTTAGAACACCTCTTTAAAAAGTAAGCGCGTAAAATCTCAACTCAAAATTTATGAAGGAAACCCAAGCATGCTTCCCATACCCACGGTAAATAACCAACATCCATAAATAGCATGTTCTATGGTTACTAGCAGCGTAGACCTTGTTTTGTTAAAGGAGATTGCAAATATCAACCCGCCTATAAAGGTCAACACCAATACCAAGCTATTTCTAAAAAAAATATGTCCTAGAGAAAATACAATAGCATTGATAAATATTAAAATATTGGTGTTCTTAAAAAAGCCATGATACCTTTGAAAAAAGAAAGTTCTATAGATTAGCTCTTGCGGATAGACTGAGAAAATACTATAGAAAAACAAAATTAAGATCCAGAGTTTAGGTTTATTGATCATCACACTAAAAAGCGCTTCTTTATCTGTGATCCACACAAAAATAGTTGTGATTACAGCAATAAAAACAAAGGTGACCCCTGTTCGTTTCCAAAATATTGGCCAATTGAGGGAAGGCCCTACTTTAAACCTATTCTTTTCTATTTTTAACAATACATAAATGATATATAAGAAACCACTTAGCCCAATTATCATTTTAATCCAGATGGGAAACTGTATTACAAATACAATTGGTAATACAATAAAGATGATGAAAAATTCACCTAACTTATATTTGATGGATCTCATATTTTAAGGTATTGAATTCAGAATATAATTAAATTGAAATAGCTGTTGTATGCTTTACCTCGTTAATCATAAAAGTACTATGTGTACTGCCAATATGATCAATAGTTGTTAGTTTTTCTACCATAAATTTTCTAAAGGCCTGCATATCTTCAACCAAAACTTTGAGGAGGTAATCATAATCGCCACTAATATGATAACACTCCACAACTTCATCCAGGTTTCTCACCTCTTTTTCGAATTTTACAACATAATCCTGACTGTGTTTCACCAACTTAATTTGACAGAATACCACAAAGTCCTTTTGAACTTTCTCTTTATTGACAAGCGCTACATATTTTTCGATAACCCCAGCTTTTTCCAGTTTCTTAATCCGTTCATAAACTGCTGTAATCGATAAAATTAATTTATTTGATAATTCCTTATTCGTTTGCTTACTATCATTTTGCAGCAGTTCCAATAAATTTTTGTCTATAGTATCAAATCCCATGATTGAAAATTTTTCAGATTTTATAAATTGAATATTAAAGTTAGTTAAAATTAAACAATATAAACGTATTTCTATAGATTTATTTTCTAAAATCAGTTCATTCTATTGATTATTAATCTAATTAATTGCAATTTTGTCCAAATAAATAACTATAAAACAGTCTATATCATGGCCTTTAAACCCGCAAATAATATCCAAGATTTACAATACTTTGGCGAATTCGGAGGAGTAAACCCTTCAATTTCTGATTCTTCTACCTATACTTTTCTATCGGCAAAAACAATGTTCGATACTTTTGAAGGTAATGCCGATGGTTGTTATTTATACTCTCGCCATACTTCTCCTTCAAATTTATATTTAGGCGAAGCACTGGCTGCAATGGAAGGTACTGAAACAGCTAATGTTGCTGGTTCAGGAATGGGTGCTATTACACCAACACTATTACAATTATGTGGCGCAGGAGATCATATTGTATCTAGTCGAACTATATATGGTGGTACTTATGCTTTTTTAAAGAACTTCACACCACGTTTAAATATTGAAACCTCTTTTGTCGATATTACAAAACTTGATGTTGTTGAGGCAGCAATCAATAAAAACACTAAAGTATTATACTGTGAGTCGGTGAGTAACCCGCTTTTAGAAGTGGCAGATATCAGAGGATTAGCAGCTTTAGCAAAAAAGCACAACTTAAAATTAGTTGTAGATAATACCTTTTCACCTTTATCCATTTCGCCTGTACAATTAGGTGCAGATGTTGTGATTCACAGTTTGACAAAATTTATCAATGGCTCTTCAGATACTATGGGTGGTGTTGTTTGTGGTACTGCAGAATTTGTAAACTCGTTAAAAAGTGTGATTGATGGCGCGAGTATGTTATTAGGTGCTTCAATGGATAGTTTACGTTCTTCTTCAATTTTAAAGAACATGAGAACTTTACACATTAGAATGAAGCAGCACAGTAAAAATGCTACATTTTTAGCAAATAAATTTGAAGCTGATGGATTAAAAACAGTATATCCTGGCTTAGCATCACATCCTTCTCATGAAATATTTAAAAGCATGATGAATGAAGAGTATGGTTTTGGAGGGATGCTAACAATTGATGTTGGTTCTTTAGATAAAGCCAATGCTTTAATGGAACTGATGCAAGAAAAAAACTTGGGCTATTTAGCGGTAAGCTTGGGCTTTTACAAAACATTATTTAGTGCCCCAGGAACGTCAACATCATCAGAAATTCCAGAAGATGAACAAGCGGAAATGGGATTGACAGATGGTTTAATTCGTTTCTCTATTGGATTGGATGACGATATTGAACGTACCTATCAAATGATGAAAGCATGTATGATGGAACTTGACATTTTAGAGTTAGAACTCGTTTAATTCCCTTTAATACGTTTCCAAAAAACTTTTAAATCTTCACTCGATGGAGGTTTACCATCAAAAGGGAGAGCATTCCAACGTTCTCCCTCTTTTTTTATGGTAAAACTAAATATTGAGGAGTTTGGATCATTTTCGTTTAGTAGCGGATATCTCAAATCATTATATCTAAATGTATTTGCTTCTTCTTGAGGAATTAAATTATAGTAGCCACTACTAAACCAAACCAAGGTTTGAATGTCCTTATTGTTATCGGGTGCCAGATGATGGTTTTTAGGCAATTTTTGCCAATTTGTAATTCCTGAAGCCCTATCTAATATTGAATATAACCCGATATAGTAATGGTCTTCAGCCTCGGCGATACCATACCAGAGCAGATTATTAAACACCGTTGGTTGGGTTTGAAATCGTTGATAAACAACTCCTTTTTCCTTTAATGATTTTTTATAAACCCGATTAATATAAAATTTATTAGCCAAGGTTAGCAACATATAAAAGGAACTGAGATACAATCCTATTCGCGTAAAAAGTTTCCGTTTGGAACTGTTTCGTTTAAAAAACATTGCAATAATCAAACAAATTAGAAATGGTATAGTATATAATGGGTCGACGACAGAGATATTATTAAAGGCAACACGATAGTTAGAGAACGGCAAAAATAATTGCGTCCCATAAGGTGTAAAACTATCTAAAATAGGATGGGTGAATATTGAAAGGAAGAATAACCAAATCCAATCCTTCTGGGTCGTTGTATCTAAACGGTTTCCTCTATTGTAAAACCAGTGAAATAAAATACCTATTAATAATGCTGCCAATATTGCAAATATAATAGAATGCATAAAGCCCCTATGAAATGCCATAGCATCAATCTTATTGTTGTACAACCAAGCACCAATAAACACATCAAGATCTGGGATTGTACCACCTATAGCTCCAAATAGCAAAGCTTTGTTACCAATTTTTTTTCCTAGAGTAAGCTCTCCACAGGCGGCTCCTAGTACAATTTGAGTTAATGAATCCATAAACAGTTGGAAACAAATGTACATAACAAATTTCATTTGCACAGCATCTATGAAAATTGTAACATTACATGAATAAATTTGAAACAATGCAAGACGAAAAGAATATTTCTGAGATTAAAATTGACGAACAACGAATTATAGAAAACAAGGAATTAAACATTTGGGAAGCTTTAATTCCTGTTGTTATTTTAATGGGGATGCTTGCGTACAATATATTTTATGCTGATGGTGAGGCAATGGGCGCATATTCAAATCACTTCATCTTGTTAATTGCCGGCGGAATTTCAGCAGTTGTTGGTCTTTATAACAAAGTATCAATTAAATTAATGGTCATAGAGATTTGGGATAATTTGAAAAGTATATTTATTCCCATTATGATCTTACTTTTGGTAGGTGCCTTAGCAGGAACCTGGTTAGTAAGTGGCGTCATTCCAGCAATGGTCTATTATGGCCTTCAAGTATTAAGTCCTGAAATATTTTTACCTGCTTCGGTAATTATAGCAGCAGTTATTTCGATTGCGACAGGAAGTTCTTGGACCACTTCAGCAACGGTAGGTATTGCCTTAGTTGGTATTGGTAGTGCGCTCGGGATTCCAACAGGAATGATCGCTGGAGCGGTGATCTCTGGAGCCTATTTCGGAGATAAAATGTCACCTTTGAGTGATACAACAAATCTAGCACCGGCTATGGCTGGAACCGATTTGTTTACGCATATTAGATACATGTCCATTACAACAGTTCCAACAATTATAATAACATTGATTGTTTTTATTCTTATTAGCTTAAATATTGAAACTACGGGTAATGCCGATATTAGTGGCTTGCTCGAAACCATTAACAACACCTTTCATATAAGTCCATGGTTATTTTTAGTACCTGGAGTAGTTATCGCATTAATCTTATTAAAAACAAAACCATTAATTGCATTAGGCACAGGGGTAGCATTAGCTGCTATTTTTGCTTTTATTTTTCAAACGGAAATTTTAAACAGTATTTCAACATCGGGGGTTAAATCCATATTCAATGCTATTTTTATTGATACTGAAATTGTAACTGAGAATGAAAAATTGAATGATTTATTTACTGCTGGAGGAATGAAAGGCATGTTATGGACAATCTTCTTAGTTGTTTGTGCCATGGTATTTGGTGGTGTTATGGATGCTATTGGAGCATTAGCTCGAATTACCAGAGGTTTATTATCGTTTGCAACGACGGTATTTGGACTTTTTGCAAGTACAGTTATTAGCTGTTTAGGATTAAATGCCATCGCATCCGATCAATACTTGGCTATTGTTATTCCTGGTAAAATGTTTAAAAAAGCTTTTGAGGATAAAGGATTAGCACCAGAAAATTTAAGTCGGACTTTGGAAGATTCAGGAACGGTGACTTCTGTTCTAATTCCTTGGAATACTTGTGGTGCTTATCAAAGTCAGGTTTTAGGTGTTGGTGTTGGCGAATATTTTCTTTATGCCATATTCAATTGGTTAAGTCCTTTTACAACACTTTTATTTGCGGCATTGAATATAAAAATAAAACAACTTCAAGGAAAATTAGAAGCGCCTATAGTTTCATAAACAAATTAAATTGTAATGCTACCATCTCTTTTAATTGATGCGTATATTTGCATTAGAAAATTAATAACTTAAAAAAATATACAATGTCATTAGTAGGAAAAAAATTTCCAGATTTGAATGTAGATGCGATGGATACAAATGGACAAACTTTTAAAGTTAATGTCCTTGAGGAAGCTAGAAAAAACAACAAAAAAGTAGTTTTATTTTGGTACCCAAAAGACTTTACTTATGTATGTCCAACGGAGCTTTTTGCATTCCAAGAAGCACAAGCGGCATTTAACGATAAAAACACAATAGTAATTGGAGCGTCTGTAGATACTGCTGAAGTTCATGCTGCTTGGCTAAACACGCCAAAAAATCAAGGTGGGATACAAGGGATTACATATCCTTTATTGGCAGATACCAACAGAAACTTATCTAATCAATTGGGTATTCTTCAAACTGGTGACCAACATTATGATGAAGACACTGAAGTCTTTACAATGGATGGTCCTTACGTAACTTGGAGAGCTACGTATTTAATTGATGAAGAAGGAACTGTATTTCATGAAAGTGTGAATGTTGAACCAGTAGGAAGAAATACTGATGAATATTTGAGAATGGTCGATGCTTATACACATTTCCAACAAAATGGAGAAGTATGTCCTGCAAATTGGCAAAAAGGAAAAGATGCTTTAAGTGAAAATCGCGCTAGTGTTGCTGAGTATTTGGCGAATCACTAATATCAGAGATTTAAAATCTATAAAACCTCTTCGAAACAGAAGGGGTTTTTTTATGAACTAAATCTTTTGAAACAGAAGATCCTCGAAGGAGGACCATAGGGAAATTCAATGCGATTAAAAAACTCAAGAATTCCTTTAATTAACAAACTAATTATTCATATTTTTAAGTGCAATAAATAAATCAAACAAAATGGCAAATGTAACTTTAAAAGGAAACCCCATTAACACTATAGGAAACCTTCCAGAAGTTGGAAGTAAAGCTCCAAATTTTGAATTGGCTAAATTAAATTTATCCGATGCGAACTTAGGTGATTATAAAGGGCAAAGATTGATATTAAACATATTTCATAGCATAGATACAGGCACTTGCGCCGAATCTGTTAGAAAATTTAATAAAGAAGCAAGTAGTTTAGAAAACACAAAAGTCCTATGTATTTCTAAGGATTTACCTTTTGCTCAAAGTCGGTTTTGTGGTGCTGAAGGCATAGAAAATGTTGAAATGCTTTCCGATTTCAGATCTGGAAGTTTTGGCAGAGATTATAATCTATTGTTTGCAAATGGTCCTGTTAAAGGATTATTATCACGCTGCATTATCGTTTTAGATGAAAATGCCACGGTGATACATACAGAACAAGTTTCTGAAGTGGTTGAGGAACCAAATTATAAAGCAGCATTAGAAGCTCTTTCAAATGCCTAAAAAGGAAAATTTTGTAATTAATCGTCTTAAAAGTATACGATATGCCTTCACAGGTGCTTGGTTACTTTTAAAAACAGAGGCCAGTATTAAAATTCAATTTGTAATTGCTATTTTAATAACTGCTGCTGGATTCTATTTTAATATTTCAACCACTGAATGGATGATTCAAATTCTAGCTCTTGGCATTGTAATGAGCATTGAAGGGCTAAATACAGCTATTGAGGCTATCGCCGACTTTATTCATCCAGAGCATCATACAAAAATTGGTTTTTTAAAGGATGTCGCGGCTGGTGCTGTTTTTATTGCATCGTTAGCAGCATGTAGTGTGGGGCTAATTATTTATTTACCTAAGATATTTTAAATAATAATACCCTTAGAATAAACGTTTGTAATTTGTATTTTTGTTTCACTGTAACTACGCTTAAATGGCAAAAAAAAAACCGACCAAAAAAAAACGTAAATCAAAATTTAAAAAGCCAAGCTTTGCTTTGTCAAATCAGCAAAAATTAATTTTTGGGAGTTTACTTTTAATACTTGGTATATTACTTTTTATTGCATTTTTATCATTCTTTTTTACAGGTCAAATTGACCAAAGCACATTAACTGAATTCAGCTCAAGAACGGTTGAAACTGAAAACTGGTTGAGTAAATTTGGCGCTTGGGTGAGTGACTTATTTATATATAAAGGCTTTGGTATTGCTTCGTTTATTTTTTCAGGACTTATTTTTATTTCGGGTATTTATGTTTTATTAAATATTAGCATAGTTAAACTTCGCAGTCATTGGATTTGGGGAACATTAATTATTATCTGGACCTCTATTCTTTTCGGTTTTCTTGCGAAAAGCAATCCACTTTTAGGGGGAACTATTGGTTTTGAAATGAACGATTTCTTTCAAGATTATATCGGTAAAATTGGAACCGCATTGTTGCTATTGTTTTGTCTTATTGCTTATTTGGCAATTCGATTCAAAATAACACCACAGCACTTTGGACAACTATTTAAATCTGCAAGACAAAATCTTAAAACCGAATTTAAGGAGGATGTGAGCAGTGATTTTATTCCTGTAGATAACAATCTATCGGCTGAAGCTGATGAAATCAAATCGGCATTCGAAATTCCATTGGATGATATCGAACCTACAATAACCCATCATTCGAAACTTGAAAAGGATAAAAAAGTTGAACCTATAGAGCGTAAACTTGAAGTAGAGATCCCTCAAGTAGAAGAAACTATTGCGACAGAAACCATTGTAACGCCACCTATTAAGGAAGAAGTCGTTAAGATGAAGGTAGAAAAGGTGACTAATGAAAAATCGGAAACCGATAATCTTGCAGATAAACTTGTTGAAGATTTTGGACGTTTCGACCCTACACTTGAGCTTGGAAATTACCAATTCCCACCGCTAGATTTACTAAAAAAATACACTAGTGAAAACATCACTATAAACCAAGAAGAGCTCGAAGAGAATAAGAATAAAATTGTAAGTACACTTAGCAATTATAAAATTGGAATTGCAAGTATTAAAGCAACCATAGGGCCTACAGTTACACTTTATGAAATTGTTCCTGAAGCCGGGGTAAGAATTTCTAAAATTAAAAATCTTGAAGATGATATCGCATTATCATTATCGGCTTTAGGGATTCGTATCATTGCTCCTATTCCGGGGCGTGGTACAATTGGTATTGAAGTTCCAAATAAAAAGTCAACGATTGTCTCAATGCATTCGGTTATTGCGGCTCAGAAATTTCAAAAATCAGAAATGGAGCTCCCAATCGCCCTTGGGAAAACAATTAGCAATGAAACCTTCGTTGTTGATTTAGCCAAAATGCCACACTTGCTAATGGCTGGAGCTACAGGTCAAGGTAAATCGGTTGGTTTAAATGCTGTATTGACCTCATTACTATACAAAAAACACCCTGCAGAGGTTAAATTTGTATTAGTTGATCCTAAAAAAGTAGAATTAACCCTATTTAATAAAATTGAACGGCACTATTTGGCAAAACTTCCAGATAGTGAAGAAGCGATTATTACCGATAATACTAAAGTTATTAATACACTAAACTCATTGTGTATTGAAATGGATAATCGTTATGAAATGCTAAAAAACGCATTTTGCAGAAACATTAAAGAATACAACGAAAAATTTAAATCCCGTAAATTAAATCCAAATGACGGGCATCAATTTTTACCATATATCGTACTTGTTGTTGATGAGTTTGCCGATTTAATAATGACGGCAGGAAAAGAAGTTGAAACGCCTATTGCTCGTTTAGCCCAATTAGCACGTGCCATTGGTATTCATTTAATCATTGCAACTCAACGGCCTTCGGTAAATGTAATTACGGGTATTATTAAAGCAAATTTCCCGGCAAGAATTGCTTTTAGAGTGACTTCAAAAATAGATTCAAGAACCATTTTAGATGGCTCTGGCGCCGATCAACTTATTGGTCGTGGTGATATGTTGTATACCCAAGGTAACGATATGGTGAGGATTCAATGTGCTTTTGTAGATACCCCGGAGGTTGAACGTATCACAGAATTTATTGGTTCCCAAAAAGCATATCCAGATGCTCATTTACTTCCTGAATATGTTGGCGAAGAAAGTGGCACAAGTCTTGATATAAATATCTCCGAAAGAGATAAACTGTTTAGAGATGCTGCAGAAATAATTGTGACTGCCCAACAAGGCTCAGCTTCTTTATTACAGCGGAAACTAAAACTAGGTTACAATAGAGCCGGACGTTTAATTGATCAATTGGAAGCTGCTGGTATTGTAGGACACTTCGAAGGTAGTAAAGCCAGACAGGTATTAGTGACAGATTTAGTTGCTCTCGATCAATTATTAGCAAATGAAAATCAATAATTAAAAAAAAAGTTAAGACCTTTGCAGAATTAAAATAGTGCGTTGAATAAAACAAAACTCATGAAATTTCAACTCATTGTTAACAAAAGGACCCGACTACAACACAATAGGATAAAGAAATGAAACATATAATTACAGCAATACTATTATTTTTTTGCATCTCAACATTTGCACAAGATGCAAGTGGAGCGAAGCATTTGCTGGACGAAGTCACTGCTAAAGCAAAATCATACGATAATATTTCAATTGATTTTAAATATGTATTACAAAATACAGAAGAAAATATTAGACAAGAAACCCGCGGTGATGTTGTAATGCAAGGTGATAAATATGTGTTAAACATCTTAGGAGTAACTCGTGTTTTTGATGGAAAAACCCTTTATAGTATTAGTCCTGAAGACGAAGAAGTTACTATTTCATCTGAAAACACAACAGACGAAAACACAATCACACCAAGTAAGATGTTATCATTTTATGAAGATGGTTATAACTATAGTTTGGACATTGTTCAAAATATAAAAGGCAGAAAAATACAAATCGTGAAACTTATTCCAATCGATTCAAAAGCTGAAATAAAAGAGGTACTATTGGGTATTGACATAAAGACAAAACATATTTATAACCTTATTGAAATAGGAATTAACAATACCAGAACAACATTAACCGTTAATTCTTTTAAAACAAATGCCCCTTTATCAAAATCCTTGTTTACTTTTGACAAGAAGAAATACAAAGATTATTACATCAATAACATAGACTAGGCATTCTCTTGAAAATATTAGATCGATATATACTCGTTACGTATTTAAAAACTTTCCTCAGCGTGTTTATTATTCTCATGCTGATTTTTATTTTACAATCGGTATGGCTATATATTAGTGAACTCGCTGGTAAAGATTTGGAAATAGATATTATTGCCAAGTTTTTATTGTATGTCACACCAAGGATGGTCGTGTTGGTTTTACCCTTAACTATTTTATTAGCCTCTATTATGGTTTTTGGACAATTTGCCGAAAACTATGAGTTTGCTGCAATGAAATCAACAGGAATTTCATTACAGCGCGCCATGCGTAGTTTAAGTATTTTTATTGTTGGTCTTGCAATTACTACCTTTTTCTTTGCCAATAATGTCATGCCATCAGCAGAGTTTAGTTTTTATAATCTCCGTAAAAATATAGCCAAGAAAAAACCGGCAATGATCATTGCTAAGGGGCAATTTAATCAAATTGGAGATCTCATAAATATTTATGTTGGTGACAAAAGTGGTGATCGTGGACAGTATTTAAAGGATGTAAGAATTCACAAAAAGGCAAAAGCTTCCGATGGTAATTATACGGTAATTATATCTAAAACAGGAGAGCTCAAAAGCAGTGAAGAAACAGATCTTATGGAACTCGTTTTATTTGACGGAAATTATCATGAGGATTTACAGCCAAAAGATTACCAGAAAAAAACACGGAATAAACCAAATGTAAAAAGCAGCTTTGAGAAATACACCTTAAATATTGATCTAGGTCAAATTGATAATGTCGATTTTGACGATGAGTCTTTTTCTACAAAATTTACCATGCTCAATGTTAAAGATTTAGATTATACCATTGATTCTTTGGTTCTAAAGAAGCAAAAAAGTTATGACGATTTGGCTTTTGCAATGTATACTAGGACTACTGCACCAACTTTGAATAGTAATATGAATCCTAAAGAAGTTGACACGGTTTATGGCGGTGATGACATTCTTGATTTATTCGATACTAAAAAGAAAATTCAAATTTTAGAATTGGCTATGAATTCTATAAAAAGCACCAAACAAATAATTAATACCAATAAAAGAAAGTTTGCTGGAAGTGAGAAAATCTTAAACAAACATATCATTTCTTTTTATGAAAAGTTTGCCCTTGGTTTTGCTTGTATCATCTTGTTTTTTATTGGAGCACCATTAGGAGCGTTGATTCGTAAAGGCGGTATTGGCTTGCCAATTGTGATCGCTATAGTCTTGTTTTTAACCTATCATTTTATAGGCATATTTGCAAAAAACAGTGCCGAAGACAATAGTATAAATCCCATTTTAGCAACCTGGTTGTCCACCCTAATTATGCTGCCACTAAGTGTTTACTTAACGAGCAGAGCAACCAAAGATAGAAGCTTGGTAGATCTGGACAGTATTTTAGTGCCTTTAAAAAACATTTTAACCCGAAAAACCATTGCAACTTCATTAAATAGGGACATCTTTTTAAATATAAATAGTGAAGAATTTAGCTCATTACAAAGTTATTCAGACGATAAACTGATCGATATTGTTAAAAACTACCGACAGTATGATATTGATGAAAGCTTTAGAAATACCGCATTACAATTTTTAAATGATCGTGGTATTACAGAAGAAGAGCTTCGCTTCGGTGGGAATTTAAACAATGAAAATTACGAAAACGGAATCCGCTTTAAAACGGCTTATGATGAAAATTCTAAAATGGCATTGGTACTCTATTTCATTTATGTAATTCTTGGTATTGGTGGTGCGATTATAAATAATAATGGATTTCCTAATTTGGGGCCAACATTAATGGTGCTTGGTGGTATTGCTTTACTCCTTTTCTTAATCGCTCTTGTAAAGGCTCATATAAATCAATCCAAATTCAATAAACTACTCGGGCAAAATAAACAATCAAATATTATCCTCTTGGTATTATTAGGTATTCCTTTATATTTTCTATACCGTTTATTATTCGACAAAAAAATGAAAGAAGACCTCAAACAAATTAGATAGGTCTTAAAATATGCAATATCTTTGCACCCATAATTTTACAGGTATGACAACTCTTAATACAACTATAACAACAAAATTGAATACTATCGAGGATGCGATTAACGACATTCGTCTCGGTAAAGTGATTATTGTTGTTGATGATGAGAATCGTGAAAATGAAGGCGACTTTATTGCTGCAGCAGAAAAAGTGACTCCAGAGATGATAAATTTTATGGCTACAAATGGTCGTGGACTTATTTGTGCCCCACTTACAGAAGATAGATGTACGGAACTGAGTTTGGAATTGATGGTAAAAAACAACACAGTGCTTCATCACACGCCGTTTACGGTATCTGTAGATTTAATTGGCAATGGTTGTACTACTGGTATTTCAGTCCATGATCGATCAAAAACCATAAAAGCGTTAGTTGATGAGGATACGAAGCCTCACGATCTAGGTCGCCCAGGGCATATTTTCCCTTTACGTGCTAAGAATGGTGGTGTGTTACGTAGAACTGGTCATACAGAAGCTGCGGTTGATTTGGCTCGATTAGCAGGTTTTAGTCCCGCTGGAATTTTAGTCGAAATATTAAATGACGATGGCACGATGGCAAGACTGCCTCAGTTAATGGATGTTGCTAAAAAATTCGATTTAAAAATCATTTCTATTGAAGATTTAGTTGCTTATAGAATGGAGCACGATTCACTGATAGAAAAGAAAGAAGATTTTCAAATAGAAACCCGATTTGGTAGTTTCAGACTTAGAGCTTATCAACAAACCACAAACGACCAAGTACATATTGCACTTACTAAAGGCGTTTGGGGTCCTGGCGACCAAGTATTGACAAGAATCAATTCTAAGCTCGTTAATAATGATATTTTAGGGACATTAACCAACAATGCTGATAAAAAGTTAGACGATATGTTCAAGGTGATTAATGAAGAAGGTCAAGGTGCCGTACTCTTTGTAAATCAGCCAAATCAATCCACGAACATATTAAAACGTCTCGCTGAACTCAAAGATAGTCAGGTGGAAAATGAAGTTGTAAAAGCCCCAAGAATAGATATAGATACTAAAGATTTTGGTATTGGCGCTCAAATTCTTCACGATTTAAATATTCATAAGCTACGCTTAATATCGAATAGCGCACAAACTAAACGTGTTGGAATTATTGGTTATGGCTTAGAGATTATTGATTACGTCAGTTATTAACCTAAGACGCCTTTAATACAATTCACCATTTTAGCGGCTCTCTCTTGAACCTCAGTTTCTGTCCATGATAATTTTATTAAGCAGGACAGGTTACGTCCTATAAAATGATCGGACTGCGGAAACGATTTGTCGTTTAAATAAGCCATACCCTCTTTAACCTCTTTCGATAACGGATATAGAGTTTTTAAATCCTTAAGGTGTTGCCATTCTCTAATATAGTGCCAGCCATTATCGTAATAATGAAAACAGGCATCTACGCCTTCTTCTTTAAATGCCGCTGCGACTTTACGCGTGATACCAAGATCCGGTAAATAGAAGCTCAAAAATGAATAACTCTCCTCCCCGCCTTCTGGAACCGTTCTAAAAGTAACTTCAGGAATATGAGATAATGCCTCTCTCAGGACGTCATAGTTTTTTTTCTGAATAGCTACAAACTCCTTCAATCGTTTTAACTGTGCCAAACCAACCGCAGCATGAAGCTCAGAAATTCTAAAATTATAACCTAAAAACGGATGTGTTTCTGCCCCTCTATCGTTGCCTACATGGTCATGCCCATGATCACTATAATGGTCTGCATTTCTATAATAGTTTTCATTATTTGTCAATACCGCACCACCTTCACCACAGGTAATGATTTTGACATAGTCCAAAGACAAACAACCCAAGTCACCAATACTACCTACAGGTTTCCCTTTATAACTTGCACCTGTTGCCTGAGAAGAATCCTCAATCAATACTAAATTATGAGATTTACAAATCTCAAGAAGTGCGTCTAAATTTGCCATACTACCACACATATGTACTGGCATTATTGCTTTTGTTTTTGGAGTAATCGCCTTTTTTACGGCCTGAGGATCTAAAGTTAGCGTATCATCAATTTCCACCAATACCGGAATCGCGCCAAGCATCATTATTGCTTCAAAACTAGCTACAAAAGTAAAGGTGGGAATAATCACTTCATCACCCGCTCCAATTCCGGCAGATGCCAATGCAATAGAAACCGCTGCTGTTCCACTAGAGACCAATTGCGCATGTTTTACTTGTAACTCGTCCTGTAAACAAGCTTCCAGTTCTTTAGCCTTCCAATGGCCATTACGCATGCCATCGAAGCCATAACGCATTAATACTCCGTTATCTAAAACATCATTCAATTCACGGCGTTCAGCATCTCCAAACAATTCAAATCCAGGCATAGATTATAAAATTTATTAATAAATTCAAGTCCAAAGCTACAATTATATCTAACAAAAAAAAAGCGTCAAACCGAATGTTTGACGCTTTTTTTTGAGTCTTATTTTCTTTATTTTTTATTCAATATCTCTTCTAAAAAATCAAAATGACTTTCCGTTCCTTTTCTATGATCATAACCATTAAGGGCAGTTAAAATCTCACCCTCAGAGCTCATGCCTACCAAAGCAGGGTATGATCCTCTTCGATTATATTTTTGAGATAATAACATATTTTTACGTTTCTGACTTTTTGAAATGACACCACTTTGTCTTGGAAGATCCACCATTAATAAAACAAAGTCTTTTGATTTCTCTACAAACTTCGCGGTGTTAAAAAAATCGGTTTTAAGTCGTTTGCAAGGGGCACACCAATCACTACCCGTAAAATACATTAAAAGGGGTTTCTCCTGTGCTTTTGCAACTTCTTTAGCAGTTTCAAAATCGGTCAACCAATTGAGTTTAGCATCTTGTGCTTGTAGACTTCCAGCACAAATAAACAAAAGGATTATTGCAATATTCTTCATCTTTATATAGGGTATTCTACAAATATTAACATTTAATAGTGGCCAGACAAGAATCTTAACAGTTATTTAATCCTGTTTAAGCATTGAGGACATTGCTATAATTCGAATACAATTTCATTCATGTCTTTTCTCACTTTCTTAAAACCAGCAAACACATCATCCTTAGCTCTATGGCCAATAGGCATCACTAAAACCGACTGCAATCCTTTTGATTCTAATTGCAATACTTCGTCATAACTTTTTGGAGAAAAGCCTTCCATTGGGCAGGCATCAATATCTTCTAAGGCACAAACGGTCAATAAATTCCCCATAGCCAAGTAGGCTTGTTTAACGGCCCAATTTTTTACCTCTATTTCCGACTTCCCTTTAAAGTCTTCGATCAAAAAGTTTTTAAAAGGACTCAAAACTTCATCGGGTGTCTTTCTTATCGTTTTTATTCTATCAAAATAGCTTTCTATATAAGCAGTATCAATATTAGTTTCAATACAAAACACCAACACATGAGAGGCCTGAGCGACTTGCCTCTGATTCATTGAATGAACCACCAATTGTTCCTGTAAGTCCTTATTTTTGATTATAACCAGCTTAACGGGCTGTAAACCGTATGAGGTTGCCGTTAAATTAAATGCTTCCTTAAGAATTGTGAGTTTTTCTTTAGAAATAGTAGCCTCGTTATCAAACTTTTTTGTGGCATAGCGCCATTGCAACTTTTCTATAATATTCATACCTGAAGAATTATTTTTAACAAAAATAAACATCGGTATCAATTTATTTATGGGATACCAATAGATTAATACAATATAATGATAGTTAAGCTTAAACTAAAAGAACCACAATTTAATCGCCATTAATGAAACCATAACGATTAAAAATATGCGAACTACACCATCCCCTTTTTTTACCGACCAACGACTAGAGATCCATGCTCCAGAAATATTTCCTAACGATAAAATGAGCCCGTATTTCCAATTGATTTTATTATTTAAATAAAAGATAACTATGGCGCCAATGGTATAAATACAGACAATGGTCACTTTTGTGGCATTTGCTTTAACCAGTGTCATCCGATTAACATAAGGCAGGAAAATGAGCATCAAAAAACCAATACCCGCATTTATAAATCCGCCATAGATCCCCAAAAAGAAAAATACAACCACCGAAAGCCATAAATACCTCCCTGTGGTCCGTTCTTCCAATTGTTTCAAACTCATTTTAGGTTTAAAGACAATGAGTAATACCACAACAATCATAACGATTGCCAAAACTTTATTAAAGGTTTCTCCTTTAATATCCACGGCAATTTTCGCCCCTATTAAAGATCCGATAAGCGCAGAGAACCCGCAATAAATACTAAATGGCATGGTTGTCACCCCTTTAGATCTAAACCCTGCTGCACCGGTAAATGTTTGAAAAAAAATAGCTATTCTATTGGTCCCATTGGCAACTGCTGGTGGTAAACCCAAAAAGATAAGCGTTGGCAAGGTTAATAAGGTCCCTCCTCCGGCTATGGTATTCACAAAACCAGCAATAAAACCGGCAACAACAAGCAATAACAGCTTATAATCAAAATCTAATAAGAATTCCATATATAGAATTTAGAAAGCACAAAAATATAAATAAAAGTGTAATTATATTTATAAAGTTTTGATTTCAATTACTCACGGTTGTTTGATATACAAGGTCTTTGAATTTTATTTATAAAATAAATCAAAAAACGTTTGATTGAATTAAAAAAGGATTCTATATTTGCACCCGCATTCAGGGAATACCTGATGAGACCTGGAGAAGTGGCAGAGTGGTCGAATGCACTAGTCTTGAAAACTAGCGAGGGTCACACCTCCGGGGGTTCGAATCCCTCCTTCTCCGCAA
>CAJXVU010000047.1 GCA_913062555.1 uncultured Bacteroidota bacterium
TTAAAACATATTTAACAGTGAACGGAACAGTAAAATTTTTCAATGGAACTAAAGGTTTTGGTTTCATAACAGAAGACGATTCAAATACAGAGTACTTTGTACACGTGTCTGGATTAATTGATCAGATTAACGAAGGCGACAAAGTCGAATTTGAGTTAACAGAAGGAAAAAAAGGTATGAATGCAACAAACGTAAAAGTAGTTTAAACTCACTCTTTAATCTTTTATTTTAAGCCTATCTATTTAGATAGGCTTTTTTATGACCAGAATTTCATGGTGTTTTTAAAACATGAATCCCAATAATAAGCTTCATACAATAGTTAGTTTTACCCTCTTCAGATATTGAAAGAGATATTAATTGGTATGATACGACTTGGGGTACTAAAGAATTCGGGTTTTACGATTTAAACAAAAACGCCATTTTTTTTGTAGAGCTGCTTTAATTATTCTCTCCCGTCTACATAGGCTTGTAGATATGCATATCGCTCTGTAAGCTTTCCGTTTTTGGTCATTCTTGCACGTTCTAAGATGCCATCAACATCCCCATTAAAAAAGGCAGGAATAACTTGCTCTAGAAATAATTCACCAAAACCTTCACTTGCATCTTTTGGAAGTTCACAAGGCAAATTATCGACCGCCATGACTACAATAGCCTTATCATCCATGAAATCGATTTCCGTTTCCGTTGCTGGGTCATAACCATAAATAGGATTCGCAATAGTAGACGGACGAAGTGTTGTTGCTACGGGCCCGTCAATATCACAACTAACATCGGCAACAACTTTAATATTAAAATTTTTAGATCTCACGTCCTCTCGGGTATATAAATACGGTGCATCATCACCGTAAAAATGTCCTGCAATAAAATAATCGGTTACTTTGGCGAATCTCATAAAATCTGACACATAATCTTTTGGATTATAATACATATCATACTTATCAAACACTCTCCCATCTACACGCTTGTTATAATCTAATACATCTGCCACACAATATACGGCTTCACTGTAAGTTTGATTTAAATAATCGTCAACTGATACTTCCTTGACGTGCATGGCGTCTAGCATTTCTTTAGAACCCCTAGCAACTTTTCCATGTCCTGTGAGTAGGATTTTAATATTGGGAAGAGAAATATTATTTAAGGTTTCTATGAGTGCTTTTTGATCGGCTAAAGTATTTGCCTTTGGCAAATTCCAGCTTTTATATTTTAATCCCCAAGCTCTAAACCCATTATACGCACCAACAATACCGGCGTAACGTCCAAATCCAATAAGTCTCAGATCCTTGCCATTGACAATAGTTTCATGATCATAGAATTCGATGTTCTTTTCTAAAATTGCTTTTAACAAGACTCTATTATAGGGTTGCTTTTTTATGGTATGCGAAAAGAAAAAATATTTTTTATTAGGGATAAGCGCTTCAACAGGCACTTCTTTTACACCAAACATAACATCGGCATCAGAGACATCACTAACAACCTCAACACCAGCATCCGCATACCTACTATCATTAAACACACGAATATCACTAGACTCCACAATAATCTCGGCAGCATTAAAATCTGCCTTTAATTGTTGACAAGATTGAGGTGTAAAAACAACACGACGATCTGGCGGATTTTTACGCTCTTTAATTAAGGCAAATTTGATGCTCATGTTTTAATTTGTTTAGTTCTTAATATCGTTTTTTAAAAGCAAAAATTGTCATCCTAAAACTGCAGATAGAATAAAGGAACAATTTTTGCACGAAAGTAAGATGAAATAAGCGTTTGCACAACTTTTTTTGTAACTTCGCAATCCATTAAAATAATGGGTAAATAAATAATGGGGTCGACTGGTTTTGACAGCGAGTTGTATTGAACTGTAAGCACGTCGCGTAATGACATTGAAACGCGTTAAAGACTAGGTCAAATTTTAAACGGCGAGAATAACTACGCTTTAGCTGCATAATCTGAATTATAGTAAGATTAGCCTTGTCCTACTAGGTAGGAAAGCTGAATGTCTCTTGAAAGCCTTGGTTAACGGCGTTCTGTTAGAGACATCGTAAATGTTAACATAGAAAATGTAAAGCTTTGGTACATTTTTGAAACTAAAAAGATAAGTAATACTGTGGGCCGTTTTTAGTCAGCATATTATCGAAAACCAATTAAAAACTAAACGTGAAGAAAGCACTTTGATAGCTTGTTTGGACCCGAGTTCGATTCTCGGCGACTCCACGATTAAGCGCAATTAGATTGCAATTTTAAACATAATAAGCTCAGTAAGTTTACTTGACTGGGCTTTGTTGTTAAAAGTGCCTGGACTGAAAGACAGATATACTCTATTGTCTTATAACATCCTAAAGGATCTTTGGTTATATTACACAAAGTATCATCCAATTAAGTATTTATTTGAAGGTCAATTTGGTGGCAAATACAGCGCGAATAGCGTTGGGAAACTTATTAGTGCTGCTGCGCATAAAGCTGGTATTAGAAAACGAGTTACTCCACATGTGTTAAGGCATAGTTTTGCAACTCATTTACTGGAAGCAAGAACCAATTTAAGACATATTCAATTGCTTTTGGGGCACAATTCCACGAAAACCACAGAAATATATACGACGTGGCTACAAGTTCTTTTAAAAATCCATTAGATTTGTAAGAAAATAATGTATATATAATAAAGATATACTCCCTAGAGAGTATATCCATACGTTGTAGCCAATTTAACAAATATCAATAATGAAAAGTTTTTTTTGTATTTTATTAATCTTAATTATTTTTTCTTGTAAGTCAAATTCAACTGACAAAATTCAAAATACGAACGATAAGATCATCATCGGAGAAAGGCTTCAATATTCTTCAAAAATTTTAAATGAAGAAAGAGAAATATTTATCTCTTTACCTCAAAATTACAATAGAAATATCCATAAATACCCAGTTATCATTGTTATGGATGGAGAGTACTTATTCGAAGTTACAAGTTCAATTGTAAAGATCAAGGCGTCCAGGAATGAAATGCCAGAAAGTATCATTGTTGGAATACCGAACAATACTGGAAAACGCTCAGACATGTCACTTGAGTTAATAAAAAAGGATGGAAAGAAATTTTTTGGCAATAATGGCGGTAAATCCAATGAATATTTAAGTTTTATTAATAAAGAACTTATTCCATTTTTAGAGGACACTTATCGTGTAAACACTCATAAAACAATAATTGGTATGTCACCAACTTTCGGTCCAGTTTTAGAAGCATTTTGGAATAATCCAGAATTGTTTAATGGTTATATTGTTTTAGCTGCTGAATTATCACTAAAAACAAATTCTGGAGAAACAATTTCACAAAAATTACAAAATTCAATTCAAGACAGTATAATGCCAAAGTTATCAATTTATATTGGCAAAGCTGGTGACGATCTAAAAAGAAGACCACAAGAAGAAGCAGATGCATTTATCGAATTAAACCAAAAATTGAACTCAAAAGCAAATCCAAAAATTAATTACAAGATTGAAATACTTGAAAATGAAAATCATTACGGAATGTCAATTTCAGGGATTGAACATGGATTAGAAACCATTTATCCCACAGATATTTGGAACATACCATATAGAGAATTCTGGAATTCTGAAAATCCAGCTAATGAAATAAAACTATTCTATCAGAATCTTTCAAACGAATACGGGTTTGAAATTATACCGCTTGAAGGCTCCTTTTATTATGGGCAAACATTACTTGGAACTACTAGAAGATTAGAAAGACAAGGACGAATAAACGAACTAAAAGAGGTAGTAGAGTTAGCACTAAAATATTATCCTAATTCAATAAAATTGAAGAACACAAAATCTAAAATAAAATAAAACTGGCTACAACAACGTGCAAATTAATTGCTAGTGCAAGCTTACTTACGAAAATCCTCGCGGATTTTCTATCTAGTTTTTATTTGCTAAATTAGGTGCTTAGCCACGCAACAAACCATATACAACAACGTTGTAGCACATTAAAAATAAACACTAAAAAAATGAAAATATTCAAACTTCTTCCACTAATGCTCTTCATTTTAGTGCTTACAAACTGTGAGCATTCGAATTCTAAAAAGGTCACAGAAAATAAATCTCCAAATACTAATAGAGAATATTATCAACTTAAGATCTATACCTTTGATTCAGAGGACCAAGTAATGGTAACTGATAAGTATCTTAAAGAAGCCTATTTGCCTGGAGTAAAAAGGTTGGGAATCAATAATATAGGTGTATTCAAATTAAGACAAAATGACATTGATACTATTCAAAAAACATATGTTATTACTCCGTTTATATCGATTGAACAATTAATTGAACTTGAAGATCGGCTTAATAGAGATGAGCAATACTTAACTGCCGGAAGTGATTATTTAAATGCATCCTATGACCAAGCACCATACCGGCAAATCGAGTCAACAATAATGGTTGCTTTTCAAGACTTTCCAGCAATGAGACCGTCGAAATTGAATAGTCCAAGATCAGAACGAATATATGAATTGCGGAGTTATATATCTCCAACTGAAGCCTACTATAAAAATAAAGTCGAAATGTTTAATGCTGGTGGAGAAATCAAACTCTTTGATCGTCTTGAGTTTAATTCAGTTTTTTATGGAGAAGTAATTTCGGGTTCTGAAATGCCAAATTTAATGTATCTGACAACTTTCTCAGATCAAGCAAGTAGAGATAAACATTGGGAAGATTTCGTTGATTCACCTGAATGGAAAAAAATGGTTGCTATGCCTAAATACAAAAATAATGTTTCTAAATATGATCTGATTTTCCTTTTTCCAACCGAATATTCAGATTATTAATTGTTCCTAAAAATGGACAAAAAACGAACCGACAACACTGGCTATAATTCATTGTGGTTTTGTGCCACACCAAAGTTTAGTATATTTAACTAGGCTGATTTATACAGCGGAAAATCCTAGCGGATTTGTCCACAACGAAATCATAGCCTAACCGTTGTGAGCAATTTAATAAAATGCATCGCCCTGAAATAGTATGACAAAGAAACAAATAAAACGAATTCTCAGAATAGTATTTATTATTACAAGCATATCTTCTTTATGGTTCGTACCATGGATTTTGGTAAAGGCTTGGATTTTACCACTTCCTGATACGGTTCAAGAACAAATAAATGAAGCAATTGCCCATAAATTTGATGGAATGATTGTTTATGTGGACCAAGCAGAGAAGGCCCCTGAGTTTTATGCCGGAGGCTGGCATGACCGAAAAAATAAAATACCTGCCTACCCGCAAGCCTTATTCAAAATTGCCAGCATTAGCAAGCTATATGTCGCTGTTGCTACCGCAAAATTAGTCAAAGAAGAACGTTTATCTTTGGATAAAACACTCGCTGATTACTTTCCAGAACTTGTGGGAAGAATTGAAAATTCAGACAAAATAACCTTGAAGCTAATGCTACAACATCGGAGTGGCATTCCCAATTTTGTAGACCATCCTGATTATTGGACAAAAACGCCAAAAAATAAACAAGAAACACTTGAATACGCACTTGATTTACCAGCTGACTTTGAACCAGGTAAAGATTATGGCTATTCAAATACGAATTATATGTTGATTTCTGACCTTATTGATAAAGTGCTAGGTTATAGCCACCAGCAGTATATAAAGGAGGAAATTTTGATACCGCTCAAACTCAAAAACACATTCGGTTCGCTGCATGAAGTCGATATAGACGATGTGATGAGTGGCTATTATGTTGGAGTTGAAGACGATCTAAAGACTGAATTTACTGGCTTAATGATAGCTACAGCAGAGGATGTGGGTATATTCTTGCGAGCATTAAACGATGGTTCGGCGTTTAATGAAGGTGAACAGGAAATCTATTCCTCCATTTACGTGTACGAACATACAGGTCTGCTCGTTGGCTATCAGAGTATTGCAAAATACCACAAAGACATTGATACAGTTGTAATTCAATTTAATAATACAACTAACTTTGATGGATATGACTGGAATTTAGCGGAAATCATATATAATCGTATTGTAAAAATAGTGAGAAGTAAAAAAAGCTCATAACAACGTGCATAATTAATTGCTCGGTTCTTGCCAACTCGAAAATCCTACGGATTTTCCTACGGTTCGGTTCTTTTTGCTAAATTAGTTGCTTACACACGCAACTAACCATACACTAACCGTTGGACTTAATACGCGCATCAAGAAATAAATATTAATAGACCTATGAATACTGTAGAACTTATAAGTAAAGTGTTTTTACCATTATCTCTAGCTATAATAATGTTAGGTATGGGAATGACTTTAATTCCAGGAGATTTTACTAGAATTATAAAATACCCTAAAGCTATTTTAATTGGACTTACCAATCAACTTATCTTTTTACCTATTATTGGATTTTCACTAGCAATAGCTTTTAATCTAAATCCCGTAATGGCAGTAGGCTTAATGATTTTAGCTAGTTGCCCTGGTGGTCCAACTAGTAATTTGATAACACAAGTTTGTAAAGGAAATATTGCATTATCGGTCTCATTAACTGCTATTGCTAGCATTGTAAGTATCTTGACAATACCGTTTATTCTATCTTATGCATTAGAATATTTTAGTAGTAATACAGATATTACAATTAAATTGCCCATAATTGATACTATAATACAAATAATGGGAATCACTGTGATTCCTATTTCGATAGGAATGTTCATTCGCAAACACAAAACCAATTTTGCAAAACGAATGGAAAAACCAATGCGCACTGCCTCAACAGTAATTTTTATAATAGTATTTATCGCAGTATTAGCTGCCAATGCTGATAAACTAGTAGATGGAATGAAAGAAGCAGGATTAGTTACCTTATTACTAAATATCGTGACAATGGGGTTAGGATATCTCACCGCTAGGTTATTTAAATTAAATTTAAAAAATGCAATTTCAATCACAATTGAGAGCGGCATACAAAATGGGACATTAGCACTTGTAATTGCAACTTCTATATTAAATAATGTAGAAATGGGTATTCCAATAGGAGCTTATGCTATATGGATGTTTATTACTGGTGGAATTTTAATGTGGCAATTCGGAAAAAGACCTGATGTAGCTTCTAAATAAAAAAATACTAAGCCCAACAAAACATGCATAATTAATTGCTCAGTCCTCACCTACTTGGAAATTCTTTCGGGATTTTCTTGCGTTCGTTTTTGTTTACTAAATTAGTGGCTGAAACACGCAACTAAATCATACACAACACGTTGTAGCTAATTGTCACACTCCTATTTTTTTCTTGTCCTTAGGTTTTAATTTATAAAAAAACTTAACTAACAATGAATAGAAACTTGACATGTATTATACTTTTAATACCCTAGTTTTCAACTGGTTGATTTCCTAGCCAGTTAAATAATAATTGATGCTTTTCTTTTATTGTATTTATTATGTCTTCTTTCTTTAAAATCTTAAGAAATTTATAAGGTTTATTGTAATCTAATTAATCAAATTTGCAATTCACAACATTTTTATTACAGTTCATTACATTTCATTTTTCAGAACTGAATTCCTCATATACTTTTGCAGTTTAAAAATAAATAATATGCAAAAGATCCAAACTACATCAATAATCAGAAAAATATTCTTGGGAATTGTTTTAGTAGCTACAACCCTATTAAATTCATCAGAAACTCTAGGTCAAAATAGTTCAAATTTTAAATGGCCAGAAAATAAAATTACGCCCATTTTTAAGGAGTTTATAAAAGCCTATAATACAAACAATCTTAAAAAGCTAGAAGCTTTTACAACCAAATATTACGAAAAAGACGTTGTAAAAGCTGCAGCGTATTGGCCAAGTGTTTTTGCTGATTACGGAAAAATAGAACCCTATGCTATAGAAACAAGTTGGTCTAATAAAAATAGGTTGGCTATATGGTTTCTAGGTAAGCATACTAAAAACTGGGTAATTATTATGTTACGAATGAATACAGATAACACCAAAATTATTGGAAAATCAACAAGTAGAGGCTCACGTCCTGTTGGTAATCTGCCTCCATACAGATCAATTTCATCTAAAGAAATGAAACCTCATTTAAAAAAATATCTAAAGAAGTTGCACAAGCTAGACTTTTTTTCGGGGTCTGTATTAGTAGCAAAAGGCAATATCATTTTATTTGAAGAAACCTATGGCGAAAGCAACAAAAAAAGAAATACGAAGAATAACGCAAACACTTCATTTAATATTGCTTCAACTTCCAAAACATTTACTGGTGTTGCTATTGCAAAATTAGCAGAACAAGGAAAACTAAAATTTACCGATCCAATTAGTAAATATATTCCAGAATATCCCAAAGATATTGCCAACCAAGTAACCATTCATCATTTATTAACTCACACTTCTGGTATAGAGCTAGATGACTATGAACCTTTTAATGTAGACAATGACAAAGCAAAAAACCTCACTGAAGCTGTAAAAGCTCAAGTAACTCATATTGACTCATTAAATGAAGGCAGAAGAAAGAATTTTAAAGTGTTAAACAAGTATGATTATTCCAATGAAGAATATGTGTTGTTAGGTCTCATTATTGAAAGAGTAAGTAGCATGCCTTATGGTGAATACATAGAACAAAATATTTTTAATCCACTTCAAATGAACAATTCTTTTGCAGATATGAAGAAGTTAACAGTTAGACAAAACAAAGCTATAGGCTATACATATAAGGATGCTCAATCAAATTTTATAGGTGGTACAAGAAGAGAAAATGGTGGTGTTGGTAATTATTTAGCTCCAGACGGTGGCATCTATTCTACTACTAGAGATTTGTATACTTATTTTAAAGCTATCAATAATCATACGCTTGTTAGCATAGAAACCCAACAACTGCTGTACAAAAAACATGCTAAGTTTTTTGTAACGAAAGACGAAAGCAGACATTATGGTTATGGTTTTCAAACCAATAGCCTTGGTAAAGCATTAACTATTGGTCATGGAGGTGTGCGCCCAGGAGTTGGTAGCCGTTTTGAATATTACTCCAAAGAAGATTATTATGTAATTGTATTAAGTAATTACGGTTCTATGGCTGGTAGCGCCGTTGCAGCTCATATAAAAGATCTTATAGAACCAAATGATTAATGATTTACTTCTTCTCTAATATATTCATGAGATTAGCTACAACAATGTATAAAAGCAATAGCGGTTTAGGTTTATTCTTAAACCGTTTTTGCTTTTAATTAATTATATTGCTATTTGAAAGGTAAGAGCAATTATTCCGCTACTGCTCTTATCCAAAAACGTTATGCACAAGCGAATTGTGAATTATAGCATACTATGATAAATTGAATTTTATATAAAACACTTTTGCAGCTAATCTCATGAATATATTAGAAGAAGAAATGATTTTACCAAATGGAGTAATCCTAAGTAATAGGATTGCTAAATCAGCAATGAGTGAAAATTTATCTAACAAACATCATGAGCCAACACCTGTTCTGATAAATGCATATAAAGCATGGGCTCAAAGTGGTGCAGGATTATTGATTACTGGAAACATTATGATTGATTCGGAGGCAATTGGAGAACCAAGAAATGTAGTTGTTGAAAATCGAAAAAAAATTAAATTGCTTAAAGAATGGGCTGAAAGTGTAAAAGGCACAAATACGCATTTATGGGCTCAAATAAACCATCCGGGTAGACAAGCTATGGAAGAAATTAACAGTAGTTTAAAAGCTCCTTCTGCTGTACCTCTAAAAACTGGTGGAAGAAAAAAAACAAAAAAAAAAGTGCCTGAGGTTTTAAGTGAAAGTGAGATTCTAGAAATCATTGAAGCTTTTGCCAATACATCCATTATATTAAAAGAAGCAGGCTTTTCAGGAATTCAGATTCATGGTGCACATGGTTATTTAGTTAGTCAATTTTTATCGCCTTATACAAATATTAGAAAAGATAAATGGGGAGGAACTTTAGAAAATAGATCTAGATTTGTTGTTGAAGTTTATAGAAAAATCAGAGAACGCGTAGGAAATAATTTTCCTGTTGGAATTAAATTAAATTCTGCGGACTTTCAAAAAGGTGGATTTTCAGAAGAAGAATCAATGGAAGTTGTCAAAACTCTCTCAAAGGAAGGAATTGATTTAATAGAAATATCAGGAGGAACATATGAAGCTCCAGCAATGATGGGAAAACGCAAAGAGAGCACAAAAAAAAGAGAAGCTTATTTTATCGATTATATTGAGAAAGTGAGAAAAACAACAAATACTCCTTTAATGTTAACAGGAGGATTTCGTACTACCGCTGTCATGAAAGATGCCATTGCTTCTAATCAATTAGATATTATTGGGATTGCACGACCTTTTGCCGTGTATCCCAATATTGGGAATGAAATAATTAACGAAAGTCGAACTAATTTTACAACAAAAATTAAAAAAACAGGAGTAAAAGGGATTGATGGGGCAATGAATATAATATGGTATGAATCGCAAATAAAACGTTTAGGAAAAGGTAAAGTACCTAAACCTGATTTAAATCCATGGGCAGTATTCCTTAAGTATTTTTGGTTAATCTTAGAGCAAAAATTAAAAAAAATTAAAAAACCTGTATATAATAATATGACCAACATATCTAACTTATAAACAAAAGAAATATGAAAATCAAGCTTCTTTTCACTCTTAGTATCGTTTCTTTTTTAACTTTTTCCTGTGCTCAAACAGAAAAAATAGAAACCCAAATTGCTTGGGATACTTGGGGTGTACCGCATATTACAGCAAACACAACCGAAGAATTATTTTTTGCCCAAGGTTGGGCACAAATGCATAATCATGCTAACCTTATTTTAAAACTATATGGAAGCTCTAGAGGTAAAGGGGCCGAATATTGGGGGCAAGAGAAATTCGATAATGACATGCTCATTCATACCCTAGGCTTTGATCAATTGGCCGATGATTGGGCAAAAAATCAAGATCCCGAAATCAAAACTATATATACCTCTTTTATAAAAGGAATGAATGCCTATGCAACTGCACATCCTGAAACCATTGATGACAAAAATAAAGTTGTGCTACCGCTTACTACCAAAGACATGAATATGCATAGCATGTATGTCATTTTTACTCGTTTTATTGGTGGTAATGATTTAGGACGTGTGCAACAATGGCCAGATATGGGTTCGAATGCCTATGCTATTGCCCCTAAACGCTCAGCTTCTGGGAATGCTATGTTGGTTCAAAATCCCCATTTACCTTGGTGGGAAGAATTTTTGTTCTTTGAGTCCCATTTAAATTTAAATGGGAAAAACATGTATGGTTCAACTCTCGTAGGCTTCCCCGGAATTGCAATTGGTTTTAATGAAAACCTAGGCTGGAGTCATACTGATAATACAATTGACAACGCGGACACCTACGAATTGGAATTAAAAGACGGCGGCTATCTATTGGATGGCGAACGTAAAGATTTTGAAGCCTCGTCAAAAATCATCCGAATAAAACAAAAGGATGGTACGATCCTAGACCAAGAAATTCCCATCATGAAAACGGTTCACGGCCCGGTGGTTAATAAAACTAAAGACAGAGTTTTGGCCTTACGAATGGTTGGTTTTGATAGACCGAATATGTTTTTACAATGGTGGCGCATGATAAACAGTAGTACTTTCAATGAATTTGAGAATGCTTTAAAAATGGCACAAATCCCTTTTTGGAATGTCATGTATGCAGATAAACAAGGTGAAATTTTCTATTTGTTTAATGGTCTAGTACCAAAACGAAGTTCGGGTGACTGGGATTATTGGAATCGCGTTATTCCAGGTGGAAAATCAGCAGATGTATGGACTGAAATGCATTCTTACGCCGACTTACCCAAAATAAAGAACCCTGAAGGTGGCTGGCTTCAAAATGCCAATGACCCGCCTTGGACTAGTACGATACCAATGACCTTGAATCCTGATGATTACCCTAGTTATATGGCTCCTCAAAATATGGCATTCCGGCCGCAACGTTCGGCTCGAATGCTTATGGAAGACGAATCTATAACTTTTGATGAGTTGGTGGAGTATAAACTCTCCACACGATTAGAATTTGCCGATAGAATTTTAGATGATTTGTTTGCTGCGGTCGATGCAAGCGATTCAGAGAAAGCCAAACAAGCCAAATTGGTACTGGAAAATTGGGATAGAGAAGCCGATGCAGATAGCAAAGGCATGCTTTTATTCTACAATTGGGCCAATAAGTTCAATATGTGGAACAGCTCAAATTATACAAAACAATGGACAATGGACACCCCAAATACAACACCAGACGGCCTATCAGACCCCAATAGGGCAGTTCAATTATTGGAACAAGCGGCCTTGGAAATCGAAACTAAATTTGGCAGTTTGGATACCCCTTGGGGCGATTATTATCGAATAAACTATAATGGTAAAAATTTACCCGCAAATGGCATTGATGGATCTATGGGCGTTTTTCGTGTTGCCTGGCCTGGTGGAGCTGATGATAACAATATGTTTGTAGGCGGTGGAGATTCTTGGGTCGGTATAATTGAGTTCGGGGATACAGTAAAAGCAAAAGTCTTATTGTCTTACGGAAATGCAACTCAAAAAGATTCCCCTCATAATGGTGATCAGCTAGAATTATTCTCTAAAAAAGAACTCCGTGACGCTTGGTTTACAAAAGCTGAAGTTGAATCAAATACTGCTAGAATTGAGGTAATTACTAAAGATGGATTTCGTGAAAATAAATAACGAAAGGCTAACACCGTGTATAATTAATTGCTAGTAAAGGCTTACTTACGAAAATCCTCAAGGATTTTCTATTGGTATGTATTTGCTATATTAGGTGCTCAAAACACTCAACTAACCATACACAAGACCGTTAGAGCCTATTAAAAAAATACAGAAACATGAAAAAAAACCTTCTATTTCTTTTATTAATACCGGCCATATTAATCGGTCAATCCAGACAAACAATGGATACCTTGGACGTTGTTGAAATTGAATGGCAAGACAATATCGCTCATAAGAAAGGTGATATTAATCCATTCACTGGAATTGTAACAATTCCGGGAGTATTAAATTACCCTAGAGATAGCAAAATAGGTTGGCATAAAACAAACAATAAACACTTTTCAACAGTCACCCTTGTTTCCGGCATATTTGATGGAACATACTCCCGCTGGTCTAAAAAAAATGGCAAGAAGGTATCGGAGTTTACAATTACAGGTCATTGGACAAAAATAATAATTAATGGTCCATATACACTTTGGCATGAAAATGGTCAAATGGCAGGCAATGGTATTTACAAAAATGGAAAAAGAAATGATAAAAGAACAACTTGGTATAAAAATGGACAGACAAGAAGTGAACAAAATTATATAGATGGAACACTGGTAAATAAATCGATAACTTGGTATGAAAGCGGGCAGATAAAAAGCGAACAATATCATGGACATTCAATCAGTAAATCTATAGTATGGGATGAAAATGGACAGAAATCAGTTGAGCGTCTCATATATGATAAGAAATTGATTAAATTGACTGAAAAGGATGAAAACGGAAAAATATTAGAAGCATGGCCAGAAGTAGATAAAGACAATTTTGGTTTAGGACTGTTTTTAAATGAATTCGTAGCCATTATAAATTCAAAAAACTATCCTGCCTTAAAAAACTTATTACCATCAAAAGAGGATATTATAAATATCGAGTTTAGGGATAAAGGAAAGGAGCCCTCCAGCGAGGACCTTAAAATGATAAATAATAAATGGGCTGAATTCATATCTAATAAAATTGATGACATTATAGAACAAGTGATAGAAGGCGAATATATATTTGAAAATCTAACAACTAATTATATTGTTTATGACTATGAGCTTATGAATGAAGATAATTCTACCACGCGTGTTAAATGGCCAAAATCGATAAATTATGATATTTCTACAGCAAAATATGTTACCGCAGAAACAACAATTGTATTAGAAGCATTTGCAATAGCGGTTGCTCCTGTTTATTTAAACAATAAATGGGTTTTTGGGGAAACTGGGAACGGTGGAATAATTGAAGTGAAATATTAAACATAATGTAACAAATAGCACTTGTATTCTTAATTTTTCCTTTGGTTTCAAATGGACAGAATAATATTATCATATGAAGACCTAATTATTAAGAATGGGTTGAAAATAGCATCAATGAAATCATATGGCTTACCAAACAAAAGAAATAACGATGAGACTTATACTTATACTCTGTTTACTAATAACAATCTCTTGTAAAGACAAGAACAAATCAAAAATAACCGAAACCAGTATTGATAAAACTAAAAACTTTATTGCAGTTTTAGACACTATTTGGGAAACAGAACAAACACCAATAAGATTAAGAGATTCATTAATGAGAATCTATGGAGCAGAATCAAAGGAATACAAGGAACAACAATTGACATATGAGAAGAATCACATTATCAATGAAAATAAAGTAAGAACTATTCTTGACAATTATGGTTGGCCAACGAAAGAAATGATTGGAGAACATGGAAATTGGACAATTTGCAATGTAATCCAACACGCAGAGAATGATGTACGCGTAAAGTATCTACCAATGATGAAAGAAGCTGTTAAAGAAAAAAAATTAGAACCACGATTTTTGGTTAGAGCACAAGATAGAATTGCAACAGAAAGAGGAGATTTACAGATTTATGGAGGACAAATGAAATATTATCCAGAAACAAAAAGTTTTAATGTATGGCCAGTATTTGACCCAGTAAATATAGATAATAGAAGAGCAGAAATCGGACTCGAACCAATCGCTGAATTTCTAAAAAACAGATTTGACTTTGTATGGGATTTAGAAGAGCAAATAAACAGGTCAGAAAAATTTGAAAAAGATCGGTTACTTAAAAACAAATAACGCAATGCCAACACTGTATAAAATTTATGCTACTTTTAAGGAAGAATTACAAAACCAAAACAACCAAGTAACATTTGTACTAAACTGAAAATCCTACGAACTTTAGACCGTATAAATCTTATACTCACCGTTGGCAACAAGCTGAAATGATAAAAATGCAAGAACTCCAAACAGACATAACTTACGAGCCTAGCCTTGATAGAATTGTCGAAAATAATTTAAAAAATGTGAAGTTATGGTTTTTAGTAGCGCCATTTTTATTGTTGCTTTTGTTTTTTTGTTTTTTTGCGTTTTCTTTTGACGATACTTTTGTAAATACATATGTAGCCTCTCAAAAAGACTGGTTTTTAAAACTAAATGACGTTTTATCTATCTACCCAAACCTAGCATATAACATAACTTATCTGGGCGATGCACTAGTAATTTTTCCTTTTGTTTTTATCTTTCTTTTTGTTGCTCCGAAATTTTGGGAAGCTTTATTAACTTCAGCAATATTTACATTGATTACATCGGCTGTTCTTAAAATTATTTTTGCAATGCCTAGACCTGCAGCGATGATAGAAACGGATACTTTTACCATTATAGGCAGGCCAAATATATTGCACACTTCATTACCTTCAGGACATGCTATGACTGCATTTATGGTGATTACTGTATTGTTTTATTCATTTTTGCCAAAAAAAATATCACATAGGGTATTTTGGTCAATCATTCTTATTGCAATAGGTCTTATTATTGCTTTTTCAAGAGTAGCTGTGGGCGCACATTACCCTTTCGATGTAATTTTGGGTAGTACAATTGGCTACATCATGGCAATATTGGGTATAAGAATGAATAAAAATTTAAATTGGTTGTATTGGATGAAAAATAGAAGATTCAATCCGATTATTATGTTAATTTTGTCACTCTGGGCGTATCAAGTTATCTTGAAGCTTATAAAACATAATTTAGTTATATTCTATCTTTCTTTTATAGCATTAGTTATTACGTTCCTTGTAATAGCAATTAAATATGTCAAAAAAACTAAAGCTTAGTTCCTTCGTTGTTTTAGCAAGTCTTGTTAATCTAGCTCTTTATCAATATCCCTTTTTTAAATTTGTACTCGCCACGAGTAACACTAAAAGTCTAAACGGTGTTATACTTCTTCTCAGTTTGGTAGTTGCTTCATTATTATTAAATGCACTCGTTTTTTACATAGGTCTTTATATCTTACGAATAGTTGGGAAATGGTTACTCGCCATATTATTCAACATTAGTGCGATTGCCGTTTATTTTATTAATAGTTACGGAGTTATCATAGATAGAACAATGATAGGTAACGTACTCACCAGTGAATATGAACAGACTACCAGTTTCTTTTCCTTTGGATTGCTTTTATATATCGTGTTTTTAGGGCTACTGCCTAGCTTCTTCCTTTTTAAGTTAGAGGTAATACGTCCAAAATTTAAGAGATTTTTATTGCATACAGTATTAACTTTTATACTTCTAGGGTTTATAACTTTTGCAAATTCGGCTAACTGGTTGTGGATTGACAAAAACTCGAAGACCCTAGGAGGATTAGTTATGCCCTGGTCGTATGTTGTAAATACCAGTAGATATTATAGTCACAAAAATAAAAAGAATAAGAAGCAAATTCTTTTACCTGATGCGACAATAAAGAACGATGAAAAATCTGTTGCTGTCTTAGTAATCGGCGAGTCCGCCAGAAGTAGTAACTTTTCTTTATATGGATACGAGAAGAATACTAATCCATTGTTATCACAAATAGCAAACTTAAAACACTTTAAAGCTGAGGCGTGTGGAACCTCTACCACAACGGGAGTAAAGTGTATTTTAGAATATAAAAATACTAGAAAACTCTACGAGACACTACCTAATTACTTATTCAGAAATGATGTAGAAGTTATCTGGAAAACTACAAATTGGGGTGAACCTACACTTAAAGTAGAAAATTACCAGAATAAGAAGTCGTTAAGAAAAAATTGTGAAGGACCAAATTGTGGTTATGATGAAATATTGCTCAACGGATTAAAAAAGCAAATACTAGCATCTAAGAAAAATAAAATTTTGGTAGTCCTTCATACGTATACAAGTCACGGTCCTACATATTATAAAAAGTACCCCAAGCAATTTGAAAAATTCATCCCAGTTTGTAAAAGTGTTGAGCTAGCAGATTGCACACAGCAAGAATTGATAAACGCTTATGACAATACTATTTTATACACAGATTATATTCTTGCTACACTAATTGATGAACTAAAGCAATTAAATGAGTACAATACCTCAATGATATTTGTTTCTGACCACGGAGAGTCGTTAGGGGAAAGCAACTTATATTTGCACGGTATACCTACTAGTCTTGCCCCAAAGGAGCAATTAGACATTCCATTTGTTGTTTGGACATCTGAAAATTCAAGAAAAATTAAAGAGAATGAAGAGTACTCACAACACAATATCTTTCATAGCATCTTAGATTTTTTAGCAATAGATAGCCCTATTTACGATGAAACTATGAGTATTTATAAAGAATAAGTACTGTATTAATCAGGAAAACACAGCTATTTAAAAAAGAAATTGAAAGAAGGTTAAGTTAATTGGACAAAGAAAGCCAGTTATCAACAACGTGTATAATTAATTGCTTGATGGTGTTTAATCATAACCACGCAAATTCTACCGAATTTCCTCACACCCGTTACTTTTTGCTATATTAGTGCTTAAGCAACAAACTAAACACCAACCATTCTGCTTCATTATGAATAACCACTAACCAATGATAAAATTCTTTAGAAAAATTCGCCAAAATATGATTAAAGAAAATAAAGTTAGCAAGTATATGCTTTATGCCATTGGTGAGATTGTACTTGTGGTAATTGGAATTTTAATTGCTCTTTCAATTAATAATTGGAATGAATTAAGAAAACAGCAGATAACTGAAAAAGATGCTATTTCTGGAATAAAAAATGATCTTACACAAGACAAAGAGTATATTAATTTGATCATAAATACTGCCACTAGTAAAATATCTGCTTTTAATATTTTAAATCAGGAATTACCTGAATTATATACTACCAACCGAAAAAAAGTAGATTCATTGGTTATTGTGTATTTTATTAGTCAACGTACATTTTATCCAATATCAGGTTCATTCCAGTCTGCTATTTCTGGAAATGAAATAAGCAAATTCAAAAACAAAAAATTCGGTTCAGCGGTTACAAAATTATACAATTCAACCTATGCAAGAATGATTGATAATGGTATTTTGTTAGATGGTCGTTGGGAATTTGTTACAAAAAAATACAGTCATGAACGACGAACGAACAATTTAGGTGATATGAATGAAGCTCAATTATCTGAATTTCTAGATGACCTATCTTTCCATATAAAATCGCTAAATTATTATATTACTATTTTGGAGTCGACCCTTGAAGAAATAGACCAATTATTTCAAAGAGTTTAAAAAAATTCAAAGAAAGAATAACGGAATTAATTGACGAAGTTCAAAATGAATTAAAACGATTAGAAAATTAAAATAATGAAAGCACAACACCGTATAAAATTAATTACTGGTTCTAACTTACTTATGAAAATTCCACGGATTTTCTATTCGGTTTTTATTTGCTAAATTAGTTGTTTAAACCATCCACAAAGGCGTTAGTGGCAATTTAAAGTTGATCCTAAAATTTGAATACAATGAAAAAAACCTTTCTACTAGTCGTCATTCTTATGTTTTCTTACTATCTGGGTTTCGCACAGCAATCAGAATCCTATGATTATTCAAAGTCAAATAGGGAAATGATTAAATATGGGGTTCAAGCAATTCTAACTTGTAATGGGCTTTTCACCTCTAACAGAACCCTTGAACAGGTCTATAATCAAGAGCTTAAATACCTAAAACAACCAATTGGAAGTGCACAGGGTGGAGACTACTTGATAGATTGGGATAGAAAAACGGTTACGATCGGTTCTACCGTAGATACTCCGGTGATGCGCGCAGTATTCAGAGAAGGAATTGGGAGCATCATTCTAGCTCCCGATCAAACATTTGATATTATTGATAATCTACCCATACAAAGCCTTCTTCCTCTTCCTGGTAATCCTGCCACCATACCTTGGCCTGAAGGTGATTTGGTCAAAAAACAAAAGCTACCAAAGTATATAGATGCAGATTTATTGACTAGAGCTTCAAAATGGTCATTTGAAAGGGAATCTCCCGAACAAGTCACCCTTAGTTTGATGGTTGTTCATAAAGGTCAAATCATTCATGAACGGTATGCGGAAAGTATTGATATGTACACCAAGACGCGAACATGGTCGACAGCCAAGAGTATTGCGGTGACCTTGATAGGTATGTTGGTAGATCAAGGAAAAATGAAACTAGATGCCCCACTGGGAATTGAATGGCTCCCTAAGGAAAAAACTTCTGAGAATGATCCGCGTGCAGATATCACATTAAGGAACGTATTGAATATGTCGAGTGGCCTATACACTGTCGATAGTCGTAGGATGGAATATGCCACCGGGTCTGGACTTTCCTATTGGGCAGGAGCAAGTTCGGTCAACGGAGCAAGAAATAGAGGACTAATCAGAAATCCGGGTACTTACTGGGACTATGAGAACTATGATACAATTCTAGCTGTGTTGGCAATGAAGAATGCTCTTGGGGATAACCAGACCTATATTGAATTTCCAAGGAAAGCATTGTTTGACAAAATTGGTATGAGAAATACTTTCGTTAGCACCGACAGATTTGGCGATTTTATTTTTAGTAGTCAAGTATATACCAATGCCCGAGATCTTGCACGATTTGGTTTGCTTTATGAGCAAAATGGGGTATGGAATGGAGAAAGGCTCATCTCCGAAAAATGGATAGACTTTATCAGAACTCCTGCACCATCCACCGCAGTGCGTGGAAATTTTTATGGTGGACAATGGTGGCTCGTGCCAGATATGCGTGATGACATACCTAAAGATGCCTATACTACCGCTGGAAATCGGGGGCAATATGTCATTGTGGTTCCTTCACATGATCTGGTAATTGTTAGAAGGGGTCTTGATTATGGCAAGCAAGGTTTCAATCAATGGGATCTGACAAGGGAAGTATTGAAAGCATTCCCTGTTGATTATAAGGCTACGGACGAGTAAGGGAAGTGGTTATAGAGATTGGGATGGCTAACAGTATGAAATCTCTAAAAGTGCCATTATCTCTTGCAATGAAATGGAATAAAATATCTTAAACATTCTCCATTTAAGTAATACACATGAGATCATTGGAGCATATAATAGCCTGGTTAAAATGAAAAGCCTCTAACAATAAATATAAATCATTTGGCGGATAGTGCTAAATTTGAAAGTGAGTACAATGAATAAAACATATAGCGGTTTGATATGAAGTAGCTTTGAAATGCCAAACACCCCATATTCCTGCCGTTATGTACAATTCTAAAATCTTAATAGTCAAATACAAATTTCTTGATTGAATATGAATTCAGCACAAAAATTAGGGTTCTCAGAAAAAACCAAATTACTGATAATACATGCAGACGATGCAGGACTTTGTCATTCCGAGAATCTGGCAACAATTCAATCTCTAGAGAACGGAATTGTAAACTCATATAGTATAATGGTTCCATGCCCATGGTTTTACGAAATGGCGACATTTGCCAAAAACAATCCACAGTTTGATAACGGCATTCATCTGACTCTCACATGCGAATGGGAAAACTACAAATTTGGACCTATTTTACCAGTTTCTGAAGTTCCAAGTTTAGTGGACTTAAATGGTCATTTCTATAAAAAAAGAGAGGACCTTAGAAAAAATGCTTCTGCAGTAGATGTTGGAAAGGAACTTCAAGCGCAAATAGAGTGCGCTCTTAAATTTGGATTAAAGCCTACGCATATTGATTCTCACATGTATAGTGTCGCGACTACAAGTGAGTTTTTTAAAATCTACAAGGAATTAGGTGAAAAATATAATCTCCCCGTTTTAATAAATCGAGAATTAATGAAAATGGTCGGACTAAGTCCCGAGTTTAATATTAATGAAAGTGATTTTCTAATTGATAAAACTTTCGTTGGCAAATTTGAGAATTTTGAATCTGGTAAACTACGCGACTACTACGATACCGTTTTAGAAAATTTGACAAGTGGATTGAATCTTATTTTAATCCATCCTGCATTTGATAATAATGAAATGAAAGGAGTGACCATAAATCATCCTAATTTCGGTTCTGAATGGAGGCAAGTTGATTTTGATTTTTTTACGAATAAAGTAAACAAATCGAAACTCGAAGAAAACAATATCGAGCTGGTCACATGGAATGATATAAAAAATAGAAGATAAAGAGTTCATAACACCATGTATAATTAATTGTTGGTTCGATCTGTACACGGTAAATCCTAGCGAATTTTCCTCTGGTTCGTTTCTTTTTACTAAATTAGTTATGGCCAACGCAACTAATCATATACGAACACGTTAGCCTCCATTATGACTAACTACTAACCAATGATAAAATTCTTTAGAAAAATACGATACGACCTTATGGAAAAAAACAAAACTGGAAAGTATCTAAAATATGCAATTGGCGAAATTATTCTTGTCGTTATTGGGATTCTTATTGCACTCTCTATAAATAATTGGAATACAAGTAGAATAAATAATGATTTGGAAAGGTTTTATATACAAGGAATTATACATAATATCGAAACTGATGTCGTTAAAATGAATCGTAATATTTCACTGGACTCACAAAAAGTTGCATCGGGAAATTATATACTAAACCACTTTAAAAATCCAACACTAAAAAAAGATTCCATAATTTTGTTTCACTTTGCAAGTTTACTACCCGCAACTTATTTTCAACAAAATAGCATAGTTTTTGAAGAAATCAAATTCTCTGGAAGATTAAACATTATATCTAATAATGCTCTTCGAAGCAATATTCAAGGATATTACAGTCATGGTGTGCAAATAACTGATGTATTAGAATCTAATTCACATTACGCTCTTGAGTTGTTTGGTTCCCATATTTATTCTGATGAATTTGATATAAACTCAATATTAAATGAATTCGGTAGTTCATATGCAAATTCAGAAAGAATGGTTGAAGTAAATTCTTTCAATTCTCAATTATTTTATAAATCTCAGAATGACCCAACTATTATCAAGCTCATTAATAGAATATCAATTAATACTCTTCTTTCTCAATTGAATGTAAATAGATTAAAGACTGGTAAGGCCAATGCGAATGAATTAATCAGTGTGTTGACAAATTATTTAAAATAAAAAGAATGAAAGGCTAACAAAGCCTATAATTAATTACTTCTAAATTGCATCAAAGGAAATCCCTCGGATTTAATTAATTTTGTCCTTCAGGGGAAAATCATAACTGATTTCGTGTAACACAATCATACATGAAAACACGTTGTATGCAATTTCAATTGTAACAAATTAAACTTTCGTGCGACTTACGACGTTATTAATCAAACAATCAAAATGAAAAAACTCAATTTAACTTTAATACTATTATTTGTAATCTCAATTACAGGATATTCTCAGAATTTTGAAAAAGAATTTGACCTTTTACTGAGCAAGGAATATCCAACTTCAGGCCCAGGTGCTACAGCTTTAGTCGCAGTTAATGGAAAAGTCATATACCAAAAGGCTTTCGGAAAAGCCAATTTAGAGCTAGATGTAGATATGTCCGTAAATAGTGTATTGGAAATTGGGTCATTAACAAAGCAATTTACTGCCGTTTCCATATTGATGCTTGTTGAACAAGGAAAATTAAAATTGGACGATGAGATTACTAAATATATAAAAGACTACCCAACCCATGGCCATAAAATAACCATACACCATTTACTTACGCATACATCAGGTATGGGCAGTTTTACAGCTTCAGATGAATGGTATGACAACAGAAAAAAAGATTTTACTAAAAAATATTTCATCAATTTGTTTAAAAAACTACCTATGCATTTTGCTCCAGGTGAAAAATACCTCTACAGTAATACTGGTTATTATTTACTTGCCTCAGTAATAGAAAAAATTTCTAACAAAACATACGAAGAATTTATTACAGAATTTATTTTTAAACCTTTAGAAATGAAAAATTCTTCTTATGGCAGCAGATCAAAAATCATATTAAACCGAGCATCAGGCTATCATAATATAAATGATAAAAGAGATGAAGAATTTAATAAAAGTGAAACTGTTAACGGAGACGCATTAAACTTTAATAATTATGATGGTGCAGGTGCTATTCTATCAACGGTTAACGATCTTTTTCTTTGGAGTAGAGCTATAAGAAACAACAAACTGATTAGTGAAGAAAATAAAATAAAGGCTTTTACAAACTATCAATTAATAGACGGAAAAAATACAAATTATGGCTACGGTTGGGCTATAGACGAAATAAATGGCATTTCCTCCATAGAACACAGCGGAGGCACCTCTAGCTTTAGGACCAATAGTATTTATTTGCCAAAAAATGATGTTTTTGTAGTCGTTTTTACCAACCGTAACTTTAGCGAGCCAAATTACGTTTCTACCAAAATGGCAGCCATTGCAAGTAACAAACCTTATAAAGAGATAGATACAAGCAACATAACTCTTGATCCTGCGTTTCTAAAAAAGATTGTTGGGACATATGAATTGGACAATGGTTCGATAAGAATAATCTCAGAAGAAAATAATGAGCTATATAGTCAGAGGGGACCAAATAGAAGTAAAACCAAAATCTATTCAGATGAAAACAATAGGTTTTATTTTCGCAATAGCTTTAAAAATTTAACTTTTAAATTAAATGCAAATAAACAGCCCTCTATTTTTTATGAAAATAGAATGTATAAAAGCAAAGGGGTCAAAGTGAAGTAAAACTGCATCAAACAAAATGTATAATTAATGCTATACTTCTACTTCATTTTAAATTTATATCTTTAAACAAACGATTTGCTACAACTGAAAATCCTACAGATTCTAAGTCGCACAAATCATATACAAACACGTTGTAAGCAAGCTGAAAAAAAAGCTATTTTAGCCAGTGATCAACAGAATTAAAGAAATAAAAATGAAACTCACGTAAGAATAAAAATCAATCAACTACTTGAAGACATTGTTAATACTTGTATTATTCTTGATGGCGATATGTCGATTTATATAACAAGACAAACTCTTAATGTAGTTGGCGGAATGTTTACGTAGTAACTTAAATTCAACAATTATGAAGATTTTATTACAATGTGTTATTCTTTTAATGGTTTCTTTTGGGACTGCTCAAGAGAAGAATGAATGGAAGTTAGTAAAAGACATAGAGAAAGGTTACCGTATAAATTTTCCTTCAGATGTAAAGAGTACAGTACAAGACGTAACAACAGCTAAGGGTACTGTAAAAATGCACACCGATGTTTTTCAACAGAAAGACCTTACATTCGATCAGAATTTAATTTATATGACTGCCTTTACTAGATACCCTTCTAGTTTTTTTGAAGATGGACTAGCCTCAGATGAAAGTAAACATATCGTATTGAATAATGCAGTAGACGGCGCTGTTAAAAATACAAATGGAATACTTATTTCTTCTGATAATATTATGTTTAATGGTTATTTAGGAAGACATTCAAAAATTAAAATTAAAGATTTATATATAATTGAAATGCAAACAATTTTAGTAGAATTTAAATTATACTTAGCTCAGGTTATATATGAAGAAAAAGATGAAGGTAATATTAATTCTACCCGATTTTTTAATTCTTTTGAATTAATTAAAGTTAATGAAAAATAAAATACAAGGCATTGTATTAATGCAGACTCGAAAGTTTAACGCTTTCTACTGCCCTAGTTGCCATGTACTAAACGTTATCAATAATACAAGAAAACACTAGAACAACATTTTAGGAGAAATAGCCTAACAATTGTCAATACTGCCATTAGCTAACAATAGCAACTTTCGAGAAGCAAAAAAATTATGTAGTTGACAATTTTGGATTTTAACTTAAATATCAAAAAGATGAAAATAACAACATTTCTAACATTTGTAGGTGATCAATGCGGAAAGGCTGAAGAAGCGATAAATTTCTACACTTCTATCTTTCCGAATTCGGAAATTAAAAGCACAACAAAATACTTAGAAGGAGAGGCTGGAGGAACACCGGAGCTTATCAAATATGGAGTATTTACATTAAATGGTACAGAGTACATGGTT